>CALEZT010000063.1 GCA_937927975.1 uncultured Phycisphaerales bacterium
CGAAGATACTGATCCGCACGGACTATTTCATGCAGCCCTGCCGAAAGGACACAGAACTCGCTGCTGATCGACTACGAAAAGAGCACGCCGCTGGTCGATGGTCCCAACAAGCGCGGCTTCGACGAATCGTTCATCACCCCGAACTGCCCTACGACGGATCCGGTACTATCATCATGAGAGGATTCACCAGGGCATCAACAAGATCATCGAGCCACAACACGAAGGGAACCAGGGCGAGATCATCTGCATCGAACGTCTGGGCGGACTGCTGGTATTTTACCATCGCAAAGCGGCGTGACGCTCCTCCTTCCGGATCGTGTTTACGGAGGCAGTGCGCGCCGAGGCGTACACGCTGCGTCAGAGACGTCCAACTTGAGTCCCTTTCACTGATGGACGCCCCCCGCCCCCCTGCTTTCACCCCTTATCTTTCGCGCCCATTTCAAAGCTAACAGCCTGGAATCGTTCGAGTTATGCTCCGATGATTTTATGCACCCTACGACATTTTGCTACAGTGCCAGCAAAATGCAAGCACGAAGTCCCCGTTTTTCGGTGACTCTGGATGAGCATGCATCTGCGGCTCTGTTTCCCCAGTAGGACACCTCCCTGGGACCGGGAACACTCTCGTTCGAATCACTTATAGAAACTGAGCCCGCCTGCACTTGCGCCGCGACGATAATTGCACCTTGCGGGCGTAGGCACATCGTCTCCGGGCGGCGGTTCATCCGGTGAAGAGGGCGTGTGTCCTTATGTAATCAGGGTCGATTCTGACTCCGAGACCCGAGCCGGATGGAACCTTGATGATTCCATCGATACTCTCGAATCTCTCCGCCTTGTTTTCCACCGGGATGACGGTTCCATTGGCGTCTCTGTGATCGAACATTTTGAACTCATGGTATTCAGCCGCAGCCGGGCATACGGATACCATCTGCAGCATGTAGGCATAGCCCAGACCGCCCCCAGATATATGGGGCGTAATCTGCAGTCCGGCGGCGGCGGCCATGCGCGCCACCTTCATGGTTCGGATCATGCCGCCGAAATAGAACAGGTCGGGCTGGACTATTTGAAAGACCTCGTTTCCGATCAGATAACGGAACGCGTGCATGCCGAATTCCTCTTCGCCGCCGGCCATCGGAATCCGAAGTGCCTGCTCCACGATCTTCTGCTCCTCGTACCAGTCCCAAGGCAGCGGCTCCTCGTAGAAGTAGTAGTCGTACTCTTCGAGGATCTTGCCAATCCGGATGGCTTCCTTCACGGAATACGAGCCGTTGCCATCAATCATCAGCACCATATCATCGCCGAACTTCTCCCGTGCCATACGAATGAGCTTTTCCGTGCGTCCCGGAGCATTGTCGATATCGGAGGCCAGATTGTCGCCGCGTCCCGCCCGAAGTTTGATTGCCTTGGCCTGGGTCTTCTCCACATCCTGTGCCATCAACGCCAGAGACATCTCCGGTTCCTTGTTGCGAAAGTCTCCGAGATGGTTGCCCAGATAGATGGAGACTCTCGGATTCAGCAGGTCTCCCAGCACGAGCCCCGCCGGCTTGTCGGCGATATTGCCCAACATATCGAGAATGGCAAATTCCAGTGTGGCGATTTGGACGCAGAACGGCACCCCCTGGACCTTGACGCTCTCTTCAGCTATCTGGTAGATCAGTCGGTCGAGATCGCGTGCATCCTTGCCCGTGAAGAATGGAATCAGCCTGTCTGCGAATACAGGATAGCTCTGCTTTGAGATGAACGGATGCCCGACGGATATGCCCTCCGCACCATCCTTGGAGTGCACGCGACAGATGAAGTTGTCTCGATTTCTCAACAACTCCACGGACTCAATGATCACGGGAGCAGAAAACAGCTCCTGTTTCAGGACAGGTTGTTCAAGTACTCTGTCCAGGATCGCATAGTCGGTCTTTGGTGTGCGGTGCCCCTGCGCGTGAACAGCGGCGGGAAAAGCCAAAGCTCCAGCAGCCAGGGGCGCACCTTTCAGGAAATTCCGTCGGCTGGTGTTCATCATCTTGTATCCTTATGAGGTATGGTTCAGATACTCCCTATCATTTTGTCTACTTCCGCTCTCTTCGCTGATCTTGGACGGCAGTCGATACGGGCCAATCCGGCGGCGGCCTGTATCTGCGATCCGGTTCACACGTACCGAATGTGTGCCTGGTTGAATCTCCTTGCGCCACCCGGCGCACATGCTCTCTCTTCAGAGCGAGTCTACGTTTGACCCCGCCCCGACGGTGGTCCAAGGGCCACTTGGCAGGCGCATATTGTCGCGCGGAAACATCAAACCAAGTGGGTCTTCGACAAACCAACACGCGCTCTATCTCTTTGGCAACGTCGCTCCCGCTGTCGGACGGTCAATGATCCCCTTGCGGAAGTACAGACCCTGATTGACGATGGATTTGCAGCGTGCCTCCAGGCCGTCCAGTACGACATCGTTGTACGGGAGAAACTCGGCGGCAGACCGGACGTTCTCCTCTACCTGCTGTGGATCGTCACATCCCACGATATTCGTCGCGACCGGCATGGAGAAGTTGTAGAACAACGATTCCCGCATGGTGAGCACGCCTGGCCTATTCGTGGCCATACGCTGCGGCTGCTGATCCAGGGGCGGCGGTGTCCAGGTCGAGAGCATCCGACCGCGCGTGGCGACCTTCATCCCGATGATGCCCAGGTTCTTCTCCAAAGCCACAGGCAGCAGTTGTTCGATGAAGCTGTGCTGGTGTCTGTCCGCGGCGTTGAAGGCCATCAGGAGCGTATCGAAATCGTAGCGATTGATCCCCTCGATCAGCACCTGCGGATCGTAATGCCCCGTGATGCCCAGGAAGCGGACCACGCCCTGATCACGGGCTTTCTCCAGGGCCTTGATGGCGCCGTCTTTGCCGAAGATCCGGTCGAGTTCCTCCATCCGTTGGACGTTGTGCAACTGCCAGCAATCGAGATGGTCGGTCTGCAGGCGTCCGAGGCTCTCCTCCAGCAGGCGCATGGAGTCATCGTACGTCCTCAGGTGCGTCTTGCTCGCCAGGTAGACCTCGGGACGTCGTCGCTTCATGACCATGCCCACGTGGGTTTCGCTCTTGGTATTGCCATACACAGGGGCGGTATCGATGTAGTTGACACCCAAATCGATGGCCTTCTCGACGATGGACACCGCCAAATCCGTATCGCCCGACTCGACCATGGCCTGGGCCCCCAGGCTGAAGATCCCGACCCGGTGGCCCGTGTGTCCCAGGTTGCGCGTCGGCATCGCGTGAAACGTGCGAGGATTGTACGGCAAAGGACGTCCCTGGGCATCCCGGCCGGGATGGCCCGATCCCTGTGATTGCGCTTGGGCGGAACGGCCCACCGCGCCCAACGTGGCCACCACCCCAGCGCCTATAAAGACCCGTCGATTCATGGCGATGGCGGCATCTTCTCGATGATCCATGGCGATATCCTTTCGGGACCCTGGTTTTGGTCGGTGGAGTCCAGAACGTCGACAAAACGCGAGGCGCCTCGGAATCCACCGGCTCCCAGGATACCGCTCTTGCATGCGAAGAGCAACACTTCCTCCAGAGGGTTCTGTGAGCCGGTAAGGGCGACGCGAGCACTTGCATCAAGGACGCTGCTGTATTACCATGCGAGCGGCACGCGACCCGTCAGATGCATGCAGCCATGTGCACATGTGCGGGCGAAGAAAAGAGGATACGATGCGCCATCTGGGCCAATGCAGGAGACCCCTATGACCGCTGGCAGATTCGTCGAGGCACTGATGACTATCCTGGTTCTTTTCGTGCCGCGTGCCTGGGGCCAGGTCCCCGCGCAGGAAGGGAAACCGAGATTGATTGTCATGGCCGATATGGGCAATGAGCCGGACGAGGAACAGCAGATGGCCCACATGCTCATGTGCTCCAACATGTTCGAGGTGGAGGGACTTATTGCCGTAACCGGCAAGTACCTGCGCCCCGAGCATGCGAATCCTTATCGACAGGTCACCCATCCCGAGCTATTCGTCAAGCTGATCGACGCCTATGCTCAGGTGGTGGGCAATCTTAAGAAGCACGCATCGGGCTGGCCTGATCCCGACTATCTGCAGAGCGTCGTGGCGACGGGCCAGAGGGGTTACGGCATCGCCGACGTCAATGTGGGCAACTCCAGTCCCGGCTCAAAGCTCATCATTGAGGCCGTGTCCCGGGACGATCCCCGACCGGTCTGGCTGGTGGCCAATGCCGGTTCCAATACCCTGGCCCAAGCCCTTGTTGACTACCGGGCAACGCACAATCCGGCTCAGGTCGATGCCTTCGTGGCAAGACTGCGCGTGTTTGAGAACGGCGCCCAGGACAATGCGGGCGCCTGGATCTGCAGCGAGTTTCCCCGCATTCACTGGATTCGGAGCAACTACCAGACCTACGCCTACGGCGGTCCGGGTGGAGTGGACGGCGACGTATTTGGCAACCTGGGGCCACACTTCTGGCAGCCGTACGAGTACAGCGCGGTCGGTCAGAACGATTGGCTCAAGGAGCACGTTCTGACGGGCCACGGAGCCTTGGGGGACGTCTACCCCGAGCGACGTTTCGGCAATCCTGTAACCGGGCGACTTGGCTTCATGGAAGGCGGCGGCACCATCCCTTGGATTGGTCTGGTCAACCGGGGTCTGTTCGACATCGACCACCCCTCCTGGGGCGGCTGGGGCGGACGCTTTACCGCGCACAAGGTCGCCTGCTTCTGGTCACGTCACGGGGATATTCGCGCCGATGAAGAGAAGGTCGCCCCGTTCTATACATATCGGGAGGTCAGTGACACCTGGACCAGCCCCGCTACCGGCGAAACCATCAGCGGCGACTACGTCCCGGTCTGGCGCTGGCGACCGGCCATGTACAACGACCTCAAATGCCGCATGGATTGGTGCGTGCAACCCTACGAACAGGCCAATCATCATCCGGTCGCCGCGTTCGGCGGCGATACGAACGACAACATTATCCACCTCCGCGTCTCTCCCGGCGACACCGTCGAACTGGATGCCTCCGCCTCCCGCGATCCGGACGGGGATCCTCTGGACATAGCGTGGTGGCAGTATACCGAGGCCGGCACCTACCCTGGTGAGGTCCATATCCCAATGTCCTCACAGGCGAAGACTACGGTTTCGATCCCAACCGGGGCAGCCGGCCGACAGATTCACATCGTTCTGGAAGCGCGCGACAGGAACCCCATCGGCCCGTTGACCGACTACCGGCGTATCGTGATCGATACCGCGCCAACATACGACCATAACCGGCTATTCAAGCAGAAGAGATGAGCGGACCTTGGGACATAGCAACGTTCATGGCTGGCGGCTCCTGCCAATGCACAACACTGGAAGTCCCCTAACCTCGCATAGTCGTTGGAGGAGGATACTGGCCTGCCTCCCGCCGGCCCGTTACCGTAATTGCTCCCAGACAAGGAATTCACTCGGTCGTGCTGCAAGCAGGTGGATTCGCGGCGGCGTTGGACCGCCGGAAGAGTTCATCGCGGAGCTTCTTGGCATTGGCCTTGAAGGTATCCTCGTTTCTCTGCTCAATCGCGATCGACCCCATGCCATCATCTCCGAAGTCGTCGAGGGTGGCACCGAACGTCCCGAGAAACGCGACGTAGGTCGCAGCATCCGACCAGTCTACTCTGCCATAGATGTACTTGCCGCCGACGAAGATCTTCCCGAGGTGGCTCTTCTACAATAGGCGACAATGCGAAACGGCAGATGCTCATGCAGTCGCAAGGCGTCTCAAGTATTCACGGGCGGCTTCGACGTTGATCGACGATACGCTTGAGCGTTTCGGACATCGCCCTTACTCGCTCGGGCTGTTCCGCCGCGAGGTTCTTGCTTTCACCGATATCGTTCGAAAGGTTAAAAAGCTGCGGACCCTCATTTCTCTTCTGACTCTTCTTCTTGCCGCGTTCTTCCGGCCCGGGGATGAACTTCCACGGACCTTGACGCAGAGCCAGAGAATGTCCGTGCTCGACGAGACACTCACGGCGTGGCTTGTCACGCTTTTCGCCCAGAAGCGCCGGCAAGACGTTGAAGCTGTCCAGACCGGCGTCGGCAGGCAGCTTCTGTCCAGTCAGCGCGGCGAAACTGGCCAGCATGTCGAGATGCGCAATCAGTTCGTCTGACTCGCTGCCCGGTGGCGTGTGGCCCGGCCAGCGGATGATGAAAGGCACCCGCGTGCCACCCTCGTAGGCGCTGCCCTTGAATCCACGCAATGGACCATTGCAACGATGGCCGTTGGTCGCATCCGGATCGCCGATACCATGCACCTTGTCCGGGCCATTGTTGTCGAACACACCGCCATTGTCGCTGGTGACGATGACCAGCGTGTTGTCGGCAAGCTTGAGCCGGTCGAGCGCGTCGATCACCTGGCCGACCGTCCAATCAAACGAATGAATGGTGTCGCCGCGCACGCCGGATTGGCTTTTCCCTTGGAATCGCGCGTTTGGAACGCGCGGCACATGAATGTCGTGCGTGGCCAGATAGAGAAAGAACGGCTTGTCCTTGTTCTTATCGAGGAAGGCGACCGACTTCTTCACCAGCACGTCGCAAATCTCGTCGTCTTTCCAGAGAGCCGACTTGCCGCCGATCTGCTGCCCGATGCGCGGAATGCCGTTGAGGAAGGAGTCCGGTTCGCCCCGCTTGACTGTGTAATCGAGCCGGATCGGGTCCTTGGGATCGAGATTCACGACGCGGTGGTTTTCCACCCAAACGCATGGAGTGCGGTCGCCAGTGGCTGGGATGATCCAGGCATAATCGAAGCCGACTTCGAGCGGGCCGGGGTTGATCTCGCCATTGTAGTCGGTCGGGCCTTCTGCGCCAAGCCCAAGATGCCACTTGCCGACAACGCCGGTGGTATAGCCGGCTTGCTTGAGCATCGACGGGACGGTGGTGCGTCCCGGCTCGATGATGAGCGCGGCGATGCCGCTGAGAATCCCCGTCCCTGTCTTGCGAAACGCGTATTCGCCCGTCATAAAGGCATACCGCGTTGGCGTGCAAACTGCCGAAGGCGAATGCGCATCGGTAAATCGCAGGCCTTGAGAAGCCAGTTTATCGACGTTGGGTGTATGCACTTTCGTCGCGCCATAGCAACCGAAGTCACCATAGCCAATATCGTCGGCGAGGATGAAGATGATGTTCGGGGGTGCCGCCTCCGCATACGCCGCGGTGCAGACAACGGATGCAGCCATCAACAAGATTGTCAACACGTATTTCATCGAGACTATTCCTCCGTTCAGTTCTACCTGGCAGTGTTCTTCCTGTTGCGTGGTGTGGCCGGCGGCGCAGCGGCATCGTTGCCGGTATAGTCGGCGCCGGCAAGGCTTTTCTCGACGGAGGCCTTCCACGCACTGAGCGCGGCGGTCATCTTCGCCACCCGCTCGGGCTGTTGCGCGGCGAGGTCGATGGTTTCTTTCGGGTCTTTGGATACATCGAAGAGCAGAACCGGCGGGAGCGCCCCGTCGTCTTTCTCACCTTTCCGGCCACGGGCGGTTCCGGGGTTCGTGTGCAACTTGTACGGCCAGTCCAGCAGCGCAGCATGGGTCTGTGGGCTGCGAGCATTACTCCAAAAAGAGATTGGCTTGGTGCGCGCTTCCGTCTTGCGGTCGAACAGCGGGAGCAGGCTGATGCCGTCAAGCGGCTGAATCTGGTTCATCGCCCCGGCGCCCGTGGCTTCGAGGAGGGTCGGGTAGATGTCGGACGTGGAACAGGGCGTCTCGCTGACGAAGGGCTTGGGAATGCGCGCGGGCCATTCGACGATGCCGGGCACGCGCAAACCGCCCTCCCAGAGCGTGCCTTTTGATCCGCGCAGGTTACCGGTGGACTTCGGCCCCGCGGCGCCGCCGTTGTCGCTGCAATACCAAAGGAGCGTGTTGTCCGCGATCTTCAGGTCGCGCAGCGCCGCCCGCAGCCGGCCGACGCTACGATCGATGGCCGTGATCTCGCCGTAGTAGTTCTGTTCCTTTTCCGGTAGCGCAGCGTAGAGCGCCTTGTCCGCGGGCAGCGCCTCGTGCGGCACGTGCGGCGAACCGAACCAGACGACGGCGAGGAATGGTTTGGGCGCCGCGGCCTGTTTGCGGATGAACCTCAGGGCTTCATCCGTAACGACATCGGAGCTGTCGCCGTGAAACTTCTCCGGCACGCCGTTGCGGCCGAGCACCGGGTCGAGGTCGAAAAAATTGTCGGCGGAGACCCATTCGTCGAAACCCATTTTGCCGGGCGACAGCGGGTCGCTGGCGAGGATGGCGCGGCCCGGAATCTCTTTCGTGTTTCTGTCGCCGTTCTTGCCGTTCAGGTGCCACTTGCCGAAGTGTCCCGTCGCATAACCCGCCGACTGCAAGACCTTCGCCACCGTGATCTCCTGCGCACGAATGGGCGAGCCGGGGCCAAAGGTGCCCATGCGGTGTGGATGGCGTCCGGTCATGACGCTGGCGCGTGTGGGTGAGCAGTTGAAGTGGGCGGTGTAGAAACGATCGAAACGCAGGCCGCTGGCCGCGAGCTGGTCGAGGTTGGGCGTCTTGAGTTCGGGATGACCGTTATAACGGGTGTCGCCCCAGCCCTGATCGTCGGCCATGACGAGGACGATGTTGGGTCTGGCAGGCGAATCCGCGGATTCCGCTTTGCCCACCAACGTCATGGCAATTGTAAGGAATAGCGCAACTCTCATCATTGTCATCCTCATATCAGGTGTTGGAGTGGTGTTGTTCGGTTTCCGGATTGCACCAAATCACTCATCTCTAAAGGCGGGTTCATGTTTGGATTCGTTGGCGGTGATCATTCGTCGCCTTTCTCGCTGTCCTTTTGCGCTTTTCGTCTTCCTCCTGCCCTCTTCCCGCCCTGGCTTTCTGTTCCCGGGGCATAATCCGGATTGGGCTGGCTCGGGAGCGGGGCGTCGATCGACTTTCGCCAGGCGAGTAAGAAACTATCTCAAAACAGTGTCTTTGGCCGATAACCATCCGTAGGAGCCAAT
>CALEZT010000064.1 GCA_937927975.1 uncultured Phycisphaerales bacterium
ACCACCGAGATCTACACTCTTTCCCTACACGACGCTCTTCCGATCTGGGGAGCGAAGGAACGCGGGCCGAACCGTACGGTGGATCGGCCCGCTCGATCCTCGGCGATGCCGTCAACGTCTCTTGGTGGTTCGCACGCCTGCAACCAGGCCGGGCCGCCGACCGCAGAGCACGCCGAACTGTCGGTCGATCTCGATCTGCTCGGCTTTCGCTTCGGCCGC
The DNA here is from genome assembly GCA_937927975.1 of uncultured Phycisphaerales bacterium. Lineage (GTDB taxonomy): Bacteria > Planctomycetota > Phycisphaerae > Sedimentisphaerales > Anaerobacaceae > PLanc-01. The sequence goes on from CALEZT010000064.1 coordinate 220, forward strand.
GGAGATGCGGCGCCGGGCCTCGGCGAGGACTCGGCGTTGGAAAGCCAGCGTGAGGTGACCGATGGTCTTGGCGACCTTCTCCACGTTGATCGCCACGATCTCCTTGTGCGCCTTCTTCTTGTTCCGGTCTTGTGCGGTTGCCATGACTCATGTCCCCAAATCCCCCCAGGTTGCGCTGGCCGCCTCTGACCTGCACGGTCCGGCCGGCGTGAAGTTACGTCTTCGCTCGTCTCCGAACCGGCCTGCCGTCCAGCCGCCGCCAGAGGGCCTGCATGACCGCCAGACCCAGGACGCCCAGACACGCCCGCATGACCAGGATCGTTTCCATAGGCTACTCCCGTTCCTTCGCCGTCCCGGCCAGGCGAAGGATCTCCGCACGGACGCCCGCCGGCAGGTCGGGCCAGGCGGCGATCAGCGAGGTCAGTTGGGGATCGGCGGGGGGCTTTTCGGAAGGTGGCTTCTGCACGGAACGCGCCCCATGGCGCGCCCCAGTGCCTGCCGGCGATTCGCTAAGTGCTTGCTCTTGCGGGGCTTGTGAAATCTGTGCAACGGACTGAAAATCCGTGTGTCGCTGGTTCAACTCCAGTCCTGCCCACTGCTGTAAGTTCAAGGCTGACAATCGTTTACGGTTGCCAGCCCTTTTTGTTGGGTGGGCGAAAACTGGGGCGCGCGCCAACTGCGCGCCAAATTCCGGCTCAAGGCCCGGCTGCTGGCCTGCCTTGCCCGGTCAACCGAGTCGTCACGCAGACGCAGGTAGTACCTGTGCGTCGTCTTGAAGTCCGCGTGACCGGCCAACTTCATGACCTCGAATTCGCTGAGGCCTTCGGCAAGCCAGTCGCTGATGGTCGTCCTTCTCAAGTCGTGGAACTCGCCGGTCTTGATCGCCGCCTTCTTGAGGATCAGGCCGAAGTCCCGCTCGAAGTTGCTGACCACTTTCAGCCGAGAGTCCGAGTAGGTCCAGTTGCCCTTAGCCCGTAGCTCGTCCTGGATGAATCTGTACCGCGCGGGCGGCACAAAGACGTACGGGCAACCTTCGGGCTGGCGATCCTGATGATCGGCCAGCATCTGCGTCACCTCTGCCGTCAACGGCAGTGTGCGGCGATCCGTGTCTTTGATCTGCCAGAGCCAAGTCTCGGGCGTGTCGTCCTTCGGCGAGACGGTGATCGTCTGCTCTGCGAAGTCGATGTCGCTCCAAAGGCAGTTCAGAAGCTCGCCCCGCCTCATGGCGGTGCATAGGGCCGCAACAATCAGCAGGTCCCACCTGACCGAAGTCTCGGCGTTGGCCGTGAGAACGGAATCCTGGGCGGCCTTGACAATGCGGTCGCATTCGGCCTCCGTGTAGACGTGGATTTCGTTCTTTGGACACTTGGGCATCTTCACGTACTGCAACGGGTTCGCATCCAACTGACGGCGTTTCACGGCGCTCTGAAAGATGCACTTGATCTGACGCAACTTCTTGGCTACCGTGGCCGGGCTGTTGCCTTTGTCGAGACACTTCTGACGATAGAACTCGGCGTCCTCAATCTTGACCGTTTGAAAGTCCTTGTTGCCTACTACGCTGACAAAATCGATCATCGCGGCGTGGTACTCGTGGCGGGTGCTGGCGCGGATCTGATCGCCGGTGCGTGTCAGACTATCCGTGGCGAAGTCGCTGAGCTTCATAGATTGTGGTCCTATGAGACCCATACGAAGCTCTCGCTCCTTCTGAGCCCGCTGCAGTTCGGCCTTACGCCTATCCGTGTGCCCCAACGAGACCCGGTGCCGCTGACCATTCTCATCAACGTAGTCGAGCATAAGAGTAAATTCTGAGCCGTCGCGTGACGGCCGTGTTCTGAGCCTTACCAGCTTCTTGGGCATATCATTCTGCCTCCTTTCTGTTTGGCCTCGGCTGGTAAGACCGGTCCGCCTCCATGATACGGCAGACCACCAGAGTTGTGGATCGAAAAATCACCGTCGCTCCTTCTGAACCTTCTCAAGTATCCACTGCCGCACAGCCTCAAACGGATACAGCGGCGTCTTGGATATGTGGATGCAGGGAAGGTCGTGCATCCTCATGAGGTTCTGAATGACATAATGGTGGTTGCCCGTCTTGCTGACTTCGGGGATTCGCAAGAGGGCAACCAACTCGTCTTCCGTGAGCAAGAGGGGAAAGCCACCGGACACGCCATTCTGCAGGGGCTCCGTGAGAAGCTTGGCCCCGTCCTGTGCTGTATCGAGCCTGTCCATAACCATCGTACTCCAAAACACCCTTCCTATCAGGTCACCTCCATTATCTGACATGGGTCGTGACGGTCGAAGGGCATCTGAGGGCAGTAATGAGGAAAATTGAGGGCGGTTACGGGCAAGTAAGCGGCAATGGCTCCAAGGCTGACTAGGATCTGGATTCGCGCTATCCTTGTGGCGGTGAAACAGTGTTTCACCAATGTCAGGACGCAAACATGTGGACTGTCATCATCAATGTGAACTCCGACACCCGGTAAACCCGGCCTCACCAGCCGGGCTAAGGGGACGGTCTCATCAACCGTCACGTTGGAGGCACGTAGAGCCGGATGCATCGAGAGATGCTCGTCCGGTTCGAGGGAGGCTGCTGTAAGTAAACCTCGTAACGAGTCAATCTACAGCTTCTATCGTGTCCTTTCGGCGCACCTGCAAAATCTGAAATTTTGAAGGCGACCCGCGA
>CALEZT010000065.1 GCA_937927975.1 uncultured Phycisphaerales bacterium
TCGTGAGAACGTCAACCCCGGCCTGCTCGGCGCCGGCGGAAACGATCTTCCGACCTGTGGTTCGACGGGGTTTCGCCGGGACCTTGTCGGCGATCTCGGTCTTGGTGGCCTTCGAGCGGACCGCACGGGGTTTTCGCGGCGCGGCGGTTTTCAACCCGGACTGTTTCGACCGAGTTGCCCGCACCACTGCCTGCGGTCTCTTTCTCGTCTTTGGGAGAATGCACGCTGTATCCCGAGGTTCGGCCTCGGGAGCAGGACCACCAAGCTGGGGCTCTTTGCCCGACGACTCTTGAGGAATCTCAAGGGATGCGGCGGTTCCCGCGACGCTCCCGAGGGTGTCGTCAGGCTTCGTTGAGCGCGTCCGCTTCGTCGGCCGAGGTCGCGTCTCGCACACGGTCGTCACAAAGACATCCGACGCCGGTTCGATCGCTCGTGAGTTGCGGGAGCCGGACTTGGTCCGTGATGGTTTGCCCACCCGTGGCGACTCCTGCACTGGGACTTGGGATGTCTCTGAACTCGGTTCCTGCGGTTCAGACGTCGAAACCTCGTCGAGAATAGAATGGCTGTTCCCGATCTCCTCGGCGGTCGCCGAGAGCGCGGGAGTTGTCGTCAGGACAGATGGCTCGACCGCCTGTGGCGCCGCATCGTTGGTGCCGCTGGCTTTCTCCGCGCTACAGGGTGCCCGCTTGATCTTACGCGGCCTTCGCACGCGAGGCGCATCAGGCGCGGCAGGAGCCACTGGTTCGTCCATTTGTGCGGTGCTCTCCGGCAAAGAGGCGATTTCGGGCTCGGGTTGAGATTGCACGGCCGGCAGGGCCAAGACGCTGAAATCAGCACCATCATTCTCGCCGGTTGAGTTCAGCACAGAAAGCTGTTCGCGCGGTTCCTCCACAACCGATGGCTCTTCATTCGCATCGGCGGGACCCTCCGGCGTGTCGAAAACGCTCAAGATCTCAGCGATCGAGCTTGAAATCTCTGCAAACAGGGAATCCGCGGTAACATCCTCGACCGGCGGAGAGAGCGGCAGCGCTTCCGGAGTCGCGGTCACCTCGGCGCCGTCCGACGAGTTCGTGGCTGCCGCTTCGGCCTGGACCTCGTGGTCTGCCTGCACCGCGCTCTCTTCGACCCTCGCATCCGTCTCGAGGGAAGAGACTGTCATGGAGTCAGGTTCGCAAACGACCGGCGCGGGCTGCGGCTCACTGGCCTCGCAGGGCAGGCGATCCGACGAGCACTCCGACGGCTCCACACGCACAGACGGTTGGTTTTGGTCTTTCGATCCGCCGTCCTCCACAACTTCCTGGCAATTCGCGGGTTCAGCGGGGTCGGCTTCGCAGGCTTCCGCCTCGGGGATGGATATCAAAGCCAGCGCACGGGCCTGTGCCCGATTGCAGTCCTCTACCATCCCGATTTCCTGACGAGCGCACTTCAATCGGTCGAGCAACTGATCCAACTGGCGGACATACGTCCACGGAAGATCCTGCGGCCGCCATTTCGAACTGCCGTTCCTCAAAATGGATCTTACCTCCTGGATGAGGGACCCACACTGGGGGCTGCGTTCAAGAGTCTCAAGCAGGGTGTCGATCAGTTGCGCAAGGGTCTCGAGGTATCTGACTTCTTCATGCTGCAAGCTCCAACAGGCCTTGTCGCCTTGGATCCGATCGGGATCTTCACGGTATTCGCCGGTTTCATACGACCATGTTGCGAACAACTCCTGTTCATAGCTGCCCGCAAGCGACGAGACCTCGCGGACCCAGGACCTTCTCCGGCCCGCGGACTCGGAGGCGGGGCTGTAACTGCAAATGATGCCTCCCCCTTCACGCTTCGGAACCAGGGTCATGGTCCCCTGCGTGCGGGCCAGGAACCATCGAGTCATGGCGAAAGGCGCCTTCCATCGTGTGGCATTGGACGGGATGAACGGCCCTTTGACGAGCGTCTGATAGACGACGGTTCCCCGAATGCCGCCCAGCAGACCGATCAGCAACGTGATCTGATCCGAGAGATGCGTCTGGGGATCGAGCCCGGCCACACACCGCACGATCCCCCACATGAGCTCGTCGAGCATGGACATGGTCCGCCGCAACGCATGAGCGGCCGCGTCCGATTTGACGAAATGATTCAATGCCTTGCAGCTCCGGCGATGCGCCTTGCTTCGCAAGACGCTGCTTTGCCCCACATGGGCCAGGACCTGCCGACAGAATTCCTGGTAGAGAGTCGTCTTGCAGGGATCGAGATGCTCCATCGCCTGGAACCAGAACTTGAACCACTGCGTCTCATTTCTCCAGTGATCCTCCAGCGAATCCGCGTGAAGCAGGCGCCTCTGGCAATCCGTATAGCGGAGCTTCCCGAAAGGCAAACCCTCGAGGAACGCCGTCGGGCGGGGGGCCCCTCCATACAGGTCCTCATTGCCGTCTTCCTCGACTCGCCACAGCGAGAACAGGACATGGGCGCAATGCGACAACAGGAAGTAGGGTTTCTCGGGAAAAGCGTCCTGCCAGCGTCCGATCTTGTAGTACAGGAACACGTCGTCCCGGGCGGACTTGGCCGCGCAGAAGTTCTCGACCACCTGGTGTATTCGCTCTGTCGGTTTTGCCCAGACCATATCGACCCTCTGTACAATCATCCGTACGTATCGTGTCGGAGACTTCGTCTTCTGCATTCGTCCTTCGACACAAATGGCGAGAGTCTGTGGCCCCAGCTCCTATATCTGCGCTTTCAACCGCCTCCAAACCCCAAAATACGTAGGTGTACGTATGACAATCCGGGGTGGTTCCTTCTCGTGGATACTACTTATGGGACTTCATAATGACGCACAGAGCGCCATCGTTTCACGCTGGCGACGACGCACAAAACCCCGGGCTTTGGCCGCCTTGGCTTTGGCCGCCGCCGGGTCCATGGCCAGTTCCAGCACCGCCGGCACGACGCCTTTCACGTCGGCCTCATCGTCCAGATCGAAGAGCCAGTCGCCCAGGCCGATGTCCCGCCACATGAACCCCTTGCTCGTCTGCTCCTTGAACCGGCACACAATCGCAGGCACCCCATGCCCGACGCACATGATCGGCGAGTGCATCTCGTTGCCGAACAGACCCGCGCTGCGGACATAGGTGCTCACCGCCTCGTCGGTGAGCCAGTATCGCTCGCGCCACACGACTCTGGCCTTCACGTCCTGGGGCAATCTGTCCAAGAGCATCTCTTTGCCGACGGCCATCTGGCTCTGGTCCTCGGGACACAGCAGCACCTTGAGCGGCGTTTGTCGCGTCACCGCGACGATGGCTTCGCGCAGCGGCGCGTGGTCGTGCTCCTTCATGGCTTCGTTGCGCTGGTGTTTCCGCTCATCGGCAGCAGTCATCGGCTTGTTGTGAATCCGCCAGTATGGCGTGTTTCGAAGACGCGGAATGCAGCAGAGGAATCGGCCCTCCTCCAGCCCATTGGCTTTGAGAAACGCCTCCGCGGCGGCATCGTTCCGCACGTCCACGGCGAACGCCCCGTCCGGGCCGAACTCCATTACCGGCGCGGTGCAGCCGCTGTCCTTCGCCAGCGCCAGCGACACGGAATCGCGAAAGAAGACGAACCGAGCGCCGCTGAGCAAAGAGAGCGTCTTGGCGTCCGCGTTCGGCAGCGTGATGCCGTAGACGCCGTAGGGCTTGCCCGTCTCCTGGCGCCACCGGGCCACACTGTCGGCGCCCACCAGCGAGGGCCCCGAACCGTGCAGCAGGAAATCGCATTCCTTCAAGGCCGACTCGATGTCCTGCGGGCCCTTGATGATGGCCAGCTTTGGAAATCGTCGCCGCAGGATTTCTTCGACCCCGTCGGCGACGCTGCTGGGCCACAGACGCACCTCCGCTTCGGGCAGGTGCTCCTCCAGCAACCGCAGCACGCCCGGCGTGTGGGCGATATCGCCGATGTTGACCGTCTGCCAGGACGAACGAAGCACGATTCGCGGCGGGCGGCTCCGAGCACCGCGAACCGAGGAGGCCGTCGCTACAGCCAGAGTCGTCTGGAGAAATTGGCGTCGATTCATAAAAACCTCTGGTGAAACGTTTCACTCCTCACGATGCGAATCCCCTTCGCCCGTCTGGCCGGCGTTCGATGACCGGCTGAGCCGAACCTGCTTTCTCAGCGCCGCGACCTTCTCGCGGCAATCCTCGACGGGAGCCGAAGGCCGATACCCCTTGAGACCCGGCGCCAGATGGCGATACGCGCTGAGCAGAGCCCCGTAGCCGAAGGCCCGCCGCCAAGGCTCGTCCGCTTCAAGCAGGCTCAGAACCAGTTCGACATGCTTGTTCAGATCCTCGCCTCGCGCTCGCAGTTCCATCAGCAGGTAGTTCGGCGGCCACCGATTCGACGAGAATTCCGGCGTATAGAGCTGTCGTCTCAGTTCCTCCACGCTGAACCGGGCCAGGCGCCTGCGGGCCCTTCGCGCGGTCAGCCGCTTGGGAACCCGCCCAAGCCATCCGCCCACAATGATTCCCGCGACGCCGCCCAGAACGCTCGGATAGCCGTACGCCCGCGCAAGGCCAACGCCGAGCAGCGCGCCGGCCACGGCGCAGATGATCGCCAGGAGGTCATAGAACGTAATCATGGGAATCCCGAGACGCCCTTTCCTATTCCAAAGCACACGGCGTTATTGTAAGAGCCCTCCGCGGATGATGCAAAAGAGAACTGAGCCCGCGAGGCTCTGTGCTGGGGTGACACCAAGGCCGCAGGTGCCTCATTTCCATCGAAGCTGCCTCAGTTCCTCCTGCGTACGAATGAACCGGGTCGTCCCATCATTGAGCAGAACCAATCCGCCACGAGGATTGTGGTTGTCGAAGCTGAACAACTCCGGCCCACCATGCTGGTTCCAACCGTCCTTCGTCTCAAACAGCAGGACCATGTCCGCCGGCGAATTCCGCTTGCAGTGGGGGTTCATGGCATAGTGGCATCGGCCTGTCGGGTCTGAAGGACATTGTAGACACCGCGCCTTACGATCCTTCGGGATGTCGCGGGTTTGACGGTCATTCACAAAAGCGTCGCACCATTTCGACGCGAGGTACGCCTTCTGTGCCCCATATAGCAGATGCAACGGCGACCACAGGTTCATCAGATTGTTCGCACAGTCCAGGCGCAGCTGGAACGGGCGTATCTGGGGCGTCAGGCTTTTCAAGCTCGGGATTCCCGTGGAGCATCGGATACACCGCCCGTCTTCGGTGATGATGGCACGGTCGTCGTACAGGGTGAACGAGGTGAGCGGCCCTTGGTCCCCATGACAGATGACACGGACACAGCTGCGTTGCGGGACAATCGCTCCGGCGATATCCTGTCGGCTGATCTCACGAGAGAAAACCGCGATCTGGGCTGGATCATCCACGATAATTTGACGCAGGGACCGCAGATGAGCCAGTTCCTCGGAGTTCATCAGGCCTCGCTCATTTTGATAGTGGAAGAAATAATCGAGCACGGACGGGCTGTACAGGATTTCCAATCGCTTGCATCCGCTCAAATCCAGCGGAGGCACCGTCGCCCTCTCGTATCCCTCCTCATAAGGGATTTTCAACCCATCGAGCGAGACGCGCAACACTTGTTCTCCGACGCGCTCGCTGCCCGTCCAGGGAATGAGGATCTCCTCGCCTCTGTGTCGTATGTGCATGCCCGGCCAATTCCACCAGTTCCAGTGCACCATGCTCACAAACCAGTCCTTCAGAAGGGGTGGCGGACCCGTCACGACGTACGGCCCGTGGACGTGAATGGGCTGACGCTGCGCGGGTCCATTGATGACGCCACGAATCATGGTGGGCATGTCGCCGGCGTAGTATCCGATCTCCAGGACCAGCCTCCCGGCATCCGCTCTGCCTTCAACTCGTGGACGGGCCCAGAAAAAACGGGACTTCACAGGCAATGATAAGAACAGCAACTCACGCCGGCTCTGACCATCGGGCAATCGCACGTAACGTCCGTGTGGCGGCGAGGAGACCGACGAGCACGGATCCACGTCAAGACGCCTGCGGACCCGCAACGTCTTATGATCCGCGGTCATGTAGACTTCGGCGTCATAGTCGTGCAAGAATACGGTGAAGTCGTCGCAGATCCACACATCCCGCCCGGAATCATTGCGGATTTCAAAGGGTACCCTGAGAGTCGTATCGCTTGCTTCGGGTTTGGCCAGAACGATGGTTGGAGCGGGGGACTCCTTGCTGATGTAGCCCCCAGCCGCGTCGTGTTCATGTGGACGAGCGGTTGTGAATCCCGATAACAACAAGCACGCACACCAGGCAAAGGCACAAGCATCGCGTCTGTTCATAGCACGTTCCACTCCTTCCGGACAACCCAAGGGAACTGTGGGGATCACATTGGGGAATCATGTCCAGGCATCTGCTCTCTCACAAGCCGATTTCGGTCTGTCTTACTGCAGTGGATTGTAGGGATTGGCGGACGGGAGTTCAAGCGGCGATCCATCGGCCGCAGAAGGAAGAGAAGACCTCACGCCAGGACGACGAAACCGAACCGGCCACAAGACACGGCCACCGGGCCGGTCTGCTTTGCCGCCGTTTACGCTTGATATCTCACAGGGCGGGGATTATCTTGGTACTTGAAAGGCCGCGCAGTACCGTTGGGCATGGCTACACGGCAGATGTCGGATTGACAGGGTTCTATCGGGAGTTTTCGTCATGACCAAGTACAAGCACGTCCTCGCATTGAACCCGTACTTCGCTCATACGACGGCGATCATGGGTCTGTTCCCGCCCACCGGCCTGGAGTACATCGTCGCCAGCATGAAAGACCTGGTCGGCAAGGTGACCCAGCTCGACCTTCGCTATGAGAAGGTCTACCAGGACCCGGCCACGCTCAGCGCGTTCATCCGGCGGGACGTCGATCTCGTGTGCGTCAGCATCCGCTGGCATACGCAGTTCGACAGGATTTGCGACTTCGTCGCCCAACTGCCCGACGAGGTCCCGATCGTCGTCGGGGGCTACGAGGCCACCCTGGAGGTCGAGAAACTGTTCGAGCGATGTCCGAACATCGACATGGTCGTTCGCGGCGAGGGCGAGGAGATCATCAAACAGATTGTGAAAGGCGTGCCGTTCGAGGACATCCGCGGGCTTTCCTTCCGTCGCAACGGCCAAATCGTCCACAACGAGAATCAGGTCCTTCCCGACCTGGCGCACATCGCCTATCCGGACCGGTCTCTGCGCCGGCACGAGTACTACTGGTTGCAGGGGGGCTGCCGGCTGAGCCGCCAGTCATTCGACACCGTGCTCACGACGCGAGGCTGCCCCTTCAAGTGCAAGTTCTGCACCTTCAGTCTCAACCCGCTCGGACAGAAGCGCGAGTACACGGAGCGGCCGATCGAATCGGTGGTCGAGGAGCTCAAGAGCATCACCGCCGACATCGTGCTCTTCAGCGACGACAACCTGTTCACGAACCTCCAGCGCAGCGAAAAGCTCTGCGATTTGATCGTCGAAAACGGCATCAAGAAGGACTTCGTCGTTCAGGCCCGCGTCGATATCGCCAAGCATCCCAGAATCCTCGATAAAGCGCAGCGGGCGGGCTTCAAGATCTTCCTGCTGGGGGTCGAGTCGCCGCACGACCGCATCCTGAGCCAACTGCAAAAGGGCATCACGCAGCAGGTGATCCGGGATTCGATGGCGGTCCTGACCCAGTACAATTTCCTCCTGCACGGCTATTTCATCTACGGCAACATCGGCGAGACCGAGGAGGAAATGCTCTATATCGCGAAGTTCGCCCAGGAGGTCGGACTGGACACCATCAGCTTCCAGAAGCTGCGTATCGAGAAGTTCTCGCCATTGAAGGAAGTGGTCGAGAGCACGCCGGGCTATCATTACGAGCGCGTCGGCGGCCACGTCTATTCCGACCGCTACGGTCGCGAGGAACTCAAACGGATTCGCGGCCGAATCAGCCGCGCGTTCTACACCCCTGGGCAGTTGCTCCGGATCGCGGGAAAGGCCCGTCGGATCGGACTGGTCACCACGCGCGACGTCGTGGTGCCTCTGCTCAAGCTGCCGGTCCTTCTGGGCAGTCTGGCCGTCGGCAAGGCGCAGAAGAAGAAAAGGAGGAGGCAACGAGCCGCCGCAGGCGTCCATGTCTCCACATCGAATCCCACGCTGCCGGCCGGATGAGGGTGGACCGAGTCCAGCCGCGAGCATGGCGCGCAGTGTGTCGCACGGGGACGCAGGGCTCGGCGCTCCTGCCTGTCCACCGAGCGACGAAATGAGGGCCCTCAGCAGATAGGAGCCGTGGGTATGAATGAGACGAGTGCCGAGCGTCGAGATTTTCTGAGAGCCGCCGCCGTGATCGCGGCCGGTGCGAGCTTGTCGGTGAGACCGCTTCCGAGTCTGGGGCAACCCTCAGGCTCCGGCCTGCTCAAGGCCTGCCAGTTCAACATGCTGCCCAAGAACCTGTCGGACGCGGAGAAGTTCGCCCTGGCGAAGAAGTGCGGGTTCGAGGGCGTTGAGGTGACGGGAGTCGTCGAGGACGCCGCCAAGGCCCGCGAACTCGGGACCCTGGCCCGACAGGCGGGCACGCCCATCCATTCCGTCAGCTTCGGCGGCTGGGGCGCCCCGCTCTCGGACCCGCGGTCCGAGGTGGTCGCCAAGGGTCTGGCGGGCATGGAGGCTGCGATGCGATCCGCCAGGAACCTCGGGGCCGACGTCGTCCTGCTGGTGCCGGCGGTCGTGACGGAAGAGGTCGGCTACGGCGAGGCCTACACCCGCTCCCAGAAGAACATCCGCACCCTGCTGCCCTTGGCGGCCGAGCTGAAGGTGACCATCGCGGTCGAGAACGTGTGGAACAAGTTCCTCCTGAGCCCGCTGGAGTTCACCCGCTACGTGGACGAGTTTGAGGACCCCTGGCTGAAGGCCTACGTCGACGTGGGCAACATGATCCTGTTCGGCTTCGCCCAGGACTGGCTTCGGACGGTGGGCAAGCGGATCGCGCGCATCCACCTGAAAGACTTCCGCCGCAAGGGGTCCGAGTGGACGAACCTCCTGGACGGGGACGTGAACTGGCCGCAGGTTCGCAAGGCCCTGGCCGAGATCGGCTATCGCGGGTATCTGACCACCGAGCTGGCCGGCGGAAACGAGGCCTACCTCAAGGACCTGGCCGGCCGAATCGAGAAAATCATCTCGATGCAGGCTTGACGCAGCGGCGCTGCCGATCCATACTTAACGTCACAGTCAAGGAGCATGCGATGGTCGTTTTTGTTGGGAATTTCTCGCGGGACACCACGGAACAGGACCTGTTGGACAAATTCGAGCAGTACGGACGGGTCACGACGATCAACGTGATGAGGGATGAGATCAGCGAGCGCACCCTCGGATTCGGGTTCATCGAGATGGCCGACAGCGCGGCCGCCCGGCAAGCCATCGCGGACCTGAATCATTCGAAGCTCAAAGGTTCGACTCTGATCGTCTGCGAGACGGCGCCGCGCGTCGAGCGCAGGCGGTTCGCCCAGAAACAGTCCTCTGTTTCCCCCATCCAGGCGACGAACCAGGGTTAGTCCGCCTTTCCCATCACGATCGACAGTCTCTGGAAACTTCGGAGCGATTTAGGTTCAAAGCAAACGACGTAGCCAAGAAGATGGTCATCACGACGAGGCCCGACACCCCCATCTACGACGCCATCCGCCTCATGGCCAATCGAAACCTGACCGCGCTGCCGGTGGTGGACGCGGATCTGAAGCTCGTGGGCATCCTCTCGGAAAGGGACGTGCTCCGCCTGCTCTACGAGACCGTGGACCGCGCCAGCCAGACGGTTGCAGACTACATGAACACGCAGGTTGTCTCTCTCGACGTGAGCGCCAGCCTGATCGATCTGTGCGATCAGCTCATGGATTCCCACGCTCGCGTGGTGCCGCTGACGGAGCACGGAACGCTGGCTGCGATTGCCAGCCGCAGTGATCTGATCCAGGGCATCCTGCGAGTCAAGGGCCAGGCGATCTGAGCCGGCGGGCTCGCTCGATCCGATGGATGAAGAGCCGCTCCATCAGACCGGCCAGGCCCAGCCATCGACACAGCATCGCCAGCCGGGCGTCCGCACCCACGAGGTATCGCGCCTTCGGACGGCGCACGCTCATCAGCCGGACGATGCGACCGGCCGCCTTCTCGGGCGAACCCGCCCAGGGCAGCACGTCCCCATCGAGAGCCTGCAAGTAACTGCGATTGTACTCGGCCCACGGGCTGTTCGGATCGTCGAAGCGTTCCGCCATGCGGCCCGCGACGCCGACGAGTTTGGTCTTATGGAAACCCGGCTCGACGGACACGACGTCGATCCCGAACGGAGCCAGCTCGACCCGGATCGACTGGGAGAAGGCGATCAGCGCGGCCTTGCTGGCGGCATAGGCGCTGCAATAGGGGTAGCCGACCGAGCCGGCCAGAGACGCCACGTTGATGATTCGTCCCCGCCGACGCTGGATCATGGGGCCGACAACCGCGCGCGTCAGAGCCATGGCCCCAAAACAGTTGGTTTCGAACATGTCGCGCACTTCCCGCTCGGAGAGATCGGCAAACGAACCGTTGATCAGGATTCCGGCGTTGTTCACGAGGACGTCGATGGGCCCGTATCGGGCCGCGATCCGACGAATGCTCTCGGGATCGGTCACGTCCAGCGGGTCGATCGTCGCGTCGCATCCGCCGGCATCGAGAGCTTGCCTCAGGGCGTCGGCACGGACGGGATTGCGGACGGTCGCAACGACCTCGAAGCCCGAGCGAGCCGCCTCCACAGCGGTCAGCAATCCGAAACCGCTGGAGCAACCTGTAATCAAGACCCGACGACGTTCCGTCCGCGCCGCGCCGTCTGCCGATATACCATCTGATTGTCGTTCCACAGCTCTCTTCCCGGTCGTGCGAGTCGTCTTGGTCCTCGAAGCGGGTCCGCGCCGTTGCCATCCCACAGGCCTCTTGGTATCATACCGAAGTCAATAAGGCAAGGGTGTGCAGAGTCTTGTGGGGTGTCGTGGCTCAGGAATCAGCAGACACGGGTCCTATCCGTCGGCTGGCAATCACCGGAAGCTCGGGGTATCTGGGCGGCAGGTTCATCGAGCATGTCCGCCGTCAAAGCCCCACCACGCGCATCCTGGGACTGGATCTCCGCCTACCCGCATCGGCTGCGCCCGATGAGTGCATCCTGGCGGATATCCTCGACGAGGGTCTCAGCCAGACGGTGCGCGCCTTCGCGCCGGACACGATCGTCCACGGCGCATTCGTGTTCCAGCCGATGCGTGACGCGCGCAGAATGAGACACATCAACGTCGAAGGAACCAGGAACGTGCTGCGAATCGCGGCGGCGGTTCAACCGAGACGATTGCTGCTGGTCTCCAGCGCGACCGCCTACGGCGCCTGGCCCGACAACCCGGTTCCGATGGACGAGAGCCGGCCCCTTCGGGCGCAACCTGAGCTGCAGTACGCTTCGGACAAGACCGAGATCGAACAGTTGCTGGCCGCGTTCGCCGAACAGAATCCGCGGATCGCGGTTTCGACCGTGCGGCCGGCGATCATCGGCGGCCCGAACATGGACAACTACCTGACTCGCTTCATCTTCGGCATGCCCTTCATCGGGCTTCTCGACGGACGCGATCCTCCGTTGCAGTTGGTCCACGAGGATGACGTGGTCGCAGCCATCTACGAGATCCTCGTTCGCGACGGACGCGGCCCCTACAATGTCGGACCGCCGGACCACGTGTCGCTCTCGGAACTGGCCCGACGGACGAACCGGCGCGCATGGAGACTGCCCTTCTGGCTGGCCTACACAGCGGCCTGGCTGGCCTGGAAGACCCGGCTGCCCATCCATGAATGGCCGCCCGGCCTGCTCTATTTCGTCCGCGAGCCCTGGGTCGTCGCGCCGGTGCGACTCCAGCGCGAACTGGGCTTTCGGTTCCGCTACAGCAGCATCGAGACGCTGCACCAGGTCGTGGAAGGCATCGAACGCCGCTCGCAATCTTCCCGGGGGGAAGCCCGGCCATGAGCACGTCGTTTCCCTTCACCACGTTGGAGGAGTTTCTCTTCTGGGAGGATCGTCCGGCGTACCCCTGGAGCTGTTTCGCGAGGTTCAGATTCGACGGACAGTTGGATCGCGGCGCGTTCGAAACCGCGGTAGGCCGAGTTCTCCAGCGGCATCCGCTCCTTCGCGCCAAGGCCCGAATGCGAGGGCGGACTCACGTCGACTGGGTCGTCGAGGACGACCCGCAGCCCGTCCTGCAATGGGAGACGGGCCCTCTCGGGGGTCCCTTTCCTCACGCGACCCATCTGGACCTTCTCCGCGAGATCGGGGTTCGCTTCCGCATCGTCACAGAGGGTTCAAAGTGCGACCTGGTGGTTCAGTGGCACCACGCCTGTTGCGACGGCGCGGGAATATTCGCTTTTGTCGACGAGTTGCTGATCGCCTATTCTCTGGCGATCGGAACAACATCGAAGGAACCCCAATTGCGACCGATCGACCCGGACAAGCTCAATCGCCGAGGCCGATTTGGCCTGACGGCAGCAAAGTTCGTGCGTATGCTGCCCAGGCAGGCGGTGGGCCTGCTGGGCGTCCGGCAGTTCGTGACGCGATCTCCGGTTCCGATCGTGCCCCATGAGCCGTGCCACGCCGGTGGCCCGCCGGCGGGATACCCAGCGGTGTTGACTCGGGCCCTCAGCACCGCCCAGACCGGGGCTCTTCGCAAGGCCGCGACGCAACTGGGAGTCCGACTCAATGACCTGATGGCCACGCAGTTGTTCCTGTCTCTCGACGAATGGCGATTTCGTCACGGCGTCGGGGACAATGGCTGGCTTCGGATGATGGTTCCCATCAACCTGCGGATTGCGTCCGACCGCAGGCTCTCAGCCGCCTGCCTGGCGAGTTCGATCTTTCTGGACCGTCGACACCAAGACTGCGAAAAACCCGAGGCCTTGCTCCGCAGCATTCACGACGAGATGAGCCTCATTCTGTCCCATCAACTCGGATTGACCTTCGTTTTCTCCTCCTGGCTGCTCAACCTCATCCCCGGCGGACTGAAACGACGGACCCGCGCGCGCCAGTGCTCGATGTCCTGCATCTTCACGAATCTGGGCAAAATGTTCGCGCATTCGCCCTTGCCGCGACAGGCCGGCCGCCTGATCGCCGGCAACGTGACGCTGGAGAGCATCGACGCGGTCGCGCCGAATCGCCCCTACACATACGCCGCATTCGCGGCCGGCATCTATGCAGGCCGACTGGCCATCACGCTCCATCACGATCCCAGAGCAATCGCGAGTGACCAGGCGGTGGACCTGCTGGAGACGTTCCTGGGCCGGCTGCGAAATGCGTAAACGAGGGTGCCGCCCGGAACGGGCCCGGACGGCACAATCCAACCTGAGATTCGATTACAGATCTGCTTCTTCTCCAATCGATCCGAAGGGGTCCGCTATCCCTGCACTTTGACTTTCACCGCTTTGCTCTTCTCGGCCTTGGGCAGGGTGACGGACAGGACGCCGTCTTTGACGACCGCTTGGATCTTGTCCTGATCGACATCGCCAGGCAGCGAAATCTCCCGACGGAACGAACCCCAGGCGCTCTCCATGTGGTAGTAGCCTTCGCCGTTGGCCTCATGGGATTCCTTCTTTTCTCCGCTGAGCGTCAGCGTGTTGCCGTAGACCGAAATCTCGATGTCTTCCGGCTTGCAGCCCGGGACTTCGGCGCGGACCAGAACTGCATCGTCTTTCTCCGCCACGTCGATCGCCGGCCAGGTCCTCTCGCTGAGCAACGAGAACGGCGTATCCAGCCCTCGGAAGAAGCTGTTGAACAGATCGTCCATTTGCCCGCGGAGGGTGCCCAACTCGTTTCGATTTCTTCGGGTCCAAGGTACGATTGCCATAGTTTCTTCTCCTTTCTTGCCAAAACACGACTTTGAATCTCTTCAGTTCCAAATCCGTATTCTCGTCTGAAAGACATGCAAACTGCGTGCCAGACGAGAAGGCCCGAAAAAGGGCACGGAATGGGCTCATCAACGCAGTCTGGAGCACGCGATTGCGTCATTTCAACTGTCAAAATGGCATTTCCCCCCTTCTTGCGTACGCCCACAGCGAGCGCCCCGACCGTGCAAATCCACGAGAACTGGATGAGCGCAAAAGAAGCGGCGGGTCCCTCGTGGGACCCGCCGCTGTGGATGCGTCAGAGAAAGACAGAGTCGCGTCGAATCAACCGTCGAGGGTCCAGCCTTGGCGGTATTTGCGCCGGAGCAGCTCGTTGGCCTCCGGGCTGTTCTTGACCTGGCCGGTCGCGCCGTCGTATTCGAGCTTCTTGCCCACGCGATAGGCGACCAGGCCCAGGATCATCGTCTCGATCATCGTGCCGCTGTATTCGAAGTCGCACGCGGTCTTGCGGCTGGGGTCCTTGCAGGCCTTGATCCAATCCGTCTGGAAGTGCCCGAGGTCGGGCAGCATTTTCTCCTTGGGCCGGCGATCGTAATAGCTCATGTCCGCGTTGTCGCCGAAGGGGATCAGCAGGCGGGAGGTGAAGTCGGTGATCAGATAGCCCTTGGTGCCCTTGAACATCGCGCCGTGACCGATCTTGTTCAGATCGACCCAATCCCTCGGCGTTCTGGGCATCGCGCCGCCCTGGTACCAGTGGACGCCGATTTCGCCGCGCCAGTCGTTGGCCGGGAGCACGGCGTGGCTTTCCATCCGAACCGGCGTCACATCCGGGTTGAACGGCTCGCCGGAGGCTTCCATCGTGGTCGGCAGGCCGTTGCCGACGACGTTCCAGACGAGGTCCATCGTGTGGCTGCCCATGTCGCCGATCTGACCGGTGCCGAAATCCCAGTACATATTCCACTGGAGGCAGTTGGCGCCGGGGCCGCCGGAGAAGTAGCCGGGGTTGTAGGGATGGAAGGGCGACGGTCCGATCCACAGATCATAGTGCAGGTGAGCGGGCGGCTCGCCCTGGGCGGGCAGGTACCCGGGTCGGGGGATCTGACGGTTGCCCCAGGCGTAGGCGTCTTTCAGTTCGCCGATCGCGCCGTCGCGAACCAGCTCCTGAATGCGGTTGAAGTTCGGGTGCTCGTGACGCTGCATGCCGACCTGCGTGGCCAGCTTGCCCTTCTTCTTGGCCCAGTTGGCGCGGACGATGCGGGCTTCCTCCACGCCGATGGCCAGGGGTTTCTCCATGTAGCAGTGCTGGTTGCGGTTCAGGCACCAGTTGGCGATGAACGCGTGCGTGTGGTCGGCGGTACAGCAGATGACCGCGTCGATGTCCTTCTGGTCGAGGCACTTTCGCCAATCGACGTACTTCTTGGCCTTCGGGAATCGCTTGGCGCCGAACTCCAGGTGCTCCTCGTTGATGTCGCACAAGGCGACCACGTTCTCGCCCTCCAGGTCCCGGAAGTGGGCTTCGCCCCGGCCCCAGGTCCCGATCAAGGCCATGTTCAGCTTGTTGCTGGGGGCGTTGGCGCCGGAGAGCACACTGCTGGGCACGATGAGCAGCCCGGCTCCGGTCGCGGTCGTCTTGAGGAAGTCACGTCGTTTCATGCGGTTGTCCTCCTATGGTTGTGCAATTGCGTTCATAAGGGCCACGGAGCCATACTAGCTCAAGGAACGGACCCGATCAAGCCCCGCCCTCCGCAAAATGGCGAATGCATCCCATCTCCGCAGAATTTCGAGCAGCATGTTGACTTGAGCCTGGGGATCGGGACACTATGGCGTTATGGAAAAACCGGAAGGCAAAACGCCCAGTCAAAGCATCGTCGAGACGCGATACCTGGTGATGCCGACGCAGGCCAATCCGCAGGGGACCGCCTTCGGCGGGGCCATCGTCGGGTGGATCGACATGACCGCCGCGATGGCCGCCCAGCGGCATTGCGGCTGCGAGGTGGTGACCGCCGGCATCGACTCGCTGGTCTTCCGCCAGCCGATCCGGATCGGCGACCACGTGATCCTCAAAGCCGCGGTCAATTATGTGAGCCGGTCCTCCATGGAGGTCGGCGTCCAGGTCATTCGCGAGGACCCCTACAGTGGCCAACAGACCCTCGCCACGACGGCGCACCTGATGCTCGTGGCGCTGGACGCGAACAAGAGGCCCGTGCCCGCCCCGCCGCTGGTGCCCGAGACGCCCCAGGAGAAGCGACGGTACGCGAATGCCCGACTGCGAGTCCAGGCCAGGAAGGAACGACTCCGAGCCATCGACCAGGAGAACCGGTCGTAGCCGCGACCGACGGGGCCCCCAAAGAGGGTCTTGGCTGCGGCCAAAGGGCGGATCGCCCTGCGAACAGAATCACCCGGCGAGCGTATAGACAATGACGAGCGATTTCGTCTACGCGGCAGAAAAGGCGAAGGACGGTGTACGAAGACAAATACACGATCACCGACACCAAACAGGACATCCTCAGCCATCAGCAGCGCAGAGATCGCATCCACGTTCTGACCGTGGACCCGTCGCTGGGCGAGGATGTGTGCGAGAGGATCCGCGCGGACAAACGGCTCAAACGATGCACGCTGATCTGTCCCCGCGCGACGACGGTCCGCGCAGGCGTTGATGAAATCGAGCGGACAGCCCAGGAAACGGTTTCCTCCCGGCTGATCCTCTTCGACGTGCGACGGCTCACCATGCCCAAGCTCCGACAGATCTTCAACGCCATCGTGGGCTACAACCGTCGGGACTTCAACAAGTCCTGCTTCAGCATCTGCATCGGCGACGGTCCCCTGGCGCTCTTCCAGAACGGCCAATTCGCCAACCCGTTCGTTCCTCACCTCTCGGCTCACCGCGTGGACTTCCACCCGGCGGTGTTTTTCTTCGACCCCTTCCTGCACTACGAGCCCGACGAGACCCCGCTCCAGAGCATGGACGACGAATTCCTCATCCCGCACACGATCCCCAGGAGGCTGGCGCCGTACTTCAAGAGCGACGACATGACGGTGCCCCTGATCCGCCAGTATTTCCGGGCGGTGGACAAGGACGACCAAACGCGGAAGACCCGACGAAACCTGCTCAGGCACGTGTACAAGAAGAGGCTCGCCGAGACGCTGCCCGGCCGCGAGAGTGAGTATGAGGACCTGCTCACCCGCAGCGGAATCCACTGGGCCAGCGAGAAAATGAACCTCTACCCGCTCTACTTCGAGGACTGGGTTTACGATCTGATGCGCCAGGCCCGTCGAAACGCGGACCTCAAGCCGCCCGCGGCTGCGACGTGACGGCGGGCGTCTTCAATCATCCATCATCAATAGCCAATCATCCTGGCCGTCAGTCCCACTTGTGCTTCCTCACCGCACGGAGGATCTTCTGGGCGCATCGAAGGGCCGCCAGGCCCTCTTCGGCGCTGACCTCGGGGGCGAAGGACCGGTCTTTGACCGCCCGCAAGAACGCCTCCTGCTCCAGACGGATGGGCTCCTTGTCGTCGATCGCCAGTTGCTCGACGTGCAGCAGATCGGGCCAGTTGACGGAAGCGGGGTTGAAGTCGCTGCGTCCGCGCCACTGTTTGATCATGTCGACGACGTTCTTGTTCGGGTCGGTCTTGATGACGATGCCGCCCTTCTTGAGGTAGTCGATGCTCACGTAGGCCTCTCGGCTGAAGACGCGGACCCGCCGCTCGGTCTTGAGGGCCAGACGCGAGGCGGTGAGGTTGGCGATGCAGCCGTTGTCGAAGGCCAAGCGGGCGTTGCAGATGTCTTCGCCGCCCTGGATGACCGTGACGCCGACGGCGTCCACCCGCTTGATCTTGCTCCGGGCCAGGGACAGAATGATGTCGATGTCATGGATCATGATGTCCAGGACAACCCCGACGTCGGTGGACCGGAACGGATACGGGCTGACCCGCTGGGCCTCGATGAACTTGGGCTCGATGTCCAGACGCTTCAAGGCCTGGGCGACCGGGTTGCACCGCTCGGAGTGCCCCACCGCCACGACGGTGTCGTAACGTCGGGCCCACGACACGATCTTGCGGCCCTCCCGCACGCTCGACGCCAGGGGTTTCTCCACGAGCACCGGGACGCGGTTGCGCAGGAACAGCTTGGCCAGCTCCAGGTGCGTCGTCGTGGGCGTGGCGATCGTGACGGCGTCGACCTTGCCCAGGATCTCTGCGCAATCCGTATATACGGCGCAGCCGTATTTCTCCGCGAGCTGCGAAGCTCTGGCCTTGTCGGCGTCCACCACCGCGACGAGTTGACTGTCGGGCAACTGGCTGTAGACCTTCGCGTGGATCGAGCCCATCTTGCCCGCGCCGACGACCGCTGTGCGAATCTTCTTGTCTTCCATGAGAATCCAGTGCTGGGAAATAAGACCAATGGGACCTATGGGACTCATAGGACCTGATCGGGACCGCCGATCCGGCGGCCGGCATTCTTTCTATTCGTGCCGCATGCTCTCGCGATACCGTCCGAACCGGTGCTGGGTGCTCTTGAAGATCGAGTCGATCATGGCCCGTACGTTGTCGTCGAGACCGTCCTGCTCGGCCAACTCCTTCGCATTGGCCAGGAGCGTGCCACTCTGGCGATACAGTCTCTTGTAGGCGTCGAAGATCCGCTCCTGCTGCTCCTCGTTCAGGCCCGCGCGGTTCATTCCCCGCTTGTTGACGCCTCGAACGCGGGGCGGATAGTGCCCGCTGACGATCACGAACGGCACGATGTCGTGCGTGAGCCCGGCCAGGCCCGCGACGTAGCACCACTTGCCGATCGTGACGAACTGGTGCGAGGCGGCCAAACCGCTCATCCAGGCGCCGGTCTCGATGTGGACGTGCCCGCCGATCTGGACCAGGTTGCTCAGGACGATCTTGTCTTCGAGGATCGCGTCGTGCCCGATGTGGGAACCGACCATCAGAAGGTTGTCGCTGCCGATCCGCGTGGCGGTCCCGGCGCGCTTGCTCACGTGAATGGTGACGTTCTCGCGAAAGACGTTGCGGTCGCCGATCACGAGAGCGCCGGTCTGGGCATCCGGTCCCAACCCCAGGATCTGGGGGTTGCAGCCGATCGCGGAATTCGGGGAGAAGTGGTTCTGCCGGCCAATCGTGGTGTTGCCCGTGACGACCACACGGGCGTCGAGCACCGTCCCGGCGTCGATCGACACGCCGCTGCCGATCACGCAATAGGGCCCGACGACCACGTCGTCGGCCAGCCGCACATTCTCTTCCACGACCGCCGTGGGATGGATTATCGCCATGTCAGTGGTTCCTGCCTTTCAAAGAATCAGACCTTCTCATCGTCAACCAGAATGAACTTGATCTCCGCCTCCGCGGCGACAACGTCCCCGACCATCGCCAGACACTTACAGTGGGCGGTCCTGCGCCGCAGCCGCACCGTCTCGGCGATCAGGATGAGCTGATCGCCGGGAACGACGGGTTTCCGCAATTTGACGCTGTCCATGCTCAACAGCATGGCGAGTTTACCCGTGTGTTCGAGCCGCTGGGCGAACAACAGGCCCGAGACCTGGGCCATCGCCTCGACGATCAGCACGCCCGGCATGACCGGCGTCCCAGGGAAATGCCCCTGGAAGAACTGCTCGTTGAAGGTCACGTTCTTGACGCCCTTGATCCGGGTGTCGCCCTCGACCTCGATGATCTTGTCCACGAGCAGGAAGGGGTAGCGATGGGGCAGGATCTTCTGGATCCGCCGGATGTCGAGGATCGCGTCGGTCCCGAACCGGTCCACGCGCTCCTGCTGCTGGACCGCCTCGTAGAGCTTGCGGACGAGCTGCTGATTCAGAGCGTGGCCGCTCTTGTAGGCCACGATCCGGCCCAGCACAGGCCGTCCGACCAGCATGAGATCCCCGATCAGGTCCACGATCTTGTGCCGGACACACTCGTTGGGGAACCGATAGGCGTTCTTGACCGGCCCATCCGAATCGATCACGAGGATCTCGGAGGGCCCCAGATGGGTGCCGAGCCCGCGGGCCTGGAACTCCCGGGCCTCGGGCTCCAGAAGGAACGTCCTGGCGGGGGCCATCCCCGTTTCGAAGCTCTCCGGCGTCACACGGTAGCTGAAGACCTGCCGCCCGATGGCGGGATGGGCGCCGTAATCGAGATCGTACGTGATGTTCAGGTCGCCGTCGGTGTCGGGCAGCGCGTAGATCGTCGCATCCGCGGCGCTGACGCTGACGGCTTTGTGGATGATGAACTCCTTGCGGGGGTTCTTCTGCTCGACGACCCCGGCGCTCTTGAGGATCCTGACGTATTCGGCGCTGCTGCAATCGGGCGACGGCAGTTCGGGTCCTTCGACCTCGATCGTCAGGTTGTCGATCTCCAGGGCGCGGACCGCAGCCAGGCAGTGCTCGACCGTCTCGATGCTGATGTCGCCCTTCTTGATGCTGGTGCGTCGGCTCCGTTCGGCGATGCTCGGAGCGATCGCCGGGATGCGCACCGCGTTGGCGACGTCGGTGCGCACGAAGACGATCCCGGCGTCTTCCGGACCCGGGCGAAAGGTCACCGTGGCATCCTGGCCGCCAAAAAGGCCCTTGCCGACGAGCTTGACCTCATCCTTTATCGTTTTCTGCAGCTTCAAGTTTATCTACCTTCACCGTCAGGCGCTTGAGCTCTTGCGAGAGTTTCGGCAGACGCAGGACGTGGGCGACCACCCTCGCTGCCTCTCGGATCTCCAGTGCAGGCGTCCAGGCCAGCTTCTCTCCGGGCCCCACGCTGCTCATCACGCCGGCCTGGGCTCCGACCTGGGTGCCGGCGCCGATTTCGATGTTGTCGGCCAATCCGACCTGCCCGGCCAGGACCACTCCGTCGCCAAGACGGGTGCTGCCCGCGACGCCCACCTGCGACGCGATCAGACAGCACTTGCCGATCACGACGTTGTGCGCGATCTGCACGAGATTGTCGATCTTCGTGCCGGCGCCCACTATCGTATTGCCAAATTTCGCCCTGTCAACGCAACTGTTGGCCCCGATCTCGACGAAGTCCTCAAGAATCACCCCCCCGTTGTGGGGAATAGGCCTGTGGGCGCCGTCGATAAAGGCATAGCCGAACCCGACGGACCCGATCGTGCTGTTGGCCTGGATGACCACGTGGTTGCCCAGCACACAGCCATGGTTCACCACGACGTTGGCGTCGAGGCGGCAGTCCGACCCGATCCGCGTATTCTGCCCGATCCGACAGCCCGGTGCAATGATCGTGTTGTCGCCGATCTGCACATCGTCCTCCAGGACGACGAAGGGACCGACGCTCACGCCGGCCCCCAGTCGGACGTTCGAACCGATCCGCGACGATGAATCCACCCCTGTTGGAGCGGGCTTGAGCTTCGGCGCAAAGAGATTCAACGTCGCGATCAGGGCTTCGTTGACGTTGCGAACGTGCAGTTGCGGCATGGACAGACCTTCGACGGGCTTGGCCACAATCACCGCGGCCGCACGCGATTCCGCCAGCGACGCCTGGTGCCTGGCGTCCGTGACGAAGGTCACATCGTTCCCGCCGGCGGCCTCGATCGGCTGGACCCCGGCGATCCGAATCTCCGCGCCCCCAGGCGCGCCGACCAGAACGGCCCCGAGCCGTTCGGCCAATTCATGAATTGTGACAGTCATCCTCGTTCCCGAATCAGAAACAGGGTCAGGGCTTGAGGGTCCCGTCGGCGTCCATGCGGGCCGCGACCTCGCTGGTCAGGTCGACACAGCCGCCGGAGTACAACACTTTGTGCATGTACAGCGTGGTCATCAGCTCTTCGCTGGGGACGGGAAATTCAGGCTCGGTCCTCTCCAGGACCATGTCCAGGCCCTTCTCCTTGGCGAGACTCTGGGTCGCCCGGGCAAAAGCCTGGTAGAGGTCTTCGAGCCACTTCTTGTCGTCCAGGACCGACTGCTGTTTGAGATACTCCTGCTGGCTCTGCATTTTGGCCCGCTTCTCGAACAGGACCTGCATCTGCTGCCTGTAGTCGGCGGTCCCCTGCTTGAGCGTCTTGAGCTCGGCTTCTTCGCCTTCGACCTCTTTTCTCAGATCGTCCAGTTGCGCTCGGGCCTGGACCTGTCGGTGCATCGCCTGGGCGCTGTACTGCTTGTGCTTGCTGGAGGCCTTGAAGACCTCTCGCATGCTCACGACCCCGACCCGAAGCGCCGGGCCCGCCGCCGGGGCGGCCGCCCGTCCATGCTCCAGCACGACCAGAGACGCCAACACACAGACCAGAGTACCACCGGCTGCTATCTTGCCATTCATATGAGCCCTTTCTTTGTATTCCAAGGTCAAGTTTTGAAGGACAGGACCTGTCCCATCGTTAGAACATGCCGCCGCCGGAGAAGCTGAAGACCTGCCTTTCGTCTTCGTCGTCTTTGAGCAACGGCGTGGCGATCTCGAATCGGATCGGCGTATTGCCGAAGACCTGCGGGATCTTGATCTCCAGACCGGTGCCGATCGACAGGCGGTAGCTGCCGGTGTCGATCGTGCCGCTGTCGCTGAACAGCAGCAGGCCGAAGTTCTCGCCCACCAGCGGGATCGTGATCTCCGCCCCGGCCAGGAAGATCCAGTCGCTTCCGACCGGGTCTTTCCGCACGGGATTGGGCACGTTGGTCTGCAGGCCGCGGGTGCTCACGCCGCGATACTCGAAGCCGCGGATTCCATAGCGACTCGTGCCGCCGGCGTAAAACATCTCGAACGGCGGCGCGTCGCCCAGGATCGTGCCGCCCAGGATCTTGCCCGCCAGAATGGTCTTGCGGCCCAACACGTCCTCGTGCAGGGTGAAATAGCGGGTGTAGCTGCCCTCGAGTATCCCGAAGGTGTCGTCCCCGGTCACCTGCTCGTAGAACACGCTGATGTTGCGCCCCTCGCTGGGGTCGTAGACGTCGTCCACACCGCTGAAGCCGACGCCGAACCGAACGCCGAACAGTTGGGTGTCGCCGTAGAAGTCGCGGATCTCCTGTGGAGCGTCGAAGTCCAGATCGCTGACCCCGACGTTCTCGGCGCGGAATCCGATGCTCCTTCGCCACTGCTCGCTGAGGCGCTGCTCGAATCCGATCGCGCCCTTGAGACGCTTCTCGTCGTAGCTTTCGCGGAACCGCTTCCAGCTCTGGCCCAGCGTGTTGAACGTGATCGGTTCGTCCCGCCAGTACGGATCAGAGAAGCTGACGGAATACTGGCTGTAGCGCGTGCCGGGCTCGAGCCGCAGGCCGAACCGCTGGCCGGCGCCGCGGAAGGTCCGCCAGGGGGCGAACCATTCCCCCAGATCCTCCGGCAGATCCGCAATGTCGAAGTTCTGCTGCTGGTAGATGATCTGGGCCATCACGCCGTTGTCGCTGCTGAAGCCGACGCCGGGACGGATGATGCCGGTCATGCCCTCCTCGAGGTCCACGCGGACGTCCTTGGTGTTGGGGTCCCCGCTCTCCGGGGCGACCGGACGAATCATCACCTGTTGGGCTGAGGCGGCCCGCTGCGAGTACTTTTCGAGCCGACCGTTGCCTTCTTTTGGCGCGACCTTGGCGTTGTAGAGTTCGCCCGGCGTGAAATCGTATTCGTCCAGGACCCGTCGAACCACTTTGTCCTTGGTGGTCTCATTGCCTGTGATGTCGATGCGTCCGATGCGGAACTGGCGGCCCTCTTTCACGTTGATCGTGAGAATCACCAGACTCTCGCCCGCCTCGGGAGTGAACTTCACACTCTGTCGCACCTCCGCGTCCACATACCCGATCTCGCGGTATCGCTGCTCGACCCTGCTGGCGCCGCGGTCGGCTTCGGCCTTGAGATAGACCTTGCCTTCTCGCGAATCGAGGTTCTCGCGCAACTGCTCCTCGGTGAACCGGGTGTTGCCGTTGAAGACGATCTGGGCGATGTGATAGACAGGCCCCTCCTCGATGACGAAAACCACGTCCATCTTCTCGCCGTCGTCGGACAGTTCGGTCTTGGCCTCGATCTTGTAGTCAAGATGCCCCCGGCCGTAGTAGAATTCGCGAAGGCGGTCGACGTCCGCCTCGACCGCTTCTTCGGTGAAATGGAACGGCCAGAGCAGCCACTTCTTCTCCTTGATCTTGATGACCTGACGGAGCGTCCCGTCCCCGAACGCGTCGTTGCCCTCGAACTCGATGCTGCCGATCTGGACGCGGGGCCCTTCCTCGATCCGATAGAACAGATGTCCGTCGGCGAGCCGGTCCCGATCCAGGGCGACTTTGACGGAAGGGTAGCCGACCTTTCGGTAGACTTCGGCGATGGTCATCCGGCCCCCCTCGGCCAGAAACGGGTCCAGACGGTCGCCCAGCTCGAAACCCAGCCGCTCGCGCAGGACGTGGCCCTTGAATTTCTGGTTGCCCTCGAACTCGATGGACTTGATGATCCCTCCGGACTGTCGATTGTTGATTGTAGCTTGTTGATTGGGATCACTCGCTTGGGCTGCTGTGCGCGTGCAGGCGGCCCCGATCAAACACAGTACCAGGAGAAGAGAAGTTGCGTCCTGCATATATCGATCATCCATCATCAATCAACAATCATCCATCGTTCAGAAGGGCACCGCTTCCTGCTGGATCTGCGCCATGTTCTCGAACCGGGTGCACTTCTCTCGGAACGTGAGCTTCACGGCGCCCGTAGGCCCGTTTCGCTGCTTGGCGATAATGACCTCGGCGGTGTTGTCGTTTTCGTAGTCCGGTTCTCCGCGGTGATAGTAATCCTCGCGGTGGAGCAGCATGACGACGTCCGCGTCCTGCTCGATCGAGCCCGATTCCCTCAGGTCGCTCATGCGAGGACGGTGATCCTCCCGCCCCTCGGCCGCGCGGTTCAACTGGCTCAGCACGATGACCGGCGCGTCCATCTCGCGCGCCAGCGACTTGAGGTATCGCGAGATCACGGAGATTTCCTGCTGGCGGGACTCGACCCGGTTCGATCCGACGTTCATCAACTGGAGGTAGTCCACGACGATGCAGCGGATGCCGTAGGCGCTCTTGAGACGCCGGGCTTTGGCCCGGACCTCCAGCGGACTGAGGGCCGACGTGTCGTCGATGTAGATCGGCGCCTCGGAGATCACGCCGCAGGCCTCCACCAGCTTCTGGTAGTGCTCGGTGCCCAGCATGCCCTTGCGGACGAGCTGCGAGTCCACGCCGCTGTAGCTGCACAGGAACCGCTCCGCCAACTGCTGCTTGCCCATTTCCAGCGAGAAGATCGCGGTCGGGATCTTCTCGATGATCCCGATGTGCTCGACGAGGTTCAAGGCGAAAGCGGTCTTGCCCATGCTGGGCCGACCGGCGATGATGATCATCTCACCCTTCTGCAGGCCGCAGGTCATGTCGTCCAGCTCGTAATAGCCGGTCGCCAGACCGGTGACGTGGGTCCCTTCGCGTTTCTCGATCGTCTCGTAGGCCTTGGTGACCAGGTCCTTGAGGGCGACCGCGGCGCTGGTGATCCGTTTGTCGGTGACCGCGAAGATCCGCCGCTCGGCGGCGTCGAGTTTCTCCGCAGCGTCCCCACTCTCGTCGTAGGCGTCGTTGAGGATCTCGGTGGCCGCGGCGATCGTCTCCCGCATGAGCATTTTCTCGCGGACGATGTCCGCATAGTATTGCACGCTCGCGGAGGACGGGACCGTCTCGATGACCCGCTGGAGGTACTCGGCCCCGCCGACGGCGTCCAACTGGTTGCGCCGCTCCAGCTCGTTGCGGACCAACAGGCCGTCGATGCCCTCGCCGTGGTTCTTCTCGTAGAGCGCCAGGACAGCGTCGAACAGCATCTGGTGCTCGCTGTGGTAGAACGCGTTGCGGTTGATCGTCTCGATGACGTCCCCGATGCAGCGAGGATCGATCATCATGGAGCCCAGGACCGCAGCCTCGGCCCCCAGGTCCTCAGGCATGCTCCGCATCACCAGGGGCCCTTCCCCCTTGCCGCGAGCGGACTTGCCCCCGGAATCGGGACCCGATGAAGACGGACCCTGTTCCCCGGCGGCAGATGCCGCCGACTTGGATATTCTCTTGGTGGTTCTTTCCGCCACTGAAAGCCTCGGATCCGACCATTTCTCTCGACCGCCGCACCACGCGCAGGAAACTACCGGCCTGGCGCAGCAAAACAGTCGGGCATTGTACCGAGCGGACGGGGCCGCGTCTACAATCCTATTCGTCCCACTGGCCCCATTCGTCCCATAAGAACAACGGGACCAATAGGACGGATAGGACAGTCGTCCCACCGCTCACGATTTCTTGAGCCACTGTTCCAGCCAGGCGAGGACCGTCTCATGCCACAGGATCGAATTCTGCGGCTTGAGGACCCAGTGGTTCTCGTCGGGGAAGTACAATAGTCTGCTCGGAATGCCCCGACGCTGCAGGACGTTGAATGTGGCCAGGCCCTGAGTGACCGGGATGCGGAAATCCTGTTCCCCGTGGATGACCAGCATCGGCGTCTTCCACCGGTCGACGAAACGGACGGGGTTCTGCTCCTCGTAGCCGTCGGGATTCTCCCAGGGCGTGCCCAAATGGTCCCACTCGGGGAACCACAGCTCCTCGGTGTCGAAGTAGGCCATCCGCTCGTCGAGGTTGCCGTCGTGGTTGACCAGACAGCGGAAACGGTCGGGCCACTGGCCCGCGATCCAGTTGACCATGTACCCCCCGTAAGAAGCGCCCAGGGCGCCGACGCGGTCCCCGTCCATCCAGGGATATCGTTCCAGCGCGGCAGCAAGGCCCTTCTGGAGGTCCACAAGGGGCTTGCCGCCCCAGTCGCCGCGAATGGAGTCGGTGAACGCCTGGCCGTAGCCGGTCGAGCCATGAAAGTCCACCATCACCGCGGCATAACCCGCCCCGGCGTAGGCCTGGGGATTCCACCGATAGTGGAACATGTTCCCGAACGAGCCTTGCGGCCCGCCGTGGATCAGAAACGCCACCGGGTATTTCCTGGCCGGATTGAAGTCCACGGGTTTGACGACATAGGCGAAAACGGTCTCATCGTTCCAGCCGAGAAAGGTGAATTGCTCGTATTCGCCCATGCGGGCGGCCGCGACCTTTTCTCCATTGATGTTCGTGAGCCGGTTGGCGCTTCCGCCGTCGGCAAGCTGCGTTTGTCGCTGCGATCCGGACAGCGAGATCCCGAAAAGTTCGGCCGGATGCGCGATCGTGCTCAGCGAGTACACGATCCGATCGCCCGCGACATCGAACTCATGGACCGTTCCGGTCTTGACGATCGTGCGTGTCTTGCCGTCCTTGACGTCGATGGCGAAGAGGGAATCCTGCCCTGTGTTTTCCGCGACCGCCAGGATCTGCGAGCCGTCGGGCGACCAGGCGATGGATGCTGCGCTTCGATCCCAGCCCTCGCTGAGCGTTCGCTTGCGGCCGGTCGGCCAATCCTGCAGGATGATCCGCAACTGATCCGATTCGTAGCCCGGTCGGGCCATCGCCAGATAGGCGAGCGTCTTGCCGTCGGGCGAGAAGACCGGGTGCGTGTCCCAGGCCGGGTTGTCCTCGGTCAGGCATCGGGGCTTCTGCGAAGCGTCCAGAGGCGCGTAGTACAGATCGAAGTCCGTGGACCAGGGCTCTTCGCGCCCGACGTCGCGGGCGGTGAAGACGATGCCTTTGCCGTCGGGAGTGAAGGCGATTTCCTCGGGCCCGCCGTAGGGCAGCGAAGGCGTGTCGGCGTCCATGCCTCGCATCACGTCCACAGCAGGTCCCCCCCCCGCGGGTCGGACGAACAGGTGCGACCGCCGGCCGTCCTTCCACGTGTCCCAGTGCCGCACGAAGATGCGATCGTAGATCCGACCGGAGGATTTGGCCTGCTCGCGCTCGTCGAGCCTCTTCTTCGTCTGGGCCGCGTCGGCGTCGGGGAAAACCTCCATCGTGTAGGCGATGTGCGTCCCGTCGGGCGAAACGAGCAGGTTGCCCACGTCCAGAGGTTCGTCGGTCGCTTGCCGGGCTTCACCGCCGTCAACCGCGATCCTCCACACCTGCGAAGACCCCGACCGGCTCGACAGGAACCACACGGTCCGACCGTCCGGCGACCATCGCGGATTCGAATCGGCCTCCGGCGCGGTCGTCAACCGGCGCGGCTCCCCGCCGGCGGCAGGAACCAGCCACAGGTCCGTCCGACCGCGATTGGCGTCCAGGTCGGTTTCGCGAACGACGAAGACGACCTGCCGCCCGTCCGGCGAGATCTGCACGTCGGAGATCCGATCCATCGCCAGCATGTCGCGGACCGAGAAAGGATGCGTCTGCTGCGAAGCCGCGGCAAGACCGCAGAAAGCGAGAACACAGAAGACGACGGATCGTCGGCTGAACACGGGTCTCGTGGACTCAAGTCGCATGAACTTCTCCTTGGAAAGTGTTTCGAGGTCCCCCCTGTCGGGCGGCGTCCCCCACTTCGAACTACGCGCTTTCTTCTCAGCCTGCTGTGACGCCGGGCCCTTTCGCCGGGGCCTTCTTCTCCAGACTCACATCGATCGGGATGTCCAGCCAGAAGGTCGAGCCGACGCCCACCTCGCTCTCGAACCCGACCGAGCCGGCCAGCATGGTCGCCAGTTCCTTGCTGATGGACAGGCCCAGCCCGGTTCCCGGTTCGCGGGTCAGCGAGCCGTCGACTCCCTGGCGGAACTTGTCGAAGATCTTGTCATGGTCCGACGCGGGGATTCCGCAGCCGCTGTCCCGCACTGCGATCCGCACCATCCGCTCGTCCAGCATGTACGCGCGGATCTCGATGCTGCCCTTGGCCGGCGTGAACTTCACCGCATTGCTCAGGAAGTTGTACAGGACCTGCTGCACCTTCCCGGCGTCGGTCACGATCAGCGGCACCTCCGGACCCACCTCCATGCCGACGCGGATCTTCTTTTTTCCCGCCAGCAGGGAGAACGACGAGACGATCGACTCGCAAATCTGCGACACCGACGCCTGCTCGATGTGCAGCGCCATCTTGCCGGCCTGGGCCTTGGCCAGGTCCAGCAGATCATTGATCATGGCCAGGAGCCGGTTGCCGCTGGTGATGATGTTCTCGGCGTACCGCTGGCCTTTCTCCTTCTTGAGCAAAGCGGGCTTCTCGCGAAGGACCTGCGCAAATCCGAGGATCGCGTTGAGCGGCGTGCGGAACTCGTGCGACATGTTCGCCAGGAACTCACTTTTGAGTTTGTTGGCCTTGTACAGCTCGACGTTCCGCTCGGACAGCTCGGCGATCTTGCCGTCGAGCTGGCGGTTGGCCTTGCGCAGCTCCTCCTGGGCGGCCTGGAGATTGTCAAGCATGTGGTCGAAGGCCTCCGCCAGCCTTTCGTACTCGTCCCCGGTGGCGATCGAGCTGCGGATGTCCAGATTGCCCTCCGCGACGTTGTTGGCCAAGGCACGCAACTGGCGGATCGGCCGGAGAATGACCCGCTGCGTGATCCAGTAGAAGGCCACCATGGCGCCGGTGGCGCCGATGACCGCGGCCATGAAGGTCCAGACCTTGTTCATGAACTCGATTCTCCGCAGCTCGCCGCTCATGGCTCGGGTCTGGAGGATCACGGCGCCGATGTCCTCGTTGAGCGAAAACGGCGCCGCCGACCCCTGCGGATTGTGGCAGCTCACGCAACCCTCGGTCGCACGGAACACGCGGACGTACGTGCTTCGCACGAAGCCGTCGCTTCGATTCAGCGACATCACCTCGTTCCGGTTCGGATTCTCCCGTGCGACTTGCAGCAGTCTCTTCTGCTCCTCCGTCAGCGGAGGCGGCGTCGCCCGGTCGGGCTCCTTGTGGAAGCGGACCCACACGATGTCCGGCGTATTCGGGTCCCTGGCCATGCCCCGCTCGTTCAGCTCGGGCAGCCTCATCCCGCCCGGCGCGCCCAGTCGAAAGTGCATCTCCTGCTCGACGAATTTCACCCGTCCTGCGTGGGCCTCCAGCAGCACCATGCGCGTGAGCTGACGCAGCCAGGCGTAGGGAATCATCAGCGCCAGCGCCAGGCTCAGCAGAACCGCCGAGCCGAACATGAGCCGGCACTTCTGATCCAGCGACAGCGGGCTCAGGTGCACCACCCGCAGGATCCGCCCAAACAGTTTGCCGAAATCGATCCTCATGGACCTCGAATTGGTTTTGACGGTTTCCTACCGATTCGCGGCGACTCCGCGCACGATGCCCGCCCACCCCCGGGCGGAACGCCCCCATTCTGACATGGACCGCGGACTTTTGCAATGGATCAGTCGAAGGCGGGAACCTGCAGGCCCTTCGCGCGGAAATGAACCGGGCTCCCCGATGCGTCGCGTCGGGGAGCCCGTCTTGTTTGCGACAGAAGCTCCTTACGCCTGCTCGGGCGGGTTCTCCATCGTGTGCGAGTGTTTCTGCACGCGGAGGTTCAGTTCGTCGAGCTGCTTCTGGTCCACCTCGCTGGGCGCATCGCTCAGGAGGCACTGGCCTCGTTGCGTCTTGGGAAACGCGATGACGTCGCGGATGTTGTCCGTGCCGGTCAGGAGCATGGTGAGACGGTCCAGGCCCAGGGCGATGCCGCCGTGCGGCGGGGCGCCGAAGTCCAGGGCCTTGAGGAACCATCCGAACCGCGACTCGGCCTGTTCCCGCGTGATGTTCAGCAGATCGAAGATCTTCTGCTGCACCTCGGGACGATGGATACGAATGCTGCCGCCGCCGATCTCGCTGCCGTTGAGGACGATGTCGTAGGCCTGCGAACGGATGTGCAGCGGATCGCTGTCCAGCTTGTCCAGATCTTCCGCCACCGGCGCGGTGAACGGATGGTGCACCGAATCGTACCGCTTCTCGTCTGCGTTCCAGTCGAACAGCGGGAAGTCCACGACCCAGACGAACTCGAACGCGCCGGGGTCATAGAGCTTCAGGTCCCGCCCGACGCGACACCGAAGCGGCGCCAGCGCCTTGTTCGCAGCAGCCTCTTTGTCGGCCACGAGCAGGAGCAGGTCGCCATCCTTGGCGTCAAACCTCGCGATCAACTCCTTCTGCTGCTCCGGCGTGAAGAATTTGCCCAACCCGCCGCCGATGAAGGTGGGCGTCGAGCCTTCCATCTTGATCTTGCTCCAGGACAGGCCCTTGGCGCCGAAGTCCTGGACCAGACCGGTGAGTGTTTTCTCGATGTCGGCGCGGGAATAGGCGTCGCCGGCCGGGGCACAGAAGCCTTTGACGACGCCGCCGTTCTCCACCGTCGAGGTGAAGACCTTGAACGTGCTCTTGCCCGCCAAATCGGAGATGTCCTTGAGCTTCAGGCCGAACCGCAGGTCGGGACGGTCGATGCCGTAGTCATTCATCGCCTCGCTGTAGGGCATCCGGCGCATCGGCAGCTTGACGTCCACACCCAGGATCTCCTTCCAGATCCTGGCCACCAGCGTCTCGTGCATGCTGATGACGTCGTCGACGCCGACGAAGCTCATTTCGACGTCGATCTGGGTGAACTCCGCCTGACGGTCCGCGCGAGGGTCCTCGTCGCGGAAGCAGCGGGCCACCTGGAAGTACCGCTCCACCCCGGCGACCATCAGCATCTGCTTGAAGAGCTGCGGCGACTGGGGCAACGCGTAGAAGGCGTTTCTCACGAGCCGGCTGGGGACGAGGAAGTCGCGGGCCCCTTCCGGCGTGCTCTTGGCCAGCATGGGGGTCTCGATCTCCCAGAAGCCCTGCGAATCGAAGTATTTTCGGACCAGCGTCGTCACCTGATGGCGGGTCTTGAGCCGTCGCTGCATTTCGGGCCGGCGCAGGTCCATGTAGCGGTAGATCAGGCGGGTTTCTTCATTGGTCTTGGTCGCGTCGTCCAGTTCGAACGGCGGGGTCTTGGCCATGTTCAGGATCTCGAACTGGTCCACGACCACTTCGACCTTGCCGGTGGCCAGCTTGGGATTCTCCAGGCCTTCGCCGCGGGGACGCACCACGCCGCCGGCGGCGACGACCCACTCGCAACGGACCGTGCGGGCCAGCCGATGCGCCTCGGCATGCACCTCGGGATCGAAGACCAGTTGCGTCAGTCCCTCGCGATCGCGCAGATCGAAAAACACCAGATTCCCGTGGTCGCGATACGACTGCACCCACCCGGCCAGTATGACTCTCTTGCCGGCGTCTTCCAGCCGAAGCCCGCCGCAGGTATTCGTTCTCTTCAACATCGCAAGTCTCTCGACATCGACTGCTTGCCCGGCCCCGCGAGAACATACTCCGGGCGTCAGGCAAAACCCAAATCATACCGCCCAGGCCGCGATTCGTCAAGATCGCCGTCGCGGGAATGCAGGCAAGGGTGCATGACCGTCGGCAGACGAATCTGCCGATGTCGCCCGAAGTCGAAGGAGGGTCGTTCTCTTCATTCCGCTGGTGTTGGCCTACCAGTTCTGGGCCTACCGCCTCTTCAGCGGCAAGATCGACGTCTCGGACATGGTCTATTGACCCGCATCCCATAACACGCCTGTAGCGACGATCTCCCGGCGCGCGTCCCGCGCTCCGGGTTTCCCTCATTGCGCGTGGTGAGCACCGACCCGACCTCCTCACTCCCAGCAGTGATAGCGCAGCTTTCGCGCCGGAATAACGAAACTCTAACATGAATATGATTTTGCATTAACACTGCGGTGTTACGTTTTTGTTGCGAATAAATTAGCGTTCTTCCGGGATTGGCCCGGAGACGCGGCAGGAATCAAGTAAGTTTGGGAGGCGTTGCATGTTGAAGGGACATTGGCGGAAACGGACTTTGGGCCTGGCGATTCTCTGTGCGGCAGTGTGTCTGCGACCGGCGGCCGTCAGGGCACAGGAGGATGTGAACTCGCTCAAGGCGGAGCTGGAGACGCAGAAACAGAAACAGGCGGAACTGACGGATCGTATCAATCAGTTGGAGGCCCGCCAGAAGCTCAAGGAGAAGTCGCTCAACGAGAAGATCGAACAGGCGACCGCCCCGAAACCCGAAGAGAAGAAGGCGGACGTCATTCCCGAATCCCTCAAGTGGGCATCGAAACTCACCTGGTCCGGCGATCTTCGCTATCGATATGAGTACATCGATGACGACGGCGCCGATTCCGAGGACCGCCACCGAAACCGCATCCGCGCCCGACTGGGGCTGGGGGTCAAGGTCAACGACGAATGGGACCTGGGTTTCCGCCTCGCCACCGGCAACGGCGAAGTCTCCGGCGACCCGGTCTCCACGAACCAGACGCTCGACGAGGCCTTCTCGAAGAAACCCTTCTGGCTGGACCAGGCGTATTTCGGCTACCATCCGCAGTGGTTCAAGGGCTTCAACGTCCTGGGCGGCAAAATGGAGAACCCCTTCTATAAGGTCGGCAAGAACGAGCTGATCTGGGACAGCGACCTGACGCCGGAAGGCGTGGCCCTCACCTACGGCCTGTCCCTGTGCGAGAAGACGACGCTCAACTGGGCAGCCGGCGGATTCTGGGTCAACGAGGAATCCAGCGGCGGCGACACCTCCCTCTGGGGCATCCAGGCCCACCTCAAGCACCAATTCAGCAAACCCACCTACCTGCTCGGCGGCGCCGGCTGGTACGACTACGGCAACATCCAAGGCGAAGAGAGCCTGGCGGCCGAGTGGAACGAAAACACCGGCGCGTTCTTCGGCAACACGAAGGCCGGCACGGTCTTCGCATTGGACTACGACCTGCTCGAACTCTTCGCGGAGTTCGGCGCCGAGCTCGCCAAGCTGCCTGTGGCCGTCTTCGGCAACTACGTCCAGAACACCGCGGCCCGCGACGAGGACACCGGCTGGCTGGTCGGCCTCCAGGTGAACAAGGCCAAAGATCCCGGCTCCTGGCAGTTCGAGTGGGACTACCGCGATCTGGAGCGGGACGCGGTCGTCGGGCAGTTCACCAGTTCCGACTTCATCGGAGGCGGCGCCGGCGGCGAAGGCCATCGCTTCGCCTTCGGGTACGTGCTCGCCAAGAACGTGGCCACGAACTTCACCTACTACAGGAACGAGTTCGACCGGCCCGGCATCGAGGACGAAAAGTACGACCGATTCCAGTTCGACATAGCGGTGAAGTTCTAAGATCGGACATTTAACACAATCATAACAAAGCTCTAATTCAGAACTAACGGTCTGGGTGTACATCAAGTCAAGAGAATACACATAATTGAATGGAGGTCTACATGAACAGAGCAATGGTTGGCATGATGGCGACGGTCCTGGCGATGGGCGTCGCGGCGCACGCGGAAACGCTCCAGATCGACGGTTCCACCACCGTCGGGCCGGTGGCGGACGCGTTCGCGGAGTACTTCAAGAGCGTGCAGCCCGATCTGGCCATCACGGTCAAGAAAACCGGCAGCGGCGACGGGGCGGCCGCCCTCATAGACGGACGCTGCGACGTCGCGACGATGAGCCGGTTCATGAAGACCGAGGAGTTCCAGAAAGCGGTCGCCAACAACGTGCTGCCGGTCGCGCACGTCGTCGCGATGGACGGAGTCTGCGTCGCGGTGCACCCCTCCAATCCGGTCAAGTCCCTGACCAGCGTCCAGGTGCGCGACATCTACGCGGGCAAGATCACCAATTGGAACCAGGTCGGCGGTTCGAACACGCCGATCGTGGCGATCAGCCGGGATACGTCCTCCGGCACCTACGAAACCTTCGACGAGCTGGTCATGAAGAAGTCCCCGATGGCCGCGAGCGTCGAGTACGTCAACGCCAATCCACAGGCCCAGTCCAGAGTCCGAACGACCGCCGGCGCGATCGGCTACGTCGGACTGGGATTCCAGGAAGGCGTCAAGATCCTGGCGATCGATGGGATCATGCCGACCAGGCAGACGGTCGCCAACGGCACGTATCCGGTGGCCCGGCCCTTGTTCCTCTTCACCAACGGCTATCCCAAGCTCGGTTCGGTCGTCCACAAGTTCGTCAGTTTCTATCTGACCGAGAAGGGCCAGGAACTGGTCGAGGCCAAGGGCTTCGTTCCGCTGACCAACTACTGAGGGGAAAATACGAAGTGTGAAGTTTGAAGTGTGAGGTCAGAGGCTTCGCAGTCCACAGCGCCGGCTCTTGCTTCAAGCATCAGACTTCAACCCGGGAACTTGCGTCCATGATGAAGAGTACAGAACTAAGTCTCACAGTGGAGCCGGCGGCCGATACTCCAAGGCCGCTGGCTCTGACGCCCGGCGAGGATTTGAGAGGGTATATCCTCACTCATCTCGGTCGGGCGGTTCTGTTTCTGATGACGCTCAGCTCCGTTCTGGCGGTGGCGCTGATCTTGCTGTTCGTCATCGTTCGCTCTTTGGGCTTCTTTTCAGGCTACAGCCTGGTGGAATTCCTGGCGAGCCGGGATTGGCGACCGACCGCGGAGCCCCCGGTCTTCGGTTCCCTGGCGATCATCGTCGGTTCGCTCTATGTTTCGTTCACCGCCCTGGTGTTTGCGGTCCCGATCGGTCTTCTGGCGGCGGTGTTCCTCAGCGACGTTCTCTCGTGGCAGGCTCGCAACGTCGTCAAGCCTGTGGTCGAGATCCTCGCTGCGATTCCTTCCGTGGCATATGGGTTCTTCGCGGTCCTGGTCCTGGCGCCGTGGATGCAGAGAGAGTTCGGGTTCAGCACCGGGACCAATGCGTTGAACGCCTCGCTGATCCTGGCGGTCATGGCGCTGCCGACGATCATCAGCGTCGCGGAGGATTCGATCTCCGCGATCGGGCGGGAGCTTCGCGAGGCCTCCTACAGTTGCGGCGCGACGCGGATGGAGACGATGATCAAGGTCGTGATCCCCGCGGCCCACAGCGGCATCATCGCGGCGGTCGTGCTCGGCATGATGCGGGCCATCGGCGAGACCATGGTCGTCTGGATGGCCTCGGGCAACGCGACCCAGATCCCCAGCCCTTGGTGGGACGTGTCGCAGTCGATCCGCACGATGACCGCGACGATCGCAGGGGAGATGGGCGAATCGCCCGAAGGCTCGGAGCATCGCGGCGCCCTGTTCGCTGTGGGCGTGCTGCTGCTGATCCTAACCTTCGGCCTGAACATCGTCAGCGAGTACTTCCTCTCCAGGGCCAAGAAAGCGACGGGAAAGTCCTGACATGAATCTCAGAATCCGCGGCAAACTCGATCAGCTCTTCACAGCGGCCACCGGCCTGTCGGTTGCGCTTCTGATGCTCGTGCTCGTCGCAATCCTCGGGCCCATGCTCTATCGGGGCAGCAATGCGGTGTTCTTCCAGGGCACCGTCGAGTTCCGAAAGATGCAGCGGGACCTCTTTCGACGGGCCGACCACGCGACGCTCGACGTCGAGATCGCTCAGACCGAGGAAGTTCGCAAGCGGGTCCGCGAGCTGATCGACGAGTTCCGAAAGGGCGTCGACATCGAGGGCACGTCCAGCCAGGTGCGCGAGCTCCATCGCCGCTTCGGCGAAGAGCTGCGGTCCAAGGACATCCCCGCAGACCAGTACACACAACTGCGAAATCTGACGCGGGATATCCGCGACACCCTCCAGACCGCCTTCGCCAGGCAGGACGTCAACGAGATCCGTCCTCTGATCGAAGAGGTCCTTCGCCACGCGGACAATCCGGCGTTCGGGGGCACGTCCGCCGAGCAGTTCTTCCGGATCGCACGGGACTTCCTGACGACGGCCGAGAAGGTCGATCTGAGCCATCAGGAAGAATACGCCCAGGCGCTGCGCGAGGTCGAGGGCATACTGTTTCATACGCAGGACCTTCCCGGCCTGCTGGGTCCGCGTCCCGATGCGCCGCAGCCTCTGCTGGTGATGCTGCGATACGGCGCGACGCGATGGGACCAGGCCCAGAAACTGCTCGACCGATTCCTGTGGGTCGAGGAGTGGGTCGAGGAAAAGCCGGGGGCGCCCCTGGTGATGCGTCGAACGCCGCGGGCCGAGCGGTTCCCGGAGGCCTTGCAGCCGTTGTTCGCCTACGTCCAGGAGAACGCCGACCCGATGCTGCGGCCCAAGTTCACCGCCTACTGGCAGTTCTTCCTCGACGACAACGTCAACAGCCACTACTTCGGCGGAGTCGGGCCCGAGATCCTGGGAACGCTCTTGATCACGGTCGTCGGCATGCTGTTCGTGATTCCGTTGGGCGTCGTCTCCGCGGCCTACCTCGTCGAGTGCGCCTCCGACGGCCAGGTGATCCGGATCATCCGCATGTGCATCAATACGCTGGCGGGGGTCCCGAGCATCGTGTTCGGCCTGTTCGGCCTGGCGTTCTTCGTGCTGTTCCTGTTCCCCTTGCTGGGCTTTGCCCCCAAACCCTGCATCCTGGCGGCCTCGCTGACGCTGGCGGTCCTGACCTTGCCTGTGATGATCCGCGCCAGTGAGGAGGCCATCCGCGCGGTCCCGCGCTCCTATAAAGAAGGCTCTCTGGCTCTGGGGTCCAGCCGGTTCCACACCTTCATGTCCGTGACGCTTCCGGCGGCCCTGCCCGGCATCCTCACAGGCGTGATCCTGAGCCTGAGCCGAATCGCGGGCGAAACCGCGCCGATCCTGTTCACCGGCGCAGTCTCGATGGGCGACGTGCCCCGTTCCGTGTTCCATCCGACGCGGACCCTTTCCTATGGAAGCTATGACATGGCCGTGGGCGACCGCCTGGCGATGATGGTGCCGCACAACCAGTACGGAATGGTCGTCACGCTCGTGACGCTCATCCTGATCCTCAACGCCGTGGCCATCATGCTGAGAACCCGCGTGTTCAGAAAGCTCAGAGGACAATGACCGAGGAACCTGAAGATATGCAGACCACAGCGGAACACATCAGGAAGTCGGACACCCGGACCCCCCTGGCCGTCGGCAGGAGCAAAGAGCCGTCGCCTCGAGCCCAGGCCGAGGCCTGTCCGTGCGCGGTGATCCGATCCGACGCCTTCAGCCTCTACTACGGCTCGAAGGTCGGCGTCAAGAACATCACGATGGACATCTATCCCTGCTCGGTCACCGCGATCATCGGGCCCAGCGGCTGCGGCAAGAGCACCTTCCTGCGCAGCATCAACCGGATGAACGATCTGATCCCGCACGTCCGCACCGAAGGCCGGCTCGAAGTGGACGGCCACCACATCTACGACAAGCGGACGAACCTCGTGAACCTCCGCCAGCAGGTGGGCATGGTCTTTCAAAAGCCCAATCCCTTCCCCAAGAGCATTTTCGACAACGTCGCCTATGGCCCGCGCCTTCAAGGCGTCAAACGCAAGGACGAGCTCCAGCACATCGTCGAGCAGAGCCTCCACGCCGCAGCCCTGTGGGACGAGGTCAAGGACGATCTGAACAAGTCGGCGCTGGCCCTCTCCGGCGGCCAACAGCAAAGGCTGTGCATCGCCCGCGCCCTGGCCACCAAGCCGCGGGTGCTCCTGATGGACGAACCCTGCTCGGCGCTGGACCCCATCGCGACCGCCAAGATCGAGGACCTCATCGGCCAGCTCCAGAGCACCTATACGATCGTGATCGTCACGCACAATATGCAGCAGGCGGCCCGAGTCAGCGAGCGAGCGGCCTTTTTCTGCCTGGGCGAGCTGATCGAATACGACTACACCTCCCGAATCTTCAGCAACCCCAAGAAGAAGCAGACGGAAGACTACGTCACAGGCCGATTCGGCTGATCCCCCCTGTCACAACGCACGGGACCCTCGTTCGGGCGCCTTCGGCGCAAGATAAAAGGCCGTGCGCCTGTGCAACGCACAGCCTTTTGGTTGGAGGCCCTGTGGATGGCTCGGTCACCGCCGCAGACGCGATGCCTGCGGCAGCGGTCTCAATAGGAGAGACGCTGTTTGGGAATGTAAGCCGGATCCAAGGGTAGGGTTTGCGGGTAGATCGGCCACAGTCGCCCCGCGGCCACAAGGAAAAACGCCAAGTTCGTTGCGGGCGTCGGACACCAGAATGTCGATTGCGAGTTCCGCCAACATAGCACTCCAATTCCGCTACTCCCCTCTGACAGCGCCGCCAATCCGTCGCATGGTTAGGGTACGAGCGCGGCGTGGACTCCACCAATCGGGAAAATCCTGAATTTGCATCGAAACCGCGATATTTCTGTGGAGGTCTCGGTCGGCGGGGCCGGCGAGTCGTCGCGAGGGCCCGATGCATCGCCCGACGGGACCTGGCGTGGATCGTCCGTCGGTCAGACGACGCCAAGTCTTTTGTTTGCAGGGAGTTGCATACAGATCCTTCCCCCGGGGAAAGATCCGATGCAAGAGACGCAAGGAAGGCCGACAGGCAGACTATCACGACAGGGGATCAGGATATCCCGGCCCGGCGGGTCTCGTCTGATCGGAGGGTCTTCGTCGCGGACGAATGAGAAATGAAACGACACAAAGAGGTGAAATCAACGCAGGCACAGCAGGACCACGCTGGTCGTTACAGGCAATTTCCCTGCAACCCGTCCCGCGGCCCCAACGCCGCAGGACGCAAGACAGAGGACGCAGACGCACGGCGTTCTTCGTCCTCTGTCCTTCCTTCCCGCCGATCAAGCCTCTTCGGCCTGCTCCTGCGACTGCTCTTCCTTGGCCTGCTCTTCGGTCTGCTCGGCCACCACGGTGACGCGGACGGTGGCGGTCAGACCCTCGGTGAACCGCAGAGTGACCTCGTGCGCGCCGACGTTCTTGATGTGCTCGGACAGCTTGACGATCTCGTCGGCCACCTCGAAGCCCTGCGACCGCAGGTTGGCGGCGATCATCGGCTCGGTGATCGAGCCGAAGAGCACGCCCTGCTCGTTGGCCTTGGCGGCCAGGACCGCCTCGGCCCCGTTGACCGCAGCGACGGCCTTCTCGATCCGCTTGCGTTCCTGCAAACGCTGCTCGGCGCGCTTGGCCTTCTCCTGGGCGATCGAACGGATGTTTCCGTCCGTGGCGACCTTCGCCAGGCCCTGGGGCAGCAGGTAATTCCGGGCGTAGCCCTCGGTGACGTCCACGACGTCGCCGAGCCACCCCAGCTTCTTGATATCCTCACAGAGCAATACTTTCATGTCGAAACCCCTTGGAATTTTCCATTTACTATCTGCTATTTACTATTTCGCCTCAGCGGACGACGAAGCACGTTCGCATGGCATCGTCTCTCAAATCGCAAATAGTAAATAGTAAATCGTAGATTGAATCACGTCGTGTACGGCAACAGGGCCATGAAGCGGGCCCGCTTGATCGCGGCTTTGGCCTTCCGCTGGCAGCCGGCGCAGTTGCCGCTCCGCTTGCGGGAGTAGATCTTGCCGCGGTTGGTCAGCAGCTTCTGCAGGGTGTCGATGTCCTTGTAATCGATGTACTTGACGCTGCCCCGGCAGAAACGGCACTGGGTCTGGTCCCGCGCGCCGGCGAATCCGGTTCTTCTTCGGTTGGTGGTGGTCCGTTGTTGTCCTGTTCTCTGTGTTCTTGGTCGCATCGCCATATCTT
This sequence comes from uncultured Phycisphaerales bacterium, assembly GCA_937927975.1. Classification (GTDB taxonomy): domain Bacteria; phylum Planctomycetota; class Phycisphaerae; order Sedimentisphaerales; family Anaerobacaceae; genus PLanc-01. The sequence continues at coordinate 40,048 of CALEZT010000065.1, forward strand.
ACCTCATTTTTCAGTCAATCGTCCGTTGCCGCCAAAGGCCCGCGGGCCGGGAGAAGCCCCGCGGATCGCTCCCGGTCGGCAATGATCAAAACGGGATATCATCGTCGGGCACGGGTCCGCCCGGTCGCCCGGGACCGGAGGGGCCGGCCTCGTCATAACCATAACCGCCCGCGTCGGGCTGTTCCGAGCTGCCGCCACCGCCACCGCCTGGGGCGGCGCCGCCGGGCATGAAGGTGAAGTTCTCCACCGTCACTCGGTGCTTGCTGCGCTTGACGCCGTCCTGGCCGGTCCACTGATCGAAGGACAGGCGGCCTTCCACGAAGATCGGCCGGCCTTTCTTGAAGAACTTGTTGATGTTCTCCGCCATCCGGCCGAACGCGCGGCAATCCACGAAACAGACTTCCTCTCGCTTCTGGCCGCTTTGGTCGTTCCACGTCCGGTTCGTCGCCAGGCCGAAATCCACCACGGCGGTCTGGCTCGGCGTGTACGAGAGCTGCGGGTCCCGCGTCAGATTGCCCATCAGCAGTATCTTGTTGAAACTTGCCATAATACCATCCATTGCCCGTCGTGCAGGCTGCATCCTGCGTCTTGCGTCCCGCACGACGCGCCGCCTGCAACGCAAAACTCAATCCTTCGGTGCTCCACCGCCTGACTCCCATCGGGGGCCATAGAACCTCGGCTTTCCGCCGATCAGCGATCGCGGTATCCGGTCCCACGACCGCCGCCGTCGAAGTCGTCCAGGCCCGGCACGTCGCTGAAGCTGCGTCGAGGCCGACGATCCCCACGGTCGTCCGCATCGTCGCGGTCCGGCGCCACTTCGATCGGGACATCGTCCTTCGGCAGGCCCTTGATGTCCGCCTCGATCAGCTCGGGCGGCCGCTTCTCGGTGCCCAGGACCAGGCAGCGCATCACCTTCTCGGACAACTGGACGTCTTTCTCGATGCCCGAGATCTTGCGGCCGTCGGCCTTGAAATAGGCCAGGATGTACGTGCCGCGCTGTTTGCGCTCGATGTCGTACGCGAGCTTCCGCTCGCCCCATTTCCGGATGGCGACCACTTCGGCATCCGCTCGTTTGAGGATGTTCTCGATCATGGCCAGCGTACCGTCCCAGTCGGCGGTCGCCAGAGCCGAATCCACCAGAAACATCCCTTCGTATAGTCGCTTTGCAGCCATTTGTTAACCTATGACCTCCCGATTGTGAATAATCCACATCTGTTAATTCTGGACTTCTGGAAAATGGATATTGGGCCTACTTTAGGAAGGAAAAATCTTGTTCCTCGATTTTTCCTTCCTGAATCTTCACCGCATACGAACCAAAACCCTTGTCGATTCTTCAAGGAAATCGAAGACAGAGATTTCCTTGAAGAATATAGGCCCAGTATCCATTTTCCAGAAGTCCAGTTGACGCTCAAACCAACAGGGCCGGCGTTTCGGTCATTGCTCCTGTACCCTGTTGAACTCATTCATCGTCTTGTTCAAACCGAACCGCAGCCAGTGCAGCACCGCGTCGCGGGCCTTGAGAATCGCGTCGTTCAGCAGCGGACGCTCCTCGGGGGCCGGACGGCCCAGCACGTAGCCGACCGCCTCGGCGCCGCTGCACTGGCCGATCCCGATCCGACAGCGAGGAAACTCGTTGGAACCGAGCTTCTCCACGATGTCGGCCAGACCGTTGTGCCCGCCGGCCGAGCCTTTGGCCCGGATGCGAATCACGCCGGGCTCCAGGGCGCGGTCGTCCGTCACCACCATCAGGTGGCTGCGGTCCAGCTTGTAGAACCCCGCAGCGGTCGCGACGGACTCGCCGCTGCGGTTCATGAACTGCCAGGGCTTCATCAGGATCACTTTCGTGCCCTCGAAGAGCCCTTCGCCGATCCGGGCGCCGAACTTTCGCTGTTTGACCTCGATTCCCAAAACGTCCTCCAGGGCCTCGATCACTTTGAAGCCCAGGTTATGCCGCGTCTCGGCGTACTCCGAACCCGGATTTCCCAAACCAGCCACAAGTCTGAGTTCTGCCATCGGTTCCGATTCCGCCGTGCAGGCGCTGCGACATTGCCGTTACTCGGCGCCTTCTTCGCCCTTGGGGGCCTTCTCGGTGATGACCTCGGGCGCCGCAGGCGCCTCGGCTTCGAGCTGCTCGGTCGTCTTGGCCTCGGCCACGATGCGGCAACTGACCACCGCCGTCTCCGGCGAGCTCACGAGCTTGACGCCCTCGGGCAGCTTGATGTCGCCGGCCTTGATCGTTTCGCCGACGCCCAGGTCCTTGATGAGCACCGTGATCTTCTCCGGAATGGCGATCGCGAGACACTCGATCTCGAGGTGGTCGGTGTTCGACTCGATGACGCCGCCTTCGGACGCGCCCTTGGCGACGCCCTTGAGCTCGACCGGCACATCCACCGTGATCATTTCCGTCACGTCGACCCGCATCAGGTCCACGTGCACGACATCGCGACCGAGGTGATCGAACTGCAGCTCCTTGATGAGCATCTTCTCCGTGGACCCGCTGATCGTGATGTCCATCAACCGGTGCCCGTGGTGGATGCCTTCCAGAAAATCATGGGCATTCACGGTAATCGCGACGGGCTGTTCTTTGTGCCCGTACACGATGCACGGAATGCGGCCCTGCTTGCGAACCGCCGAAGCGGCCTTCGAGCCGATCCGCTCTCTCAACTCAGCCTCTAAAGCCAACGTCTTGTCCATAAGCCTCACCTGATAAACCTATATGCCAAATCACACGCAATCACGGTACGTCCTGAGCGAAGAGACTGCTCACGGATTCATCCCGGTGGATCCGCTTGATCGCCTCGCCGAGCATCCCAGCCACGCTCAGGACCTTGATCTTCTTGAGTTTCCTGGCCTCTTCGCTCAACGGGATGCTGTTCGTCACGACCACCTCGTCGATCGGGGCCTTCTCCAGCCGCTCCAGCGCCGGCGGAGCGAACACCCCGTGCGTCACGCCCACGCGCACGCTCTTGGCGCCGCGCTGCCTGACCAGATCGGCCGCCATGCAGACCGTGCCGGCCGTGGCGATGATGTCGTCGCACATCAGGACGTTGCAGCCTTCGACCGAGCCGATCAGCTCGCCGGCCTGGACCTGCGAACCGCTGAGACGTTTCTTGTGGACGATCGCCAGGTCGCCGCCGAGGTGGGCGGCGTACTTCGCCGCGGTCTTGATATTGCCCACGTCCGGCGACACCACCGTCAGATCCTCGATCCGCTTGTCCCGGAAATACCGGCTCAGGACCAGCTCGCCCGTCAGATGATCGACCGGGATGTCGAAGAAACCCTGCAACTGATGGGCGTGCAGGTCGATCGCCAGCACGCGGTCGGCGCCCGCCGTGGCGATGATGTTGGCCACGAGCTTGGCGGTAATCGGCACCCGGCCTTCGTCCTTGCGGTCCTGGCGGGCGTACCCGAAGTACGGGATCACCGCGGTGATCCGCTTGGCGCTGGCCCGACGCAGGCAGTCCAGGTAGATCAGCAGCTCCATGAGGTGCTCGTCCACCGGCTTGCACGTCGACTGGACGACGAAACAGTCGCGACCGCGGACGTCGTCCTCGATCCGAATCGCCTTTTCCCCGTCCGGGAACCTGGTGACCTTGGCGCCGCCGACGGGAATGCCCAGATATCGGCACACCTCGCCCGCCAGTTCCGGGTTGCTGCTTCCAGGAAAGATCTTGAGATTGTCGTTCAAAAACATCTAACACCGTTCCTACTTTGCACAGACCTTGTCCACGTTCTCCTGCGACACCACCGTTCCGGCGCCGACGTTGGCGCCCGCCGGGAGAGTCAGCGGTGCGATCAGGACCGCGCCGGAGCCGACGTTGCAGTCGTCTCCCACGCTGGTTCGATGCACGTGATGACCGTCGTAATTGGCGGTGATCGATCCGGCGCCGACGTTCACCCGCCGCCCGATCGTCGCGTCGCCCAGGTAACTGTGATGCCTGGCGCGAACGCCGTCGGCCAGCGAGGTGTTCTTGACCTCGGTGAAGACGCCCAGCACGACGTCGTCGCCGATCACGGTCCCTTCCCGAAGGAAGGCGAACGGCCCGATCCGACAGTCCCGCCCGATCTTCACGGCGCCGTGAACGTATACGAACGGCTCGATCACCGTGTCCTGGCCGATCTGGGCGCGAGCGTCGATCCAGGTGTTCTCCGGGTCCACGATCGTCACGCCGTTCTCCATCAGCTCCTGCTGGACGCGGTGCTGCATGATCTTGCTGGCGACGCTCAGTTGCGCCCGGCTGTTGACGCCCATGGCCTCTTCCGGCCGGACCGCCGTGACCGCCACGACCTTGTTGCCGGTGGCGATCAGCACCGAAAGAGCGTCCGTCAGATAGTATTCATTCTTGACGTTGTTCGGCTTGACCTGCGACAAGGCCTTGAACAAGGCCTGGTTGTTGAACAGGTAGTAGCTTGGGTTCACTTCTTTGATCACCCGCTGCTCGGGGGTGCAGTCGCTGTGTTCCACGATGCCCTGGATGTTGCCGTAGGCGTCGCGAACGATGCGTCCGTAGCCGGTCGGGTCGTCCAGGACCGCGGTCGCCAGCGTGGCCGCCGACTGCTCGGCCTCGTGCTTCTCGATCAGCGTCTGGAGGGTCTTGGCCCGGATCAGGGGACCGTCGCCGCACAGCACGAGCGTCTGGCCGACGAAGTGCTCCAGGTGCTCCCGACAGCACATGACCGCATGCGCGGTGCCCAACTGCTGGGTCTGGTGCACCCAAACGATGTCGGAGGCGTCGGCGAACCGGTCCTGCACCTGGTCGGCTCCGAAGCCGACGATGACGTAAATCTTGTCCACGCCTACACTTCGGCATGCGTCGAGAACGTATGCCAGCATGGGACGACCCGTCACCTCGTGCAGCACCTTGGGCAGCTTGGTGTTCATCCGGCTGCTCACCCCGGCCGCCAACAAGATCGCGACTCTGTCTGCCATTGAAAGGCCCCTGAATCTGCTATTTACGATTTACTATTTACTATTTGGCGTTGCCTCGACGGGGATCGCGATTCCGAGAGCCGTCTGCGACCGCAAATAGCAAATAGCAGATTGTCGATCCAAACACCTACCCGGCCTGGACTCGAACCAGGAATAGGAGGACCAAAACCTCCTGTGTTGCCGATTACACCACCGGGTAAACACACAAGAATCTACTATCGACGATTTGCTATTTCAGATCGCAGGCACGCCTGCGGACCGTTGCTCAGGCAACGCCAGATAGTAAACAGTCGATAGTAGATCGTCGATCCAAATTGTCACGGGAACCACGCCCGGCGCGGTCCGGCGAGGCCTTGTCGGAGGCTTGAGTCAGCCATGCCGTGATGCTGCTGACCCCAAAATGGGCCTTTTCGACCCGATCTACCCCATGCGACAAGGCAGTCCTAAACGCTGGACTATACCGGGTCCTGTGGACTCAGTCAATCTTTTTGTGCTTCCCGGTGAAAAAAAGGCTCATCCGGTTTTCGCGTACTTCGATCCCGCCCGAAGCGGGCGGGCCTGGGAG
>CALEZT010000066.1 GCA_937927975.1 uncultured Phycisphaerales bacterium
CGTCAAAAGCCCCAGGTGCTTGAGGAGGGGCTTTTCACGTTCTTCACCTGAACACGGTTCAGGTGCCAGGGCTTCGCGGATTGTGCGTACGACACGACAGCCGTAAAAGGTGCTTCGCCACGCGGTCGCTCAGGGGCTCAGCTTCCCCCTTTTAGGGCTGTCGGTCGGGGGGTGAAGATGGGGAGTATCTCGAAAAGACGCGTTGCGCAGTCCGCTTTGAAGGCACTATCCCTACGACGAGAGTTCTCTCGATAGCTGGCTGCAGCCGGCGAGGCCAAGGCCTCTTGGGCCGAGGCGGTGAGTGCGGCCTGTCGTGCGAGCAGGACTGTCGGGTCCCCACCTACCGACCTCGGCCTCTTCCACCCGGCTTGGCCAATGGTTCAGACGCACCTGAAGGTTGTGCGGTCGTTCAAGGAGGATAGGTATGGCCAGGACAGTGGACAAAGCGCGAGTATCCAGGGTCGCCGAGTTCCTGAGGCGAATTGACAGGGGCGACGATGTCAGGCTGCTGGTGAGGGACGTCAACGGGGTCGCGGAGAACCTCGGTCCTGCAGAACTGGCAGCAGCGGGTCGTAGCCTGCTCGATGAAGGCTATGCACCGACCCTCGTCAATCATCTCTCCGCCGCCTTCTTGTTGATGCGAAAATACGGGCAGCAGCTGTCCGGTCCGAAGGACCCATCGCAGGGCGGGCACATCCTGCAGAAAGTGACTGCAGAACACGGGCTGTTCCGGTGCCTGGCGGCTGAGTTGAGCGAGATCACCGTGGACCTGAGGGCCGCGGAATGCATCTCAGACACCACAGCGGAGTACCGCCGGCTTGCCCATGTGGTCAACCATCTGCACGCCATGAAAGAGCACTTCGAGCGGGAAGATGATGTGATCCTGCCCTCCCTGAGGAGATTGGGGTGGGCTGGCCTGTGCGAGGTGGCAGAGGAGGATCACACGCAACTCAGGGCCCAGATTGACAGTCTGACGTCCTTGGTGACGGGGACCCATCGGTTGAGTGCCGAGGATTTCCAGACGGCACTGGCGGTCTGCGTCGGCAGATTCTGTTCGTGTTTGTCGGAGCATCTTTCGTTTGAGGATGGCTTGCTATGGCCCGTTGCCCTTGTCGTGATAGACGACCCTGCTGTCTGGCGGAGCATGAAGACCTTCTGTGAGGAGGTCGGCTACTGCGGGGTCCATGTGGTTTGACCGTCGGTCCTTGGCGGAGCCGCGGGAAGAGGGGCGAGCTCAGGAGGACCCGGCATGATCTGGACGCCAATGCGTCGGCGGGGCACTGATGTTGGGTGTTCCCGATTCAACCCCGTCAGTCAACGGCATGGACGGAATCTGCGCCACTGCCTGCGGCGCCGGCGAAGGGGCGGAAGAATGGCTTCGCAGGGAATCAGATTCCCGGCTATACTGCCCCCGGTGTCCGGCCGTTGAGATCGGCGAAGACAGAAGGGTATAGGGATGCTGGAACGACTGCACTATCTGTTCGTGTGCTATGGGAACATGGAGCGAAGTCCGACGGCGGAGGCCGTGTGCCGGAGGATTGCGGCGGAGAACGGCCTGGAGATTGAGGCCAGCTCGGCCGGGACCTCGGACAGAGCGAACCGGCCGGTGACGAAGGAGATAGCCGACCTGGCGGACAAGATCTTCGTGATGGAGCCGGACATGATAGGGGAGATGGTGGAGGAGTATGGCCAGAACCCCGCCAAGGTTCTTTGCATGGAGATCCCCGACATTTACGAACGGGATGAGCCGGAGCTTGTCCGGACATTGGAGCAGAAGCTGTATGAACACCTGATGCAGGAGGGGCTGCTTTGAAAGGGGGGCTCATGAATCTGCTGGATTCTGCGGGAGGCGGAGTTCGATTGACCGTGAGGACCGCGGCGTGCAGAGGATACGAAGGAGAAGAACGATGAATCCGCACGCGATGCTGTTGTGTCTGCTGCTGTCGTGCCCGGCGTTGGCTGACGCGAAGGTGGTTTTTCAGTGCGACTTCGATGGGGATGAGCCTGCCGCCAGCAGCGACGAAGGCCGGCTGGTTGTCGGCTATCGAGGGAGCCAATCCTTGCTTATTGAGCGGACTGATCGAGGTTCGTACAGCCGACGGTTCCCGATCGCGGCTGAGCGGTTCGATGATCGGATTGCCACGCTGCGGGTGATGGTGAAGGCGGAGAATGTGTCAGAGCCGCCACAGTCGTGGAACGGGATCAAGGTGATGCTGGTTCTGGAAATGGCGGATGGCTCGAAGCAATACCCGCAGATCCAGGTGCCTGTCGGCACGTTCGATTGGACGCAGAAGTCGCAGGCGATACGGCTGCCGAGGGAGATCAAGAAGGCAACGCTGGTGGTTGGGCTTGAGGAAGTGAGCGGGCGGGTCTGGTTTGACAACCTGGAGGTTGTTGCCGGCCGATCGCAGCGGAAGGGGAATCGCAGCGAGACCCTGTTCAAGGGGCATGACTTGGAGCGACTGCGGGGCGTGATGTACGGACCGAGGTTTCGGGAGAGCGATATTCAGGATCTCGCTCTGAAGTGGAACGCGAACCAAATCCGCTGGCAGTTGAACTGGACGCCGATGAAAGAGGCGGAGGACTGGGCGAAGGACTTGGATGCGTATGATCGTTGGCTGGATGGAGCGTTGGTAGAGTGCGACAAGGCTCTGGCCGCGTGCGAGAGGTACGGGATCAAGGTACTGGTTGACCTGCATACCCCGCCGGGCGGAAGGACGAACGGCGGCGTGTGTCGGATGTTTCAGGAGAAGCGTTATCAGGACAAGTTGATCGAGATCTGGGACAGGATCGCACGGCGATACAAAGGCCGCGAGGTGGTCTATGCATACGACCTGCTCAATGAGGCGGTCGAAGGAACTGTCGCCGAGGGACTTCTGAACTGGCGGGATCTGGCGACAAAGGCAGCCAGAGCGATACGGGCGGTGGATCCGGGTAAGCCGGTGGTGTTTGAGCCGAGTCCATGGGGAGGTCCGGATGGCTTCGACGCATTGGAGCCGCTGGATGCCGAGCGGGTGGTTTACAGTTTTCACATGTACCAGCCGCACAGCTTCACGCATCAGGGCGTGTACGACAGCAAGGCGGTTATTGAGTATCCGGGCCGGATCGATGGCGAGTTCTGGAACAAGGAGCGGCTGCTGGAGGCGATGCTGCCGGCGATTGAGTTCCAAAAGGCGTTCAATGTGCAGATCTATGTCGGCGAGTTCAGTGTGGCTCGGTGGGCGCCCGGAGACAGCGGATACAACTACCTGCGGGATGTGACCGAGCTGTTCGAGGGGCACGGATGGGACTGGTCTTATCATGCGTTTCGGGAGTGGGATGGCTGGAGCGTGGAGCACGGACCGGATCGGGATGACCACAGCGTGGCGAGGACGCCAACTGAGCGGATGGGATTGCTGTTGGGCTGGTTTGCGAAGAACCAGCGGCGGTAGCGGGGTGGTGATGCCCTGGAGAGCAGGCGAATCGGTCGTGAGAGGCACGTCTGATGGGGGCGTTGACGGACAGATGGGCGAGAGAGTGGGGCGTTGTTGCGGGTCGCAATGATGACGTATCGGCGTGTCTGGGGGCATGCGTCTTTGGTGCCGGATGCGAGGTTGATGGTCGTTATAGATCCCCCGAGGATGGGATGGGCAGGGGGGGATCGGTCCGGGGCTTTGATCGCGTCGGATTTCGGGTACGTATGTGGCCGGTCTGGCCTGTCTGGAAGGGTGTGAGAGCGAGGGGCGAATCGGCGATGAGATTGCGGGGCAGGGATGTGCGAGAATCCTGGCGAGGACGGGACTACTGGGACCCCGCGATGACGGGGTCCCTGGGGAAAGATGTCGGATGAAGAAGGATGGCGATTCGATGGCGGCGATGAGCGATTCCCCGGAGGAGGAATGCTGATTTGAGAACGACTGTTGAGGCACGGAGTTCTGACGCGGAGGATGGGAATGATAATACAAGGTATCCCAATTGAGGCACTGCGGTTGGGAGTATACGGCCGCGGGGATAGTACTTCGGCACGGAGTAGGGGACGCGGCTTCTGATGAATGCCGGCCGCTGATTGGTATTTGGCCGCTGCGGCGGCTGTCTTTTGATTCATGTGCGGCCGGATATGCGTAAAAGGCCGCCGAGATACTACTTCGGCGCGGAGTCAATGAGCGGCGGCCTTCAGTGATCGGGTTCGGCGTGTTGGAAGGGTTGTGAGGGAATCCCCTTGTGACACCCCCCGCCCTGAAAGCGACGGTGGTGGGGGGAGTTGCCCTGGATTGTGGGACGGGTAGATTGTGCGGGACGGAAGCCGGTGGCGAGGTGAGTTCGTGGCGGCTGGGCAGAAGGCTGTCGTGAGAGAGAAGAGGCTGAAGGCGTTGGTGGAAGATTGCTTGGTGATGGCGGGATGCGGCTGCTGGTTTGGACGATGATGTGCCGGTGTGATCGAGTGGATCTCTGGTGTTGCGCGTTCGGCGTGTTGGTTGGTTAGGGGGTGATTGAAACCCCTTGTGGTCCCCCCGCCCTGAAGGCGGTTTATGGGGAGTTGACTGGGTGCTATGGCAGGATGTTGTCGGTGGCATGGAGGATGATGTGCTCGGTGTATGGACGGGCGAGCTGTTGTTTGTCGGGTTAGACGTGTTGGACGTGTTGTGGGGAAGAATCCCCTTGTGATCCCCCCGCCCTGCGGGCGTTGTGGTGGGTGGATTCTGCGGGAATGAAGACTGTTGGAGGAGTCTGTCCGTGGCGGCTGGGCAGGAGGCTGTCGCGATGAAGAAGAGGTTGGAGGCGTTGGTGAACATTGTCGGTGAGGACGGATGTTGTCGTTGTCATGGATGATGGTGAGTGGGTGTGATCGAGTGGATCTCGGGTATTGCGCGTTCGGCGTTTTGGTTGGTTAGGGGGTGATTGAAACCCCTTGTGGTCCCCCCGCCCTGAAGGCGG
>CALEZT010000067.1 GCA_937927975.1 uncultured Phycisphaerales bacterium
TTTCCCCCTCTATAACTCCCCCTCTCCTGGCCCCCTTTCTGATGCTTTTTTCCATTCCGCTCATACGTGCTGATTTCCTCTTTTGACCCGTATATCCTTCAAATGACACAAAGTCTTTCCGATCATCGCGAGTCCATATTCTCAGCGAGGGCCGAGAATTCACAGCCATGATGCAGTGGCCCCGTCTGGCTCGACTGATGTGATCAGTCAACAACTATCCCTCATCAATTCCGGGGCAGGCGATGGTCGGCGGGCTTGAGGCCTTTTTTGAAGCCGCCGAAGCCGATCTCGTTGGGGTTGTATTCGCCGAGGATGGTCACGTCCGCTTTGGCCGGGATCTGGGTCTCCATGTCGAGGGCCCAGTAGCAGGCGTTGACCAGGACCCGGCGGAAGTTCTCGTCTTTCAGGTCGCCGCCGTGGCCCATTGTGGTGGTGAAGATCTTTGATGGCTTGCCGGACTCCCCCGTGTATGTGCGGGTCCAAGCTACTGGAAGGGGCTTCTTGTTTGTGTTGGGGGCATCGTTCGGGTTCATGCCGACGAGGACCTGGCCCATGAGGATGGGCTTGCAGTCGCCGTGGAGGGTCGTCAGGCCGTAGACGTCCGACGGACCCCAGATCTTGTCCACGCCTTTGACGATCGGGTGGTCCTTCGCACCCTCAGCGGGATAGGCGAGCGTGCTCTCTTTCTGGTGGACGCCGAAGTGGCTGATCCAGGTTTCGCCGAGCACCTGTCGGCCGTAGCCGCCCTCGAAGCCCTTCTCCTTGTTCGCCCAGGTCCATTTCGCGTAGGGGCTGTCCTTGCGTTTGGCGTAGTTGAAGGGGTGCGTGGCGGTCCGCAGGGCGATGATCGGCTTGCCCGAGTTGGTGTAGTCCATGATGAACTTCATCTGCTCGTCGGGCAGCTCGCGAAAACGCGTGAACAGGACCATCAGGTCCGCCCGTTCGAGGGTCCGCAGGCCGGGGATGTTGTCCACGGTGATCGGGTCGATCTCGCCGGAGTCCTTGTTGATCGCAAAGAGGACCGTGCAGCGAAAGCCGTGACGGGTCGCGAGGATCTTGGCCAGCATGGGCATCGACTCCTCCGAGCGGTACTCTTCGTCGCCGGTGACGAAGACGATGTTCTTGCCCTGTCCCGGGCCTTCGCCTCCGCGGTAGACGACCCAGGGCCGATCCTGCCTCTCCTGGCCGCTCGACACACCCGACAGGGACATCGCCACGACGAACGCCAATACGCAGATCTTCGCACTTGTCCACTTCATATGCATGCCCTTCCCAATGCGAGGTTCCTCGGACTTGCCGACATCTCTCCGGAGACGCTCGGCAGTCGTCATTATCCCCCTATTCGCACGTCAAGTCAAGCATCGCTTCGGTCGCCGGCGGGCTGCGAACCCACGGCAGCATTCTGGACCCAGTCTCGGGGAGAAGCAAATGAGATACTGCGCCTCGTTTCGTTGGCCCCGAACCGCAGGCGACAGTAGAATGGGCGGGCAGGTAGGCACGTAGTCTGGTCTATGCACATGGAAAGGACATGACATGATGGAGTGGTCTACGTCGAGGCAGTGGCTGCTGTTTCTTGTGGCGATCGCTGGGGCGTTCGCCCCTGGAGCCGTTTCCCAGGCGGCCTCGCCCGCCCCGATCTCCCTGCACCCTCAGAACCCGCACTATTTCCTCTGGCGGGACAAACCGACGATCCTGATCACGTCGGCCGAGCATTACGGGGCCGTGCTCAATCGGGCGTTCGACTACAGGCGGTATCTCGACACCCTGCAATCCTACGGCTTCAATCTCACGCGGACCTTCACCGGGGCCTACTGCGAGCCGGTGGGCGCGTTCAACATCGAGAAGAACACCCTCGCCCCGGCGGCTGGCGACCTGCTGTGCCCGTGGGCTCGCAGCGACCAAACCGGCTATGCCAACGGCGGCAGCAAGTTCGACCTGACGCGGTGGGACACGGAATACTTCCGGCGGCTGAGCGATTTCCTCGCCGAGGCGGGCAAACGCGGCATCGTCGTCGAGTTGGTGTTGTTCTGCCCATTCTACGAGGACTCGATGTGGGACCTGAGCCCGATGAACGCCCGCAATAACGTCAACGGGATCGGCACGATGCCTCGGACCGAGGTCTACACGCTCAAGCACCCGGACCTGCTGGCGGTGCAGGACGCGATGGTCCGCCGGATCGTGGAAACCCTGAAGGATTTCGACAATCTCTACTACGAGATCTGCAACGAGCCCTACTTCGGCGGCGTGACCGAGGACTGGCAGGCCCACATCGCCGAGACGATCGTCGCGGCCGAAGCGGGATTCGAGCGCAAGCACCTGATCGCCCAGAACATCGCCAACCACACCAAGAAGATCGAGAACCCCAATCCGCACGTGTCGATCTTCAACTTCCATTACGCCAAACCGCCGGTGGCGGTGGAACAGAATTACCATCTCAACAAAGTCATCGGAGACGATGAGACGGGCTTCGCAGGCGACGACCGCGTCAAGCCATACCGGCTGGAGGGCTGGGATTTCATCATCGCCGGCGGAGCGGTCTACAGCAATCTGGACTACTCCTTCGCCGTGGGGTACGAGGACGGCAGCAACAGGATCAACGCCCCCGGAGGAGGCGGGCCCGAGTTGCAGGGCCAACTGCGAATCCTCAAGGACTTCATCCACAAGTTCGATTTCGTCCGGATGAAGCCGGACAATTCAGTCGTCAAGACCGCCCTGCCCAAGGGGGTCACCGCCCGCGTGCTGGCGGAGTCGGGGCAGGCCTATGCGGTCTACGTCAATGGCGGCGGGCTGGCGGAACTCGCACTCGACCTGCCGCCAGGCCAGTACGGGTCCGAATGGGTGAACACCAAGACTGGACGGACCGACAAGGCCGAGCCGTTCCAGCACGAAGGCGGCGTCCGCACGCTCCAGCCTCCGGCCTACAGCGACGACATCGCCCTGCGGATCATTCGGCTCACCCCGCCCTGAAACGAGCGGGCTGTGCTTTTCGGGAGCACTCTCGACGATCCGGACCTCAAGGGCCGGCGCGGGGGCGCCCTGCCAGGACGTCGCCCCTGAATCGCATTGAGGAAACCGACGCGAATTCCCCATTGAGACTGCTGTGGCGCAAGGGTATAATTGTGGGCGATGCAGGCTGAGGACGACATTCTGAGTTTGCTGGAAGCCAAAAGCGCCCAATCGGCTCGCGAATCACATCGGGCCGTGATCCTCCAACCGGGAGCTCTGGGCGACTGCATTCTCACTTTGCCGCTGGTGAAGCTGGTCAAAGAGGCTCTCGACCTGGGCGGCGTCGATCTGATCGGTCACGCGGAGTACGTGGGCATTCTGCCGGGACGTAGCTGCGTGGACGGCGTCCGGTCGATCGATTCGGTCGATCTGCATAGACTGTTCGCGGAGCCGATGCGGTTCGACCTGGCCGACCACGATCCTTTGATCCACCTGTTTGCCGGGTACTCCTGGATCATCACGTTCCTGGGCGAGCCGGGGAGCGACTTCGAGCAGAACCTGATCTTCACGACCAATTGCAGCCACAGCGCGGACGTGGTCACCCTGCCGCTGAAGCCCCCCGAAGGGGTCAGGCAGCATATCGCCGAGATCTACACCGAGCAATTCGCCCGCCAGAGTGGGCTGCCTATGGAAAAGGCCCGCGTGGACCCCAAAGCCGTTCAGATTCGAGTCGATCAGGCCGACCGCGACCTGGGCGTCGAGTTGCTCGAACAGGTGGGGATCGACCTGTCCAAACGATTGGTCGTCATCCAGCCCGGCAGCGGCGGCCGGAACAAATGCTGGCGTCTGGAGAACTTTCTCAACGTCGCCAGGACCCTGAGAGGGCCGGAGATCGAGGTGCTCTTCCTGCTGGGGCCCGCCGAGGTCGAAAGGCTGCGTCCTTGCGACAAAGTCCATATTCATGGCGTGACCCGCTGCGTCGCGCACTTGTCCCTGCCGCAGGTCGTGGGTCTGCTCAGTTGCGCCGACGCCTTCGTCGGCAACGACAGCGGCGTTACGCACCTGGCCGCGGGAATCGGCCTGCGAACGATCGCGCTGTTCGGACCCACCGATCCGACCGTCTACCGGCCGCTCGGCCCGCGGGTCACGGTGGTCCAGGGGCAGGCGGAAGGCTTCGCCGAGAAAGCATCCCCTGAACTGCAAGAGATCGTGCTGGACAACCTCGCCTTCTGACGGCGACAGCACGTTGCGCTCACATCGTTTGTCCTGGCAGTCCGGCATTCCTGATTGACTATGAGCCCGCCAGGCATATGATGAAGTGTTTGGCGTGTATCGACATGAAGACACCTGTGACAGATGGATTCGATGGACAATTCCAGTCAAGAGCGAACGTTGGGTGAAATCGCCGAGTGCGTGGGCGGGCGAGTGTGCGGAGATCCGCACACCCTCATCCGCTCGGCCGCGACCCTGGGCGAGGCCGGCCCGGACGACATCACGTTTCTGTCCAACCGCAAGTATGAGCGGCAATTGGAGACCACCGAGGCCGGCGCAGTGATCGTCGGACGGGAAATGCCGGGAGTCCGCGTGCCCCTGCTGGTGGCCAAGGACCCCTACTTCGCATTCACTCAGGTCCTCGTGCTCCTGCACGGCCACCGCAAGCACAGGGAGGTCGGCATCAGCTCGCGAGCGAGCATCGCCCCCACCGCTGTGATCGGAACCGATTGCCATATCCACGATTTCGTGACGGTCGGCGACCACGTTCGAATCGGCAACGGCTGCGTGATCTATCCCTGCGTCCATCTCGGGGAAAACGTGCAGATCGGCGACGGGACCGTGATCGACGCCAACAGCGTCATTTACGAGGGCTGCCGCGTGGGCAGCCGGGTCATCATCCACGCCAATGCGACGATCGGGTCCGACGGGTTCGGCTTCGCCACCCACGACGGCGTCCACCACAAGATCCCCCAGATCGGCTCGGTGGTCATCGAGGACGACGTGGAGATCGGCGCCTCGTGCAGCATCGAACGCGGGACGCTGGGCGAAACGCTCGTCGGACGAGGGAGCAAGGTGGGCGATCTGGTGACAATCGGCCATGGCGCCAAAGTGGGCCCCCACAGCCTGATCGTGGCGCAGGTGGGCATCGCAGGGTCCGCGACCCTGGGGCACCATTGCGTCCTCGGCGGCCAGGTCGGCGTCGTCGGACACATCAAGATCGGCAACCACGTCACGATCGGCGCCCAGGCGGGCGTCATCAACAGCATCCCCGACGGCGAAACCGTGGCCGGTGCCCCAGCCATCGACGTCAGCCATGCCAGGCGGGCCTACGCCATGATCCCCTATCTGCCCCAGATGCGCCAGGACATCCGCAGCCTGCAGAACCAACTGGAGAAACTGGCCGCCGCGGTCAATGGAGCCGCCGGCGGGCAAGGACGTTCGGAAGGACCCGCAGATCCGTCTGGGACACAGGATATCGAGTGAGCACAGATCGAAGCAACCGAGCCGCCGCTGAATCGGACGTGGTCGGCCTGATCGCCGGAGGCGGCAGACTCCCGTTCCTGGTCGCTGCCGGGGCAAGGAATCATGGCCTGCGGGTTGTCTGCGTCGGCCTGTCGGGGTACGTGGACAAACCGCTGGCGGGTGAAGTCGACACGTTCTACCGCGTCGCGGTGGCCCGCCCGGGCAGTTGGCTGCGGAAGTTGCGCCGGCACGGCGTCACCAGGGCCATCATGGTCGGACAGGTGACCAAATCGCACCTGTTCACGCCGTGGCGGATCCTGCAATACCTGCCCGACTGGCGGGCCTTTCGGATCTTCTATTGGCGTCTGAGAGGCAAGAGCATACAAACGGACACCCTGCTGTCGGCGCTGGCGGACGAGCTGGCCGCCGGCGGCGTTGTTCTGGAGAATTCGACGATGTACTGCCAGGATTCCCTCGCCGAAGCGGGCGTCATGACGCGGCGCAAGCCCCCCTCGCAGGTCCAGCGCGACATCGAGTTCGGCTGGCCCCTGGCCAAAAAGCTCGGCGAACTCGACATCGGCCAGGCCATCGCCGTGAAGGAACAGGAAGTGATCGCGGTCGAGGCCATCGAGGGCACCGCGGAGATGATCAAACGGGCCGGCCTGTTCTGCAAGGCCGGAGGCTGGACGCTCATCAAGACCGCCAAGCCCAAACAGGACATGCGGTTCGATGTGCCCTGCGTCGGGCCCGACACGATCCGCGACCTGGCGGCAGGCGGGGCCGCATGCCTGGTCATTGAAGCGGGCAAGACACTGATTCTCGACAAGCCCCAAACCCTGGACCTGGCCAACCAGTTGGGCGTCTCTGTCGTCGGGGTCCGGACCGAACAGTCCTCATCATGAATGAGCCTCCTTTCACACTGATGGTCGATACGCACTCGCCGTCGGCTGGACGCGCGGAAATCGTCTGCCATCGGGTACTGCGGGCCTTGGGCAGAACCCGGATGGTCTACGACGCCACGTGCGAAGGCCGAAGGATCGTGCTGAAGGTGTTCTCGAAGTTCGGCAAGGCTCGACGCCATGCCATGCGGGAGTGGCGAGGCCTCGAGCAACTGCAAGCTCGGAAGATCAATTCCCCCGAGCCCCTGTTCTACGGACGAAGTCCCGAAGGCTGGGTGGTCGCGACTGCCTGGCTCGACGACGCGACCGCCGCCGGGGAACTGTGGAAGGCCACCGACACAACGGAGAGGAAGGTGCAGATCCTGGGCCTGATCGCCAGGGAACTGGCCCATCACCATGACCGGGGCGTCATCCAAACGGATATGCACCTGGG
>CALEZT010000068.1 GCA_937927975.1 uncultured Phycisphaerales bacterium
TGGTCACGCGAGCGATCAGGCTGCCGTCGCCGGTGAGGGTCTTGTAGGCGTAGGTAAATTCATCGCTGTTGTTCCAGATGTCGGCGCCCGCGCCGGTGAGGGACATCTTGCCGCCGGTTTCCGTTACAGCCGTACTGGCCAGGGCCGCGCGGCCTCGGGTCCAGACGGAAAGTTCAGTTGCGCCCGAACCGGTCCAATTCTGGACGGAATCGAACTCCCTCACGGCCTCGCTGTAGTACGGGGCCTTGGTGTTGTCGTAGGCGAAAGGCATCGACTGCGAGCCGCCGTGGACGATCGTCTGCTCGGCGAACGGCGCTGTCATGTACCCGACTGTCGAGCCGCCGTATACCGTATCGGCAATGCCGTCGAACCAGAACTCATAGATCCGACTGCCTTCGCTGTCGGTGTAGCCCTCGAAATCGTCGATGGGCGCGAATTCCTGGGCGGTGAAGCTCCAGACGTCGCCTTCGTAGGCGCCGGCGTCGCCGACCTCATCGACTCTCCAGAAGTACTTGGCGCCGAAGGTCATGGAAGCCGGGGTGTAGCCATGGGTGCTCACGGTGCTGGCGACAGCGGTGCCTGCGGCGACCGCGGCCTCATCGGTGCCGAAGAAGACCTTGTGCGAGGTGGCTTCGCGTCCGGGCCGCCAATCCAGCGAGGCGGTCAGGAGGACATCCGTCGCACCGTCGGCCGGAACGGGCTCTCTCGCCTGGACGGGCACGTAGAAGAACCTGACTTCGCTGAGGCTCACCTGCTGGGCGACGCCGCCCCAGTTGCTGTTGATCGTCAGCCTGACGAACTTGGCCTCGACGCCCCCGAAATCGACGAGCGTATTGGCCGTGTAGGTGGCCTCTGCGGTGGCGCGGGCGAACTCGTGCGGACCTTCCAGCGTGGCCCACGTCTGCCCGTCAGCGGAGTACTCGATGGTGACGTCCTTGGCGCCGAAGCCGACGAAGGCCTCGACGATCTGGTTGGCGTTCCAGACCCACAGTTCGTCGAGCTTGTAGACCTTGTCGAACTCGAACTGGATCCAGTGGGGTTTGGCGTTGCTGCTCATCCACATCTGCGCCAAGTCGATGGAGTGCTGGTCGTCGGCGTTCAGGCCGGAACCGTTGACCGTGTTCTGCGCGGGCGTGTCGGCCCGGCTCTGGCTGGAGGCGGTGGCGACCACGTTCTTGATCGGGTAGGAGAACGGTTCGGCTGTGAAGCTCCAGACCGGCCCTTTGAAGATCGTGTTGTCAGGGGCGGCATTCACTTCGTCGACGCGCCAGTAGTAGACCGTTCCAAATTCGAGCAGATTGACCACGTCATAGGCGGCGGCCGTCTGGCCTTGACTGACGAGAACACCCTTGGGATTGGCCCGCGAGGCGTCGTTGACGTCGGCGAACGACGTTCCCAGGTAGACATCGTGCGTCGCGGCGTATTGGCCGGCCACCCAGGCCAGCGTGACGTCCCGGTGGACGTCCTTGTCGCCGTCCGCAGGGGTCGGCGACGTCGCTGCGCCGGTGAGCAGGTCGTTTCCGGTCATGATCTCCTGGACCTCCGCCTGAGTCAGGCTGCGGTTGTAGACCCGCACGTCGTCGATCATGCCCAGGAAGCTTCTGCCTGTCCCTTCATTCGTCCTGCCGATCACGACGTTGGCCGTATCGGCGGCGCCCGGCAGCACGATCCCCGACCCCCCCGTGCCGGCGGCCTGGCCGTTGATGAAGTACGCATGAGTGCCCTTGACGACCATGCCGCAGACGTGAACCCATTCGTTCAGTGGCGGCAGCGTTGCGGTACTGAGGGTTCCCACGCCGGCCGTGCTGAAGTGCAGGGCACGCGACGCCTCGGTATACAGGTTGTAGGATCGCTGGCCTTCCTGTTTGCCGATGATGCCCTGCCAGGGGTCGCCGTTGGGAGCGTTGTATCGCTGCGGGTTGATCCAGACCGCCACAGCCACTTCGTTGCTGACGTTCAGACTTGTGTTGTGCGGCACGGACACGAAATCGTCCACCCCGTCGAACTTCAGGGCGCTTCCGAACACGCCGGGGGCCCAGGTGGGACCATTGGTCAGGGTGCCGTGGTTGCCGAACTGGGATGAGTCCCCTGCCACTGTGCCGGCCCCCTCATCGAACCACCACCAACCGATGAGGCTGGGATCCACGCCGGCGAACGCCGGCATCGCAGGCCCCACGAGCAAGGCACACAACATCGCTGGAATCAGTCGTCTCGACATACGGTTCCTCCTTCAGATATGCATCGTTCAACCTGTTCGGTTCACACAACCTCTGGGACTCTGCCGGCTCCTCCTGGAGTGCGATAGGGTCGCCCGGTAGGCTCCGGGACGGCAGCCACGACAGACCTTATCTTCCTTTTTACGCGATAGAAGCCTCCAAAGTCAAGGAAAAGCTCGTCCGACGGAAAAAACTCCGCCGAGTTCAGATTCGGCGTCGCCCCAGGCGACGCGTAGCGTTGACAAGCCTCTTCGCTGCGGGTAGAATTGGAGTCTGGATAGAAAGAATATGGCAGTCAGGAGCGATCATGCAGGCACGACTGAGGTTCTTGGGGGCCGCCCGGAATGTGACCGGCTCGCGGCACATGCTGGAGGTCGATGAAACGAAGATTCTTGTCGATTGCGGATTGTACCAGGAGCGACAGTTCGTCTCGCGAAACTGGGCGCCGTTCGACGTTCCTCCAGCGAGCCTCAAGGCGGTCTTGTTGACCCACGCCCATCTCGACCACTGCGGCCTGCTGCCCAAGCTGGTGAAAGAGGGCTTCAAGGGGAGGATCTTCTGTACGAGCGCGACCGCAGAGATCGCCAAGATCATCCTCATGGACGCTGCGAAGATTCAGGAAGAAGACGCGGCCTTCAAGAAGAAACGACACAAGAAGGAGGGACGCGAAGGCCCTCACGGCGACCAGCCCTTGTACACGGCCGGCGACGCCGAGAAGTGCTTCCCCCTCTTCGCTCCCGTCGAGTATGGGGACACCGTGAGGATCGCTCCGGGGTTGGAGGCGGTCTTCTCGGAGGCAGGGCATGTTCTGGGCTCGTCTTTCATCAACGTGGGCTTCTCGCAGAACGGGGACGCTCGCAACGTGCTGTTCTCCGGCGACGTCGGCCGGAAGAACCGCCCGATCATCCGGGACCCCGACGGAGCCACGCACGGCGATTACGTTCTGGTCGAATCCACCTACGGCGACCGCGTTCACGGCGGCCGCGAGGACATCAAGGCCGCGATCGGCGAGGTGATTTGTCAGACGCGCGCCGCCGGCGGGAATCTGATCGTGCCCAGTTTTGCCCTGGAACGAGCCCAGGAACTGCTCTATTTCATTCACGAGCTTCAGCACGAGGACGCGATCCCGCACGTGATGGTGTTCCTCGACAGTCCCATGGCCAGCGCGATCACGAAAGTGTTCCGCAATCACCCGGACCTCTTCGACGGTGCGATGCGGCGTCTGATGCAGAAACACGAGTCACCGTTCGCATTCGACGGCCTGAAATTCACCGAGAGCACGAAGGAATCCAAGGCGATCAACACAATCAAAGGAACGGTCGTCGTCATCGCGGGCTCCGGCATGTGCACGGCCGGGCGAATCAAGCACCACCTGGCGAACAACATCGCCCGGCCCGAGAGCACGATCATGTTCGTCGGCTACCAGGCCATCGGCACGCTTGGACGTCGAATCGTCGATGGCGACCCGGAGGTGCGAATCCTCGGGGCCAACTACCCTGTCAAGGCGCGCGTCGTCCAGATCCATGGTTTCTCGGCCCACGCGGACAAAGAGGAACTGATCGAGTGGCTCAGCTCGCTGCGGAAGCCTCCGCGAAAGCTCTTCGTCGTCCATGGCGAAGCCCAGAGCGCTGAACACTTCGGCCAGTTCATTCACGAGCGAACCGGTTGGGACGTCGCGGTGCCCGACTATCAGGAAGAAGTGGTCCTCAACTGAGTGCCATCGTCGCAGGCGGCGAGTCTTCCCCACGCGACAGAAGACACTCGTCGCTGGGGTTCAGTCTTCCGGCAGGGGTTTGCCCTTGGTCTCCGGCGCCCAGATCAGAGCGACCATCCCAAGCACGAAGATCAACGACAACACGGTGGCTGCTTTCCGGAAAGGCTCATCCACGCCTGCGCTCGTCAGTTGGCTGTTCACATAGGCCAGCATCAATGGGAACGGAGCGGCCAGATAACGAACCGTGTTGTAACAGAAACCCACGCCTGTTCCGCGAAGCCGCGTGGGGAACAACTCCGGAAAGTAGATCGAATACCCGCCGAAGACCGACAACTGCGCGAACCCCATCATGGGCAGCATCCAGTAGGCGTCCCGGCCGGACCGCAGGCTGTTGAAGACGAAGACCGTCACGATCAAACAAAGCGCAAACGCTCCGAAGAAAGCGGGTCGTCGACCGAACCGCGTCGCGACGACGGTGAAGGTCAGCATGCCGAAGAAGGACCCGACATCCTGCAGGGCCATTCCGTATCCTCGCACGATGTCGATGACTCGTTGCGGCTGACCCTGCAGGGCCGTGGAAATCAACTCCGGGGAAAAGAAGCCGATGCCCCACAATCCCGCCATGCCTGCCAGGCCCAGGCCGACTCCGACCAGGAGGTTGCGTCGCCAGAGCGGGTGACGAACCATGTCGGGGATCGAGCCAAAGCGTTTGGATGCGTCTGGGCTTTGGCCCGCCTGGCGTTTCGCCTCCTTCCATCGTTCCGGCTCTCGCAGCAGGAGAATGATCGGGACCACCAGGATGGCGGGCAGAACGCCGATGAAGAACATAATTCGCCAGCCGGACAGGCCGAACAGGACGTTCGCTTCGCCCGGATGCACCCTGGTGCTCACGAGGGAGGCGATGATGTTGCCCAGGGCCGACACCGTCTGGAGCGAGCCCAGAGCCACCGCGCGGAACCGAGCGGGGACGCTCTCGGCCACCAGCGTCGTGGCGGCGCCGAACATGCCGCCGACTCCGAGACCGACGAGAAAGCGGTAGATCAGGAAGTCCGCGCCGCTTCGGGCGAAGCCCGACAGACCCGTGAATCCCGAGTAGATCAGCAGCGCCACGACCATCGTCTTGACTCGTCCCCACCGATCGCTCATCATCCCGAAGATGATGCCGCCGGTGGCCCAACCGATCATCATCATGCTCGTGGCGCCCATCCCCCAGTTCTTCACCGCGGTGTCGGCGGCCGCAGCACCGCCCAGGACCTCCCGCAGAGCGGGCTCGCGACAGAGGGTGAAGATCCGCTGGACCATGCAGTCGAACAGCCACCCGCTGGAAGCGAGGATCACCACGACCCAATGGTACCAGGTCAGTTCCCTCCACCAGGGCGCCTCGACGGCGAGTTCGTTCGGGACTGCCGATTCAGCCATCTATTTGGACTCCTTTTCCAAGGTTTTGCTGCATAGCGACGGACGCCCTTCTGTCGGAGTTCCGCCTGACGCAGGGAAGACGTAGTGTACAATCTTCATTCTGCCGAGCCAATTGATTTCGCGGCGAACGCCGTTTGCAGGCGGAAATGGCGGCTCCCAACGGGCTGTACGCCGGCGGGCTCGATGGCTATAATCGCTGGCGTCAGAGAAGACCGCGACAAACAAACGTCATAGGAGAGAATAGATGACCGGTCAGAGACATCAGGCAATGAGTCGGCGGGGATTCCTTGGCGGCGCCGCGGCGGCTGCGGCATTCACAGTCGTTCCTCGTAGCGTGCTGGGAGGCGCCGGCCAGACGCCGCCGAGCGCGAAGATCAACGTCGCCATCATCGGCACGGGCGGCCAGGGCATCGTCAATATGAAACAGCTCTTTCAGGAGCCGGACGTCCGCATCGCGGGCCTGTGCGACATCAACGACGAGAGCGACTATAGCATGTTTTATTACGGCGGCACCGCGGGTCTCAAGCCCGCGCTCGATCTGGTCCGCCAGCAGTACGGCGGACCCTGCCCCACCTACCGCGACTACGACGAGATGCTCGCCAAGGAGAATATCGACGCGGTGCTGGTGGCCACGCCGGACCATTCGCATGCGGTCGCCTGCCTGGCCGTGATGGCCAAGGGCAAAGGGCTCTACTGTGAGAAGCCGCTGTGCCGAACGGTGTACGAGACGCGCGTCGTCACCGAGGCCGCCCGCAAGGCCGGCGTCGCCACGCAGCTCGGCAACTTCGGCCACTCCAGCGAGGACATCCGCCTGTATTGCGAGTGGATCTGGGACGGCGCGATCGGCGACGTCCAGGAGGTCCACGCCTGGACCCACACGGGCGCCCGCCGCTGGACCGACCTGACCGGTCGGCCGAAGGACATGCCTCTGGTGCCCGCCGGCTTCGACTGGCAGCGGTGGCTGGACCCGGTCCCGCCCCGGCCGTATCACCCCGATTACGCGCCGGTTCGCTGGCGGGCGTGGTGGCAATTCGGCTCGGGCACGATCGGCGACTTCGCCGTCCACCACCTGGACCCGGCCTTCTGGGCCCTGAAGCTGGACCAGGTGGACCGCTACCAGGTCGAGGCCAGCAGCTATGGCGCGACGGAAGAGGTCTGCCCCGCCGCCTCGCTGGTCCACTACCACTTCCCGGCCCGCGCGGGCATGGCGCCGGTTCGAATCAGTTGGTACGAAGGCGGCATCATGCCGCCGCGACCGGCCGAACTGGAGGCGGGCCGCAACGTCGAAACCAACGGCATTCTGTTCATCGGCACCAAGGGCACGATCCTGGGCGAAGGCTGGGGCCGCTCGCCGCGGATCATTCCCGAGACCAAGATGCGGGCGTACAAGCGACCGGCCAAGACCCTGCCTCGCGCGGCAGGTCATCATCGCAACTGGCTCGATGCGGTCAAGGGCAAGGGCCAGCCGAGCACGCACTTCGCCTACGCGGGTCCGCTGACGGAATTCTGCCTCATGGGCAATGTCGCCCTGCGGGCCGGCAAGAAGCTCGACTACGAACCGAAGGCGATGAGAATCACGAACGTCCCTGAGGCGAACCAATTCATCCGCCCCGTCTATCGCGAAGGCCGCACGTTGTAGAGCATGAGTCTCGTCTGTCCTATAGGTCCCATAGGTCCTACTCGGCCCATAGGATTTGTAGCAATGCCTGCATCTCTTTTTGCCTTGTGGCCCGGCTGACGCGCGGGTATAGTGCATGCGGTTTTGCGATGCCCATCCGGGCGCGCGTAGCGCCTGCTTTGTGGGAGACTCGGCATAGGCATGACATCACAAGTCGTCGACACCTCAAACCTCAGGTAAGGAGGCAGCCCCATGACCAACGAGAACAGCGAACACCATCCGATCCGAACCACCTGTTGTCCGTGCGGCGGGCATGGACATTCCGCCGGCGCGGTCAGCCGGCGCGGCTTCCTGCAAAGCGTCAGCGGCGCGGCGGCCATCGGCACGGCCCTGAGCGGCCTGACGTGGTCTGCGGTTTCCGCTGCCCAGACCGGCGAACAGGCCGGCCCCCAGCGGCGAGCCCTCGTCGTCCGGCCCATCCTGACGTACGACACCCCGACACCGCGACCCCAGACGAGTTGGCGCAATTGGGGCGGCATCCAAACGCAGCAGCAGGCCGAGGAGGAACTCGGTCGAATCCAGAAGGAACTCAACGAGCTCAAGCGGCGGGCCGATTTCCCCCTGGAGATCGTCAAGCCCGTCGGGGTCCGCAACGCCCAGGAACTGGCGAAGATCACCGACCTCGCGCAGGCCGATATCTGCCTCGTGTACGCGGCCGGCGCGGGCATGAACCTCTTCGACGAGATCGGCAAGCAGAGCAAGAACATGATGATCTTCTGCCGGCACAAGTCCGGGCCGGTCTATCTGTGGTACGAGATCATCAGTCCTCGCTATCTGAGGCAACACACCGATACGCTCAAGGTCAAGGGACTCGACGACGGCGACGTCGTCGTGGACAACCAGGATGAACTGCTTTGGCGGCTGCGGGCCCTCTGCGGCCTGCAGAACACGCTGGGCACCCGGATCGTCGCGCTGGGCGGTCCTGCCGCCTGGGCGCAACCCGCCAATGTCGTGCCCAACAAGGTCCGCGAGAAATGGAAGTTCGATATCCAGACGATCACTTACGCCGAGATGGGCAAGTTGATCAAGGAGGCCATGGCCGACGAAGCGGCGATGAAACTGGCGAAAGAACGAGCCACGGCCTACTTGAACGACGCCGGCGTGAAGTTGGAAACCAAGCGGGAATTCGTGGACAACGCGTTTCTGCTGGATCAGGTCTTCCGAGGTGTGCTGAAGAAGGCCGATTGCCAGGCGTTCACGATCAACGAGTGCATGGGCACGATCATGCCGCTGTCGCAGACGACCGCCTGCCTGACGCTGACTCTGCTCAACGACTCGCGGTATGTGGCCTTCTGCGAGTCGGATTTCGTTGTGATTCCTTCGGGCGTTTTACTGGCGAACATCTCGGGGAATCCCGTCTTCCTGAACGATCCCACCTACCCCCACGACGGCATGATCACGCTGGCCCACTGCACGGCGCCTCGCAAAATGAACGGGCGGAACCTTGAAGCGACCAGGATCATGACGCACTTCGAGTCGGACTACGGCGCGGCGCCCAAGGTGGAGATGAAGAAGGGCCAGGTCGTCACGAACATCGCGCCGGATTTCGAACTCAAACGATGGATGGGCGTTCGTGGCGAGATCATCGACGCCCCCTTCATGGACGTCTGCCGGTCGCAGATCGACGTACGGTTCACATGCGACGACAAACTGCTGGCCGAGCGCATGCCGGGCTTCCATTGGATGACTAGTTACGGCGACTACATGAAAGAAATCGGCTACGCCTGCAAGAAGGTCGGAATCCAGTGGGACGACCTGACGGCGTGATCTTCCGCGTCCCAGGCGCCATGCTCTCTGCAAGCACAGTCTCGGAGCCGGACGGGCAGCATGTCCGGCTCCGCCCTTTTCACACTCGGAGGTAAGAAATGAAGTACTCGCGTTCGATCCTCGCGTCGCTGGTGCTCGCATCGGCCCTTTCGGTCCAGGCCGCCACGACAATCCACGTTTCGCCTGACGGAAACGACCGTTGGTCCGGGCAAATCGCCCAGCCCAACGCCCAGAAGACGGACGGCCCCGTCGCCACCCTCCAACGGGCGAGGGACATCCTTCGGCAGAAGCGGTCGCAGGACGAGCAGTCCCGCGTGGTCGTGGCGGACGGTCGCTATGCGATGACGGAGCCCTTCACGCTGGCCCCAGAGGACAGCGGAGTCACATATGAAGCCGCAGCGGGAGCCCGCCCGGTCTTTTCCGCCGGTAGAGCGATCCAGGGCTTCGAGCCCATGGAGAACGGTCTCTGGCGGACACGCGTGTCCGGCGCCGCCGAGGGAAAATGGCGTTTCGAGCAATTGTTCGTCAACGGCCGGCGGGCCGTGCGGGCCAAGACGCCCAACAAGTTCTATCAGTACATGGGCCAGACGAGCGAGACGCCCATCGAGGGAAGACCAGGCCAGTTCGTCCGCACGACGGCAGTGCCCGCCGAGACGCTGTCGCCCTTGAAGGGCCTCAGTGACGCGGAGATTCGCAACGTCGTGATCGTGGCCTATCACAAATGGTGCATCACGCAGCGGCGTCTCCAGAGCGTCGATTTCGAGAAGAATCAGATCGTCACCACCGGCGAGGCCCTCAAGACCTACTCCGGCTGGCCCGCGGGCACGCGGTTCCACCTGGAGAACTTCAAAGCCGCCCTGGACGAGCCGGGCGAGTGGTTCCTGGCCCCCGGCGGGACGCTCTATTACAAGTCCCGACCGGGCGAAGACATGGCTAAGGCCGATGTGGTCGCGCCGCTGACGATGAAGCTGGTCGTCATCGAAGGCCAGCCTCAGGCCGGCAAGTTCGTCGAACGCGTCACGTTCAAAGGACTGAGCTTCCAACACCAGGGCTACACGCTTCCGCCCGGGGGCTACGAGCCTTACCAGGCGGCCTACGCCACCGAGGCGGCGGTCATGATCGACGGCGCTCGCAACGTCGTGATCCAGGACTGCGCGATCGGCTGCGTCGGAGAATATGCGGTCTGGTTCCGCCAGGGATGCCAGAACTGCCGCATCGAGCGGTGTCTCATGGAGGACCTCGGCGCAGGCGGCGTGCGAATCGGCGAGGGCCAGATCCGGCCCGACAAGGCCTCCCGCACGCACCACATCACCGTGGACAACAACATCATCCGCCACGGCGGCCGGATCCAGGCCGAGGGCGTGGGCGTCTGGATTGGCCACAGCGGCGACAACGCCGTCACGCACAACGAGATCGCAGACTTCTTCTACACCGGCATCTCCGCCGGCTGGCACTGGGGATATCAGCAGAGCCTGGCCAAACGCAACAACATCAGCTTCAATCGCGTCCACCATCTCGGCTGGGCGGTCCTGAGCGACATGGGCGGCATCTACACGCTCGGGCCCTCCGAGGGCACGGTCGTCAGCCATAACGTCTTCCACGACATCTACGCGTACTCCTACGGCGGCTGGGGCCTCTACACCGACGAGGGCAGCACCGGCATCCTGATGGAGAAAAACCTCGTCTACAACACCAAGACCGGCAGCTTCCACCAGCACTACGGCAAAGAGAATACCATCCGCAACAACATCCTGGCCTTCAGCAAGCTGCACCAGGTCCAGGCCACGCGGGTCGAGGAGCACCTGTCCTTCACATTCGAGAAGAACCTCGTTTACTGGGAAACCGGCCCCCTGCTGGCCGGACGCTGGCAGGAGATCCGCATCAACATGGACAACAACTGCTACTGGAACGCCGCGGGCCAGGAGATCCAGTTCGCCGGACTCTCGCTCGATCAATGGCGTCAGAAGAAGAACCACGATCAGAATTCCGTCATCGCCGACCCCGGTTTCGTGGATGCCAGGGGCCTCGATTTCCGCCTCAAGCCGAACTCCCCTGCCCTGAAGATCGGTTTCGAGCCGTTCGACTACACGAAGGCGGGCGTCTATGGCGATGCCGCTTGGATCGCCAGGGCCAACGAAGCGAACTTTCCGTCGCTGGAATGGCCGCCGCAGGGCCCCAAGGGAGCCGAGTAAGGAGAGAGCACGATGAGAAACTGCCCGATGGTGATCGTGTCCCTGGCTGTTGTCGTGGGGACTCTGTCTGCACAAGCCGCGACGATCTATGTGTCACCCGGCGGCAACGATGCCTGGACCGGCCTGGGCGCCGATGTCCCTGTGGCGACGCTCGAACGCGCAAGGGATCTGCTCCGACAGACGAAAGATCCGTCATCGCGCGTCATCGTTGCGGACGGGCGCTACACGCTGCGACAACCGTTCGTCCTCACGCCCGCCGACAGCGGTGTCGTCTACGAGGCTGCGCCGGGAGCGAGGCCGGTCTTCACCGGCGGCAGGGTCATTCGTGGATTCCAGCCTGCCGGCAACGGCCTGTGGCGGGCGAAGATCGATGGCGTGGCCGACGGGTCCTGGTATTTCGATCAGTTGTTCGTCGACGGCCGCCGGGCCACGCGGGCGCGAAGTCCCAACAAGTTCTACTACTACATGCTCGACGTGCAGGAGGAAACGCTCGTCAAAGGCTCGGGGAACAGACCCCAGCGGGCCAGACAGACCGTCACCGTCCGACAGGACGATTTGACGCCGCTCTTTGGGCTCTCCGACCGCGAGCTGCACGACGTGCAGATGGTGGTTTATCACAAGTGGGACAACACGACCCGCTTCATCGAGGGCCTGGACAGGAGCGAGTCGGCGATCGTCACCACGGGCGAAGGCCTCAAACCCTGGAACTCCTGGGGCAAAGGCGACCGCTATCATCTGGAGAATTTCCGTGCGGCCCTCGACGCGCCGGGCGAGTGGTTCCTTTCTCGCGACGGCTGGCTCTACTACGTGCCCCTCGAAGGCCAGGACATGGCGAAGGCGGAGGCCGTGGCCCCTGTCGTCGAGAAGTTCGTTCTCTTCGAAGGCGACGTCCAGAGCGGCAAGTGGGTCGAGAACATCACGATCAAGGGGCTGACGTTCCTGCACGGCGAGTACCGCATGCCGCCGGGCGGGTTCGAGGCCAGTCAGGCCGCGTCTCCAATCGACGCAGTCGTCATGGCCGACGGGGCCCGCAACGTCGCGATCGAAGACTGCGAGTTCGGACACTTCGGCCGGTACGGCGTCTGGTTCCGCAAGGGGTGCCGGGACTGTGCGCTTCGCAAGTCCTACATCCACGACTTCGGCGCAGGCGGCGTCCGCATCGGCGAATCGACCGTTCCGAAGAGCGAGCGAGAGCAGACCGGTCACATCACGCTCGACAACAACATCATCCGCCACGGCGGGCGGATCTTCCCCAGCGCAGTCGGCGTCTGGATCGGCCACAGCGGCGACAACGCCGTCACGCACAATGAAATCGCAGACCTCTACTACACCGGCATCTCCGCCGGCTGGATCTGGGGCTACTCCGGCAGCCTGGCCAAACGCAACGACATCCGCTTCAACCGCGTCCACCACCTCGGTTGGGCGGTCCTGAGCGACATGGGCGGCATCTACACGCTCGGGGCCTCCGAAGGCACGGTCATCGCCAACAACGTCTTTCACGACATCTACGCGTACTCCTACGGCGGCTGGGGCCTCTACACCGACGAGGGCAGCACCGGCATCCTGATGGAGAAAAACCTCGTCTACAACACCAAGACCGGCAGCTTTCACCAGCACTACGGCAAGGAGAACATCGTCCGCAACAACATCCTGGTCAACAGCCTGATGCACCAGGTCCAGGCCACGCGGGTCGAGGAGCATCTGTCCTTCACGTTCGAGAAGAATCTCGTCTTCTGGGAAACGGGCCCCCTGCTGGCCGGTCCCTGGACGCAGGTCAAGGTGAACATGGACAAAAACTGCTACTGGAACGCGGCGGGCCAGGACGTGACGTTCGTCGGTATGTCACTCGAACAGTGGCGACAGAAAGGGCACGATCTGCACTCGGTCATTGCGGACCCAGGCTTCGTCGACGCAAAGAAACTCGATTTTCGTCTCAAGCCCGACTCCCCTGCCATCAAGATCGGCTTTGAGCCCTTCGATTACACGCAAGCCGGGGTCTACGGCGACCCCGCCTGGATCGCCAAGGCCAACGAGGCGACGTATCCGCCCGTCGAGTGGCCGCCGGACCCGCCTGCGATGGCGATCAACGACGGTTTCGAGAGGCCTGCGGTCGGCGCAAAGCCCTCCGGCGCCGAGGTCAACGTCGAGAACAAGGGGGATTCCATCGAGGTGACCGATGAATTTGCCGCCGGCGGCAAGCGGAGCCTCAAGATCACGGATTCGCCAGGACTGCGGAACGCATTCAATCCACACCTGGTGTACTCGCCCAACCACAGCAGCAGCGTGACCCGCTGTTCGTTCGATCTGCGAATCGGCCCTGGCGCCTCGATCAATCACGAGTGGCGGGACTGGCGGCCCTCGCCCTACGCGGTCGGCCCCAGCCTCTGGATCCACGGCGCCAACCTCCAGGTCGCCGGCAGAACGCTCATGACTCTGCCGACCGATCGATGGATTCACTTCGAGATCACCGCCGATCTCGGCGAGAACAACAGCCGCTCGTGGGATTTGGCCGTCACGCTTCCAGGCGAGAAGCCCAGGGAGTTCAAAGGCCTCAAGGCAGGCAGCAACGCCTTTGAGAGGCTCACCTGGCTGGGCTTCGTCAGCAACGCCACGGACAAGACCGTCTTCTACCTCGACAATCTGGAGGTCACGAATCAGGCGTCGGCGCCGTAATGAGCCCAACGCCACCAGAATTCGACCGCTACTGCGACGCCTGAGTTTCGGCGCAGGCGTCGATGTGGAGCCGATCGTTCCAACCCAGACCCGCCGCGACCGCCTGCGGGAACTGCCAGGGGCCGGGTGTTTCCACGTGAAGCTGAACGCGATGGCGTTCGGCCGCCAGCGCCACGGCCTGCGGCACGTCCAAGTATCGCAGCACATTGAGGAACGTCGGGCCCTGGGCGTGGGTCGGCGGCAGATCGACAAGGTCGAGTCCGCCGATCCCGGACTCAAAGAGCGACGCATATAACGCGATGCCCGCCATGTCGCCCTGTGCGGTGACCGTCACAGCGGCTTCCGCGGTGGCGTTCAAATGCCTCAGAACCTGTACCGCCCGACGGACGTCCCACACTCGCATGGCATCGGCCGTCTGTCCCAGGAGCATGAAACGCCGCTGAATCTGGATCTGCTTGCGCTCGTCTCCGCTCCAGGCGTCGGGCCCGATTCCTCGTGGACAGACAAAAGCCATCGGGCCCGAACCCGCCTCCAACGCCGCACGCAGGGAGTCGAAAGCAGCGGGATTCGCATCGGGCAGCGCGTAGCTGCTGAGGTCCTTCTCGAACCGGCTCCGCATGGCCGCCAGCCACTGTCTCCATCCGGCCTGGTCCAGGATGTCCATGCGAACACTTGATGTATTGGGGGCGTCTTGCGTGCTTTGAAGACAGAACAATCTCAGTCGCACGTGCGGCTGGCTGGTGAACTCGAACGCGGTCAGACGTACGCCGTCCGCCTCGACGGACAGGACCCTGTCGACGTCCAGCGGCCGGGCATCGCGATCGCTGGGCCAGCCTCGGAAGGTCCTCTCGCGGAGCGACTTCATCCAAGCGTCGCGCATCGCAGCCCAATCCTGAGAGGTCTGGGGCGCAGAAGACGGCGACGCCATGGGAACGAATCGCTCCTGGATCTTCGTATTGACCTCGTCGGCGGGCAAGTCCTTGAATACCCGCAGTTGCTCCGGCTCAAAGAACGGTGTCGCCGGCTCGCTGATGGTCGGGTTCTCGCCCTTGAGGAATCGATTGAACCACACGAGCGCGTGAATCCGAAGTTCCTGGGTGTCCTTGTGCGGCCCCTCGGTGATCTGGAGCCCAAGCTTGTCCGCGGCGCCGCAGAGCCGGTAGATCTCGCGGACCTTCTGGTGGACGCGGTACACGCCGTCGAGCGGGAAGATCGTGTCCTTGTCGGTGTTGGAGATCAGCAGCGGTCTGGGCGCGACCAAAGCCGCGACCATGGGATAATCCCAGCCGTACGTGTTCACGATAAACATACAGTCGCAGTGCCCCTCGACGCAACCGTCGACGACGTGGTTCTGGAGGTCCGTGATTCCGGCGACAGGCACCGTCGCTTTGATCCGGTCGTCGATCGCCGCGATCCACCAGCTATAGGCTCCGCCGCCGGAACGGCCGGTGACGCCGAAGCGGGTCGCGTCCACTTCCTTGCGGGTTTCGAGATAATCCAACGCCCGAATGCAATTCCACGCCTCGACGCCTGCGGGGGTGTAGCCCCGACTGTTCCACCACCACATATTGTAGCGGTATGTCCCATGATGGATGCCCTCGATCTCGCCAAGCTGGACCGTGTCGATGACCAGGCAGACGTACCCGTTGCGGGCGAACCAGGCCCCGTGATACTGATAGGCGACCTTGTTGCCGTAGCTGACGTTGTCCTTCTTGACCGCGCCATGGCCGCAGACATAGAGAATCGTCGGCGCGGGCTTGTCCAGATCCTTCGGCATGTACAGATTGCCGGTCACATACAATCCCGGCATGGACTGGAAATGCAGGTTCTCGACGGTGAATCGCTCGTGATCGACCGTGCCGGTGACCACGGGATTCAGCGGCGTCTTCTCCGGGAAGGGATCGAGCCCGAGCATTTCGAGCAACTGTCGGCGGTAGACCGGCCGTTGGGTCTCCCAGTCCGCCAGCGTCTTGACGTCGCTGAGGCACTGGCTCTGCAGTCTGGCGGTCTCGCTTGCGAAATACTCCGTGAGTCGCTGGTCTGCGGGACGCGCTTCGCCCGCTTGCTTCGCCTGTGCGGCGATGCCGCCCGCGAGGCACAGTAACAACGCGATTGCCATCTTGTTCATTGCGATGCCTCTCATCATTTGGTGCGCCCTCTCCACGAGGTTTCACTCACGTCAATCGAAGAATCAGCAGGTACAACACACGAGCTGCGGTCAGCAGCACCACGAGGAACCCGATGCCGCCGAGCACGTTCACCAGGACGGTGTTTCGTTTGTCTCCCATGATGCCCTTGTGGTTGGCCAGCCACAGGATGGCCGCGGCCATCAGCGGATTGCCGATCACGGTCAACGCCTGGCCGAAGATGATCGCGTCGATCTTCTTGACCGGCGTGTGCAGCACGATCATGGCCACGCCCATCCCGATCAGCAACACGACGACCGTGAACCGGCGCGACCACGGATCGCTCATTTTCGCGGGCTTGCCCAAACCGTCGGCGAGGATCGTTCCACCGATCATCGCGTTGATGACAAAGGGGTTCATCGCCACCGCGAACAGGCCGATCGAAAAGAGGATTCGCGTGGCCGAGCCCAGCAGCGGGCCAAGCTGCGTCGCCAGGACACTGATGTCGTTGGCTTCCTTGCCTCGCAGCATCGCGCCGCTGGTGATCATGATGATCGCGCTGACGCTCGTCAGGACCGCGACGCCTGCGATGGAATCGCCGATGCCCCGGTTGTAGTCGCGAATCGTCCATCCCTTTTCCCGCACGAGATTGCCCTGGAACAGCGCCGCGGCCACGGAAAACGTCGTGCCGAGCAGCGACGCGACCAGGACCATGGGGTCCACGATTCCCGCTTCGCCTCGCTTGGGCAGGGCCAGCGACAGACTCTCGGGAATGCCGGGAATCAGGCCGCTGACGATGCCGCTGACGTCGGGACGGATGACGAGCAGATTCACGAGAAAGCATGCAAGGATCACCGCCACCATGATCTTCATGATCCGCTCCAGGCCCTTGTACACCTGTCGCAGTGCGAAGATCGAGCCGACGACGAGCCCGTTGAAAGCGATCAGAAAGCCCGTGCTGATAAGATTCTGCGTCTGCGGCGTCATCTGCGCCGGGTCGCCGAACAGCCGCTTGACGCCGAGAGAGTCGAAAGCCGCTGCGATCGCGAGATTGTTCGAGAACTGAAAGGCTGCGCAGATCAGGCACAGGTTGATGCCGATCACCGCCCCGACGGGGCGGCCCAGCCGGCGGGCGATGAGCGTGCAGGGCGTCGCCTGCCCCACGACTCCGACGCGGGCGGCCATCGTCATGAAGGTGCCCATCAGGACCCCGGTGACGACCAGGAGCCAGAGCAGGTCGTAGCCGTATCGCGCCCCGACGTTGGAACTGATCAGAAGACTGCCCGGCCCGAAAACGACGCAGGCGGTGATCAAGGCCGGCCCGATCGAGCGCCACCAGGGGGGACGGGCAACTGCCACGACATCTGCCTGTTCCATGGGATTCCTTTCCGAATTGTCCGCGTTGTTCTACACCTGCTCCGGCACGACGAAGGGCTCGCGATAGGTCCCGCGGGCCAGCACGTTGGCTTCTTGGGCGAATTCGCCTGTGAAACACTCGGCTTTCGGGTCCATCGTCAGCCAGGGGCCGAGCACACGGGGCGTCTGTTTCACGTCGACGCCGTTGACAAGCAGGTGTTCCTGGAATCGCTCGAACGACTCGCCGAGATCCTTGTTCCCCTCCAGTCGCTCCACGATTTGGGGCCTCGTCGTCTCTTTGCCCAGGCGATAGGAGATGTTGCCCATCTGGCACAATGCGCTGGAGAGATGCCCTTCGAGCACGTCGGCGTTCAGGTCGCTCACCTTGCGGCTGCGTACCGCCTGGATGAAGTTCTCATGGTGGCCGGCGCCTTCGGTGAGCCGGAATTGCCTGATCCTCTTGCCGTCCTTGTCGTAGGCCCAGCCGCCGGCGAAATAGCCGTTCTCGCACTCGACGATCACGCCGCCATCGTTGACGCCTCGCAGATTGTCCATCGCCGACTCGCCCTTGGCGCGAGGCAGACCGCGGAGTTCGAAGAGGATCGGCGCCGGTTGGTAGTCGTAGTACACGATCATCGTGTTGGGCGTTTCGCCGTCGTCGATGTAGCCGAATCGTCCGCCCAGGCCCAGCACACGCGGAGCAAGTTCCTGCTTGCCGGCGAACCAGCGACACAGGTCCATGTAATGAATGCCGTTGTTGCCGAAATCCCCGTCGCCGGTCGGCCAGGTCCAGTGCCAATCGTAATGCAGGCTCTTCCGCGTCAGGGGCGCCATGGGGGCCGGGCCGCACCAGAGGTTGTAGTCCACCGACTCCGGCACAGGCTGCGGGCCCTCAACCTTGCCGATGCTGTCGCGACGCACGTAGACGAAGCCCCGGATCAGGGTCACCTTGCCGAGATTACCCTGGCGGATGTATTCGAGGGCCTCGCGGAGCCCTTCGTCCGAGCGACGCTGCATGCCGCTCTGGACGATGCGGCTGTACTTGCGTGCGGCCTCGACCATCTGCCGGCCCTCCCAGAGGTTGTGGGAGACGGGCTTTTCGACGTAGACGTCCTTGCCCGCCTGACAGGCCCAGACGGTGACCAGAGCGTGCCAGTGGTTGGGCGTCGCGGTGATTACGGCGTCGATATTCTTGTCGTCGAGCAACTTGCGGTAGTCCACATAGGTGTCGACCTTCTCGTTGCGTTCGGCGAAGCTCTTGACCTCCCGGTCCAGGAAGCTCTTGTCGGCATCGCAGATCGCCACGACACGAACGCCGGGGATCTTGCGGAACCAGTTGACGTGATTGCGTCCCTGGCTGCGAATCCCCACCACGGCGACGCGGACGTCGTCATTGGCTCCGCGGGCCTTGGCAAAGGGCACGGCAAGCGACAGCCCGGCGACGGCAGATGTCCTGACGAAATCACGGCGGCTGATGGGGGTTCTCATGGCGCATCTCCTCGGCGTGGAATCTTCGCTGCCCAGGCAGGTTCAGACAGCATGCTAGTGATATCTTGCTCGGTCATGTGCGTACCTTCGTGCAAACGGCCACATGGAACGAGGGACATCGTAGCAGCCCGTCGGGCGTCTGTCAAAGACTGCTTTGGCAAGAATGCGTGGAGTGAAAACGGCCGCGAGAAATGGCCGGTCAGTTCTGCGGGACGGGCTCATTGGGAGAGGATTGCGGATCCTCCCAAGGTCTGCGGAATTGCCCTTGTCCCCGGCCGCGAGGTCCCTGGGGCCCGCGCGGCCCTGGCCCCAATCTTCCGGGCCCGCGGAGGAATTGGCCCGGCAATCCTCGCATCAACTCTCGCCATTGCGACTGTTGGTTCGGGGTGAGCATGGCCGACAACTCCTCGTCCATCGCCTCCAGTTCCTCAGCGATCTGCACGCGGCCTTGCTCGCGGATCTCTTCAAGTCGCTGCATGTGCTTTCTCAGCAACGGCGCCGTCCATTCCGCCTGCTCGCGGGACAACCCCAGTCTCGGCACGATCCGTTCCAGCATCATCTGATCGCCTCGTCCGAATCCTGGCGTTCGCTCGGAAGCCGTTTTGGGCAGGAGGATCACTGCCGAAGCTGCCCCGAGAGTGATGCCGGCAATCAGAATGATCAGCCCCAGGAAGGCCATGCGCCAGCGATAGAGCCGGGCAAGCAAGACGGTCGGGCTCTCGGGATTCTCTCGTTGGTTCATTAGCTCGCCCATGCGATCGCCTCGACAATCTCACTGAGAGGCTGAACGGATCTCGTGTACAGTACGAAGGCGGCAATCGCCGCGGGGACGGCCACCGCCGACGCTCCGGCGGCCAGCCATATCCACAGACGCTCCGCTACGCCGGAAGGAACCGGCTGCCCGGCCGCGAGGATTCCCAGTACGCCGCAGGCCACGTCCACGCGAGGAGGCCTCTCGTCGCGCGCTCTGGCCGCCAGTTGTTCGATCTTCCGTTCCCAGTTCATTCGATCCACTCCATCCCGCTGGCCTCCAGCAGTTTCTGAAGTCTTTTTCTCGCCCGCATGGTCTGCACCTTCACCATCGTTTTCGACCATCCGGTCCGACGGGCCGTCTCGACGACGTCGCATTGCTCGAGATACCGCAGGGTGAGGACCAGTCTGTCCCGCGGGGCCAGTTGCTC
This sequence comes from uncultured Phycisphaerales bacterium, assembly GCA_937927975.1. Classification (GTDB taxonomy): domain Bacteria; phylum Planctomycetota; class Phycisphaerae; order Sedimentisphaerales; family Anaerobacaceae; genus PLanc-01. Next base: position 19,811 of record CALEZT010000068.1, read on the forward strand.
GAACACCCGGTGCAGCAGTTCGGCCGCCTGGTCCGGTTCCAGCGATTGCAGGACGCCATCGGCGTCGGTCGCCCTCTCCCATTCCTGTACCTCGAACGGCTCCATTCGTTTACGGCGGGCCTTCTCTTTCCAGTAGCGGTACCCCACCCGCGTGGCGATTCGCGTGAGCCAGTGCTCGAAAGGGGCCGTCCCGCGATAGCGACTCAGGCTCAAGTAGGACTCCACGAACACGTCCTGCACCAGTTCCTCATGCACCCTGCGATCCCGGCTGAAACGCCAGAGGATTCGGGCCACGTGTTCCTGGTGTCGCTCGATGAGCCGGCGATAGGCGTCGCCGTCGCCCTGGCTCGCGAGGCGGAGGTCCTCTGAATCGTCGCTCGACGCCAAATTCGCCGGGACGTCGGGCTGATTCACGTGCGTCGCACGCACGAAGGCTCGAATCATCTCGATGAAGATCGATTCGAGTCCAGTATCCATCGGCGTTAAGAAACTCGCGTCAATCATGGTAGCAGAGGATAAACCGCACAGTAGGCCCCACGCAAGGTTCTTTCAATCCGAGCAAGACGCCGGCCCCACCTGCATTCGAATTGGCAGGCGGGGCCGACGCTCACAGGGGGATTCCCTTACCATCGTCCCTGTCGGCCGGTGCCCGGTCTCATCTTCTCATGGAACGCCCGGATCTCTTCCCGAGTGAGGGCCCCGTCTTTGTTCGCATCAGCCTGATCGAACATCTGCTCGATCGGCGGCGCGTTGCGATTTCCGAGCTGCCCAGGTCGCGGGCCCTGCCCGTCGGCCGGAGGCCTGGCGCCGGCGTCAGGCTGATTCGCCCAACCGCGCGCCTGCATGCCTCGTCCGCCCCTGGGACGTCCCGCGAACGGCTGTCCATCAGGGCCCTGTCCTCGCGGTCCCATCTGAGCCCGCGGACGCTGGCCGCGCTGGAGGCCTGGACCTGTCGGACCGCCAAACCCGTCTTGCACCGCGGGACCTCGGCCACCCTGTCCGAACTGCCCGGCCCTGTCGCGTATCTGCTCCAGTTGTTCGGCCTGCTCTTCTGTCAGCACTTCCTTGATCGCGGCCATCGTCCGCGAGCGGGCTTTGGCCACGATGTCGCGGATCTTCTCGACTTGATTCTCGCTCAGACCCAGCCGGCGCGCCAACGGGGCTCCAAATCCCATTTGCCCCTGTCCTGGCGAATTCCATGCTCCGCGCGCCCACGGCCCCATTCCGAACGGGCACCACGCCGGGGCGTCATCCTGTGGATCGCCCGCCCTCATCTGCTGCCTCATGGGGCCGGCTCCCTGCGCCATCCTGCCCATTCCGCGTCCACGACCGAAACCCGGTCCCTGCCCCCCGCCGCCCCAGGGCTGCGCCATGACCTGGCTGCTCAGAAGCGTCAAAACCGTGCCCATAACGACCAGAGATGTCCATTTCGCGTTCATATCCGGCTCCTTTCATTATCGCGTTGTCCTGTCTGTCAATGCCTTCGTTCGGGCCCTTGCGACAGGATAGTGAAAGGAATGATCCCGCAGGTTACACCCTTGCAGAAAATCTTTCGCACACTGCGCAGCCCGACGCTTGGCGGAACCGGGTGAGGGTCTTGCCGGTCGCGTGCCTATGCGATGCATACCGCAGCAACGACAGGCAGGAATCGTCTCGACCAAGCGATTGCGCGCAATAGGCAGGGCTGCGCCGAGAGAGGCGCAGCCCTGCGAGATCACGGCATTCGTCGGACCCTGGCTATGCCGTCCTACGCCGGAGAAGACCGTGGGCGGAGCCCAGACCGATCATGACCAGAACGATCGCACTGGGAACCGGGACGACAGCCAAGGGTGTTCCGTTGATGCGGCAGGCGCCGAGGGTCGCCGAGTCGCTGTTCCATGCGCTCCCCAGGAGACTCTTTGTGTGCAGCCCTTCGACCACGGGCGAGGACCAGTTCCAACCCTTGATACCGTCGCTCGCGGAAGAAGCGACGAGCCAGTACTGGGTGTCTGGAGTCAACAGCGGACGAGAGACGGAGACGCCTACCACAGGTGGATTGAGGGTCCAAACCGAGCCCATCTGACCGATGAATGAAAACGACTCAAGGACCGCTCCCGGCTGCCCCGCCGCATCATCCATCAGCGACACGGTCAGTTGGTTGTCACCAGTGCAAACTCCCGCCCCCAACTCAATACTGTCGAGCAGGTACGATTGCGAGCCCGCAAAGGAGAATTGCTCACCTTGCGTCCAGCCGCCGCCAATCGTCCAGTAATGGCCGGTATCATACGAATCTCCCGGGCCAAAGGTGTCAAAGAGCACAACTGCTCCTGCCTGTCCGGCCGCTGCAAAAAGGACAACTGCCGCAAGTAGGATACTTCCCGAACTGTTACGTCTTCCGCACATTTCTCACTCCTCTCGCCAAGTACAAGCCACATAGCCTCGGTCTCGCCATGGCTGTCCGGCACAAGGTCTCCTCCGGCGTCAGGGCGAGAAACGAATCTTTGCTCCAAATCCTCTATGTCGCCTAAGCATATCTGTTTGCCGTGGAATTGTCAAGCAGGAAAAGCATAAGGTGCTCCAGGCTCCAGGGGAGCACATTGTTGCATACGGCTGCCGGCAGGATACGCCCCTGCGTGCTGTTTGACATGGCGTGCGGCAGTCTACTTCCTGCCAGCCGGGGGTCTCTGCAGAGGGAAGACCTCGGACTCGGTGCGGCCATTAGCGAGAATATCCCGGACTTGAGCGATGATCTGCGGATGCTGGTCGGCGACATCGTTCTTCTCGCCGACATCACTCTTGAGGTCAAAGAGCTGGATCTCCTGGCCGGGCTTCAGACGCAGGGCCTTCCAGTCGCCCAGGCGAACCGCCTGCTGGTTGTCCAGTTCCCAGTAGAGATACTCGTGTCTCTTCTGCCCCTCGGGCCGGCCCAGGAGGGTGGGGAGGATGGAGATGCCGTCGATGCCTGCGGGGGGCTGCGCGCCGAGCAATTCGGCGCAAGTCGGCAGAAAATCCCAGAACGCGCAGACATGATCGCTCTTCGTGCCCGGCTGGATCCGCCCCGGCCAGCGGGCGATGAAAGGCACGCGGATCCCCCCCTCCCAGACGGAGCCCTTGAGTCCGCGCAGGGGGCCGGCGCTCTCGAAGAATCCGGCGTCGGAGCCGCCTGCGTATGTCGGACCATTGTCGCTGGAGAAGATTACGAGCGTGTTGTCGTAGAGGCCGAGGGCCTGGAGCAGGGTCATGATCCGCCCGACGTCCTTGTCCATGCGGGAGACCATGCCTGCATAACACGCCCTGGGGTGCTCGTGGGCAACGTATCCCCTCTTGCCGTCATACGCCGGATCGGCCCATTGATCTTTGTACTCCCCGAGTGAATCCTCAGGCACCTGCAAAGCCACGTGCGGGATCGTGAACGGAACGTACAGAAAGAACGGCCTTTCGCGGTTGGACCGGATGAACTTGAGGGCCTCTTCTGCGATCAAGTCGTGCGAATACACCTTCTCGGCGCCGTCCTTGTTCTCCTGGATCCAGAAGATCTCGCCGTCGCGCCAGAGGTGATTGGGATAGTACGTGTGGGCCTGGCGCTGGCAGATATAGCCGAAGAAGTGATCGAAACCCTGTTTCTGCGGGTCGCCGGTGGTGCCGACTCGTCCGAGCCCCCACTTGCCGAAGGCCCCCGTGGCGTAGCCGGCCTTCTGAAACAGATGGCCGACGGTGAACGTGCCCTCCGCTAGCGGCCACTGGCCCCCTGTCGTCGCCCCCAGAACCCAGCCGGCATCGCCGCCCACTTGCTTGTTGTTCCGCACCTGGGCGTGGCCGGTATGGTATCCCGTCATCAGGGTGCAGCGTGACGGGGCGCAGACGGGGTTGCCCGAGTAGGCCTGCGTGAATCGCATCCCCTCCGCGGCAAGCCTGTCGATGTTCGGGGTCTTGATCTTCTTCTGACCGTAGCAGCCCAAATCGGCATAGCCCAGATCGTCGGCCAGGATGAACACGACGTTGGGGCGTTTCGCAGTTGCGGCCGATCCCATCTCTGCACAGAGAAACGGCAGCCCTGCCGCTGCGCCCAGCACGGTGGTCTTCAGGAAATCGCGTCGTTGCATAGCTCACACCTCAATCATGGACCGCCCCTTGGGCAGGTCGAAACAAATCGTCACGTGGCCGGCGGCTTGATGCCAGGAGCCGCTCTTGAGCGACAGATGGTTCGATGCTTTCTCCAGGGCAGCCGGGGTCGTGCCCAGAGAGACGCTGGGCGGCCGCGGTCCGGCGTTCTTCACGCGAACCGTGAAGCGGGGAGCGGCAAACGGTGCGTCCAGGACGATTCGATTGCCCTGTCGCGTGATCCGCGTGAGTTCTTTCGCCGCCCAGTAACGAGCGATCTCGCTGAGTTTCATCCAGATGAGGTGATCGTACCTGGCGTGCAACCGTCGGACGACCTCCTGGAAGATCTGGAAGCCGATCTCCTGCCCGTTGAAGTAGATCCCCGGCCAGTGGCAGACGAGGATCGCCGGATCGCCCTTGTCGATCACCTGGGGGAGTCGGCCGCCCCTGAGGTCTTCGGTGATGAACTGGTCCACGGAGCCCTGCTCGAGCCCATCCCAGCCTCCGAACCAGTCGCCTGTACAGCCGATGATCGAGACCACGCATTTCGGGTCCGGCCCGCCCAGTCCCGAAGCATATTCGACGCGAGGCGCGACGCTCTGGTCGTCCGTGAAGAGATGCCGGAAGTAGTGGGGAATCTCCGCATTATAAATATCCCGGCACGCCTGCAACGTGGCCTGGGCCAGTTCGGGCAGCACGCGGTTGCCGAACCCGCCGGGCGTGGTGATGCCCTCGCACGGAAGCCCCACGTTCTTGAGGATACGCAGGGCATAGCTCAGATAGTCCGCCAACTGGTCCACGGACTTGCCGTCGGTCCAGCGGAAGTTCTCCATGAAACGGTCTGTTCGCTCGGGAAACGGCCGGCCCGTTCGAGTGTCGATGACCCACGTGTGCGAGATCATCTCCGGATGAATGTCCCAGTCGGGCGTCATGAGCGTGCGAACGAGGGCCAGGCTCTCGTCAAGCTCCTTCTTCGACCAGCCGGGCAGGTCGCGATCGAGCCATCCCACGCAGGCGGGATACGGGACGATGCTGTACTTGCCTTTGACCCCGTGCTCGTGGCACCACTGGCCGAACTTGCGGACGAAGGAGTCGGGAATCTCACGAGGCAGCTTTCGCCAATCCTGTTTGTAGTTGTTGGGAAACGCCTCCGCGAAATGAGGGATGCCGAAATGAGCCAGGTTCACCAGGCAGGTCGAATCGTCGATGATCAGACTGAGGGGGACCCGTCCGCACGGGTTCAGCACTTCGACATCCGCCGCCCGCTCGGGACGATCCCCCCGCTCCTGGGCGGTCGCCCGAACGCTCCGAAGGGCGGCCCCGCCGCCGAGGGCTGCGACGATGCCGCTCCCGAGCAAACGACGACGGGTCATGGTGTCGAGAGAGGCCGCGATGGTTCCAGGGTTGATGCGACCGAACGTTTCGTCCTTCATGCCTTGCTCCTGTCTTTGTGTGCTGCGAAAAACCTGTTGGATCGACTGGGGTTACGTGGACGTCTCCTGAGCCGGGACCGTCTTGGGGTCTTGTGCGTCCGCCCGGAGGATTCCCATCTCCTCCGCCCGCCGGAACAGTTCAATGATGTTCGCAGACCCCAGTTTTCGCATTACGTGTCCGCGGTGAACCTCGACCGTCCTTGGCGAGCGATGCAATTCCGTCCCTATCTCCCGACTGTTCTTGCCTTTGAGAATCAGGTACAGAATCTTCATCTCGGCCCGAGTCAGTCCGCATTCTTCGAGGGCTCTCTGCCCGTTCCGGTCGGCAAGGAGGTTGCGGACCGTTCGGAGAAATGTGTCGCGGTCCAGCGGCTTTTCAACGAAGTCGGCCGCGCCGGCCTTCATCGCACGCACAGCCATAGGGACATCGGCATAGCCTGTGACGAGCAGGACCGGCAGCCACGGATGATGCCGTTTGACCTCGCAGAGCAGGTCCACCCCGTCCTTCTCCGGCATTCTCACGTCCGTGATCAACAGATCGCACATCTCCGTGGCCAGGTGCGACAGGCAGTCGCGGGCGTTGTGGAAACACCGTACGCTCAGGCCGACCCGCTCCAGCGTCTTGGACACGGCCGAACACACACTGTGCTCATCATCCACGAAGATGACTCGTGCAGCTTTCATACGCATTACCTCGATGTCGTCTCTAGGTTCACTGCCCGGTCGGCAGGGTGACGATGAACGTGGTCCCCTGGCCGAATCGACTGTCCACCCTGATGTTCCCCCTTGCCTGCGTCACGATTCTCTGGACGATGCACAGGCCCAATCCGGTTCCCTCGCCTGCCCGCTTGGTTGTGAAGAACGGATCGAAAAGACGCGGCAAATGCTCGGGGGCGATTCCGCCGCAGTCGTCCTCAAATCGCAGTTCGACCGCATTGGCCCGTCGCTGTCCCACGACGCGGAAGTGCCGGCCGCCCAGTCCGGACGCCGCGTCAATGGCGTTCTGAGCCAGGGAGAAGAAGACCTGTTCGATGTCCCGCTCGTTGGCGTAGACCGGCGGCAGATTCTCGAGTTGTTCGACGACCACGGAGACGCCGGCCCTCCCCGCGATCTCGTCGAGCAGACGCATCACCCGGCGGGCCGTCGTGGACAAGTCCACCGGCCCGATCGTCTTGTCCGACGCGCTTCTGGCGAACCCGCGGAATCGCTGCAGGATCTCTATCATATGCGAGGTCTCCCTCAGCCCATCGGCCAGGTCCTCCATCACGGTCGGCGAAGAAGGCATGCCCTCCAGCTCCTTCATTGCGTTCTGAAGCGAAAGACGGATCACCGTCAGCGGCTGCGTCAGCTCGTGCGCGACCGTCGCGCTGAGCGTGCCCAAAGACGCAAGCTGCTCCGCTCTGGCCATCTTCTCGCGGTAGGCCTCCAGTTCCTCCTGGGCCGACCGCAGTTCGTGGACGTCCCGAGCGATCAGCAGGCCCGCGGTCACGCGGCCTTCGCTGTCCCGCAGCGGCGCGATGGTCGTGCCGTACCATCGCCACCGTCCCCCGACGCACGATTTTGCGACTCCCACGTACGGCGAGCCTGTGCGAACCACCCCGCGGACGACCGCCGCCTGTCGATCGGCAATCTCCTTTGGGAACAGATCCCACATCGTCTTGCCGACGAAGTCGCGCGGCGCGCCCCCCAGAGCTCCGGCCGCGGTGCCGTTCATGAACAGGAACTTCCCGTCTTCATCGACGATCGCAATCGCCTCTCCCGCGCTCTCGACCACCGCTCGATATCGCTCCTGGGTTGCTTTGAGTTCCTGTTCGAGCTGTCTGGCTTCCGTCACGTCCTTGCTGAAGATGGCGATCTGAAGCACCTGGCCGGTGGCGTCGACGACGGGATACATGCTGAAGTCCATGTGCCGGCCCATCCTTTGGTCTTCAAATCGAACGGCCTGGCCCATGCGGACGACCTGACGGATCAGTCCGGCGCGATCTTCGGCGACGGACTTGGGCAGGATCGCTTCCTCCATGTCCTCCATCCGAGCGCCCACCATGTCCGCCACGGTCCTCTTGAATCGCTTGGCCGCGGTTTCGTTGACCATCAGGACCGTTCCTTCGGGATCGACCAGAAGAATCGATTCGGTCACTGCGTTGAACAGCGCCCGCAACATCCCCTCCGCGGATTGCACCCGTGCGTCATCTGCGTCACCCATTTTGCTCCCCGGACTTGTCGCCACCACCACAGACGCATCCGCGACCCCACCAGGGTCGCACACGATCCGGCCATCGACCATGTCTTGATTCGGGCCATCGGATAGACACAAGAATCATCATACGGGCGGGGGCTGCGGCAATCAAGGGGAACTTGATCGCTTCCAGGGAACGGCAAGACGCAGGGTGCGAGGAATCACAGGATGCGAAAACGCCGACAGGATCACTTCTCCGATAACACCGTCTCAATGCACTGGTCGGCGCGTTCCGGATCGACCGCCGGGGCGCTGGGAGGAACCAGCGGCAGGAACAAGGTGAAGATGGTGCCCTTTTCCAGTTCGCTTTCGACTTCGATTCGCCCGCCATGGGCGGCGACGATCTTGCTGACGATGGCCAAGCCAAGCCCGGTCCCCTTGATCTCCTTGCCTGGTCGGCTGACCCGGTAGAAGCGGTCGAAGATCTTCGACAGGTCCTCTTTGGGGATGCCGTAGCCGGTGTCGCTGATCCGGACGATCACGTGGTCCGGCTCGCCGGATGCGGAGATCTGAACGCGACCCCCCTGCGGAGTGAACTTGATCGCGTTGTTGACGAGATTGATCAGGACCTGGAGTATGCGGTCGTTGTCGTACACGGCCGTCGGGAGATTCCGCTGAACGTCCACAGCCAGGTGCACACCGCTCTTGGCCGCGTTCGGCTGCATGGTGTTGAACACCTCGTTGATCGCCGCGGCGATCGAGTTGGACTGCATGTTGAGTCTCATCTTCCCGGCGTTGAGCTTCTGGAAGTCCAGCACGTCGTCGATCAATCTGGACAGGCGGTCGATGTTGCGTTTGGCGACGTCGAGGAAGTGTTGCTGGTCCTTGTTGATCCGGCCGGCGACACCGTCCAGGACGATGATCACCGCCTCTCTCATCGAGCTCAGAGGGGTTCGAAGTTCGTGAGAAACGGTCGCGATGAACTGCGACTTCATTTCCATGGTTCGCTGCAGCTCCTCCTCGGCCCGCTTTCGGTCGGTGATGTCGTTCGCTGCGATGAGCACGTGCTTGCTTCCGTCGATATGGACCGGCTCCACACTCACGGCCATCCAGGGTCTGCTCTTGTCGTAGCGCAGGGCCAGTTGCATCTCCTTTCCGCGAATGGCCTCGTCGGCAACCAGCGCCTTGCGGACCATGTCCCGAAGCAGGCAGCCTTCGCAGGATTGGACCCCGCCCGGATTGTCCAGAAGACTGGCGGCGTGAACGCAACCGAGCGTCTGGCAGGCGTCGCAACCGATGATGCCGGCGTAGTCCTTCCCGGACATCTGGCGGATGACATCGTTGGCTCGGGTTACCTTCAGATGGTCGTTGACCAACAGCATGCCCAGCGGGGTCGCATCGAAGATCGCTTCGAGGTTCTTCTGCTTTCGGTTGAGAACCTCCTGGATCCGTCGGCTCTCGGTCACGTCCACGAGCGAGACCATCAGACAGATAGGCTTTCCGCTTGCGTCCCGGACCGCGCTGGCCGACACCTGAACGATGAAATCCGAACCGTCGGCGCGGCATGCCTCCATATCTCCGTTCCACATGCCGTTCTCCAAGGCCAATCGACATGCAGTCATCGCGTCATCCGTGGATTTCACAAGAGTCGCGATGGATCTGCCCAGGATCTCGCTTTCCTCGGTGTATCCCCACATTCTCAAAGCCGATGGGTTGGCGAACGTCAGTCTGTTCTCCAGATCGACAAACACGATGCCGCTGGCGGCGCTGTTGACGGCGCTGTCCTTGAGCAATAGGGCCTCTTGCACCCGTTCGGCGGTGGCTTTGGCCCCGTTGGCGTCTTCCGCCAGGCTCAGCGCCGCTTCCCGCTGCTGCCGCAACGCCTGGTTGGCCCGGTTCAGCTCCTGGGCCCACCGCAGCAAGTCGGATTCGTGGGCAGTCCCCTGAAGTCG
>CALEZT010000069.1 GCA_937927975.1 uncultured Phycisphaerales bacterium
ACCACCGAGATCTACACTCTTTCCCTACACGACGCTCTTCCGATCTCTCTCAAGCGCTGTCAGAGCACTATAAGCAGTTGGCTCAAGGCCTCGTCTGGCGAGGGAAGACGCAATGACGAAGGCGGAAGCCTACAGGATTCTGGGTGCAAGCCGCTCTGTCGCTCGGTTCAGGGCAGAGCGGCTGTACCAGCAGAGATGCACGCAGCTCCGATTGCGGATGGTGCCGGGCATGCCCGTAGCCATCCGGCAAAGGGCCCAAGTCGAGCTGGCCCAGGTGGATGCAGCGTGGCGCGTAATCACCGCAGCAGGGGCCACCAGCTCGTCGGCGAGAACGCCCAGGACCCCGCCGGCTCGTGTGTCGCCACGCCGCAAACAGCGAACGGTCGTTGCAATGGGCAAACGCATAGCCTCTGCGATGCGGTACCTCGCGATGATAGCGGCGGCCATTCTGGCCCTTGTCGTAATAATCACACTCATCAAGCCTATGAAAGGAAATGCGATGGGACTGCTCACAAGTTTCGTACTCGGGTTCATTCATCTGTTCCTGGTGGTCGTGGACATCCTGTTCGTGCTCATGCTGACCCGGATGCTCAGCTATCGCTGGCAGACCCGTTGGCTGGCCGTCATCAACGCGGCGGGCAAGCCGGCCGTCGACTGGTTCGCGGGGCGTACTGCGAGGGCACTGAACCATATCGGTTGGAAGGTTCCCTCTGAGAGAACCGTGCTGTTCATCGGAATGCTGGCGATCAGCATCACGAGGCTCCTGATGGTCGCTTCCCTCGGAAGGTGATATTCCATATGACACTCGTTGAGGCGTACTCTGCCCTGGGCCTTCGCCCCGGAGCCGGCCAGGTGGAAGTCGAACAGGCGTATGCTGCGTCACTGCGGAGACTACAATTGCAGATGGTGCCCGGCATGCCTTTGGCGACCCGCCGCCGAGCCCAGGACCAGATCCTCAAATTGGCTGCCGCGTTCGAGCAGGTCAAGAATGCGACGACAACGCCGGCGTCGTCGGCCCGCCGACGTCCAGTGCCCAAGACTAAGCCTGCCGGTCGATATGCCGGGGCCCCCAGGCCAGCCAGCCAGCCGGCCCTCCGTCCGGTGTTTACCGTTCGCCGTCTGGTGGTCGCCGTCGGCGCCGTCGCGGTGGTGGTGGTCGCGATCGTTGTGCTTCGTGTCGTTCTGTCCCCGGTGCATTCCATGACCCCTGCAACTGCGAGCGAGACAACCATACGCGCCACGGCCCCGGCGGCCCGGAGCAAGGCTGCGAGGCTGCGAGTCCTATCCGTCCCATGGTCATACGTCGAGGTGAACGGAAGACCTCTGGGGCCCAGCGGGCAGGTGAACGCCTTCATAGTCCAACCCGGCGATTGCCAACTCGTCCTACGCCAAGGCGACAGAGTCTTTCCCGTGACTGTCGCCGTGCAGGAGAACTGCGAAACCACCGTTTATGTCCAACTGGAGAAAGGTCAGTTCCATGTCAGCCATAAGAAGATCCACTTCGCCCACGACTGACCCGCTCGGGTCAGCGCCTCCTATTCGGAATCCTCTTCGGGGATCCCGCAGGATTCTCATCCTGGCGGCCCTGCCGTTCTTGGCGGGCTGCGCGCCGGAGGTTCTGGTCCCGGCGTTGATCGCTGTGCCGGTTCTGTATGCGAACATGTCCCGAGGCGGTCCTGCAAACGTACAGAGGCCCGCCCCGCCGCTCGTCTGGCCTTCCCAGAACAGCACAAGCACCGTGCGTGCGAACCCCGTGGCCATCGAACAGCCGTCACCACAGACGAAACCCTCCGTGCAATCGATCCCAAGGGAAACCGTCAACAACAACCAATCCACAACTCGCCAGATACCTGGCGCTCCAGCCCCTACTCGGGTCGTACGGTCTACCCCACCCCTGGAAATCCTCCCACCCCGGAGAGCGGAGCCCTCGCCAAACAGACCGCCTACGGCGGCGTCAGCAATCATGGAGGGCGCCCAAGCCTACAACGAAATGCGGTGGGACGATGCGACGGGGGTCCTGAATCGAGCCCTCGGCTCAGGGACGTGCACGAATCCGCAACGGAACCAAGCACACATCCTGCTCGGCGCCATCGAATACCAACAGGGCAACCCCAAGGCAGCCAAAGCGCACTTCGTGACGGCATACCAATACGACCGGAGCACCTCGCCGTCATCGCAATTGTTCCCGCCGCAACTGATCGAGTTCTATAGGGAAGTAAACAATATCAAGGACCATAAATGAGTCTTCACATGCATACTGGAATCGAGACCACGGTGGATCCCCTCGCCGAGGCAGCAGTGCGCATGCACCTGGCCGTGCTGGGTCACGACAAGCTGGGCGTCACCGAACTGCGTGTATTCGATCCGTTGCCGCAGGTGGCCTACGCGGATAGCGCAGACGTCGTCGTTCGGCTCTGCCGGGAAATGGACGGCAGGACCTCCGGCATCTACGTCGGCGTCCAACCGCGCCCGGCGCATCTCTTCGATCTGGCCCCCAACCGCTGGACAGCCGCCCGCGGCGGCCGTGACGGCAACTGCGCCCGCGACGGCGACGTCGAGTACGTCACGGCCGTCTTCTTCGATATCGACGTGGTCTCACCCGAGCGGGCCGCCGGCCGTCCGGCGTCGGACGAGGAACTGCCGAGGAGCCTCCAGGCGGCCCGGCTCCTTGCACAGCAAGACGGCCTCGTCGGGCATTCGGCCATCTGCTGTAGCGGCAACGGCCACTATGTCTTGGCGCCCGTGGTCCCCGTATCCGTCGGCGGCGATGAGATCGCTGACAAATTCAGATGCTTCTGCCGGGGACTGGCCGACAGCGTCGCTCACCGCGTCGCCGGCGTGCGGGTCGATCCCGTGTACAACCTCAGCCGCGTCATGCGACTGATCGGGACCATAAACAGAAAGGGAAAGCCCGCTCCCGGTCGACCGTACCGGCGGGCCTCCTTCGTGACCGCGCCCGTCCTGAACCGATCCACCGCTCTGCATCACCTGATCCTGAATACCGAGTATAGTCGGCCTGCCGCGACCGGACACGAACTGCCGACGGGCTTGCGGTGTGATCTGAAGAAGATTGACACGTGCGAATTCATCCAGTGGTGTCGCCACCGGCCCCTGGAGGTGAGCGAACCCCAATGGTTCGCCCTGCTGACGAATCTCGCCCGC
>CALEZT010000070.1 GCA_937927975.1 uncultured Phycisphaerales bacterium
CAAGCTGGGCTTTGTGGTGCTCTATCGCTCGATCTTCGACGTCGTGCGGGACTTCCTGGAGGACGAGGCCTTCGCCGGGACCAACCAAGTGTTGGCGAAGTACCTCAAGCCGGACCTTTTGATTATCGACGACATGGGCATCAAGCAACTGCCCAAGCGTTCGGGCGAATGCCTCTTCGGGATCATCCTGCGCCGGTACGAGACCAAGTCCACCATGATGACCTCGAATCGTCCCTTGGAGGACTGGGGCAAGCTGCTGGGGGACGTCCCGGCGGCCACGGCGATCCTGGACCGGTTCCTGCACCATGCCGAGATCATCACGATCACCGGCCGCAGCTACCGCCTGAAAGACAAAGCCGCCCAAGAGGCAGACAAACCCAAGGAGCAAGAAAAAGATGAACAGGACCCAAAGAAAGGATCATAGCGCGGGCCGTGTTCGACCGGGCCGGCCCACTCGGCCTGCGGTGGCCAGGCTCCGACGAGCTTACGCAGGGCCCATTCTCGCACGGCCGCCGATCCGAGCGATCCAGCCCTACGCCCGTCCGCGATCAGGGGGTTCGCCTACCGGAAATTCCCTTGCGTGGCAAAGGCAGAACGTGTGCGAAATGAGAAAGGACACTGGCTGGTTTTGACCCGATCATAGGTGCCTGGGTTTAACCCGATCCGTGACACTCCGCAGAAAGCGGTGCACGTAGACCAGGTCCTTCTTCGCCTTCTTGTCGTGGAAGCGGTGCGGGCACAGCGCGGGGTCCTCGGTCCGCACCGCACGCAGCAGGCGAGACAGCACACGGTAACTGTCCCACAGAAGCGAACTGTCGGTCGGGTAATGAATGTTGGCTTCAATGACGGTCGTGTCGGCCCGGATTTGCGAGACCTCCACCTCGCAGCGCTTCACCGCGTACTGGGCCAGTTCCTCGTTGACCAGCTTCCACGTCTCGGCCGTGATCGCCTTGAAGGCGCGGTCCAGAAACGTGAAGTCCGGCACCGACCGGGTCCCCAGACGCAGGAACGACTGCAGCGTCGGCGACTCGGCGATCCGAATGACCGTCTCCCGCAAGGAGGTTCTCTCGATCTGGTGCACAAGCAGCGCCCGGAACAGAATCTCCGTGGTGTACTTCGCCTCCCGGCCTTCCTTGCTCTTCGAGAGGGTTTCCAGATCCTCGTGCACCAGCCACAGGATCAGCGGGGTGGCCTTGAGACACTCATCGATCCAGGCGTACTTCGCCCGGTACTCTTTCACCACTTTGAGGCTCGTGTCCCCGCTGAAATCCAGGTAGGTTTGTTCATCGAAAACGCGACGCATCGGCACTCCTTTCTGTGTTGTTTCAAACCTTTACAGAAAGGCCGATCCGCCCGTTCTTTTCAACCCGTGACTTTTCCGCAACAGAAACTACATAGGCAAATTGATGACGAATGTTGAGCCTTCCCCAACTCTGTTCTCAAGCAATACCTTGCCACCCGCTTTCGAGACGATCTGATCAACAATCCAAAGTCCCATGCCCATACCCTCCCCTGATGGCTTGGTGGTGAAGAACAGTTGAAAGACCTGATCCACGTGCTCTACCGGTATGCCTCCACAATCATCCTCAAACCGCAAGACGATTCTGGAGTCAACCGTCTCGCCCCTTATCGTGAGCATGCGGTCTTTCCTGCCATCCGCCGCCTGAATAGCGTTGTCGATCAGCACGGAGCACACTTGTTCTACATCGCTTCTGGTGACACACACAGCCGGAAGGGCATCTATGCCCTCGACTCTGATGCCGACCCGTTTTGCGCGAGCCTTGTCCTCGAATAGCCCCACGGCTCTGCTGACCACCGGCAGTAGCTCCACCACCTTTGGTTCTTCGGTGGAAGACTGTCTCGCAAGACGACGGAACTGGTCAACGCGAGAAATCACATCGGAAAGCCCCTCCAGTGCTTCTTGAAGGGCCTCGGCAGCGGTTGTCGAGCAGCCGGCTTCCTTGACCAGCGAATCCGCCTCCTGCAGCGACAAGCGACAGACTGTCAGAGGCTGGTTCAGTTCATGAGCGACCCGGGCACTAAGTAACTATCTCAAAAGGCTCAGGCGATGGAGACGGCGATACCAGAGCAG
>CALEZT010000071.1 GCA_937927975.1 uncultured Phycisphaerales bacterium
TCATAGGAAAAGCACCTCCTGTTCATTGTTCCAAAGATCCGGCCGTTCGGCCAATTCATCGAGGATCAGTTGCCATTCCAGTGGTCCCAGTTTCTCCAACTCACTGACAAGATCATTGGATATGTCGTCGCTCGTGGAAACGGCGGTGTCCGAGCGTTTGGGAACCACCGGCAGCGGCTGGCTGAACCAGTCCACCGCCCTGGTGTGTGCCGCATACTCTATATCCCAGCAGGGGTGGTCGCTGGGCCCGAAGTCCCGTGAGTAGTCCACCTCGGTCGGGATCAGGATCTGGCCGCCGGGGCCGATATTGAAACTCAGGCGGGCATACGTGCTGCTATCGCGGGCGACGATGGCCATGATGGCCCACTGACACGACCCAAAGACCCGCCTAAAGGTGTCCTCGTCCGTGGCGCTGGGTTCCGGTGAGTCGCCGGGATGGGTATGCAACCACACGCGGGCGAACTGCTCGGGCTTTCGACCGAGGTCTACCTGGGTGTCAAAGAACGTGCCCACGGCCTCGTCATCGAACTTGACACTGACGGGACTGACTTCCTGCTTGACGGTGACGAAGTCCTGGATATATAGGAGATCATCGGCGTCCGTGATGCCGAATCCGCCGACTTCGTTCTCTGACTTATCCCGCAAGTACAGGAGCTTGGCCCAGGCTGTTGGACCAAATCGCAGGGCCGGTATATCGCGTTCATCTTCTCCGTCCGGCCAGTCGTCATCCCAGAGGGGATGGCTCTGGTTCACTCGGGTTCGGGGATTCATCGGTTTGTTCAATCTCTTGTTCCTCATCTTCGTTCTCTCTTTCTTCCGTGCAGTCCGGGCATAGCCCGTCGGTCATGCAGGATTCACAGCAGGTGGATTCACAGTCCTCGCACTTGGTCTTGGCGCACTTGGGGCAAAGTGTCCGGTCACAGATGCTGCAGACGCCGGCGCAGTTGCCGCAGACGATCTCGCCGCAGATGGTGCAGACCCTGGAACATTCGTCGCAAATCGCGCAATCACAATGGCTGCAGTTATACACGCTCTCATGGTCCATCACGTAGCCGCAGTCGTAGCAGGGCGTGCCGTCCCAGTCCGCCAGAGGGACGTAGGGGCTGTCCGGGTTATAGGTTTGAAGGATGCTGCGGACCATGCTGAAAAAATCGGTCAGTCTGCCTTCCTCGATGGCCGCTCGAATGGCCGCAGCGCCATCGCCTTCGCAGAGTCCGTCATTGCTGACGTGGGGATGGGTGATCGCCTCATCTTTGGCGGCCGGATGGGGCTCCATAGCGAATACGTAATACGGGACATGATGCTGCATCTGGTGCAGCTTGCCCAAGAACAGGGCGATGCGGAAGGGGCCCAGGTAGGTGTCCTCAAGCGTAATCGGCTCGGTGATCACCGACAGGGAGTCTTCCTCCCCATCATATTCGATCCCGCCGAATTCCGTCTCTGCGGCCCTGATCTCCGCGACGACTTCCGAGAGTGTCGGAACCCCTCTTTGTCTCTTGCTCAGCAATAGTTCAAGCCTGGAGACCAGGTAGGGGATTTCGTTTAACTGCCTGGCAATGCCCTGGCAGCAATCCTCCGCGGCGGAAAGCCAATTGCGTGAGATCGAAACCCCAAGCCTCCTCGATTGGCAGGCGATGGTATGAATTGCCTCGGTGAACAGGCTCAACTGGCGGAGGCACTCGGTATAGCGAGCCTTCTGGAAGATGAGAAGCGATTCGCGAATGCTGTCCGCGATACGCACAAGCTCTTTGTCTTTCATGGTCGATCCTTTCCAATCCAATAGAAAAGGGCATCTGCCCGCCGTTTGGACAAGCAGATGCCCTCGTTGGTAGTCGTGGCACAGGATGACTATGCCGCGCCCTCGATCTTGGTTGGGGTGATTGTCACGCGGTCGTTCTCCTGCAGGATGTAATCCCGCGGGACCGGCTGGCGGTTGACTCGGATGAGGAAGTCCTCGGGTCGCTCCTGGGGCATCTTGTCCTTGAAGAACTGCGACACGGTCGTCCCCGCAGTGATGTCGAGGTAATCAGCATAACCGCCGCCCAGGTTGTTGATGTAGAGCAATCTCATGGTCGTTTCCTTTCAGAATGTGGCTCGTGTATATAGGTGAATGTGATGGTGGTTGTGCTGCAGTGCGTCTGCTGTGGTGGACCCCGCGCAGAGTATCTCCCGTTGTGCATCCTGTTTCCTTTCATATGGGTGTATAGGGTGGGTAGATTCGATTCGAACGATGACGCCAATCAGCCCTTCTCACGGACGCCGAAGCCCGCGAGGGGGCTGAAAGCTAGTCGCCTCCATCGGTTGATGGAACTCTTTGGGATGTTTGCTGTTCTACTGCCGCGATAGATCGACTCGTGTCCGGCGGCCATCGGCATCGAGGATATCGAGCACCGGCGGCATGGACTTCGGATCCTCCATGATCTGATGGGCCCGCTCGGCCGCCTGCCTTACGTTTGGGGCACTGATATCGATCACATAGACCACGCGGTAGAGCGATTCCGGCCCGGTGTCCTTCGGCGGAGGCTCAAGGGTGAATCCCTTCGGGGGCACGATTGTCCTGGTATGCGTTTTCTTCGGGTTCTCATGCCGACAGGGTCGGCGCTGGTCGTGTTCTCTCATAGGTGGACTCCTGATCTTTCGATGTGTTTGGCCATGTCAGCTCCAGTCTACGGATGCCGGGAAGAGGTCCACGCCCAGATGCTCGTTATGCCGGGCCAGCCAATCGCTGATGCCGGGCAGATCCTCGGGACCGCTGTAGTCTCCCTGAGCCCTGAGATATCCGACAAGATCCTGCACAGCCTTTCGCCGGTTCCGGAAGATGCGGGCGTGGACGACTTCGCCACTATCGGTCACGTGCAGCACCCAGACCTTCTTTGGCACCGAGGACATACGCCCGTGTTGGATGCCCCAGGAATAGGCCTCTTCGCAGATGGCACACAGTGATCGTTTCTGGTCGGAGGGTCTGTCTACGGACACCGATACGATCTTGCTGGCCTCGTTCTCACAGAATGGGTTTTGGCAGTACTTCTCCATGACTCAGCCCTCCGCCTGCCTGTCCTGGGACCCGAACATCTCGGGGGCGATCTCTTCCAGGGTCTTTGGTTTCCACCAGAGATCCCGTTCGATCGGAAGCCCCAAGGGTCCCTGAGTGTGCTCAAGTTCCGAGAGGGCGACGTAACCGAGCTCTTTCTCGAGTCCATCTGCAAGGCCGAAGAAGTGGAAGTCCACCTCCTTGCCGCTGTCATCCGTAATCGGGGAGCCTTCGGTGATGTACCACGTGAATGAACCATCGGGCGTGAACAGCTTCAGATGCACGATGGCCTTGCCGCCCTTATCCTCCTGGGAGTACAGGGGTGGCAGCTTCCTGCGGATCTCCTGGGTCAGGAGCTTCATGCCCCGTGCTCCCTTGTGGGCGGTGCGTTTCTGTGCCTGGATGACCCTGTTGCCGCTGATGCAGACGACGTGCTCTTTGGGCAAGTTGAGTTCCGTGGCCAATTCGCCCAGGAACTCGGCCATATTGTGGTTCTGCTGGTCCCGCGAGATCGGATCCGATTCACAGGCCGGGATGGGTGTACCGATCACCTCTACCTGTTGGGGCTCGAGCTCGATGAGGACGCGACCGTTTTCGTCGGAGTGCCACTCGACATACGGGTAACTGACGTAGTCTGCCGGCGGTAATCCTGCCGTGATATCGCCGACCTTGCCGGTCTGCCCAACTGCAAATCCCTCCATGGACGTTTGGGCATCCGGTGGCGGGTCTGTCTGGGATGCATCCCCTGTGAAGTGGATCTTCGCGCCACGGATATCGCGGTGAAAGTCTCCTTTCAGATTGAAGGTTACTGTTTCGTTCATTCCGGCGAACCGCATCCATCCGGCGACCTTGCCGAGTTGGGTGTTGTCGAGTTCGCCCTCGATCAAATACGGACTGATTCTCCACGCCATGTTCTTTACCTCCTGAATAGGTGATGAAACGTTTCATTGAATTGACGTGCGATGCCGGGTCGGCGCCGGACCTGGCATCCAGATTGTGCTACTGGGCACATGAAAACTTCCGCGGCTGGAGCATCTGGGCAGTGCCATCTGTATAGGTGATCCAGACCTTGCCGCTGGATTCGACGGTGACCTGCTTCCACTGGATGCCGAAATCGTCGACGCACTCCAGCAATCTCTGCCGCATGTACTCGCCAGGTCCCAGGATACCTGCCCAGAACAGGTTCAACTGCTCCTCGAAGTCCGCCAACTGGGTACTGTAGGTGTCCCCATCCTCGGAATACCCACCCAGGTGGTACCAGAGATCCGAAGCGTCAAGCCGCTCTCTGGCTTCCAGGGTGACCAGGACCTCCGTCGTGCACCAGGAATGCCTCTTCGCGGTTTGCGGATGCCTGCGGACCGCCATTGGGACGGCCGAGCAGTAGACCCTGCCATCGCTCGTGTGCGCGATGATTTGCAGGCTCTCGACTGCGACAAGGGTCTCGGAACATATGGACTCGCTAGCCAACTCCCTGCCGACCTTGAGCCGGGCCCGCTTCACCACAGGCAGTGCAGCCCAACGGTAGCCGTCGTATATAGAGGATATGTCCACTACGACGAACGGGCTCTTGAACTTGCCCAACGCTGAAAGGAGATGGGCGTTCGCTTCGTTCGGGTCATCAGCATCCCTGCAGGCCAGGGCCAGTCGGTAGCATTTCTCCAAAGGCAGGTCGGCCGGTTTCACAACCTGCACCGGTTCGGTCGGTTCGTCAGAGAGCAGGCCAACCTGATACACGGGCTGTGCCTCCGGCAGCTCAATGCCAAGCTCTTTCGCGCGGCGGTACTCACTGAACTTGAGTTTGTGGGAGCCGCGTTTCTGGATGAATCTGTAGGCCTCGGTCTCCAGGACAGCCTTGAGTCTTTCGAAGGCCTCGTTCTCTACCAAGCAGGTTCGCGCCGGGAGCATCAGCCGGATTCCGGTCGGTTCACCGGTCAGATCCACGAGGAACTGCAGTTGCTCGCCGATCGGCGTGTACGTCCACAACACGACCTGTCCATGGAAGTTGACCAGGACATCCTCCGTATAGTAGTTGTGTTTCCAGTCCCTGTGCCACTGACCCAGGGTACTGCATTCCCGCACCTCGATTCTGCAACCCAGTTCCGGGTGCGGCACGGCTGCTTCTGACGAGATGAATGGCTCACTGGCACATTGTTGGTCGTCCACCATCACCTTCAAGCCGGTGAAGACCGCGTGCCTTTCCACAATCTCGAAGAGCCATGGCGAATCCTCAAAGACAAACTCTGTGCCCTGGATTGGGTCATTCGCTGTGTGGACCTCGACAGGCTTGCCGGTCCATCCTTTGCCTGCGATGACAACCTCCTCGGCGCCGGAGCGGATCTGGACCTCGCGCGGCGCCAGGCAGAAGATGCCTACGCCTGCGGGATCTTCCACCTGCTCGATACTCTCATCCCAGCCGGACCTGCCGAGGTCCAATAGTGCCGAGAAATCCGCAATGCCCCGGCCATTGTCATGTACGGCGATTCGGCCGTTCTCATTGACGATGTGTACTTCGGTTGCGCCGGCCCGCCGGGCATTCTGCAGGATCTCGATGACGCGGCCGTCCAGGGTGCCAGTGAACAGCCTTTCGGCCTTCGAAAGCAGCCGTGAGTGTACTTTGGCTTGTATGGTGTCCATGGGTAATACCTCCAATGGTTGGGTGGTGACGGCGGGCCGTAGTTTGTCTGCACGCCATCGTGGTTGGGTTCTGATGGCCTTGGCGATAGCCAGAGGCTCTGTGACGACAAATAGAATGCTCAGGCAACATGCCCGGGCACTACAAAGATGAGGCAGATGCGGGGGGAGCGATGAGGCTTCCCGGCGAGAGGATCGGCAGGGGGGCTGGGGACGAAGAACGGGGGGGCGTCTACAGGGGACTGGAGGAGAAACTTTCTGATGACTCGGGTTCTTTGTGCTGGGTCAGGTACTCAAACGCTTTCTGAAGGGCCAGAATCGCCTTGGGGATGTCGTTGAGGCTCAGGCTGTTGGTGCCGTTCCACTTACCGGTCTTATCCTTGTAGCGGACCTCCAGGACGACCTTGGGTAGGGGGACCATTTTGCCGCTCTGGGCCACCATGTTTCGAAAAACACAGGCCCTGACGGCGCCTACTTTGAAGGAGATTTCGGGTTTTGACATGTTCCGGGTGTTCCTGATCGATTGGATGGAACCAATCTGTACGATCGTACAAGATGGTGCGAGTTCTTAAACCTTTCGGCTGATGCCGGAAAACCTCCAGGCCGAGAGAGGTCGCCCAGGGAGCGACCTTCTAGGGGAAGCGATCCGCCAGGCAGACCCTCTACGAGGCCGCGGTATGGTAGCCGGCATCAGCGGCAAAACGTCGACGGTGGACAGGTGCTTTCGTGATGGAGGGGCAGCGATCGAGTGCCGGGGTGACCGGGCAGAAGTGTCGAGACAGGATGAAGGTGCGCCGTCGTTCATCGCCCGTTCGGGAGATAGACGTCATGGCCCATGGGGGCATCATGGTATTTCAGGGTATTTCAAGGTCTTCCGGCCGGCACGATCAGAATCCCTGGGGGCAGAAGTGCGGAGCAACAGGGTGGCAGGGGGCATGAGGCAGGCAATAGATGGAGATGGAGTGAGAAAAAGGGGGTGGCTGATATAGCTCCCGCTATGAATTGAACACTGTTCCTGGAGGGTATTTCAGGTATTTCGGGTTTCACCGGCCGGAACGGGCCGACGTAGAGGGCAATGAGGTCGGGGACTTCTGAAGTGGCTTTCCTGCTTCCGGACTGTGCTTATCGTGATCTAAGCGGTTGCCAGGGTGGAAGGCGGCTTCATGAGTTGGGCATCTATGCCTTCAGCAGATAAGGGCTTTCGAGTTTATATACTTTTCGGTCCCTCTGGCCCCTCTGGCCGATGCCGCCGCAAGGCTTTTATAGTCGGGTGATTTCACATTTGCATGGAGACGATTTCGCCGGCGGAGCCGGTTTGCGTACAGCAGAGCCCGTATCGAAGGCGCCGACGTGTAAAGCGCTACGACCGCTTCGGCGAGGTGATCCGCTATCTGACGGCCGACGAGCTGCAGCAGTTCTTCAGCACCATCGATAATTACGCGCACAAGCTGATGTTCGAGCTGATCTATGAGCTGGGCTGCCGGGTGGGTGAGTTCGTGAGGATCCGAGTCAGGCACGTCAGTTTCAGCCGTAGCACGGTCTTTTTCCCGGCCGAGAACACTAAAACCAGGACCGCCCGAACGAGTTCTTTACCCCAGGGATTGACGAACGAGATCAAGAGCATGCTCCGACAAAAGAGGATCATCGCCAAGCGCGAGGACCGGCTCCTCAAGCCGGATGTCTACCTCTTCTATCCAGGAAGAAGGTGGAATGTCCACTATGCCGAGAACCGCATCCGCCAGATCTTCCAGCGATACATCAACAAGGCTGGCTTACAGCAGGTGTACGGACAAGACACTCGCGGCAGGAATCTGAAGATGTTCACCGTGCACTCCCTGCGTCACTCACACATCATGCGCTACGTGGTGGACAAAGGCGTGCCCCTGCCGATCGTCCAGAAACAGGTAGGCCACCACAGCCTCAAGACAACCTCCGTGTACCTCTCGGCTTCTACCGAGAAGATGGCCCAGGCCTATGACGCAGCCCGCAGATCGGCGGCTGTCCCCCAGTCGGCGACAGCCTACGGCTCTGAGTCCCGGACTCTCACTTTTCCGTGAATCAGCAGCCATTTTGGTACGTGGCAGATTTCAGAATTGAGGCAC
>CALEZT010000072.1 GCA_937927975.1 uncultured Phycisphaerales bacterium
GAGGGCACAGAGGGACACAGAGAAAAGCCAGGGCAGGAAGGGAAGAACGCTGCGAGTTGTGGACCCCTCGTCTGTTCACCAGATTCTTTCCCTCCCGCCTCTGTGACCTCTGTGGCCAAAACTCCCCTCTTTGCCTCGGATTCACAGAGCGGCTTCGCGGCGGAATTGGCTTCGTTTGGCAAAGGAGTTTCAAGTTTGAAGTGTCAAGTTTCAAGTGAGGAGGGGCCGGTCTCTGGCGACGACTCTGACTTCACACTTCAAACTTCACACTTGAAACTCGCGCAGCCTTCCTGCGAAACGAACCCAATTCCGGGAGGGCCGGATGAGCGATACGTTTGACTTTTTGCCCTTTACTCCTTACTTTCTTGGTCTATGGCAGCCAATTTGACACCAGCTTATCGGGACGCGGACGAGCGGTTCCGCAACGCGACGACCAACGAGGAGAAGATCGCGGCGTTGGAGGAGATGATCGCGACCGTCCCCAAGCACAAGGGGACCGAGGGCCTCCAGGCGGACCTCAAGCGCAAGCTCAGCAAGCTCAAGGAGGCGGCCACCCAGCAAAAGAAGGGCAGCGGCGGCCACGTCGACATCTTCCACGTCCCGCGGTCGGGGGCCGGACAGGTGGTCCTTTTGGGCATGCCCAATACCGGCAAGAGCAGCATCCTGGCGACCACGACCAAGGCCAAAGTCGTCGTCGCGGACTTCCCGTTCGCGACCCAGGTCCCTGTGCCGGGGATGCTCCGGTTCGAGGACGTGCAGATCCAGCTAGTGGACATGCCTCCGATCACGGCCGACTACAGCGCGCCCGGCCAGGTGGGCACCTATCGCAACGGCGACCTGATCGCCGTGGTGATCGACCTGTCGCAGGACGTCGAGGAGCAGATCCTCGTCCTGATGGAGTATCTCGAATCGCGAAAGCTCGTGCAGGACGAGAAAACGCCCGTCGTGGACGAGCAGGGCAACACGCTGGCCAGGAAGGCGGTGTGCCTGTGCACGAAGGCGGACCTCGCTCCCGACGGGGCGTTCGAGCTGGTCCAGAGTTCGTGCGACAAGATGGCGGAGTTCCTGACGCTCTCGACACAGACGGGCGAGGGCTACGACAAGCTGGGCGAGATGCTGTTTCGCCAGTTGAGCATTCTGCGGGTCTACGCCAAGCCGCCGGGAAAGCCGGCGGACATGGAGGACCCGTTCACGGTGCCGGCCGGCTCGACGGTCCAGGACCTGGCCCGCGTGATCCATCGCGAACTGGCGGAGAAGCTCAAGAGCGCCCGCATCTGGGGGACCGGCGTCTACGACGGCCAGAGCGTCCACCTCACCCACGTTTTGCACGACAAGGACATCGTCGAGCTGCACTTCGGATAGGAGCAAGGACCATGATGAGAATCGCTGCGGGTGCAATCCTGATTGCGGCTTTTGCGGTTTGCGGAGGCGCAGGCGGCATCGGCGTCCAAGGCGCCGTGGTGACGTATCCCGCTCCGGCGGGCGACTTCCTGTCGAACGCATACCGGGTGCTGGCGGGCGGACAGAAGGTGGACTTGTACGGGGCCCGCGTGCTCGATCCGCCCTTCGCGGGCAAGGAATACGACTACGGCGGCTCCTACTCCTTCGCCAGTTTCGATATGTCCGGCCCGGTCGTGGTCCGCGTGACGTCCGAGCGGTCGCTGGGCAAGACGGTGATCCGGCCCCGATCGGCGGACGTGCGGATGACCGTCGTGGACGACCACACCCTCGAACTGGCGATGGATCGGCCATGCAAGATCAGCGTCGAGCCCGAGGGCAGGAAAGGCCCGCTGCTGTTGTTCGCCAATCCGCTCGAAACGAACGCGCCGAAGGAGGGCGATCCGAACGTCGTCTACTTCGGTCCCGGCGTGCACAAGCCGGAGAAGATCGTGCTGGGAAGCAACCAGACCCTGTACCTGGCGGGGGGCTCGTTCGTCAAGGCCGAGATCCTCGCGGAGGGCTCGAACATCCGAATCCTCGGGCGGGGCATTCTGGATGGGTCCGATTGGGAATGGCGCAAGGGGCCGGTCGGCAGCCTGATCTCGATTCGCAACAGCGCCAACGTCGAGGTCAGCGGCGTCACGCTTCGCGGCTCGTCTCACTGGACGATCGTGCCCAGGAGCAGCCGGGACGTGACGATCCGCAACGTCAAGCTCTGCAACTCCCGCGTCCAGAACGACGACGGGATCAACCCGTGCAACTCGCAGAACGTGCTGATCACCGACTGCTTCATCCGCAGCGACGACGACTGCGTGGCCCTCAAAGGCCTCGATTTCCGAGGCGACAACAGCAACGTCGAGAACATCACGGTCGAGAACTCGATCCTCTGGTGCGACCGCGCGAGGATCTTCCTGCTCGGCCACGAGAGCCGCGCGGCCTTCATGCGGAACATCACGCTGCGGAACCTCGACATCATCCACTTCACGATGACGCCGTTCCTGCTGGAACCCGGCGAAGACATGCGCCTGGAGGCTATCACGATCGAGGACATCCGAATCCATGGCGAAGGCCAGCGGGAGCTCGTCCGCCTGCGTCCGGTGGTCAACCAGTACATGCGGAACAAGGTCCCCGGCTTCATCCGCGACGTGCGCTTCCGCAACGTGACGCTCGACGGCTCGCCCGGCGAGTATCTGATCCAGATCCAAGGCGCCGACGCGGAGCACGACGTGCGGGACGTGACATTCGAAAACGTCTCGATCCTGGGCTCGCCCCTGACGAAACAGTCCGCGCAGGTCCGCGTCGGCCCGCACGTGCAGGACGTCCGCTTCGAGGCGGAGCCTCAGCCCGCACGTTGAAGGACCGCTGTCGGCGGATCGCCCGCCATGTTCTTTCTGAGAAGAGGGATGCTCGCGTACCGCTTGCGGATCAGCAGGGCGGGGATCACGCACAGCAGGGCGTTCATCAGGATCACGAACACGCAGACGTCGGGCTCCACGCGGCGCGTTGGTTCGAACAACTGGAAGAAGAAGCCGAGGAAGCTGTAGTACGCGGCGTGACCGCCCACGATCGCCGACAGGATCAACGGCAAAACGAGGTACAGGACCAGGAGAAAACCGAGGAGCAGGCCGATCTTGGGGTAGACCGGTTGATAGACGACGTACAACTCCAGCAGCAGGAGCAGGACCATGCAGAAGGAGAGGAGTCCCGCGACGTGACAGACGAAGTCCATTGCGTTGGCCTTGCCGGCCATGGCTGCCACGATCGAGAAGGCGATCCAGATCGTGAACAGGCCCGCGTGGAGCGTGAGGTTCGACTGCCTGAACAGGGCAAAGGAACCGGACGGAGTCCAATGCTCGAGGTAATCGTCGAATGTCCGCATCGATCCCAGCGGGATCAGGACCGCGGGGACCACGGAAATCAGGAACCACAAGGGAAAAATGACTCCGTCGCGTTGGAGCATGGGCGGCAGCAGAAGACCCAGGGCGATGACCTCGAAACCAAACAGAAAGAGCAGGGCCGCCTTACGGCTGAACAAGGGCTCGCCTTCGAACGTGAGCTTGCGGATGATTCCCAGGACGTTCCAGACTCCAAAGTACAGAGCGAGCGATCCGACGAACAGGAGGATCGGGATATGGATGCCATAGAAAGAAACGGACACGCCCTCGGATTCGGAGATCTTCGCAGCATTCTCGGCCAACATGAACAGAGGGCTCAGGAACATCGGCCCGACCAGGACCGCCGCCAGAATCCACAGGGTCGTGCTGGTCTTCGCCTGCGTCCGGGAGGTCGTGTTGGACGAGAGCAGGACCACCGAATTGGTGAACAGAGCGACCGTCAGCAGGACGAATACGATCTGCGCCTCCAGCAGGAGCGGGATCTGTGCGAAGAGGCCGAACAGGAGAACGAGCGCGAGGGTCGCGGCCGCCAACAGCAGCGTCAGCAGATTGCGGCCGATCAGGATTCCGCAAGTCTTTTGAAGAGCCGACAACGGGAGCAGGCGGAAGAAGTCGTACGTCCGGTTTGCCACCTCCGTCTTGATGGCGGTGGCCGAATTGTAGGCGGCCCATACCCACAAAATGATCGTCTCCACGAAGAGCAACTGTGCGTACAGGCTTCGGAAGAACGCGTCGGACGGTTGGGGGGAGATCGCGTCGTTGGCATCGATGCTGTTGAGGAACAACATGAGGAGGACGACCGATGCGTAGATCGTCAGGTAGATCCAGAGACTGCTCGGGCGAAGCTGGCTGCGGCGGTATCGTCGGATCAAAGGATTGGACAGGATCAGTTTGCTCATGGCTGGGACTCGGCCTCCGAGGACACCTTCATGAACAGCTCTTCCAGGTCCGCCTTGTGCTCGGAGAACCCGATCACTTCGACGCCCCCATTCACCAGGTGCGCATTCAATGCGGCCATCTGCCTAGCCTCGCCCGCCAACTCCACGGTCAGTGTGTTCTCATGGGTGGCCGTGACGCGGGCGCCCGGGAAGTTGCCGGCGACGTCTGCGGCCCGCGGGCAATTGGAGAGCACGGTGATCGCCACCCGTCGAGCCCCGGCGATCTGTCGCTGGATGTCCTCCACCGCTCCGAACAGACGGATGCGGCCCTTGTCCATAATTGCCACGTGCGAGCAGAAGCCCGACAGCTCGGTGAGGATGTGCGAGGAGATGATGATCGTCTTGCCGTCGCAGGCCAGTCGGCGGATGACATTGCGCAACTGAATGCGCGCCTTGGGGTCCAGGCCCGACGCGGGCTCGTCCAGGAGATACAGGTCGGGGTCGTGGACCATGCGGATGCCCACGCCGGTGCGTTGCACCATCCCGCGCGAGAGGTGCCGCACGAGACTGTCCTGCTTGTCCCGCAGGTCGATATACTCCAGGGCCTCATCCACGCGTCCGGCGATCCGCTCCGGCGGGACTTCGTAGGCCTCCGCGAAGAACCGCAGGCATTCCCGCAGAGTCAGGTCTCCATAGAGGTTGAAGAAGTCGGGCAGAAAGCCGATGTGTCCGCGGATCGCCAGATACTCCTTCGCCAGATCGTGGCCCAGGACCCGCACGCTGCCGGCGGTCGGTCGGACCAGAGTGGCCAGAATCCTCAACAGCGTGGTCTTGCCGGCCCCGTTGGGCCCGATCAGACCCAGGACGTGTCCCTGTTGCAGCGACAGGTTGACGTCCTCGATCGCCACCAGTGTGCCGTATTCTTTCCTGAGATGATTCGTCTCCAACACCGTCGTGACCAAGGGAGTCCTCTCAACCAGAGTCCCAAACTTCACCGCCGTGTGACGCCGCGGCCTCATGGAGCGTCAGGATACCCGACTCGCAGGGGATTGGCAAGACTTTCGCCATCCCGGCGGGCGTGCAGGTCCGCCCAGAAGGAGTAGCCGTCGGCGTTCCAGAAGATGCTGGGCTTGCCCTGATCCCGCAGTCGGCTGTAGTGGCGGTATGCGTCGCGGACCCGTTCTGCGGTGAGCCAGGTCCCGAGGGTGTCCTCTCCGAAGGGGCCCGAACTGCCGTTGTTGAAGACCCAGCCTTCGTGACATCGAGTGCGCGTGTACCGTCTGTCGAGCCATCTTCGCCCCCGACGGCCGATCGCCTTGCGGATCACCCGCAGGGGAAGGGGCCGCTGCACGAGGATGCGGCGCCAGAACTCCGCTCGTTCCTGGGCCGCGGTGGGAGGCAACTGCAAGGGCACGAAGGTGAACTGGCTGATGCACTTGAACGACGTATAGCCCAGGTCGGCCATCGCGCGCAGCGATGCGTCGATATCGTCGATCTCGATCGATACGTACTTGGGCCGGTTGCTCACCGTCCGCAGTGCGTCCACGCACTGCAAGTCGTGTCCCTCGATGTCCACCTTGAGGTAGTAGGGGATGCCATGGTCGGAGAGGATGGAATCCAATGTGCGACACGGAACCTGGATGCAGTGGTGGGGCGAACCGTCGCGGGACGCGATCCGTCGGTCGAAAGAACTCCACTCGGAGTGGGGTTCGCAGATCCAGAAATCCAACGTTCCCGGCTCGGCGGCGATGCCGACGTTCAGGATGGTCAGCCGGCCGCGGCTCACCTGGTCCTGGAATCGCAGTCGGGCTTTGTCGCAGGCCTGCGGGTCGGCGTCGATGGCGACCACGCGGTAGCCGCGATGCAGATAATAGGCCGTGTCGTCTCCGTTGTTCATGCCGACGTCGTAGATCAGGTCATCGATCATCGCCAAGTCCTCTGCTTACGCTCCTGGCAGGCTGTGGACGCCATTTCGCTCCGGCGGATGTCTGGAACTCCCGTTCCTTCTTCTATCGTCCAAAGGGCATAGGCACTTGAGGAAAGGGCCAACGACCGCGGCGTTGTTTACCGAGCATCGACGCATCAGAATCCGCTTGACATTCGGCGCTTTCGATCGTATACCGCACTGTGTCGTGGAGGATGCCTGAGGGTAGAGGGATTTGCCTGGGGAGGCGCGCCGCGTTTCCTCGGGCACGAGCCGAACAGGACCGGGTCGGCGCGTCAGGACGACGCGAAGACGAACCGTGCCGTGCAGGCGGCGAACAGGGAGTCGCATCATGGCCAGGAAGTCGAATCGCGAAGCAACCGAGGGCTCGCCCAAGTCACGACGTTCCTACGAGCGTCTGACGATCCATCCCCTGCGGGACGAGCCGGCCTGCGAAGGTCTGGTCGAAGGGGAGCTGCGCGGACGCCCTGAGATGTTCGAAGCGTTCTTCCAGCACACGATCACGCCTCTGGCGTTTCTGGATCGATCCTTCAACTTCATTCGGGTCAATGATGCGTATGCGAAAGCCGACGGCAAGACGCCGGAAGACTTCGTCGGCCGCAACCATTTCACGCTCCATCCGGACACGGACATGCGGGAACTCTTCCTGCACGTCGTGCGGACCCGTCGGCCGTACCGGGCGCACGCCAGGCCGTTCACCTATCCGGACGGGCCCCAGCGCGTGCGGTACTGGAACTGGCAGCTCACGCCGCTGCTCGACGACGCCGGGGAGGTGCGGTTCCTGGTCTTCAGTCTCGAAGACGTCACCAGCCAGCAGGGGGCCCTGCAGGAGCTTCGCCATCGCGCCGGTCAACTCCAGAAGCTCGCAATGGAGCTGTCGCAGGCCGAGGACCGCGAGCGCAGGCGACTGGCGGAGATTCTCCACGACGACCTCCAGCAGGTCCTGGCGGCCGCGAAGTTCCACCTGGGAATCCTGAACTCCCGCCTTCGGGACAACGAGGAACTGCGGGACCTCGCGTCGCAGATCGGCAATCTGCTTCGGGAGGCGATCGCGAAGTCCCGCAGTCTGTCGCACGAGCTAAGTCCGATGGTGCTCTACCAGAGCGACCTGGGCGAGACGTTCGAGTGGCTGGCCCGGCAAGTGCGCGCCAAGCACGGGCTCACCGTTCACGTCGAGGTCCGCGGTCGGATCGAGCCGCAGTCCGAGCCCTTGCGGGCCTTTCTTTACCGGGCCGCGCAGGAGATGCTGTTCAACGTGGTCAAGCACGCGGGCGTGGACGAGGCCCGCCTTCGCCTGCAGTGCGTGCGGGATCGCGTCTGGCTGACGATCGCCGACTGCGGGCGAGGGTTCGACGTGAAAGGGGTTCATGCCGCCGGGGGATTCGGCCTGATGAGTATTCGCGAGCGGGTGGAGATGCTGGGCGGTCGGGTGAGGATCCGCAGCGCCGCCGGACGGGGCAGCGTGTTCCTGCTCTCGGTCCCGGATCGCCAGGTGAATCGACCGGATGCTCCTGATGGGGCCGAACCTTAGGGTTCTTCGAGCCAATGGCGGCTCAGGATCGCCAGGTCCAGCAGGTCCACCACTCCGTCGGCATTGAGGTCGCCTGTCTGCGGTCCGGACCAGCCGGCGAGGCGGGCGAAGAGCCACCAGGAAGACGGCGTCGCCGCCAAGGCCGGCCCGCCGGTTCTCCCACCATCGAAGAGGGCGAGGTGGGTTGCCAGATCTCGTCTGTGAAGTCCCGACCGACCTTTCCCTGCGCCCTGCAGAAAAAATGGCAATTGAGTAAAATCGTCTTGACTCAATGTAATGTATTAAGTACATTGTGTTATGTGTAGAGTACATTTCAGGGTTGCGGCTTGGACAGGAGAACGGCCATGACGGAAAAAGAAGAGGCATGGGTCGGCCTGCTTTTGGGCGGACCGATTCTCGTTATTCCCACCGGTGTCGCCGTGTTCATCGCCTACGACAGAGGGCTGTCTTTTGCACCTCTGTTGATGTTCACCGCCACGGCTCTTTGGGGTGGTTTGCTTTGGCTGCTGCCTTACATTCAGCGAAAGCTCCACAAGAACAGGAAGAAGGTCACTTTCGACGAGCGGGAGCAGCTCATCCATGAGAGGATCGTGATGGCTTCGTACGTTGCCCTTTGGACGTACTTTGTGGCCGCCTGCGTGACGATCTGGTGCCTCGTCGGCCCCGAGGGTTCGATTTCCGTGAACATCATGCTTCTGATTCTCGTGGGGGGGCTTGTCCTTTTCAATACGGTGCAGGGTCTGGCCGCCTTGATTCTGTACGGGCGGACAAGCAAAGGAGATCTGTCATGAATCGAGAGCAGAAACGCGCGTTGACGATCCTGATTTCGATGTCCGTGACGATCGTCCTGGCTGTCACGGCCGTGGTGATGAAGATGCTCCACCTCCGCTGGCTGGGCATCCTCTTGCTTCCGTTCGTGGTTGCGGCCGCATGCGTGGGCGGAATCGTCTACTTTCGACTTCGGCCCAGGGGGGGCAGCGTCGTATTCGACGAGCGGGACAGGGAAATCCAGAGGAACGCCAATCTGGCCGGCTTCGGCATGGTGTATTTCCTTCTCGGTCTGGGGGCCTTTGCTCCGGGTTTGATCCTGGGCGAGGAAGCCGCGATCTCCGTCGCGTGGCTACCGATGATGATTGCCGCCGCTATGGTGTGCCATGCCTATGCGTTCGTCGCTTCGCTTCTAGTCCAGTATGGCCGGAGAGGACGAGGATGAGTGACGACCGCATCAGCAATCGCATCCGGCGGCTGCGGTTCGACCATAATGAGATGACCCAGCAGCAGCTTGCGGACAAGGTCGGCGTCACGCGTCAGACGATCCTCGCCATCGAGGCGGGCAAGTACGCGCCTTCGCTGCCGCTGGCTTTCCGCATCGCCCGCGCCTTCAACGCGTCCGTCGAGGATGTGTTCCAGTACCCGGACGGAGAAACGCCTTCCGAACCGTCCCGTTCTTAGTGACGCCGTAATGCGTTGCCTTGGCGAGTTGGAAGTGCGGAGTTTCAAGTTTGAAGCCGCAAGGGAGAAGGCCCGAAAGACGGGGTGCATGTCCATAGTGGCGCGGACATCGCGGGTCAGTCGCGTTCACGGCGTGCGTTTGTCGCTTTGGGGATACCAGAAGCGTCAAACGCACCCCTCGGATGCAACCAGCCCTCGATACGCGCGCAACTGCGGTCATGCGCCCCGTGCCCCCTCTTCTCTTGCTTCCCACTTGACACTTCAGACTTCAAACTAGTCCCGATACGCCCTCACGGGTACATTGCGACCGCCAGATCACGCGAATTCCTGCAGCAGGGCGAGCAGCTTGCGGTCGAGCTTGTGGCCGTGGAAGTCCTCGTAGGCGACGTCGGTCCGGCCGGAATCGAGGATGCCGAACGAGCCGCGGAAGTTCCACAGGGCCAGGCCGATGTTGTGGCTCGTGAGGATCTCCAGAACGTCGCGAAGCCAGCGGAGCGTGACTTCGTGCGGCGTCTTGTTGAAGGTCCCGCCTTCGCCGCAGTGGACGCCGACGCCTTTGCGGGCCAGGTCCGCCCACCGCGCGTAGAACTCCTCCAGCCGCTTGCGGTCCCAGCCGTGACCCGGCCAGGCGGGCTCGGGATAGTCTTTGTAGTTCACCCACGAGGCTCCCGCATGGCTGACGAACATGGGCTGATAGGCCCGTGTGCTCTGGGCGATGCCCAGGTCCGCCAGTTCCGGCGCAGGGTCGTTGCCCCAACTCATGCCGTCGGCGACGACGAGGCGGTCGGGACTGATCTGGCGAATCGCGGCCACCGTCGCGCGGACCACCCGCTCGTGGTCCGCCCGGCTCATCTGCGGGCCGATCGAAGGCGGCTCGTTGATCAGGTCGAAGCTGAGCTTGTCTTTCGAGATGCCCTTGTATCGCTTGGCCATGAGCTGCCAGTGGAAGCAGAAGGCGTCGAGCGCGGACTGGTCCTTCCAGAGGCTGTGCGGCTCGGTGAACTCGCGGTTGACCGAATAGCCCGGCCCGCGATGGAAGTTCAGGCTCACGTGCAGGCCGTACTGGTTCGCCAGGTCGATCCCGCGGTCGAGTTTCTGGAGCATGGACTCCTTGATCTTGTAGTCGTCGCCGTCCTCGATCCAGAGCCGATAGACCGTGGGGAAGCGCACGAAGTCGAACCCGAAGTCCCGAATCCACTTGAAGTCGTCCTCGGGGAACTCCGCCTGGCTGCGCATCGTGAACATGTCCAGCAGGTTGAACCCCCGCCAGCGGGGGATCGCGGTCTGCGCCTTGCCCTGAGGATTCGATTGACTCTGCTGCTGCCCCAGCGCAGGCAACCCGATCGCGGCCGAACCCACCACTGCCTGTTTCAGAAACTCCCGGCGAGTACTCCTCATTCCGACACCTCCCGTTCGTAGTGACGCCGTAAAGCGTTGTTTTTCGCGGTTTCCAGTGTGAAGTTCGAAGTGTCAAGTCGGAGACTTCGATGTCCGGCTCTTGTGGCCCGACGAGCGAGACTTCAAACTCACCACTGTGGTCCCATTCTCTCGCATAATCGCCTGCCTGGCAACCGCCTGATTTCGGTTTCACGCTTGCCTCCAAGGGGGAATGAAGCGAAACCGCCGGACCGACTGACGGCGTTTTCCGCCTTGGGGATACCAGCGGAGAGGGAGAACAAACCAATCCTGGCCGTACGGACGGACAACCACGCGACCCGGCCCGCCGACAAACTTGGCACATCGGGATCTCACATGGCCTCGTCACCGGCGGCAAGGGGACAGCGTCCGGCGTGGAAGCCGCCGAGCGGCACTTGTCTCCGCTGTCGCGATCAGCTCCGGGCGTCGGGTTGCGCCTCGGTCGGGGGCGTCTGGGGGGGCTTTGTCCTTGGGGATTTGACCGCGAAGACGAACAGCCCGATGCCCAGGACGCCGAGAACGAGCCCGCCGAGAGGGCTCTCGTTGGCGTCCCCGTTGATCGTGGGGGCCGCGGGAAGGTATCGGATGGGGATCGTGGCGCCTACGTTCGGAAGGGTGGCCGCGTTGTACACCTTCTTTCGCGTCAGGCTGCCGGTGTAGTCCTTGCCGTCGACGGCGAATCGATAGGCGATCTGATAGTTGTGGTCCATGGGGTCGTCCTGTTGGCCGACGGCTTTCTCCACGTTGGTGACCGTGGCTTGCGCCGGTCTTCCTGCCACCCGCAACGCGGCGCTTCGCAGAGCCAGCGCGACCAGCAGGACGCCCACGCCTGTCAGGACCAGACGGGTCTTTCCGGATTTTGACATGAGCACCTCGAAAAACGGATACGCGACAGTTTGCGGCCTTCCCCCCTTGCTGTCGAGGGCGGTGACGGCCGGGTCTTACTCCTTGGGGTGATCCCGGCGGGTGTCCTTGGGACGGGCCAGGATCCGGATCGGGACTTCGGGGATCGGCAGGAGCTCCCGCAGGCGGCCCGCGAGGAAGCGGCGATAGTTGTCGTCGAACAGGCCGGGGTCGTTCACGAACATCATGAACGTCACCGGGTTCGTCGCGACCTGCGTCACGTAGTAGATCTTCGGCCACTTCGCGGACGATCGGCGGACGCCTGTCCGCTCGTTGCGGATGATCTCGAACGCGCGGTTGAGCCGGCCGGTGCCGATCTGCGTCGTCGCCTGCTTGAACAGCTCGGCCGACAGGTCCAGCGTGCTCTGGACGTTCTTGCCGGTCGTCGCGGTCGTGAACGACAGCGGAGCGTACTTGAGCGAGGGCAACATCTTCGTCAGGTAGTCCTCGTAGTCCCCTGTGGCGGCCACGTCCTTGGCGAGGTCCCACTTGTTGACCACGATGATACAGGTCTTGTACTCCTCGAAGATCAGTCGCGAGAGCACCTTGTCCGGCTGCGAGACCGGCTCGGTCGCGTCGATCAGGAACCACACGACGTCGGCCCGCTTGATCGACTTGGTCGCGCGGACGCTGCTGTAGAACTCGATGTCGTTGGCCATCTTGCCCTTCTTGCGGACGCCGGCGGTGTCGATCACGACGAGCGTCTTGCCGTCCTTTTCGATCCGCACGTCGACCGCGTCGCGGGTCGTGCCGGGCACCTCGCTGACGATCACGCGCTCGGAGCCTGCGATGGCGTTGACGATGCTGCTCTTGCCGGCGTTGCGCTTGCCGACGATGGCGATCTTCATGATCGGCTCGGGCGGCGCGCCCGCTTCCAGCAGGGGTTCGAGCCGCTCGAACAGCATATCGAGCAGGACGCCCTTGTTGAGGTTGTTCTGGGCCGAGACGCAGAGGAACTCGCCGAAGCCCAGGCGGGTGAACTCGCCCGCTGCGGAGAACATCTTGCCGCTGTCGGCCTTGTTCGCGACGCCCAGCACGTCGAGGTCGTGCTTGCGGAGCAGTTCGGCGATCTTGGCGTCCAGGGGCGTGATGCCCTCGCGGATATCGACGACGAACAGCACCAGGTCCGCGGTGGCGATCGCCTGGAGGATCTGGCCTTCGATGTGGTCGCTGAGCTGGTCGGAATCGACGATGCCGTAGCCGCCGGTGTCGATCAGCTCGAAGAACTTGTCGCTGCGCCCGATGAACGTGCTGACGCGATCGCGCGTGACGCCCGCGGTCGGGTCCACGATGCTGATCATCTCTCCGGCCAACGCGTTGAGCAGACTGCTCTTGCCCACGTTGGGCCGACCCATTATCGCAACTACCGGCAAACCCATAAATCCCTGTTCCGAACGAATCCAGATTCCAGACACCGCAGGCAGAATTGTACTCAACCGACGGCCCGACGCAAAGGACAACCTTCACAAAGCGCGCAAAACCCTGATGTTCCGAAACTTATGCGCGTGCAGCGAGACGCCAGGCCAGGCGACAATCTTTCGGAAATCCCCCTTGACATCCTCCGGAGGCCGCGTTAAGATAGGCATGTTCCGGTTGCGAGAGGACCAAATTTTGAGAACGGCAAGCGGTCTTTACCCGACCCTTGCGATTCGGCCGCG
Organism: uncultured Phycisphaerales bacterium; assembly: GCA_937927975.1. Taxonomy (GTDB): domain Bacteria; phylum Planctomycetota; class Phycisphaerae; order Sedimentisphaerales; family Anaerobacaceae; genus PLanc-01. The sequence continues at coordinate 13,119 of CALEZT010000072.1, forward strand.
GACACACCTCCACGGCCTTTTTTGTTTCCACCCGTCGGCGTTTCTAACAGGGTTTCGGATAGTACGCCGGAAGGCCGGGCAAGAACGGAAAGTCGGCCGGGTCAAACCTAACTCATTTACAGAAAACAGCTTATGAACGGCCCTTTCGACGCCGGAATCGGATTCCCCTTTCCCCTGTCGTGATGATGTCGTCATTGTGGTAGAGATAGTGCCTCCCGTCCCGGCGTTTTCGCAGGCGGGGTCTCAACGACAGGTTTCACGGGCTGTGGCCATGGAGGGCCGCAGCCCGAATTGTTTTGGGCTCATCCGGTCTCCGCGTAATTCGATCCCGCCCGAAGCGGGCGGGCCTGGGAGATTTTGCGCTTTTCGCCGGCAGCATGGACGGCGTGCCACGCACGCCTGGCGGGTGACCCGTGGCCGGTGTCTCGGATCACCTTTCCATGCTACTGGCTCAAAGCGGAAAATCTCCTCCGCACGCCGCTTGGGGCGTGCCGGAACCACAGAAGTATGCGAGAATCGGATGAGCCCGTTCTCTTTCGCGACGCGGCCCCAGTTGCATGGCGACTGCGATCTCAGGGGGCGTTGCCTCTTCGGCTCGTCTCGTTTGGCATGTGCTCAAACGTGCCGTATACTTTCCGTGTAAGGGGTAATCAAGAGCCAGTACAAGACTGCAAACAGGAATTCTTCCGATACTCCTTCCTTCTAGGGGGGGCGGCAGACCGTTCAAGGCTATGGGGGGTCGGCTGTCTCCCTATTTTTCTGCGCGGCCTCGGTCCGCCCCCTCGCCGGCCGGATTCCCGGGTCTTCCCGCCGGGACCATCTGACGCTCGACCACGCCAGTAGCGGCAGTCGATGATGGCAGACGTTAGGCTTGCCTCTGCCCGGAGGATCCCGCGGAAGCTATTCCTTCTTCTTGCCGCCGAAGATGGTTCGGCCCAGATTGATGGCCTTGTCGAGGACGTTCGTGATCTCTCCGACCGTCTCCTTGGGCAGGACGCCGCTGCTCTGTTCGGCAACGCTCTGAGCGACCGCTAGAAAGACCTTGCTGATCAATAGGGCGGTGTCCATCCGTTCATTGCGGCCCAGATCGGTCATGGTGATCGAGGCGATCTTGAAGTCCACCGTCTGTGCCTGCTGGCCGGGGAGGGCGGGCAGGCTGATGTGGACGACGATGTCCGGCGAGATTGTGAGCTTGTCGATGATCAGACGTTTGCCTGTGGGCTCGCGGGGCTCCCGCAGGGGTTTGATGACTTCGTAGAGGTTGTTCTGCAGCCCTTTCTGCTCGACGAAGACCTCCATGCCGTTGAGGGTCATGTCCTGGATGACCACTGCGTCGCCGAAGAGCGAACCGGCGTCGGCCTTGACGCTCACCGCCTGGAGCGTCAGGAGGGCCGGACCTTCGTAGCCCTGCGGATTCTTCACCGTGAGGCCCTGGAGACCGAGGGTGCCGCCGAGGAACGAGACGTCGGCGTCCCCGACCAGGACAGGCACGTTGAGCGTCTTGGCGCCGGCCGACTCGACGGCGCTCTTGACCGCTCGATCCGCGAAGATCATCGCGCCGATGACGCCGACGATGATCAGGACCGCCAGAATGCCCAGAAACGTCACGATCCGCTTGAACAGCCTTCTCATATCGACTCCCTCGCACAGAACGGTCGCACGCGACCCGCGGTCAGACGGTCCCGCCCTCTTCCCGGCGGATGTTGGCGCCGATGGCGTTGAACCGCTGCTCGATCCGCTCATAGCCGCGGTCGATGTGGTAGACGCGGTTGATCGTCGTCGTCCCCTCCGCGGCCAGCGCCGCCACCACCAGGGCCGCGGAGGCCCGCAGGTCCGAGGCCATCACAGGGGCCGCGATCAGCTTCTTGACGCCCGCCACGATCACCGCCGAGCCCTCTTTGCGGAGGTTGGCGGCCATGCGGTTCAGTTCCGCCACGTGGAGGAAGCGGTCGGGGAAGATCTTCTCGACCACGACGCTGTTGCCGTGGGCCAGGGAAAGCAGGGCCATGAACTGGGCCTGGAGGTCGGTCGGGAAGCCGGGATAGGGCTGGGTCGTGATGTCCGCAGGCTGGAAGTCCTCGGACCCGGCGACGGTGCAGCCGTCGCCGTTGGCTTCGACCGTGATGCCGATGATCCGCAGGCGATCGACGACCGCCATCATGTCCTCGAGGCGACAGTGGCTGATGTGCACCTCGCCCCCGGTGATGCCGGCGGCGCACATGAAGGTGCCCGCTTCGATGCGGTCGGGGATCACGCGGTACTGAACGGGGTGCAGGTGGCTGACGCCGTCGATGACCAGGCGCGGCGAGCCGATGCCGGTGATGCGGGCGCCCATCACGTTGAGGCAGTTGGCCAGGTCGGTGATCTCGGGCTCGCAGGCCGCGGATTCGATGACTGTTCGGCCCTTGGCCAGCGTCGCGGCCATCAGCACGTTGGCGGTGCCCAGGACGGTGGAGCCGAACGGGCCGCCCATGAAGATGCTGGCGCCTTTGAGCCCGCCGGGGGCCTCGGCGATGACGTAGCCGGCCTTGAGGTGGATCTGGGCGCCGAGCTGGCGGAGGCCGTTGAGGTGCAGGTCGATGGGCCGGTCGCCGATGGCGCAGCCGCCGGGCATGGAGACTTCAACCCTTCCGCACCGGGCCAGGATCGGTCCGAGAATGCAGACGCTCGCTCGCATCTTGCGAACGATGTCGTAGGGCCCGACCGGGTTGTCGATCGTCGTGGCGTCGATCGTCAGCGTCCCGTCTTCGAGCCGCTCGACGTGGCAGCCCATGTGGTCGATCAGATCCTTGAACACGCTGATGTCGGACAGTCGGGGAACGCCCAGCAGCGTGGACCGACCGGGCGCCAGCAGGGCCGCCGCCATAATGGGCAGCGAGGCGTTTTTCGAACCGTTGACGTCAACTTCGCCGGCCAGTCGGACCGGGCCTTCTATCTGGAATACGTCCATGATTTGTTTTACTATCCGTGCTCAATCACTTACCATTTGCTGGGGCGGCGCGACGTTGCGGCCTCCTGTTTCCGAGCTATCATAGTACATCGGCAATCCCAAATGTAAATCGTGAACTGTGTCGAGCCCAGTCGAACAACAAGTTGGACCGGCCTCCCTGGCGGACCTGATCCCGATCGCAGCGGGCGTCGCCCTGTTCGCCTGGTGGCTGCTGAGCACCTCCCTGGGTCGGACCTCCCTGGTCCAGTCCAGACCTCGGCGCAACAGCATGGGTCTGCTGTTGCCGTTCGCGGTGTTCTTCGTCTGGGTCCTGACGCAGGAGATGCTTCGCATGATCGTCGTGCCGCTGGCCCGTCGGCTGTCTGACTCAGGAGCGTCCATCCTGCTCGGCGCCGCCGGGGCGGTGGGTTCACTGATGCTCGTGGCCCTGGTCTTGATCGTGGCTCGGATGGCCTTCGCTCGGGGCCTCAAGGGACTTGGCCTGCGGGTTCGGACCATTCCCCAGGACCTGGCGCACGCCTTCCTGACTTTGCTGGGGGTCTGGCCGCTCGTGGCGGCGGCCATGAGCCTGACCATCCTGGTCCTGAAGGCCTTCGACGAGGGCTTCGAGGTGCCCCAGCACGAGGCCTTGCAGGTCATCACGCAGTCGAGCTCGGCGCCCCTGCAAACGCTCATGGTCGTTCTGGCTGTGGCGGTCGCCCCACTCGTCGAAGAGTTGCTCTTTCGCGGCCTCTTTCAGACAATGATCCGATCCTATGTCGGTCGCCCCTGGCCTGCGATCGTGATCGCCTCGATCCTGTTTGCGGTGATCCACCAGGACACCGAGCACTGGCCGGCATTGTTCGTCCTGGCCCTGGGTCTGGGCTACAGCTACGAGAGAAGCGGCTCGCTCCTGCGCGCCATCTTCATGCACGCCATGTTCAACAGCATCAGCATCGTCTCGGTCCTGGCGGAATCCCCCCCGACGTAGGACGGGTGTTTCGTGGTCGGCGAGCGTCTTGTCTACTTCGCCAACGCTTCGACCGCCGCCTGTTGAAACGCTCGACGCACATCGCTGGCGTCGCTGTTCGGGAAGTTCGCCCGTTGCACCATGAGGACGTACGCGACGGCGCGGACGGGATCGATCCACGCCTGGGTGCCCCAGGCGCCGCCGTGGCCGAACGTGCCGGGCGAGAGCATGGAGGCGACGCCCTCGTGAGGTTTGCGAAGGATGCAGGTGCCGATGCCCCAGCCGTAGTTGTCGCCGCGGTTGCCGAACTCGGCCGACTGGAAGAAGCCGCAGGGGAGATCGCCCGTCTGGACGGTGCTGAGCAGTTTCATCGCGTCGTCGCTCAGATAGCGTTTGCCGTCGAGCACGCCTCCGCCCAGCAGCATCCGACAGAACCTTGCGTAGTCGGGGCCGCTGGAGTAGAGCCCGCCGTTGCCCAGCGGAGGGCAGTCGCGACCATAGCCGGCCCGGGGCAGCGTCGGTTCGAGCGAACCGGTGGCGCGGTTCTTCGCGTAGGCGGTCACGACGGACCCGTCCGCAGGGTAGAACGTGGTGCTCGTCATGCCCAGCGGATCGAAGATTCGTCGCTGCACGAACGCATCGAAGGACATTCCGCCGACCACCTCGACGATCCGTCCGGCCAGGTTGATGCCCGATTGCGAGTACTGCCACTTCGTCCCCGGCTCGTACTGCATGGGGGCCGCCAACCAGAGCGGGACCAGTTCGGCAAGCGTGCGGGCGTTGCGAGCCTCCCCGGCGGGCGCTTCGCCCAGGCCCGATGTGTGCGTGAGAATCTGGGCGATCGTGAGGTTGGCGGGTTTGCCGGAGGGAGTCTTCAAATCGGCGAAGGCCGGGATGTGCCTGGCGACCGGATCGCCGACGTTGAGCTTGCCGTCGTCCTGGAGCATCAGGACCGCCACTGCGGTGACGGGCTTGGTCATCGAGGCGATCCAGAACAACGAGTCGGGCCGCATCGGCTTTCCCGCCGCGACGTCGGCCCATCCGCTCGCCTCCAGGTGCAGGACCTTATCCTTGGCTACGACAACGGCAACCGCCCCCGCGATTTCGCGAGCATCCATAGCCGCCTGAATCGCCTGGCCGATCTGCGGCAATCGATCCGCCTGGTCAGGTGCTCCTTGCGACGGCCCGACCGATCCCGCCATGCCAACCGCCAGCGACGCCAGGAGAACGAATCCCCACCCTGACCTCGCCCCACGACCCGCTTCGCCTGCGAATGACTGCTTTGACATGCTCCTACCTCCATTTCCACCGAGCACAGCATTGCCGACCTCCCGTCCCAGGGAGGTTCACGTGGTGAAGGATAGCGGTTTTGTGACTTTTTTCCTAGCGAACCGCCGGGCATCGCATAAAATAGGCTCCGACCCGGTGCGATGTCCCGCCGAACGCGGGGCTCGGCATGGTCGCCCGGCGGATGACGACCTGAGGTGGTGTTATGCAGTTGAAAGAAAAGATCAACGTCGAGAACGGCACGGACGTCACGATCGTGACCTTCGAAGAAGAGAACATCCTTGAGGATCAGCAGATCCGCAAGCTGGAACGCGCTCTGCTGCCGGTGATTCGCGACAATCAAAACAAGCGGCTCGTGCTGAATTTCGTCAAGGTGAAGTTCATGTCCTCGGCCTTCCTGGGCCTGCTGGTCAAGGTGCACAAGCGGGTCATCGAGGCCGGCGGGACCCTGCAACTGTTCAATCTCGACCCCAAGATCCAGAAGGTCTTCGAAATCACGCAGTTGGTAAAGATCTTCGACATCGTCCGCAGCGAGGGATAACACGCGGCCTGTCCCGGGCCCGCGTGGCAGGTCCCGATTCAAGCGGACGACCAGACAGGGAGGGAAACGCCGTGAAACGAGCGATCCTGTCCGCCATGCTGTTGGGTTTGGGCTCGGCTTTCTTGGGCGACTCTGCGTATGCGCAGGCTTTTCGGTCGCCGTTCTCCTGTGAACCCGACGCATTTCGCCAGGTTGCCCGCAAGTTGCAGGACACCAGAGTGGTGGCCCTGGCGGATTTCGCCCATCAGAACGCCTATCCCTACCACACCCTGATGCAAGTTCTGACCCACTGGCTGGACTTCGCCGCTCCGACCGGCGGGCAACTCGTGCTGGCGATGGAGATGGATGCCGAGGCAACGGAGATCCTTCGCGAATACCTTCGGACCGGGGACATCGGTCCGGTCCTGGAGTACTGGCTGCCGTTCTCATCGCTTGACCAACTCGCGTTCTACGACGATTTGCGGGAGTTCGCCCTGCGAGTCCAGCGGATCAACGAGGGGTTTGGCGAAGAGCGCAGGATTGGGTTCCACGTGTTGGGCCTGGAAACGTTCAGCATGTGGGCTTCGGGCAACGTGGGAGAGGCGGATCTCCCTGAGCCTTCGCAGGCCGCTCAAATCGCCAACGAGAGGGATCGGCGGGTCGCAGGCGCGTTGCTGGCCTATCTTAAAGAGCATCCGCGGGAAAAGGCGCTGGTGTTCTATGGCATGGACCACCTGTGCATTCGCGAAACTCGGCAATCCTGGGCCGGGCGGCTGTTCGGGTCGCAGCAGTCCTGGCTGCCGATGGGCTACCTTGTGAAACAGGAACTGAAAGACGATTTCCTGAGCGTCGCCCAGAGTCCGCTGCCGCCGGCCGCGACGGACCCTGCCGGACCTTACCACGATCTCCTGGGACGCGACCTCTTCGTGAAGGCTTCCGACGTTCCCTGGAAATCGCTCCGGATCAATCCGGCGGACTACGATGCGGTCGTCTTTCCAGGCTCACCCAGAATCGATGAAGCTCACGAGTCGAAGTTCATTTGCAGCCGGCGTATCCTGGAACACGCCGTGGCAAAGCTGGCTCGCATCGAGGCACTTCCGCAGAACGCCTTCACGGCCAGGTATTCTCTGCCCTCGAACACGCTGGCGGGGCTCCAATTCATCACAGGACAGTCGTTCGACAGCGCCGCTCAATGGAAGCAGTGGGCCGCGGAGAGTCCTTATGACGGATTTGCACGGATGGATTCGAGCGGATTTGCCGAGGCTGTCCGCCGGGAGTGTGGACAACCCATGAACCGCCGGCGCAGCGCCATGCTGGCGAGTCTCGGCCTGCCCGCGGTCTACTACGGCAGACAGCAGCAGATCAGCCCGGAACAATGGGTAGACATCTGGGCGAAAGTATCCGGCCGGATCAGGTTCCTTCAGTGCGTGGGCATCTACTGGGTCGGCTATCCAACCGAGAGGGAGAAGGCCAGGAAATACCTGGTCCAGGTCAGCGGACAAGAACTCGACTCGGCGGCCCTGTATCTGAAGTGGTATCGCAAGGCTTGCCTGGGCCTGACGTATTGACGTCGTTCTGTCTGCGGCGCGGAGAATCTCCACCAGCGAGCCAGGCGACATCGGCGCCACGCCTGAAATCCTCTCCCCGATGACCGAATGCATCGAGTGGCTGGAGTTCCGGAACAATATCGTCAATCTCCGAGGCCTCATTCCCCATATGCGGAAATATCCGCTGCCCGGACACGACAAAATACATAAGGGGGCGAGTGGGGACGTTTACCCCATGAAGAGCCCAGGCCGGTCCCATTTGGCGGTTGCGTTTCTGACGCCGGGTCATAGAATGGAGCCTGTGTAGGGTGGGCCGTGCCCACCGTTTCCTCTTGATATGCTCGAATTGCAGGAGAACATCGCGAAGGTCCAATCCGCGACGACGTCGCTGCGCGGCAGCCTCGTCGAGAACGCGGTGCGCGAGTATTTCGTCACGCTGGACCTGATCGGCAGCCCCACGAGCGGCGACTTCACCGCCGCCGAGAGCCGGGCCAACGCGGTGCTCAAGCAGGGACTGCTCGCGCCCACGTCCGTCGCCCTGATCAACGGCCAGACGCCCATCGACGACGACGGCGTGGCTTTCATCGCCCTGAGCTTCGACTCGATCGCAAAGCCCCTGCGGACGCCGGGACCGGCGGTCGGCGCCGAGACGCGGCCCACCACCCTGGCCATCGCGGGTGCGGGCGGCGCCATCGGCGGCATGATGCTGGGGGCCGCCCTGATGCGGCTGGCCTACGACATGCGAGACCTCGGCCTGGCCCTGGGCGGACCGATCGGCGCGTTTCTGGCTGTCCTGCTGCTGTACGGGATGGCCCGCGCTCGTCTGCTGACGAGGATCCTGCCCTGGCTGTTCATCCGGCCCAAGGCGTTGCGCGGCGCGATCCGCAGCGAGCACGAGAGGGCCGTGCGGGGCGCGGTCGAGCAGTGGGTGGATTGGGCGATTCCCCTGCTGGCGGTCCTGTGCCTGCACCGAGCGGGCACGCCGCAATCGAAGACCGATAAAGACAAGGCCCTCAAGCGACTGGGCAAGCTCATCTACCTGCTCCATCAGGCCACCGCGGCTTCCCTGCCTGTGGTCGCCCACGAGCTGATCCAGGAGGCCAAGAACAGCGGCTTCGAAGGCATCGAGGGCCAGCCTGCCTTTGCGGAGCCGACTGCCGGCGAGAAAGAGACGATGACCTGGAGCACGGACCTCCAGAGCAAGTATGAAGCCTTCGGCCACATCACCGACGGCGACCGCGTGACGGTCGAGCGTCCGGCGGTCGTCTTCGGCGGCCAGGTCGTGCAGCGAGGCCTCGTCAGAAAGGTTCGGGACAGGTGACGGACTCTCGGAACATCCTGGCCATCGACTTCGGGACGACGAACACGTACTTCAGCAAGTGTCCCGCGGACCAGATTTCGCCCGTCGGGGTCGATTTCGGCACCGGTCGGGACGGGCTTCCCACCGCCATCCTTTATCGCGGCGACCGAGAGCCCCTGGTGGGCGAGCCCGCGCTGCACGAGTACGGCGAGGCCTCCGACGAGGAACGCAAAGGGTATCGGCTCCGCACGCAGTTCAAGCCGGACATCGTCTCCAGCGACGAGGCGACGCGGGCCGCGACCGATTTCCTCCGAACGGTGATCGAGCAGGCGCAGCGCCAGCACATCGCCCTGGACCCTGCCAGACACGACGTCATCGTGGGCGTCCCCAGCGAGGCGCACGGCCCGTTCCGAGGCCGGATCTCGCAGATCGCGCGGGATGCGGGCTACGGCGACGTGCGACTGCTGGACGAGCCCAAGGGCGCGCTGCTGCATCACCTCTGGCACAAGGACTTCTCGCCGGAAGAGGCCCGACGGGGCATTCTCGTCATCGACTTCGGCGGCGGCACCTGCGATTTCGCCTTCCTCCAGAGCCTCCAGGTGAGCCACTCCTGGGGCGACATGGAACTCGGCGGGCGACTCTTCGACGACCTGTTCTTTCAGTGGCTCCTGGAACAGAACCCCGGCGTCCTCAAGACCATGGAAAAAGCGGGCGACACGTACTACGTCCACTCGTACCTCTGTCGCGAGGTAAAGGAGTTCTTCTCGCTGACGATGGCGCGGGACCGCACGGAGAAGGTGAACAAGTCCGTCGGACGCTACGGCAGCCTCAAGGGCATGAACTGGGACGGGTTCATGGAGCGGGCCAAGCATTACCTGCCCAGTCCGACGTTCGTGCTCAACATGGAGAGCATGGGCGTGCGAGCCCAGCGAATCCTGCAGCGACAGCAGGAGATCGACCTGATCGACTGGTTCCGGACCTCGCTGGGCCACGGCCTGGCGGAGAAAGGCGTCGCGACCGACCAGATCAGCCGGGTCATCCTGGCCGGCGGCAGCAGTCAGTGGCCTTTCGTGTCCGACGTCGTCACCGAGACGCTCGGGCTGGCGCGGTCCCGCCTCATGCGAAGCGATCGGCCGTATGCGGTGATCTCCCAGGGCCTGGCGATCCTTCCGGCCCTGCAGCACAGTTTCGAGGAAACCCGCGGGAAGCTCCGGCGCGATCTGCCGAGGTTCTGCCGGGTCCAGGTACGGCCTCTCGTTGAGCGAGTGACGAACAACTACGTCGCCGGCGTCGCGGCCGACGTGACGACGGAGCTGTTCGACAGGACGATCCGGCCGATCGTGGAGGAGTTCCGCGAGAAGGGCGGGTCCGTGAAGGTCCTGCGCGAGTCCATCTCGGCCCAGGTCAAAGCCAATGAGAGCCGTTTCCAGGCGATCATCGAGAAGAGGATGCAGACGCTCCGTCGCGGCCTTCCGGGCGAGCTCAATGAGCTGTTGCGGGACTGGTTCGAATCCTACAGCCTGAGCGTGGGCGAGCGACCGATCGACGAGACCCAGCAAAACGCAGTCAGCGAGGCGTTCGTCCAGCCGGACACGCCCGACCTGTACGGCGGCATCATGGACACCGTGGGCTGGTTCGTCGTGGCCCTGGCGGCCACCGTCGCAGCCTCCGTCAGCGGCGGAGGGGGGCTGGCCCTCCTGGCGAGCGGCCCGGTCGGCTGGATCGCAGGCGCGGTGATCGGTTCGGTCGTGGCGTTTCTGGCTGTTCGCTACGGCATGACGCGAGCCAAGGAGCTGGCCGACACGTGGAACGCCCCGGCCTGGATCGTCAAGAACGTCCTTCTGCCCTCGCGAATCGCCAAGATGCGGGGCGATTTCCAGAATCGCCTGAAGGAAACGCTCCAGCGCGAAACGCGAGCCCTCCAGGACGAACTGGAGACCCGAATCCGCCAAGTCACCGAGAAGCAAATCGAGGGCCTCTCCGAAGTCACGCAACTGTAAGAAACCTGGGGTCCTCGCCTCGCACGGCGCGAGATCTTCTCCTGGGACCTCACTGACCTCATTGACGCGACCGACCTCATTGTCAGTGAGGTCAATCCGGTCAATAAGGTCCCTCCCCTTCATGGCCTCAAGGCCGGCGGCCCAGAGGATTGCATTTCCCCGTCGAGAGCGTATACTTCACAAGCGATAGGCATGGGGGCATCTCCAGGGCATTGAAGGAGCGTCGGATATGACGGCAGGCGTGCTCGCCGCGGGCAGGATGGCCATCGGGTCGCTCGATTTGGCCGTGATCGTTCTTTACCTCGTCGTGATCGTGGGGATGGGCTGCTGGGTCGGCCTTCGGCGCCGCAAGGGGGAGACGGACCGCAGCTACTTCCTGGCGGGCGGGACGCTGACCTGGCCTGTGATCGGCCTGGCCCTGTTCTCGACGAACATCTCGACGATTCACCTGGTGAGCCAGGCCCAGGAAGGCTACATGAACGGCCTGGCCTACGGCAACTTCGAGTGGATGGCGCCGTTCCTGCTGATCACGCTTTCGCTTTTCTTCGCGCCGTTCTACTTCCGATCGAAGGTGGCCACGCTGCCTGACTTTCTCGAACAGCGGTATTGTCGGGGCGCTCGCGACTGGCTGGCGGCGCTGTCGATCGTCTCGGCCATCGTGATCCACATCGGCTTTACGCTCTACACCGGTGCGGTCGTGCTGGAGGAGATGTTCGGCATCGACAAGTGGACCAGCATCATCGGCTCGGCGGTCCTGACGGGTCTGTACACCATCGTGGGCGGACTGCTGGCGGTCGTGCTGACCGAGTCGCTTCAAACCATCATCCTCCTGGTCGGCGCGATCTCGATCACGTTGATCGGTCTGCACCATGCCGGCGGATGGTCCGGCGTGGCGGCCCACGTCGAACCGGTCAAGCTCACCGTTCTTCGCGGCGCAGACGACCCGTCGGGATTGCCCTGGTACTCGGTCTTTCTTGGGTATCCGGTCATCGGGCTGTGGTACTGGTGCGCGGACCAGACGATCGTGCAGCGCGTGCTCGGGGCCAAGGACGAGAATCACGCGAGAGTCGGGCCGCTGTTCGCGGGCTTCATCAAGATCCTGCCGGTGTTCATCTTCGTATTCCCCGGGACGATCATGCTGGCTCTGCTGCATCAGGGCAAAGTGCCCGCTCTGCCCACCCTGAGAGTCGCGGCCGATCAAGCGGTCCCGACGGACCTGTCGCCGACGGAGCAACAGGTCTATCAGGCAATCGCGAAGTACGACGGACAGGAGAAGGACATCCGCGTCGACTACGTCGTTCAGCAGACCGGCCTCCAGGAGCAGGAGGTGAGCCGGACCATGACGTCGCTGGTCGAACGGAAGGTCCTGAAAGCCAAGTCCGACGCGGTCTATGCGCACATGATCCTGGAACTGCTCCCGGCGGGGATGCGAGGGGTCCTTGCCGCGGCGCTGCTGGCGGCCTTGATGAGCACCGTCTCGGGCGCCCTGAACTCCATCGCGACGCTGTTCAGTTATGATCTGTACCGACGGTGGCGACCGGAAACGCCCGACCGCAAACTGGTCGCCATCGGACGGATCGCGACGTTTTTCGCGATGGTGGTCGCCATCCTGTGGTCGCCGCTGATCGCTCGGTTCGAGAGCATCTATCAGGGCGCCAACACGATCATCTGCTACATCGCCCCGCCCATCACGACGGTCTTCCTCTGGGGCGTCTTCTGGCGCCGGGCCTCCAGCCGTGGGGCGATGGCCGCCTTGACGATCGGATCAGCCCTGGGGTTGGCGGTGTTCCTGCTGGACTGGTTCAAAGAGCAGACGGGCTGGAACGTGCAGTTCATGATGGCGGCGTTCTACCTGTTCGTGATCTGCTCGGTCGTGCTGGTGATCGCCTCTCTGATCTGGCCGCATCGGCATACGGCGCAGAGCGAGCGATTGGTCTGGAAACGTCCGTGGCAGGCCCTCCAGGACGCCGGCTGGCCGGGATTGCTCAACTACAGGCTCCTGGCCGGCGTGCTGTTTGTCGTGATGGTGACGTTGTACATCATCTTTGCATAGAGACTCGGTGGGGCAAGTCCCACCCTGCGGATTCGGGTTGTCGTTCTGAGCGACAGCGAAGGACCCGGGCATCGGATCAGAGCGACGTCTCGTTCGCGGGCCGGATGCTTCACTTCGTTCAGCATGACAAGGACATGACGATTTGGGAGGTTTCTCACATGAGAGAACGAATGATCCGCTGCCTGGTATCCTTCCTCTTCGCGTCGGGCGCGCTGTCGCTGGCCGGCTGTTGTTCGACGAGGCCACTCTCGAACAAGTCTGTGCAGCGTCACGGCGTAGTGATCGGCATCGCGCCGCAGAACATCGCCGAGTACAAGCGGCTGCACGCGGAGACCTGGCCGGGCGTGCTCAAGGCGGTGGACCGGGCCCACATGGACAACTACTCGATCTATCTTGGCGAGGTCGCTCCCGATCGGTACTACCTGTTCGGGTACTACGAGTACACAGGCAGGCACTTCGACGCCGACATGGCGAGGATGAAGAAGGACCAGACCATGCAGGATTGGTGGAAGCTCACGGACCCGCTGCAGGAGCCTTTGCCGACGCGACGGGAAGGCCAGTGGTGGTCGCAGTGGGAGGAAGTGTTCCACTACGATGGTCCGGCGTACGACAAACGCGACGTGAAGCTCCGCTGGGGCTCGATCGTCGGCGTCCACCAGGAGAGCCTTCTCGCCTACACCCAACTACACGGGGCGGTCTGGCCGGGCGTTCTGTCGGCCCTGGGCGACGTGAACATCCGCAACTACTCGATCTACCTGGGCCAGGTCACGCCGGGCGAGTACGTGCTGTTCAGCTACTTCGAGTACGTCGGCGAGGACTTCGAGGCCGACATGAATCGCATGGCCCAAGACAAGGTGACGCAGCTCTGGTGGACCTACACGGACCCGCTGCAAGTCCGCCTGCCGGGAACGCCTCAAGGATCGCAGTGGAAGGCCATCCAAGAAGTGTTCCATGCGGATTGAAACTCGAAATTCGAATATCGAAATCCGAGACAAATCCAAAGCACGAAACCCAAATGACCGAAACTCCAGCGCGACTCCGGAGACTCGTTTTGAAATTTGGATTCTGAGCCTTTGCGTTTGTTTCGAATTTCGGATTTCGAGCTTCGGATTTTCTTCTCAGTAGGTATGCCGGTGCACCTTCCAGGTCCGCAGGCCGAAGAGCGCGATGACCACGAAGCAGATCAAAGGCAGCACGAACGACGCCCGCGTGCTCGAAAGCGTCATGAAGCCCAGGTTGAAGGCGGGCTTGTCCATGATCCATCCCTGCATCGGAGGCATGAGGCAGCCGCCGCCGATCGCCATGATCAGGCCCGCCGCGCCGAGCTTGGCGTCGTCGCCGAGCCCCTTCAGCGCGATGCCGTAGATGGTCGGGAACATCAGCGACATACAGGCTGAGACGCCGATGAGACAATACAGAGGCGTCAAGCCCTTGACGCTGACTGCCCCTGTAAGGAAGCCTTTCAGTCCGCTCAGGAATCCCCCCGACTGGCTGTACTGATCGATATGCTGTTGAAGCTGGGCGCCCGCCTGCGGGTTGCCGTTGAGGAAGATCACGCCTGTGATGAGCAGAAATCCGCCGATCGCCAGAGTCATGAGCAGGCCACCCGGACTGAAGAACTTCAACAGGAAGGTGCAAATGAAGCGACTGCTGACGAAGGTGACCATCGCAATCATGTTGAAAGTCTGGGCATGTGGCTTGGAGATGCCCAGTTCATTCCCGGCATACTGAATGATGAAGGTCCAGCACATGATCTGGACGCCTACGTAGAATGCCTGCGCAACGACGCCTTCGATGTACTTGCGGTTGGCCCAAAGGCGTTTGAGCGTGGGAAGGAGATTGATCGCGTTGTCATCCTCTCCTTTGGTTCGCGGCAGTCTCACGATCGCAAAGACAACCAGGGCGGCCAAGACGACCAGCCCCAGGACCATGTACGGACCGATGATGACATTGAGGTCGTGCTGTTGAACCGAGGCGAACTGATCCGGTGCCGTATCCCGCAACACGACCCTGGCAGCTTCATCGGCCTGGTCGAGTTTGGCCAAAATGAAGTTCCTGGCGATCAGCATTCCCATCAGTGAGCCGATCGGATTGAAGGACTGGGCGAAGTTCAGACGGCGGGTGGCGGTCTCCTCCGGTCCCATCGCCAGGATGTAGGGATTGGCGCTGGTCTCCAGGAAGGACAGGCCGCAGGTCATGACGAAATACGAGAGCAGGAAGGCCCAGAAGGCCATCATCCAGCCGGAGGGGATGAACATCAGGCAGCCCAGGGCATAGAGCAGCAGGCCCGTCAGAATGCCGGCCTTGTAGCTGAACCGCTTGATGAACAGCGAGGCCGGGATGGCCATGACGCAGTAGCCGCCATAGAACGCGAACTGAACCAGCGAGCTTTCGAAGTTGCTGATCAGCAGGATGTTCTTGAAGGCCGCGACCATGGGGTTGGTGATGTCGTTGGCGAATCCCCACAGGGCGAACAGGGTCGTCACCAGGACGAAGGCACCGAAGACTTGGGCCGGAACGACGCTCACGCGGGGTTTGGAATCATCCATTCGGGCAGCGGCGATTTCTGACATAGCGAACCACCTGTACTCCAAAAGGGGCATTGAACGACGGCCGGCCTTCGACTTGAGGACCGGCATTAGCGTTCTCTTAGAATGCCGTCTGTCCGCCCCGGCGTCCAGCCTTCTTTCGCACGGACCGCGAGAATTCAGGCCGAGGGAGGAGTCGCGATGGCGTCGGTTTCTCGTAGAGGGCTTTTTTTGCTTGCCCGGACGTGAACGCCGGGTACAATAGGCGGATCGTTGCACAGGGTTTCCGCACGAGCGTGCCGCAAGGCATGAATCGCGTGGGGAACCCCGGCAACAGCCACACGGAGAGGTGTCGGAGTGGCTGATCGAGCTGGTTTCGAAAACCAGTGTACCGTTTACGGTACCGCGGGTTCGAATCCCGCCCTCTCCGTTTCTTTTTTTCTTGGGTTTGGCAGGTCATCTTCTCGCCGCCGATTTCCCGCCGCACTCCCAGTGGTTCGACCGCCAGGATTTCTCCTTACACACGACCGCCGGGGTGCATACTTGATGGTTGACATTTTTCTTGCGTGCCGGTATTTTGAGCACTTTGGAGCAAGCCCTGACTATGGATGGTGGCCGGCCTTCACGTGAGCGTCACCCCTTTTGATTTTGCGGCAATCTCAGCGGTTGGATTGCTGTCCGGACTAGAGAGAAGATAGGGAATATGAAGGAAACGGAACAACAGCCGAGAGACCATTTTGAAGAGAAGCCGATTCTTGAGGAACTCAAGAATTCGTACCTCAATTACGCGATGAGCGTCATTGTTGCACGGGCTTTACCGGACGTTCGCGACGGTCTGAAACCCTCGCAACGCCGCATCCTCGTGGCGATGAACGATCTGAACCTCGGACCGCGCAGCGCCCACCGAAAGTGCGCCAAGATCGTCGGCGACACCAGCGGAAACTACCATCCGCACGGCGACCAGGCCACCTACGGGACTCTCGTGCGTCTGGGCCAGTCCTGGAACATGCGGTATCCCCTGGTCGATCCCCAGGGGAACTTCGGCAGCATCGACGCCGATCCCCCGGCGGCCATGCGATACACCGAAGCCCGCTTCGCCGCTCCGGCGGTGGAGATGATGGCCGACATCGACTACGACACCGTCGATTTCGTGCCCAACTACGACGAGACCCGCAACGAGCCGCTCGTGTTGCCTTCGCGGTTCCCGAACCTCTTGGTCAACGGCTCCACAGGCATCGCGGTCGGCATGGCCACGAACATCCCGCCGCACAACCTCCGCGAGGTCTGCGACGCGCTGCTGCTGGTCATCGACGACCCCAAGTGCGGGTTCAAGGA
The DNA here is from genome assembly GCA_937927975.1 of uncultured Phycisphaerales bacterium. GTDB lineage: Bacteria > Planctomycetota > Phycisphaerae > Sedimentisphaerales > Anaerobacaceae > PLanc-01. Next base: position 29,588 of record CALEZT010000072.1, read on the forward strand.
CATCTTGAAGGTCCTGCCGGGCCCGGACTTCCCGACCGGCGGCATCATCTGCGGCAAGAAGGGCATCGTCGACGCCTACACCACCGGTCGCGGCCATCTGACCGTCCGAGGCAAGGCCGAGGTCGAGTCCAGCAAGAAGGGCAAAGACCAGATCATCATCACCGAGATTCCCTACACGGTGATCAAGACCACGATCGTCTCGAAGATCGCCGAGTGCGTCCACGACGGGTCGTTGCCCGAAGTGTCGGACGTCCGCGACGAGTCGGATCGCCAGGGTCTGCGAATCGTCGTCGAGATCAAGAAGGACGCCGACGCGGAGATCGCCCTGAACAAGATCTACCAGTACACGCCCTTGCAGACGACCTTCGCGATCGCCAACATCGCCCTGGTCAACAGCCGGCCGGAAACGCTGACCATTCGCGAGATGCTCGACCTGTACGTCGAGCACCGCAAAGAGGTCATCCGGCGCCGCAGCACGTTCCTGATGAAGCGGGCCCGCAACCGGGCGCACATCCTGGAAGGCCTGATCCTGGCCGTCAGCGACATCGACGAGATCATCGAGATCATCAAGAAATCGCCCGACGTGCCGACCGCCAAGGCCAACTTGATGAAGAAGCCGCTGCGTCTGGCGGAGAGCCAGACGCTTCGCAAGCTGCTGCCTGCGGAGTTCGTCCGCGACAAGACCAAGAACGACCACTTCCTCACCGGTCCGCAGGCGGACGCGATCCTGAACATGCAGTTGCATCGCCTGACCGGCCTGGAAATCGAGAAACTCGCCAAGGATTACGCCGGCCTGATCGAGGAGATCAAGGGCTACGAGTCCATCCTGGGCGACGAGAAAGTCCTGCTCGGCATCATTCGCAAGGACATCAACGAGATCAAAGAGAAGTACGGCGACAAACGTCGAACCCAGATCTCCGGCAGCGTCGAGGCCCTCGACATCGAGGACCTGATCGCCGACGAGGACGTGATCGTCACCGTCAGCCACGCCGGCTACATCAAGCGGATGCCCATCGACACGTACAGACGCCAGGGCCGCGGCGGGCGGGGCATCATCGGCTCCGACCTCCGCGAGGACGATTTCATCAAGCACCTGTTCGTCGCCTCCACGCACGACTATCTGCTGATCTTCACCAACCGCGGCCGATGCTACTGGCTGCGGGTCTACGACGTGCCGGCGATGAGCCGCCAGAGCAAGGGACGCAGCATCGCCAACCTGCTGAACCTGGCGAACCAGACGATCGCCTCGATCATCGCGGTCAGCAGCTTCGAGGACGAGGAAGGCAAGACGCCGCGACAACTGGTCATGGCGACCAAGGACGGCCTGGTCAAGAAGACCGAGCTGAGCCAGTACGGCAATCCGCGTTCGAGCGGCGTCATCGCGATCAACCTCGATCCGACCGACGCGCTGATCGGCGTGGCTCTGACCACCGGCAGCGACCACATCATCCTGGGCACCAGCCACGGCATGACGATCCGCTTCGACGAGAAGGAAGTCCGCTCGATGGGCCGGGCCTCGCGGGGCGTCCGCGGCATCAAGCTGCGGCCGAACGACGAGGTGGTCGGCATGGTCATACCGGACGAGAAGGCGGCTTTGTTCACCGTCTGCGAGATGGGCTACGGCAAGCGGACCGGCGTGGAGAACTACCGCGTCCAGACCCGCGGCGGGGTGGGCCTGATCAACATCAAGACCAGCACCCGCAACGGCAAGGTCGTCTCGCTCAAGTCCGTCCAGACCGGCGACGATCTGATGCTGATCACCGCCAACGGCATGATCATCCGCACGGGTCTCGACGAGATCCGTTCGATCGGGCGCAACACGCAGGGCGTCCGCCTGATCAATCTCAAGGACGACGACAAGCTCGTGGCCGCAGAGAAGATCGCCGCCGAGGACCTCGAAGGCGAGGAAGGCGCCGGCGAACAATAAGCGGAAGAAACGCGAGGATGGAGTCCTATTGGCCCTATGTGCCCCATGGGACCTATGGGACGGATAGGACCTATGGGACCGACCTTCGATGGCTGATCGAATCTATGTGATCGCAGGCAAGGACGAATCGCTCGTCGGATCGCGGGCCCAGGAGCTCGTCGATGAGTTGCTGGACGCGTCGCAGCGAATGACCGCGCTGCTGAGCGTCGAGGGCGACGAGGCGGTCGTCTCGGAGGTCCTCGACGAGCTCAAGACGGTCCCCTTCCTGGCGGACAAGCGCGTCGTGCTGGTCAAGAACGCCGATGGGTTCATTTCGAAGCATCGCGAGTATCTCGAACGGTACTTCGAGAAGCCCGCCGGCACCGGAATCCTCATCCTGGCTGTGAGCGGTTGGGATGCCCGCACGAGACTGTCCAAAATGCTCCCCAAGGTCGGCTCGCTGATCACGATGGAAGCCCCGCCGAAATGGAAGCTGGGCGAACATATGGTTCAGTACGCCGCGACGAAGCACAAGATCAAGCTCAACCGCGACGCCGCGGAGATGCTCGTCGAGCTGATCGGAGACGAGTTGGCTCCGCTCTACAGCGAGATCGAGAAGCTGGTTCTTTACGCCCGCGATGAGAAGGTGATCACCGCCAGGCACGTCGAATCGTTGACCGGCCGGCACAGGGTGTACGGCGCGTTCGAGGTCATCGACGCGATCACCGCCGGAAACGCCGGCCAGGCGGTCACGCGGCTTCGCAACATGTTCGAGCAGGACAAGAGCGCCGAGTACACCGTGGTCGGCGCGTTCGCCTATCACCTGCGGCGGATGTTCCAGGCCAAGACCCTGCTGGAGAAGCGCGTCAACCCGGCCGACGTCGCCAAGCAGCTCCGCATCTTCTACAACAAGGACCGCTTCCTCGCACAGCTCCAGCGAATGACGCTCTCGCAGATCGCAGGGGTGCTCGAAGAGCTGGCGGCGGTCGATCACGCCACCAAGACCGGCCAGGCCCAGTCCCCGATCGTCATCGAGCAACTGGTCCTCAAACTCGCGAGCGCCGGCGCCGCCAGAACGGGCGCGGGCTCACCATAACTGCTGCTCTCGCAGTTCGCGCAGCCACGCGTCGGATTTGGGTTTTGGGAAGCCGAGGAAGGCCGACGTCGGGTCGTGGCTTTCGAAGACCCGGCGGGCGAGGGCCTTGTTCGCGTTGGCGTAGCAGTAGACGCATCCGTGGGGGCAGGTGTCGTAGGTCCCGATGTCGAGGCTCTCCGTGCAGCCGCAACCTTGCCGGGTGGGCTTCTCGGTCCAGGCCAGACCCTGCGGATAGAACAGCCGTTCGATGAGCGAGCCGTCGATGCAGTGGGCCTTCTGAATGACCCCGTCGCTCAGAAGATACTGGCCGCAGCAGGAGTGCATCGTGATGCCGTGCGAGGCCGCGATCGCGGCGAGTTGGTGGGCCAGGTCGATTCGCTCGCTCTCGGACGCGTGGATGATCCGCAATCCCTCGGCTTGCTCCAACAGGCGGAAGTTGCGATCGACCTTGCGGTAGGGCGTCACGAAGCTGAAGCAGCACCGCTCGACGAAGCCCTCCAGTTCCTGGGCGAGCTTCGCGAACTCGCGAAGGTAGCATTCGCCGTCGCAGACGCTCGAAAGCACGACGGGGTCGAACCGCCAGTTGATGTGCGCCGGCGAGTAACGCCGGCTGAGCTCCCTAAGCGTCCGCAGCGGGGCTGCCTTGTCCACGTCGCTTTCGAAGACAGGCGGCGCCGCGGTGACGGTGCAATTGAAATAGAACCGGTACCCAAGCCGTTCGAGCGTATCGAGGTGCTCGACGAACGGCGTAAAATCCTTCGACCAGAAGACGAAACACGTCACATCCTCCGCCCGCAGCGAAACGACATATCGCTTGCCCCCGAACGGATGCACCACGCCGGCGAACCCCTCGCGCACCCGGCCCATGAACCACTGCCCGTAGAACGCCGGTACATCCGTCCGCCTCGATACCGAGATGATCTGCTTCATCTATGTCCGCCTCTGCGATTCGTTGTCATCAAGACCCATTGTAGCAGTCTGGCTGCGGCGTGTGTGCGAGAATATCGAGGCATGTGCGGATCGTGGCCCGCGAAATCCGCTCAGTAACGGTCAACGTGGACATAGACGGTGTGTTCCTCATCATCGATCAGCAGTTCGCCCTGGTATTTGCCATCGTACCAACTGATTTCGTAGCGTCTGCCAGGGCCGCGAATCTCCTGCCGATACCAGTCGGGAACATCGCACTCCGGCGTGAAGTACTCATTCCCCTGGGCATCGTATCGGTCAAAAAGCTTCACGTAATCCCCGCCCGGCAGCCTCATTCGCTCACGGGAATAGGTTCGAGCGCCGACTCGCTCCAGGCTGGGCGAAACAGCCAGGAAGCGCTCGATGTCGTTCGGATCGGCGGTGAACCGCAACGTGTACTTGCCCGACATGAGGAACCCCCAGGCGTGCACTCTCACGTCGCGCGCCGATTCGGGCAAAGGCGCCAGTCCCGCTCGATTGAGCACGACGGGAGACCGTTTGATCGGTTCGAATTTGCGGCTGAGAGCCCAATGGTCATACCCCGTCAGCGCCAGCCAGCCGACGCCGAGAGCCACGGCCGGAAGCAGGAGGAGACTCCGCCATGTAACACTTCCCATGCGAGGACGCAGTCTGCGCCACATCCTCGTCTGGGCGAGTACGCTCAGGCCCAGCACGGAACCTGCCATCACAATGCGCAAGGCGAACGTCAACCCCGTCTTCCCCGTCTCCTGGCCGGGGGCGCTTCGGAACCATGCCAGGCCGACGATCAGGGCTGCCAGCAGGACCAGGCTGCCAATCATGGCATACCGCGAAGGAAACGTCATGGGACCGCTCGCTGTCGCCGCGTCCGGCGCCGGCAGGTGAACCGCCCCGCAACAACGACAGCGAGGCTGCGCCGCCACGGCCATGGCTCCCGACACGGGCAGCGCCCAAAACGAGAGCAATGCGATGCCGGCGAACACCAGAGCCGCAATGAAGAAAATGGCTCCACCGCCGCCGGCGCCCGCGGCGAGTGCGACGGGCATCAGTGCCAGAAAGACGAAGAACGTTGCGAGATTGGCTACGGAGACGTCACTCCACACGCGTTTGACCGGCCCGCCGCACAAGGGACATCGAGTCTCGCCGACGGCTGGGGAGTCTGTGCCTTTTGTTACACGGTCTCCCGGCGTTGGCTCTGGCGTCTCGTTGTTTCGGTCCTCTGTATCCGCCATCTTCATCGCTCCCGGAATCAGCTCGTTGCAGGGTTCCACTGCGGTGTCAAGCCAGACAGTCATGCGTCCGGCCGCGAGAATGCGGTTGTCTGCCTCGGCGAGTCGTCATCGTCGACGCATATTATAGCAGTATGACGGTCGTTGTGAAGGGTTTTCAACATCACATGGTCTTGACGCCTTGGGCCTGCGGTTATAGACTCGCCCCCGTCTCAGGGATCTCCAGAACGCCGTGCCACGGATCAGCCAAGAAAGGAAGGGACGGAATCATGTCAAGATGGATCTCAACACACGTCGCATTGTATCTGTTGGTTGTTGTGGTTCTGCTGGTCGGGGCTTCGTGCCGGTCGGGGGGCGGGGTGGATGTTGTGGGGGAGCCGTATCTGCTGGATACGCCGCTGTTGTCGCGCTCCATCAGTTTCGAGAATCCGACCGGTGCGCCCGGGCAGGGGGGCAAGGCCGCCAGCAATCTCGGGCCGGGACGCAAAGGGGCGCCTGCGATCAATTTCATGGCGGGCAAGGAAGTCGAGTTGTGCAACATCAAAGGGCCCGGCACGATCCGGCACATCTGGATGACCACGTCGAACAACCCGAAGAACCTCCGCAGCCTGGTGATTCGCGCCTGGTGGGATGAGCAGACGCATCCGAGCATCGAGTGCCCGATCGGGGACTTCATGGGCTTTGCGCATGGGAAGGTGACGCAGTATTTCTCCGCGGTGCATTCGCTGGGGCGCAACGCCGGGATGAACATCTGGCTGCCGATGCCCTTCACGCACAGGGCTCGGATCACGCTGACCAACGAGGGCAAGGAGGATGTGCCGCTGTTCTATCAGGTGGACTACACGGTCGGCGACGAGCACAGGGCCACCGTCGGGCGGCTGCACGTGCTGTTCCGACGCGAGAACCCGACGACCGAGAAGCAGGACTTCGAGCTGCTGCCCAAGCGGACCAATCCCGGCCGGTACATCGGCGCCCTGATCGGCGTGCGGAATATGCACCCTGCCCAGTGGTGGGGCGAGGGCGAGATCAAGATCTTCATGGATGGCGACACCGAGCACGCGACGATCGTCGGCACCGGCAGCGAGGACTACGTGGGCCTGTCGTACGGCATGCAGCAGACGCCCTTTTTCTACAACGGCTGCAACCTGGACGAGCGGAACTTCATCTCGATGTACCGCTGGCACCTGCCGGACCCGATCTACTGGAGGCAGGAGGCCCGCATCACGATCCAGCAGATCGCCTGGAAGGACGGGCTGGCCGAGACCCGCGACGACTGGTCCACCGCCACCTTCTGGTACGAGCCGATCCCGAGCGCGCCGCTGCCGGCGATGCCGGATGTCGCGGCTCGCACGACGGATATTTGGGAAGAGCGCAAGTAAGTGGGAAGTGTCGAGTTTGAAGTGTGAAGTTTGAAGTTGGGAAAGGGAAAGACATGCGGATATCGATTGTTGTGTTGGCGTTGGCGGCAGTGATTCTTGCGGGATGCCACGGACAGGACGCGAAGACCGGGTCGGCAACCGTCAAGAGCGGATACACGGCGCTCTTCAACGGCAAGGACCTCACCGGCTGGCAGCCCACCGGCAACGCCAAATGGGTTGTCGAGAACGGCCAGCTCGTCGGCACGCAAGGCGCCAACAACGCGCCGGGCGACCTGTTCACGACCGCCGGCTTCAAGGACTTCGAGGCGGTCGTCACATATCGCGCCGAGTGGCCCTGCAACAGCGGCGTCTGGTTCCGGTACCAGAACAACGGGAAGGCCTACCAGGCCGACATCCTGGAATACAAGGATCCCGAGGCCTACTCGGGCACCGTCTACTGTCCCGGCAAGCTCTTTCTGGCGAGGAATCTCGACAAGTCTCTTGAGAACCGCGACGGCTGGAACACGATCAAGATCCGGGCCCAGGGCGACCACCTCCAAGTCTGGCTCAACGGCCGCCAGGTCGCGGACGTCCACGACACGACCAGCGACTCGGGCTCGATCGGCTTCCAGGTTCATCCCGGCGCCGAGTTCGGCCCGATGAAGATCGTCGTTCGCGAGGTCTTGATCAAGGAACTATAGGTCTGCGCGTCGAGCTATGCGAGCTCAAAGGATCGAATCGCTCCCGCCGCCGCACGGCGTCGGGCGTTTCGGTTCTTTGAGCTCGCTTTGTTGTCACGCAGTTCCGGGATTCTCCCCTGGCTCCTGGTCCGGCAGCTTCTGCCAGGGCTTGCCCCGCAGCGCCATATCCAGCGCCTGGCTCTCGAGCGTGAAGTACCTGTCGAAGTCGGGCAATCGGAGATTGAGAAGCTGCTTGATCGACCCCAACACGTCGGGCGACAGGCCCGACACCTCTTGGGCCATCGTCCGAACGGTCCGGTCCAGTTCGGAAGGCGTCACGACCTCGTCGAGCAGTCCCCAGTCCAAAGCCAGGTGTGCTGAGAACTCCGCGGTGCGAGTCACCAGGTTATTGGCCCTGCCCAATCCGATATAGGCCGGCAGCAGATAGAGCAGCCCCGAGCCGGGCGGCATGCCGCATTGACGCTCCTGGTTGCAGAACGTGGTGTCGGACGTCGCGATCCGGTGGTCGCAGGCGAGCCCGATTCCGAGGAACGACAAGGAGACCTCGCCTTGAAAGACCATGATCACCGGCCGTTTCACGGACCGCAGCCAGCGGATCAGTCCGACGAAGACGTTCTCTTCCCGCGCCATGGCCTGTCCGCTCACGGACGTGGATGCGCATCGCCCCGCTGAATACTTCTCCTGGAGGCTGCCCAGCCTCTTGAGAAACGCTCCGCACTGCTCGGGCGAGAAGCATCGACTGGAGCTCCAGATCGCCAGAGGCTTGCCTGCGCCTTGGCGGAGGTCCTCCAGGAAGTATCGGAAACACTCGATCGCATTCGACGCATCGGCCATGGTCAGCAGGTCGTCATGGAAGTGAATGGCGTCGCCCAATTCGAGCGGTTCGAAGCTCAGGAAGGGTTCCAGGATCGAAAGATCTGTCTTCTTGAACATGAGCGCCGTCCTTTCAGTGTTTGCCGCTTTTTCGCGTCGTCAGATCGTAGAGGATCGGGACGACGACGAGCGTCAGGATGCCCGAGACCAGGATGCCGCCGACGGAGGCGATGCCGACGCCGACGCGCATCTCGGCTCCGATGCCCCGACTCAAGGCCAGCGGGAGCATGCCTAGAACCGCTGCCAGCGTGATCATAATCACGGGACGGAACTGTTCGCAAGAGGCTGTGATCATCGCCTTGTGGCGAGGAACGCCCTCGCGAACGTGCACGTTGAACCCGTCCACGATCAGAATCGCGTTGTTCACCACGATGCCGACCATCATGACCATGCCCATGAGCACGAAGATCGACATGCTCTCGCCCGTCAGCGCCAGGGCCCACATCACGCCGATCAGAGCCAGCGGAACCGTCACGAGGATCAGCCACGGCTGCTTGTACGATTCGAGGATCGCGGCAAGGCTCAGGATCACCAGGACGACTGCCATCAGACCCGCCTCGCCGAACGCGGCCACCGCTTCGGACATTCTCTCGTACATGCCGGAGAACCAGTAGTCGTAGCCCGGCGGGAACCGCACCTCGGAATCGATCGTCTCGGTGATCCTCTTGACCGCGTTGCCCAGCGCCAGCTCGGGCTTGAGGTTGGCGAAGACCTTGGTGACGCGCCGCTTGTCCTGTCGGGTGATCTGGACGGGTGCGATGCGGTGCTCCACGTCGGCCAGGTTCGACAGGAGGATCGGCCGGCCCGGCGCGCCGGGGAAGAGGAACTGCTCGACCTGGTCCTGTCCCGGCTCATCCTCCAACTCGACGACGATGTCGTAGTTGCGGTCGCCTCGTTTGAAAGTGCCGGCCTCGATGCCTTCGAGGTTGGCTCGCAAGGCCAGGCCGAGACTGATCGCGGGAATGTCCAGGTCCGCCAGGGTGGCCCGCTTGGGCAGGATGGCCATTTCGGGTTTGCCGGCGCGGACGGTTGTGTCGATGTCCTTGATCCCCTGGATTTGGCCGGCGCGGGTTTGCGTGTCGACCGCCAGACGATTGAGGGTCGTCAGCTCATCCCCGGCGATCAACAGTTCGATGTCCTGGTTCTGACCGCCGATCATCGCAGGCTGAGTGATGGTGAGGATGCACTCCGGATAGCCGGCCAGACGCTTGCGGACCTCGGTCTGGAGGTCCTCGATCGTGAGGGTCCGCTCGTCTCGCTCGGAGAAGGTCAACAGCAGCTGGGCGAGATAGACGCCCTGCGTGGATTGGCCGATCACGCCTTCGACCTTGCCCAGGGAACTGAGCACGTGCCTGAGCTCGGGCACGTCCTTGACACGCTCTTCCACGAGTCGCACCCTCTCGATCGCCCGGTCGAGACTGTACGACGTGGGGTACTCCAGCTTGACGAAGACACGACCCTGGTCGGTGTTGGGAGCAAAACCGAACCCGACCTTGCCGCCCAGGGACATCGCGTGAACGAGCATCGCGACGGTCAGGACGAGGATGGCCAATGCGACGAGCCGGTGCTTCTCATTGAAGGAAAGCACCCAACGATACCCTGCGATCACTCTGTTCAGCACGCGGTTGAAACCCGTCTCCATTCGGTGCAGAAGCCCCTTCTGCCGGCCGTTGGAGGGCCTGAGCAGGATCGAGCACAGGATCGGAGTCAGCGTGAACGAGATGAACAGCGACACCGCGGTCATGATGAGCATGGTCCAGGCCAGGGGTCTCATGAACTGGCCGATGACGCTGCCCATCATCGCGATCGGGAACAGCACGACGATATTGGTGCCCGCGCTGGCCAAGACCGCGACCGCGACTTCCCTGGCGCCCAGGCGGGCTGCTTCCTTCGGGTTGCCCGTCTCCTTGAGACGCGAGACGACGGCCTCCAGGACCACGATGGAGTTGGTCACGAGGATGCCGATCGACAGACCGATCGAGATCAGCGTCGAGGTGTTGAGCGTGTAGCCGGCCAGTTGCATGAAGAACAGGCTGATGACCACCGTCAGCGGCATCGTGATCGCGACCACGAGCGTGGCGCGGATGTTGTAGAGGAAGAAGAACAGGATCGCGGCGGTCAGGAGGATGCCCTGACCGATGTTGCTCCAGGCGCTTCGGACGGAGGCCTCGATGAACCGTCCGTCGTCGGTGACCCAGACGAGCTCCATGCCGCCGGGCAGTTGGCGGTTGAGGGTCTCGACTGCGTTTCTGACGCTGTGGACGACCTTCACCGCGTTGGCCTCGGCCTTCTTGACGACCTTGATGTACACGCAGGGCCGGCCGTCGACCGCGGCTTTCTGGCGAAGCTCCGCGGTCGTCATCACCACCCGTCCGACATCGCGGATGTAGCACCGTTGACCGTCTTTGCCGGCCACCTGGAGCGTGGCGATTTCCGGGATGTCCTTGTATTCGGCGTCGAACTTCACGGAGAACTCGCGCCCGTGGTCGGTCACGCGACCGCTCGGGATGGTTCGCACCGCCTGCTGCACGGCCTGAACGACGCTCATGCTGGACAGCCCCCTGGCCGCCAGCTTCTCGCGGTCGAGCAGGACGCGCACTTCGCGCTTGGCCCCGCCGATGAGATCGACGTTCGCGACGCCGGCCAGGACGGTGAGCCGGTCTCGCAGCGTGTTGTCCGCGTAGTCGTACAACTCGTCGAGGGGCACGTCGCCGGTCACCGCCATGTGGATGATCGGCTGGGCGTTGATGTCGAACTTGAGGATCTTGGGGTCCTCCACGTCCTCGGGGAAATCGGCGCGGATCAGGTCGAGCTTCTCGCGAACGTCGGTGGCCGCGATGTCCACGTTCACGTTCAGGTTGAACTCCAGCAGGGTCTGGCAGACGTTCTCCATGCAGGCGGAACTGACGTGCTTGAGCCCGTCGATCGTGACGACCTGGTCCTCGATCCGCTTGGCGACGTCGGTCTCGATCTGCTCGGGACTGGCGCCGGGATAGATGGTGGTGACCGTGATGTACGGCACGTCCATCTTGGGCATCAGCTCCAGGCCCAGCTTGCGGTAGGCGTTCAGGCCCAGCAGGGTCAGGCCGAGGATCAGACTGGTCATCGCCACCGGCCGGCGGATGGATGAATCGGACAGGAACATTACTTCTCCTCCTGCTGGACCTCGACCGCTGCGCCGGTGTCGAGCATGTTCTGCCCGAGCGTCACAACCGGTTCGTTCTCGCTCACTTCGGCCTGACCGATCTCAGTCCAGCCGGCGGCCTCGATGCCGGGCGTGACGGCCACCTGGGTCGCGGCGCCGTTGCGGACGACGAAAACGACGGGTTTGCCCGAGCGTTCGATGATCGACGACGAGGGAACGCCCAGTCCTTGGCGGCTCTCGAATACAATCGTGATGTTGGCCATCGCGCCGGGCACGATCCCTGCCGGCGGGTCCTTCACCAGGCACTTGACTTCGAACGTCCGCAGCTTGGGATCGACCGTGGGACTTCGATAACTGACGACGAGGTCCTTGATCTCGATCGAGCCCACCCTGACGTTCATCGCGGTCCGACCGACCGCCACCTGCGGATAGTATTGCACCGGCAGGAACGCCGCGACCTCTACGACGGAGGGATCGTCGATCCGCAGGATGGGATTGCCGGGATTGGCCATCTCGCCGGGTTCGTGGAGCCGCTCGCTGACGGCGCCGCCGATCGGAGCGACGACCACCGCGTCGGCCAGGTTCTTCCTGGCGATCTCCAGCGAAGCCTCCGCCTGGCGTTCCTGAGACTTGGACAAGTCCACGAGCGTCCTGGCGTGTTTGGCTGCCGCCAGCAGTTGCCGATGTCGCGACTGCTGCTGCTCGAAGGCGTCGACGGTGACCGCCTCTTTCTCCCGCAGGCGGGTGAACCGATCGTAGTCCAGAGAGGCCTTGTGAAGGTCCACCTCGACCCGTTCGAGGCTCGCCTCTTTTTCCTTCGTGGACGAACGGGCCACGTCGAGCGCGTGTTCGGCGATCTGCACCGCCTTTTCGAGGTTTGCCTGGTCGATGGCGAAGAGCTTCGTTTGCCCTGCGACGACCATGTCGCCTTTTTCGACGAAGACCGCTTCGATGGCGCCCCCGACTCGCGGCGAGACCATGGCCCAGTTCTTCGCTTCGACGTTGCCCTGTACCAGGACGCTGCGGTCGAACCGTCGCATCGCAGCCGGCGCGACCATCACAGGCGCCCGCCTCGCGTCGCTCGAAGGGCTTGCCTCCGTCGTTGGTTGGGCAGTCGCTCGTCCGTACAGACCCCGGCCCGCTGCCCCCAGGACGCCGATCAGAACCAGTGCCCCGACATATATCGCTGTTCGTCCAAGCCGGCTCCTGCCGGCGGTGTCTTCACGATTGACTGTCATGTGTCTTCACCTCAACATCCGTTTCAGTCTTTCCCATCACGTTCAGCAGCGTGGCCACGGCAACCTGGTGCTGGAATCGAGCCGCCAGGACCTGCATCTGCGCCTTCGCATGTTCCGCGGTTTCTCGGAGCAGCTCCGCGGAACCGATCAATCCTTCATCGCGCTTCTGGATCGTCTCGGCGTGCCGCCGGGATGCGACGGTCAGGGATCGCTGGGCCAGGTCCAACTGGTCCTGCGCGGTGTCCAGATTCTGCCGGGCTCGAATGACTTCGAGCATCAGCGTCAACGCGGTCTGCTCCCGTGCGATGAACGCCTTCTCCCGCCCCTGGCGGGCGGCTTTGTACTGGTTGATGTTCGCGAACCCGTTGAAGAGCGTCATCGTGCCCGCCAGGCCGTAGATCCACTGGTTCGACGGCGCCAGCGACGAATTGAGCGAGTCCGGATGGTAAGCAAACGCGCCAAGCACAGGCAGAAAACTCGAAATCGCCAGTTTGACCTTCTCCTTTTCGATGGCGATCTGGCGGTCGGCCATGTGCAGCGACGGGTGGTTCAACATGGCCTCCAGGATCAGTTCTTCCATCGATCCTTCGGGCGGCGTCAGCGGCGTTCCCTCGGTCAGCGAGATTTCCGTCAGAGGCGAAAGCCCCATGGCCGCCAACAGAGCCGATACCGTCTGTTCGTGCGTCCGGCGGGTACGCGCCAGCTCGGCCTTGCGGGCCCTCGCGTAGACGTCGGCCTGGTCCGCCTGCCAGGCGTTGACGAGGCCCTCCTGCGCCAGAGCGGCGACTTCAACGTGGAGGGCCTCCGCGGCCTCCACGTCGGCCGCCATCGACCGCTCGGCCTGCTCCAGCGTCAGGCACTGGAAGTACAGCATCGTCACCTGCAGGGCGGTCATCTGTCGGGTGTAAAGGACGACCTGATCGGCGATTTCCTCGCCTCGCTTGTGCATGCCATAGAGAAACCAGGTGGCGGGGTTGAAGACCGAAACGCTGGCGTTCCAAAGCAAGGCCTTGGTGCTGTCCAGACGCAGGGTTTCGTCCTCCGACAGGGGCAGCGAGATGGTCGGATCGAACTCATATTGCGAGTAGTCCAGCTTCACCGCCGGAAGGAAGTTCGCGAAGGCGATTCGCCGTTCGAGCTTGGCGATTCGCTTCTCGGTCGCGGCGGTTCGCGTCGCGAGGTTGTTCTCCATCGCGATGGCGATGCAGTCGTTCAGGCTCAGGGCCTTGTGCTCTGAAAAGACCTCCGTGGTCTTTTCGCGAAGAGCCTCCGGATAGTTGTCGGCATGCTCTCGACGGATTCTCGCTCCGTCGTAGGAGCGGCAACCCGCCAGAAACATCAGGATCAGAAATGGCGGTGAGAACCACCGCCGTGCGTTACGCGTCACATTCACCTCCTATGGCTTGGCGAGCCCTCTGAAGAACACGTCTTCGAGCTTCGCAAGATCTTCATTCACATCCGTCGGCTGCGGTTCGCCAACCGCGGCCAGGATCAACCCTTCCAGCGAGTAGTGCAGACACGTCGCGGCCATGACCGGATCGACGTCGTTGATCGATCCCCTGAAGACGCCCGCGGCAATCACCCGAGAGAGGCCGGAGACGATTCGCTCATCGATCTGCTTCTTCTTGGCCTCGACTCGCGGCCCCGGCAGACATCTCCCACTGCTCTCCAGGACATAAAGTCTCAGTGCAGGACCTTGCTCCCGTATGATCCGCTCGTGAAGGCGGATGAAGCGGGAGAGCTTCACCAGTTCGTCTTCCGCGCCGTCCAGCGCCGACATGACTACACCCAAGCCTTCTTCCGTGGTGGATTCCAGCAATTCGAAGAACAAGTCCTCTTTGCTGGGGAAGAACTTGTACAGGGTCCCAGTGGCGAACTCCGCCGCAGCGGCGATTTCCTGCATCGAAACGCCTGCAAACCCCTTTTCAGCGAACAGTTCCAGCGCGGCCGAGAGGATCTCCTGACGGTGCTGTTGTCGTTCTCGTTCTTTTCTCGACGACCCGGCTGCAGACATCACATATCTCCATGAACATATATTCATGTTGAGACAACATATTCATATTATGAACAATTATTCATTCTTCTGCAAGAGTTTTCTTGCGAAAATCTGGTTGGCACGTAAGAACGCGTGTCTCCGTCGCGGTGGTCGATAGCAGACAGACAGAATCCAAGCGGAAGATTTGGCTGGCGTCAGACGATGCGACCGTCTTTGAGCACCGCCCAAGCGGTGTGCGGGCTGGCCGGAGCGGCTCCCTGGATTTCCACCTCGGCAATGGCATATCCCTGCACGCCGGCCTTGGCACGTTTCCAGGCTTCGTACAGATAGCCGAGATAGACGGAATCTTCCTGGGCCTTTTCGATCTGGACCTCGGGCGACCGATCGGCATCGGCCGTCAGTTCATCGAGAGCCCGCTTCTTGGCGGCTTCGACCTCTTCCGCGGTGGATTCCAGGCTCAGGCCCAGTCTGGCGACGTGCTCGCGCACCCCCTTCATGTACATCTCTCGCAGTCGTTCGCGAATGGCGGTTCGGCCCGCCTGCGCCACGTCGTCCCACTTGAGCAGGGGCTCATAAACCCGGCATTGGAAGAACAGGCCTATGACCGCGTCGTCGGGGAGCGATTGACGGACGACCTCTTCGGCCGAAACGCCGAACGTGCCCGCCAGAGCGGATAGTCCCTTCCAATGCTCCTCTGGAATGGTGAATGCGATCCGTTTGTTTCTGGTCATGACCGAATCCTTCCATGGACGTTGAGCCGGCATGTTACCGCGTCATTCGGGCCCAATGCAAGAGCGATCTGCAAAGCCCTTCGCTCACGCGGCAGTTCCCGACGCAGGGTGAACCCCCGAACGCCCGATTGCATATAGAGGCAGGATATGGTATAAAACCCCCTTCTGCCATTTGCTATTTGCGGTTTCCTCTTGGGACAATCGACGATTGGGGGCATCCTGCGGCGTATGCAGGCCCAGATCGCAAATAGTAGATCGCAAATCGAAGATTCCTGAAAGGGGCCTGATGGAAGTTGCGGAACTGAAGACGATGATTGGCGAGCTTGAGGCCCGGGTCGAAAAGATCTGGGACTGGCTTTGACTTGCCGAGCAAAAAGTCGCAATTGGACGAGTTGGGCAACAAGATGGCGACGCCCGGGTTCTGGGACAACCAGGAACGGGCCCAGGCGATCGTCGGGCAGCTCAGCGCTCTGAAGGCGGTCATCGAGCCCGTCGAGAGCCTGCAGAGAGAGGTCAAGGACCTCGCGGAACTGTTCGAACTGGCCGCAGAAGAGGGCGACGCTGGCGAGATGGCCCAGGTCGAAGCGGACGCCAAGGCTGCGGAGAAGCGATGTCAGCAGGTGGAGCTTCAGGGGCTTCTGTCGCGTCCCGAAGACATGCGCAACTGCTTCTTCAGCATTCACGCCGGCGCAGGCGGCACGGAAAGCTGCGACTGGGCGAGCATGTTGCTTCGCATGTACACGCGGTACTTCGATGAGAACAAGTTCAAATACGAGGAGCTGGACATCACGCCGGGCGAGGAAGCGGGCATCCGCTCGATCCAGTTGCGCGTGATGGGGCCGTTCGCCTATGGCAAGCTCTCTTGCGAGGTCGGCGTACACCGGCTCGTTCGGATCAGCCCGTTCGACGCCAATGCCCGCCGGCACACGAGTTTCGTGGCTGTCGACGTGCTCCCGGAATTGCCTGAGACCGATCTGACCATCAAGGAAGCCGACCTGGAGATCGTTTACTTCCGTCGGGCGTCGGGCGCCGGCGGCCAGAACGTCAACAAGGTCTCCACCGCCGTTCGCATCCGCCACGTTCCGACGGGGATTCTCGTCGAGTGCGTCAACGAGCGGAGCCAGGCCCAGAACAAGAGAATGGGCCTTTCCATTCTGCAGTCGAAGATCAACCGGCTCGATCAGGACAAACGCGACGAGGAGATCAGCAAGCTCTATGGCGACAAAGGCGAAATCGCCTGGGGCAGCCAGATCCGCAGTTACGTGCTCCAGCCGTACCAGTTGGTCAAGGACCATCGCACCGGCCATGAGACCGGCAACGTCAACGCGGTTCTCGACGGCGAGATCGAGCCGTTCATCGAGAGCTACCTGTACCACCGGGTCAAAGACAAGACCAAGAAGGATTGATGGTTGATCTATGAGACAGATCATCGATGTGAACGTGACGACGCGACGGGTTGACCTCGCCAAGTGCAAGACGGACATACTGGTCGTCGGGCGGTTCTCCGATGCGGGAGACCCCGGTCCGATCATCCGGACTCTCGACGACAAGCTCGGCGGGGACCTCGGACGGCTGGCCAAGATCGGCGACTTCACCGGCAAACCCAAGACCAGTGCGGTCGTCTACGCCAATGGGCGGATCGCCGCCGAACGCGTGCTTCTGGTGGGCCTGGGCGAGCGGAAGAAGGCCACGCTCGACACGCTTCGCAAGGCCGCGGGCGCCGCCGCCAGCCGAGCGGTCGACATGAAGGTCAAACACGTGTCGCTGGCCTTGCATCCGTCGTTTGTCGGAGCTTTCAACGCCGAGGCTGTGGGACGGGTGATCGCCGAGGGGGTCTACTTCGGCAGCTACCGCTACGACGAGTTCCTCACGGAGAACGGCAATGGTCGCCCCGGCTCGCTCGCTTTCGAGATCGTGGACCCCGATTCGTCGCAGATCAAGGACCTTTCGTCCGGCATTGCGACCGGTGCGATCGTCGGACGGGCCCAGAACGCGGCGCGGACTCTGGCCAACCGACCGGGCAACGTGATCGATCCGCCTGCTTTGGCCAAGGCGGCGCAGGAAATGGTTCGCGGCCTGCGGACCGTCAAATGCACGATCTTCGATCGGAAGAAGCTTCGACAGAACAAGATGGGCGGCATCCTCGCGGTGGGAGCCGGCAGTCGCAGCGAGCCCAGATTGATCGTCCTGAAGTACACCCCGGCCAAGAAGCCCGCGAAGGACCTGCCGACCGTGGCCCTTGTGGGCAAAGGCATCACGTTCGATTCCGGCGGCATCAGCATCAAGCCCGCGCAGGACATGGACCAGATGAAATTCGACAAGAGCGGCGCGATCGCGGTGATGGCGACGGTGCGCGCGGTAGCCCTGATGGGCCTGCCGATCAACGTTCTGGGCGTGATCCCGTCGGCGGAGAACCTCCCGAGCAGCACGAGCTACCGGCCGGGCGACATCGTCACCACCTACAGCGGCAAGACCGTCGAGATCCTCAACACCGACGCCGAGGGTCGCATGATTCTGTGCGACGCGATCACCTACGCCGTGAAGCACAAGTGCGACGTCGTCGTCGACATCGCGACGCTGACCGGCGCGTGCATGGTCGCTCTCGGGACGTACAAGGCGGGTCTGATGGGCAACGACGACGAGTTGATCGCGCAGATCCAGAAGGCCGCCGAGAATAGCGGTGAGAGCGTCTGGCCCCTGCCCAGCGGCGACGAGTACGCCGACGAGATGAAGAGCAAGATCGCGGACCTCAAGAACGCCGGCCCCCGGTGGGGCGGCGCCTGCACCGCTGCGGCGTTCCTGCGTCAGTTCGTCGGCGAGGCGAAGTGGGCCCACCTGGACATCGCGGGCATGGATCTGTTCACGAAGCCCACCGAATATTCCTCGCTCGGCAGCACGGGTTTCGGCGTGCGGCTGTTGACTACGTACCTGATGAATTTGGTTGAGAAGAAGCGCTGATGAGTGAAGTGAAAAAGACAATCGACACCGAGCGAATCCGCAAGGCGGTGCAGGAGATCCTGCTGGCGGTCGGAGAGGACCTCGACCGCGAAGGCCTCAGGAAGACGCCGGACCGCGTGGCACGGATGTACGGCGAGTTGCTCGGCGGCACGTTCAACGACCCGAATATCCATATCGAGAGCGTGTTCACCGAGCCGTGCGACGAAATCGTGCTGCTCCGCGACATTCCGTTCTACAGCATCTGCGAACATCACATGCTGCCGTTCATCGGCAAGGCCCACGTGGCCTACCTCCCCAGCGGCCAGGTCCTGGGCGTCAGCAAGCTCGCTAGGATCGTGGACGATTTCGCGCACAGGCTCCAGTGCCAGGAGCGTCTGACCGGCCAGATCGCCGATTTTCTCATGGACAAGCTCAAGCCGCAGGGCGTGGCGGTCGTGCTCCATGCCTCGCACAGTTGCATGACGATCCGCGGCATCCGAAAGCCCGGATCGATGATGGTCACGTCGGCTCTTCGCGGGATCTTCAAACGCGACGCCCGCAGCCGCAGCGAGGTCCTGAGCCTGATGCACAACGACAAAGGGTGAGAGAATCTACTATCGACCATTTACGATTTGCTATCTGCTCGGATGCCGAAGGGCCCGCCGCACATGCGACAGCTCAAATAGTCGATAGTAAATCGTAAATAGTAGATCCAAAGGGTCATATGGTTCGTTTGGGCAGGTTCGTCCGGTTCTCGATCAACCCGTTCCTCGACGAGGACAGCCTCGGGTGCAATTCGTACGCGTCCAAGCCCGCCGGGGAGGGGTTGAGCGTCTACCTCGAACTGGCGGCCGAGCTGATCGGTCCGGTCCGGCCCGAGACCGGATTGCTCGTGAACGTCAGCGACATCGACCGCGTCGTTCGGCAGGTCGCCGTGCCGGTCTTCGCCCGTAGGATTCGCGAACACTTGCGCCGTGGCGAGCACATCCCTCTCGTCGCCGCCTCAGAGATTCTGTGGTCGGCTTATGAGCGCCTGGCCGACAAGTTCGACTCGATTCAAGTAGACCGGCTCTGTTTGAAGTTGAACCCCTTCAGGAAACTGGCGATGGACACCAAAGACCCGGACACAATGTACTTCAGCGAGAAGTTCGAATTCGCCGCCACGCACAAGCTGTGGAACGACGCGTTCTCGCCCGAGTGGAATTTCGAGGTCTTCGGCAAGTGCGCCAACCCCACCGGCCATGGACACAACTATATCGTGGAGGTGACGGTCGCGACGCCCGCGGGAGGTCCTGCCCTGAAGATCGGCCAATTCGAGCAGACGGTCGATTCGCACCTGATGCAACTGGTGGACCACAAGAACCTCAACGTGGACGTGCCCGGATTTGAGAAGCGAATCGCGACGGTGGAGAACCTCGCGATTTTCGCTTGGGAGCGACTGGAGGGCCGTTTCGATCCCGGCCGGCTCCACTGCATCACGGTCTGGGAGTCCGACCGGACGTACTGCTCGTACTATGGACCAGGCGAGACGGATCGCCATGCGTGATTCGGCGGGAAGATTGCAGCCCAAGTCCGAATATCGAAAGCCGAAATCCGAAACAAGCACGAATGACCAAAACTGAAATGTCCAAAACGGTTCCGCAAGTCCCGCGACAGCGTTATGAGCATTTGGATTTCTCTTCCCTTTGGATTTGTTTCGGATTTCCGGCTCTGGAGAAGTGCTGAATGGGGTTCGAGATCCTCTTCGAGAGTGCGGATCTGATCGCCGTGAACAAGCCGGAAGGGCTCGCGGCGATCCCCGAGCAGAATCCCCAGGAGCCTTCGCTGTTCGAACGGCTGTGTTCCGAACGCGGCGAGACCCTGCTGATCGTCCATCGGATCGACAAGGACACCAGCGGGGTGATCCTCTTCGCCCGCAATGTCCAGGCCCATCGGCACCTGAACATGGAGTTCGAAACCCGCAAGGTCCGCAAGACGTATCTGGCCTTGGTCCACGGGGTCGTCGAGAGCGACTGGGGCAAGATCGACAAGCCGCTGGCCCGCTTCGGCTCCGGCCGGGTCGGGGTCAACGCCCAGCATGGCAAGCCCTCCCTCACCGAGTACCAGGTCGCACGGCGATTGCCCGCCCACACGCTCCTCGAAGCCTATCCCCACACGGGCCGGCGGCACCAGATCCGCGTGCACCTCCACAGCATCGGCCACGCGATCGTGGGCGACCGCCTCTATGGAGATCGAGCCATCCAGCGGGACTATTCCCGCATGATGCTCCACGCGAAGCGTCTGACCATTCGCCCGCCGTCGGGAGAGGAGATCACCGTCGAAGCGCCTGTGCCGCAATCGTTCAACGATGTCATCGACGCAGTGGCGAAAGGATGACCACGGGGCGATCTTCCACGATCAGTGGATCAGTCCGGTGAACGCAGAGTCCTGGAGCAACCCCCTGGCCCACAAGGCGTACCCTTCGCCGATGGGGTGGCTGGCGTCCACGTAATGCTCCGGCGGCAGGGGCCCCAGCATGGAGAAGGGGATCTTGTTCTTCGTCAGCCAGTCGGCCACCTGGGTCTTGATCGCGCCGTAGTCCGCGGCGTCGGCTTCGTTGAGCATGTGCTCGTTGAACGGGCCCACCAGGACGAAGACGCGGTTGCCCTGGTTTTGCAGCAGATCGAGGGACCGGCGAAAGAACTTCCACTGCAGCGACGTGTCGAGCTTGACCCAAGTCACGTCCTGCTTCCTGGCCCCTTTCTGAACCCAGGTTCCGCCCGCGGGCTCGGGCACGCCCGCCGACTCGGGCAAGCCTCGCGTCAGCGGCTTCAGCGGGCACGCGTACGGATGTCGCAGCGTCCAGTTCTGGATGTCCGTGCTGTCGTAGTAGGTGGTCCGCAAGTGCGCGATCCAGTTCGAGAAGGGGATCGTCCGCTTGATCGCGATCTTCGCCCGCTTGGCGAAAGGGGCTTTGTAGCAGGGGATCGGGACCGTGAACTGCGAGACGAGGTCCGGATGGTTGAAATGGAATTCCTTGTCGGTCTGGAGGTCGTGCTTGGGCGAGGTCATCCAGAGCGGGTTGAAATGCAGCAGGATCGTGCGCCGACGCAGGTGCGGAGCGTAATAGCGGAGCAGGCCTTCGAGGGCCGCAGGGTGCGTTCCGTCCAGGCCGAGATTGGCGAACTGCCGCCGGCCGGTGAACTCGTTGAGGTAGTGCGAGAGCGTCTGGTTCGCAGGGACGTAATGGCCCCAGACGACCGAGTCGCCGATCACGAGCGTCTTTCGCTTGTCGCACGCTTGCCTGCTGTAGCGGCTGTAGAGCCAGTAGCTGCTGCTCAGTTCATAGGGCATGCGGTAGTCGTCGCCGGGCTCGAAGCGTTCGTAACGCTGCCAGAGGACCGGCGTCAGGCCGATGATCGCCAGCATTGCGACGCCCACGATGACCCAGTCGACAGCCGAGAGCCGCAGCGAGTGCGAGCAATCGAAGTTGTCGTTTTGCATCTTAGCTTATCTCCAGAAAACCGGAAGCTCGAATATCGAAATCCGAAATCCGAAACAAATTCGAATGACGGAATCTCGAAATCCAAAACGGGACTCTCGTGTTGCGACAGCGCTTCGGCCGTTTGGATTTCGTACTTTGGATTTGTCTCGGATTTCAATACTTGAGTTTCGAGTTTTCATCATCAGAACTGCATGTAAATGAACGGCTGGCCCTCGGCCGGGATGGTCAGGACCAGGTACGTCAACAACAGGATCATCAGGACGATCCGCACGACGCGGATCTCCAGGATCGACCGCAGCCGCGATTCGAACAGGTACTGATAGATCCACACCGCCGCGATCAGACCGATCGCCAGCGGCGGGCACTTCGGATCCGAGACGCCCGAGGTGAAGATCCTCGCGACGATCGTCCAGGCGTCGCCGATGCTCGCGGCCCGGAAGAAGATCCAGGCGAAGGTCACCAGCGCGAACACGAAGAGCTGTTTGACGAGGGTCGGCAGCTTGTGCAAATAGAACGGCGTCCGCTCCAGTTCGCGGGTCGCGAAATTGCCCAGGGCGTGGATGGCGCCCCAGAGGACGAAGGTCCACGCGGCCCCATGCCAGAGACCCGAGAGAACCATCGTGAGAAACAGGTTCCGATACGTGCCGAACTTGCCCTTGCGATTGCCGCCCAGCGGGATATAGACGTAGTCGCGGAACCAGGACGACAGACTGATGTGCCACCGCTTCCAGAAGTCGCCCATGCTCACCGCCAGATACGGGTTATTGAAGTTCAGCATCAGGCCGATGCCCATCATGCGGGCAATGCCGCGAGCCATGTCCGTGTAGCCGCTGAAGTCGAAGTAGATCTGCCAGGCGAAGAGAAACGTCGCAAGCAGCAGGGCAGGGGACTGCTGCTGCTCAGGGGAGGCGTAGACGCTCGCGACGTAGATCGCCAGGTAGTCGGCCAGTGCTACCTTCTTGAAGTAGCCCACGACGAAGATGGACAGGCCGTCCGTGAAGTCCTGCAGGGTGACCCGGCCCGCGCCGTGCAGTTGGGGCAACAGGTGGTTGGCCCGCTCGATGGGCCCGGCCAGCAGTCGCGGAAAGAACGACACGAAGGTCGCGTAGGCCAGGAAGCTCCTCTCCCGTTTCGCGGTGCCGCGGTAGACGTCGATCGTGTAGCCGATGGATTGCAGGAGGAAGAAGGACAGGCCCGCCGGCAACAGGAGGCTCGGGACGGGAATCTCATACGGCGTGCGCATCGCCGACAGCAGGGCATTGACGTTCTCCGCGAAGAAGCCCGCGTACTTGAAGTAGCCCAGCACCAGCAGGTTGTTCGCGATGCTCAGGGTCAGCCAGACGCGTTTCCGCGAACCGGCCTCGATCCGCCCGGCGACGAAGTAATCGACGACGGTCGCATACGCCAGCGGGATCAGGTACCGCCAATCGAGCCACGCGTAGAACACGTACGAACTGACGAGCAGCCAGGGCAATCGCAGGCGGGTCCCCTTGACGAGCAGATAACCGCTGTAGACGACCGCGAAGAAGAAGAGGAACGGCAGGGTTTGAAAGAGCATTCGATTGTCAATCCATCAGGACGCCCAGGTGAGTTTCGACCGACGAAGCCAGACCTCGCAGGCCGTAGCCGCCTTCGAGGACCGAGACGAGCCGGCCATGGCAACTGCGTTCGGCGATCCCTTTGACGATCTGGGTGAGCTTGCCGAAGCAGGCGGTGGTCACTCGCATGCCGCCCAGCGTGTCGTTCTCGTGGGCGTCGAAACCCGCGGAGACGAAGACGAAGTCGGGGCCGAATGCGTCGGCCGCAGGCGTGAGCTTCTTCTCGAACGCTTCGAGGAAGTCGTCGTCGTCGGAGCCCGCGGGCAGCGGGACGTTGATTGTCGTTCCGACGCCCGGGCCTTTGCCGGTCTCGGACTCCGTGCCTGTGCCGGGATAGAACGGGTACTGGTGCACGCTGAAGTACAGCACGCTCGGGTCCTCGTAGAACGTCGCCTGCGTGCCGTTGCCGTGATGAACGTCCCAATCGACGATCAGGACTTTGGCCAGGCCATACTGCCGCTGGACGTACCGGGCTCCGATCGCGACGTTGTTGAAGATGCAAAAGCCCATCGCCCGGTCGGCCATCGCATGATGGCCCGGCGGACGCACGGCGCAGAAGGCGTTCTCGACCTGGCCTTTCATCACCGCGTCCACCGCGGTCAGCACGCCTCCTGCGGCCAGGACCGCGGCCTCGTACGACCGCGTCGAGATGGGGACGTCGCCGGTGTCGAGGTAGTCGTCGCCCTCGGCGCACGCCCTGCGGGCCCGTTCGATATAGCCGGCCGTGTGCACCGTTTGAATCCACTTCTGGGGCGCCGGTTCGGGCGTCAGCGCGGCCAGCTCGTTGTCGAGACGAACGGCCTTGAGATGCTCGACGATGGCGGTCAGCCGCCCGGGCGACTCGGGATGTCCCGGCGTGGTCTTGTGCTCTAGGTACAGATCGTGGTAGACGAACGCGGTCTTGGGTCTGGGATCGGACGGCATGATGGCGCCTCCCTCGCTCGCAGGCGATTCGGTCGGTCCTCTTCTGACGCATCGAAATCCGATCGCGTCGTTGGCCAGGCACGTGTCGTCGATGGCTGGGTCGCCGGCGCGGTAGGCGGATTTGCAGGAAGTGGCGTTGGAGTTCCACGCGCCGCCGCGGATGACCCGCTCCTGACCCTGGGCGGGCCCTCTGGGGTTTTCGGAGGGGCTCTGGGCGTAGTAGTTCGGATCGTAGCGGTCGTTGCACCACTCGGCGACGTTGCCGTGCATGTCGTAGAGGCCCCAGGGATTGGGCTGCTTGCGGCCCACGGGATGCGTGGTCCCGCCGGAGGTGTCGGACCACCAGGCGTAGACGCCGAGTTTGGCGGTGCGGTCGCCGAAGCTGTACTTGGTGTCGGTCCCGGCCCGGCAGGCATATTCCCACTCGGCCTCCGTGGGCAGGCGGTAGCCGGTGGCGTCGAAGTTGCACTCCCACGTCTCCTCGTCGTAGCAGGGCTCAAAACCTTCCGCCAGCGACCGCTCATTGCAGTACAGGGTCGCGTCGGTCCAGTTGATTTGCTCCAAGGGCCGGTCGTCGCTTTTGAAATGCGAGGGGTCGGAGATCCTGTGCTTCTTGAACTCCGCCTGCACGACCTCGTAGCGGTCGATGAAGAACGCGTCCAGCTTCACGCGGTGCGCGGGCCTCTCGTCGGGCCCGCCTTCGTCGTCGCCCATGGTGAACGTGCCGGCGGGGATCAGCACCATCTCGACGCCTGTCTTGGTGATGATGCTCATGGGCGCTTGCGAGGACGGTTCTCCTTCCTGTCGCTTGCAGCCGGCCAGGACTGCCAGCATCGCCAGACTCGCCAGAATTCCCGCTCTCGCACGTGAAGGCGTCATTCTCACCAATCCCTTTCTTGCAGGCCGTGCAGTGCGCGGACCTTTTTGCGACAACCCTCTGAACACGCCGGAATTATACGCCCGCTTAGGCGGAGGCTCAACCGGAATCGATCGGCTCGGCGCCACTGCGCGGCGGCAGCCAACTTTTGAAGGCTCAAGAATTTATATTTACAAATTAAACTGGTAAGTTAAAATAGCGTATAGAAATCAGAGCACAGGAGTCCCGGCATGAAACGAAAACCGAGAAAGGACGCGCAAGAGACCCGCCAGCGGCTGCTGGCGTCCGCGGCGGAAGTGTTCGCCCAGAAGGGATTCTGGGAGGCGACGCATGCGGAGATTTGCGAGAAGGCCGGCGCCAACACTGCCGCCGTGAACTACCACTTCACGAGCAAGGAGAACCTGTACGTCGAAGCGTGGCGAAACGCCTTCGAGCGGTCGGTGCAGGCGCATCCGCCGGACGGGGGGGTGCCCGCCGGCGCGCCGCCCGAGGAGAGGCTCGCCGGCAAGATCCTGTCGCTGATGCGCCGCATGGGCGATCCGACCAATTTCGAGGTCGAGATCGTACATAAGGAGATGGCCAACCCGACGGGCCTGCTCGCGGAGGCCATGCACCGGGCGATCGACCCGCTGCGGATGGACATGCGGGCCCTCGTTTGTGAGTTGCTGGGCGACGGAGCGAGCGAGCAGAGTCTGGTTCTCTGCGAGATGAGTTTGATGGGTCTTTGTTTCGGCCCGATCGGCCACATCCGAGGGTGCAAGCCCCCCGGCGCGCCGCATCGCAACGATCCGCCGTTCAAGTTCAGCGTGGAGGAATTGGCCGAGCATGTCACGCAGTTCATCCTGGCGGGAATTGGCAGCATGCGAGAGCGGGCGACCCAGGCCGGCGGAAAACAACGACGAAACCCAAGAGCTTCGAAACGGGAGTGATTCATGAGTGCTTTGTGGGAGAAGCTGTTCAGTGGAAAACGCGCAAGACGCGGCAGGCAGCCGGATTCGACTTCGGGTGGCAGCGACACGCGACAGCTTGTCGATGGTCTTTCTGCGACACGAGGTCTGCCATCGACAAACTCCGAGGACTCCGCTTGTCGCTGCCGCCCGGAGAGCGCTCCACACGCTGCGAGGGCCTTCGGATGGAGTGTGTGGCCGTGCCTGGCAATTGGAGTCGCTGCGCTGGCGGGGTGCCGCGTGGGGCCGGAGTACGTCCGACCGGATGCGCCCGTGCCGGAAGTCTGGAGCAGCGAACTGGTGCGAGGTTTGACGGCCGAGGAGACGGACCCGTGCGTTCTGGCCTCGTGGTGGACGACGCTCGACGATCCGGCGTTGTCTCGCATGATCGAACAGGCGGTCGAGGGCAACCTGGACATCGCCACAGCCCGGTCGCGGGTCCGCCAGGCGCGGGCCCAGCGCCAGATCGCGCAGGGAGGTCTGCTTCCTGCGTTCAACACAGGGGCCTCCGCCACGTCGAGCCGGGCGGATCGGCGAAATGGATTCGACACCAGCGGCCAGGTGTACTCCGCGAGTCTCGACGCCGGCTGGGAACTGGATCTGTTCGGCGGGGTCCACCGGTCGGTGGAAGCGGCCACCGCCAACCTGGAGTCCGTCGAGGCGAGTCTTCACGATATCCTCATCTCGCTACTGGCGGAGACGGCCCTGAACTACGTGGACGTGCGGACCTATCAGTCGCGGATCGCAGCGGCCGAGGCGAGTCTCAAGGCCCAGGAGGACACCTATCAACTGGTCCTGTGGCGGGTGGAGGCAGGGCTCGGCGACGAACTGGCGGCGCAACAGGCGCGGTACAACCTGGAGAATACACGGTCGCAGATCCCCAACCTCCGCACGGGTCTGCAGCAGGCGAAGAACCGCCTCGCAGTGCTTCTGGGCAGGACGCCGGGGGCTCTGGATGAGGAATTGGAGCAGACCGAGCCGGTGCCGGTTCCGTCGGCCCGGATCGCGGTGGGCGTGCCTGCGGACGTGGTGCGTCGCCGGCCGGACGTGCGCCAGGCCGAACGGGAGCTGGCGGCGCAGACCGCACGGGTCGGCGCGGCGGTGTCCGATCTGTATCCGCAGTTGAGACTCAACGGCTCCGTCGGGATCGAGACGCTGTCGTTCCGCGAGCCTGCTTCTTCGCGGACCTGGACCGCCAGCGGCGGCCCTCGGCTCTCCTGGGCGATCTTCGATCCGACGGTCCGCCCGAACATCGAGGTGCAGTCGGCGCTGCAGGAGCAGGCTCTGATCCAGTACAGGGCCGTGGTCCTCAGTTCGCTGGAAGAGGTCGAGAACGCAATGATCGCCTACGTGCAAGAGCAGCAAAGACGCGAGAATCTGCGGGAAGCCACCGAGGCAGCCCAGGCGGCCGCGGAGTTGGCGCAATTCCAGTATCAGGCGGGTCTGCGGGACTTCAGCGACGTCCTGGACGCGGAGCGGTCGCTCCTGTCGTTTCAGGACCAGTTGCGTCAGAGCGATGGGGTTGTGACCGCCAACGTGATCCGTCTCTACAAGGCCCTCGGCGGCGGCTGGACCTCAATGGCGGAAAAAGGGGACATTCTACTTTTTTCGCTTTCGGCCCCCCCGACGGACGACTCTCTGGGGAAAAAGTAGAATGTCCCCTTTTTCCGTGTTTCCGGGTTTAGGATATGGAGAAATCGATGAGTGCGAAATCACAGAACGAGTCGGATATTGCCAAGACCCTGGGCGTTGCTCCCGGTTCGGGCCGGGGCCGGCGTCTGAAACGCTGGTTGCTCCTGATCCTGGTGGTCGTGGCCATCGTGGTTGCGTTGTCCTTTCGGAAGAGTTCGGGCAGGTCCAACGTGGTGCAGTACAGGACCGAGGAGGCCAAGCTGGGCAATCTCGTCGTGTTCGTCACCGCCACCGGCACGCTGGAACCGACCAATCAGGTCGAAGTGGGCAGTGAGATCTCCGGCATCGTCCGTGCGGTGGAGGCCGACTACAACGACAAGGTCAAGGTGGGCGAGGTCCTGGCGCGGATCGACACCTCGAAACTCGATGCCCAACAGACACAGTTGAAGGCGGCCCTGGAGGCGGCCCAGGCCAGGGTCCTGCAAGCCAGGGCCACCCTCAACGAGACGCAGACCAAACTGGCGCAGCTTCAGCGGGTGCGCGAGCTCAGCGGGGGCAAGGTGCCTTCGCAGAGCGAATTCGACGCAGCCCAGGCCGCGTTCGAGCGGGCCAAGGCCGACGAGGCCAGCGCCGCGGCGTCGGTGGCGCAGGCCCAGGCGACCCTCAAGGCCACGCAGACGGACATCGCCAAGGCGGTGATCGTCTCGCCCATCGACGGCATCGTGCTGACTCGCAGCATCGAGCCCGGGCAGACCGTGGCCGCGGCGTTCCAGGCGCCGGTGCTTTTCACGCTGGCGGAGGATCTGACCCAGATGGAGCTGCACGTGCACGTGGACGAGGCGGACATCGGCCAGGTGAAGGAAGGCCAGGACGCGGAGTTCACGGTGTCCGCTTATCTCGATCGACCGTTCCAGGCCAGGATTGTGCAGACCCGCTTCGGTTCGCAGACCGTCGACGGCGTCGTCACCTACGAGACGGTGCTGAAGGTGGACAACAGCGACCTGTCGCTGCGTCCCGGGATGACCGCGACGGCCGACATTATGGTCAAGAAGGTCGAGAATGCGTTGCTTGTGCCGAATGGGGCTCTGCGGTTCTCGCCGCCGGCGCAGCGGCAGCAGGCATCCCGCGGCCTGGTGGGCATGATGCTGCCGGGTCCCGGTCGCTTCAACAGGCCGCAGGAGCCGGTCGTGGACACCACCAAGAGGCAGCAGACCGTCTGGGTCCTGAAGGACGGCCAGCCGGTCGCGGTCCCGGTGACCATCGGCGCCACGGACGGCATCAAGACCGAGATCGCATCCGGCGACATCCACCCGGGCATGCCGGTGATTACCGATACGATGGGGATGGGGAGGTAGGTATGATCGCCTCTACGCAAGAGAACCTGGCGCCTCTGATTGAATTGCAGAGCGTGACCAAGGTTTACGGGACGGGACAGGCCGCGATGCAGGCCTTGGCCGGGATCGACCTGCGGATCGACGAGGGCGACTTCATTGCGATCATGGGGCACAGCGGGTCGGGCAAGTCCACTTGCCTGAACATCCTCGGGTGCCTGGATTCGCCCACGTCGGGGTCGTATCTCTTTCGCGGCGTCGAGGTTTCGCAGTTGACGCGCGACCAGCGGGCCAGACTGCGGCGATACTACCTGGGCTTCGTGTTCCAGGGCTACAACCTCTTGAAGCGGACCTCGGCAATCGAGAACGTGGAATTGCCGCTGATCTATCGCGGCGTGCCCATGCGGGAGCGACACCGGATCGCCCGCAAGGTGCTGGCCTCCGTGGGCCTGGAGGGCTGGGAATCGCACAACCCCAACGAGCTGTCCGGCGGCCAGCAGCAGCGCGTGGCGATCGCGCGGGCCATCGTCACGGGACCCTCGGTCCTCATGGCCGATGAGCCCACCGGGAACCTGGACACCGCGCGCAGCGAAGAGATCATGAACCTGCTCTGTGAGCTCAATCGCGAGCAGGGGATCACGATCGTCATGGTCACGCACGAGGCGGACATGGCCGCGTACGCCAAACGCATCGTCCACTTCAAGGACGGCAAAATCGAATCCGACGAACAGAACGGAAAGGCGCACTGATGTTCTGGAATACGCTCCTGCTGTCGCTGCGAGAGATCCGACGCAACGTTCTGCGATCGTTCCTGACGGTGCTGGGCATCGTGATCGGGGTGGCTTCGGTGATCACCATGGTGACGCTGGGCAAAGGGGCCACGCAGCAGGTGGCCACCTCGATCGCGAGCATGGGCAGCAACCTGCTGATGGTCACTCCCGGCCGGAGAATGGGCCCGGGTTCGGCCAGTTCCGCCCCCGCCTTCAAGGTCGAAGACGGCGAGGCCATCGCACGGGAGATCGGCTCGGTGGCGCTGGTGGTCCCTGTGGCCAGCCGCTCGATGGCCGCCATCTACGGCAACCAGAACTCCTCCACCGGGGTGACAGGCTCCACCAGCGACCTGCTGACGCTTCGCAATATGACTTTGCACAGCGGGCGCACCTTCAGCGACAGCGAGGCCCGCGCCGGGGCTTCGGTCTGCGTCATTGGCGAGACCGTCCGACAGAAGCTGTTCGGCAGTCAGGACCCGGTGGACAGCCGAATCCGCCTGGGCAGCTTGTCGTTCCAGGTCATCGGATTGATCGAGCCCAAGGGTCAGAACAGCATGGGCATGGACCAGGACGACATCGTTCTGATGCCTTTGCGCACCTTCCAGCGGAGAATCTCAGGGAATCGGGACGTCAGCATGCTCCAGGTCTCGGTCCGGGAGGGCGAATCCACGGAAAAGGCCCAGCGGGATGTCCGCCTGCTGGTGCGGGACCGCCGACGTCTGGCGCCCAGCGAGGAGGACAACTTCAACGTCATGGACACCAAGGAGATCACGCGAATGCTCACCGGCACGACCACCATGCTCACGGGTCTGCTCGGCGCGGTCGCGGCGGTGAGCCTCCTGGTCGGCGGCATCGGCATCATGAACATCATGCTGGTCTCGGTCACAGAGCGCACGCGCGAGGTCGGCACGCGACTGGCCATCGGGGCGCTGGAGCGGGAGGTATTGATGCAGTTCCTCGTCGAGGCGGTGGTGCTGTCCTCCTCGGGCGGGGTGTTCGGAATCCTCCTGGGACTGGGGGCGTCCCTGGCCCTCAAGAACGCGCTGATGGTCCCCTTCATCCTCGATCCGAGCATCGTGATCATCGCTTTCGTCTTCTCTGCGGCGGTGGGCGTGGTTTTCGGCTACTTCCCGGCGTTGAAGGCCGCTCGCCTGGACCCGATCGAAGCCTTGCGCCACGAATGATCTCGATCCCGCACGATCGCTCTTAGCCCTAATTCGGCTGCCGGTCAGGGCAAGGGCGGCTCTTCCTCCACGTTCTTCTCGGCCATCCAGTCCGACCACATGATGTGTCCGTAGAGGGGGCCCCAACTGCCGTCGCTTTGCCGGTCGCAGGCCAGGTGCACCGCGTGCAGGTACACCTTCCCGTCGGGGGCTTTGGCTGCGGTGTGGGCGGTCATCGATCGCGTGTTGCGGTATCGCAGCGCCGTGCGGGTCGTGTCCGTCCACTCGACGACGCTTTCCTCTTTCCACGTGTCGTTGGGCAACGTCGTGCGGAGGGCCTTGCCCTGGGCTTTCTCCGCTACGATCGCCTGCGCCTTGCGGCGTAGGGCGTCGGCGTCGTCGCCCTCGTATTGGTCGGGACGCAGGTACGTCCGCTCGGCGCGGACCGCGCGGTTGGCTTTGTCCTGCTGCTCGATCTTGCCCAGCGTATCCCGCAGGGTCGCCAGCTTGGCGGCATCGACGCCCGTGATCCCGGCGTACCGCTGAAGAGCCTCCCGCAACGGCGCGACGTCCCGCTCCATGACGAGGTTGGGCATCTTGGTCGGATCGGTTCGCCAGCCGGTGTCCGTCGTCAGGTAGTCCAGGACCCGCGTGAACTCCTTGTCGATGTCCGCCGAGACCAGGGCGCGGCTCTGACGCAATGATTCGGGCATCTGTGCCAGACGCTGCTGCATCTGCTCTTCGAGCGACAATAGTTCGGCGCTCTTGCCGTGCGGGAACTGGGCCTTCTGATACTCGACCCAAAACGACTTGGCCTCCTCCAGCAGCGCGGATCGTTGCGTGATTTCGCTTTCGTTGGCGGTGCAGCCGACGACGAGGTACTTCGGGCTGCCCGCGCCCACCTCTGCGTAGGCCCGCATTGCGTCCACCCATTTCCGACAGGCCTGTTCCTGACGGCTCCGAGCCTCCTGCTCGTTGTAGATCGTCAGGTGGCCCGTCAGTCTCTGTTCGAGCCACACCAGTTCCTGGGTCTTGCCGTGCGGGAAGGCGGTCTGCTTGTAGATCGGCAGGATCTCATTGGCCTTGGCGTAGGCCTGGCGGGCCTTCTCCTGCTCCTCGGGCGAGGCATTGTTGAACTCCGATCCCATCCGCAGGTACAGCTCGCCCTTGTAGTCGAAGAACGGCGCCAGCTTGGCGATCCACTCTTTCGACTGTTCCTGTCGTTGCTTCTCTGTCGCGGCCAGCGCTGCGGCCGCTGCGGCTGCCGCCGCGTTGGCCTCCGACACCCGGGCTTCGACCACGCCGAGCCTCTCGACCGCTGTCTTCATTTCAGCGTTGTCCGAGGGGATCTTGGCGCCGTATCGCGTCTGGATCTCGGCCATCAGCTTCTTGGACTCCTCCAGTCTGCGGTTGGCGGTCTGCAACTGGTTCTTCTCCAGCGAGGTCGTCGCTGCGGTCAACGCGGCGTCGATCTTCTTCAACTGGGAAACCACGGCGCTGGGCAGGTCGGATGGGGTCGCCTTGGGTTGCGTCGGCGCCACCGGCGGAGCGGACGGCTCGGTACTGCCTCCGAGGGATCGACCCAGGCGTTTCTCCAGCTTCTGTTTGAGGTCGTCGAATCGCTTCCGGAGTCCGGCCAGCTTGTCATGATTCGGCGCCGCCTGCGTGAGTTGGGCCATCAGGTCCTGAGCTTGAAGAAGGTCTTTTTCCGCTTGGCCAGGCGAGGTCGCGATTTGCCGTTGAACGCTGGAAAGCCTGGTTTCGATCTGTCGGATCAACTCGGCGGGTTCGGCGGCCCGAAGGACTGACGCGTCCCAAAACGCCACTGCCGCCGTGATGCTCAGAACGATTGCCGCTGCTTTGCCGAAATGGGCGTTGACTTGCATGCTCAACCTCCTGTCCGTGTCCGGATCACATTCTGGTTGCCGTTGATTCACGATGGAGCCTGACGCCATGTCGGCCCCGTCCACGGTCCGTCGCCATCCTACCATGTCCCGCACCCCAGGCAAACCCCAATCTCCTTCTGTTGGTGGGGATCGTCGCTTTCTCGGCATCGTTCCGGTGGTCCGCCTTGTCCGACTCTCGCAGCAGGTGCGCGTGACAGCATTGGCGCTTTCGCAGGGACGGGCGATCGCGTATACTGACTTGCCTTGTAGATACCGGCCGGCGCAGCATGGAGAATCGGTCGTTGTCGGGGCGAATCAGGATTCGCCCGTGCGTATGGAGCATGGCCGACTATTGGGAGGATCAGCAACATGGCGGATCGCGTTGAGGCATACATCGATCAGAATTGGGTTCGTTTCGTCGAAGAGCTGAAGGAGTTCATGCGGTTCCCGTCGGTCAGCGCCCAGCGGGCCCACGACAAGGACACGCGGGCCTGTGCCGAATGGGTTGTCGGGCAGCTCAAGGGACTGGGGTTCGAGGCCGGACTCGTGGATGTCGGCGGCCAGCCGATCGTGAGGGCCTTGAGGAAGGGCAAGAGCAAGAAGCGAGTGATGATCTACGGGCACTACGATGTCCAGCCGGAGGACCCGGTGAGCGAGTGGAAAACCCCGCCATTCGAGCCGACCGTCCGCGACGGTACCCTCTATGGTCGCGGGTCGACCGACGACAAGGGCCAGCTTTGGACGCACGTCAAGGCGGTCGAGGCCCTGCTCAAGACCGAAGGCGAATTGCCCTGCGAGGTCCTGTTCCTGCTGGAGGGCGAAGAGGAGTCCGGCGGCGACGCGCTGCCCCGCTACGTCGCCCAAGCCAAGGACGACATCAAGCCCGACGCCATCGTCATCTCCGACAGCACGATGTACGACGCAAACACCCCGGCGATCACCTACGGCCTCCGCGGCATCATCGCGCTGGAGTTCATCCTCCGCGGCCCGGCATCGGACGTCCATTCCGGCGCCTACGGCGGCGGCATCGCCAATCCCGCAATGGTCGCGGCCCAGATCCTGGCCCAGTGCGTCTCGCCCGACGGCAAGATCCTCGTGCCGGGCTTCTACGACGACGTGGTCCCGCTGCAGGACTGGGAGCGGGAGGGCTTCCGCAAGCTGAACTTCAACGACCAGGCGATGGCCAGGGAGCTGAACCTCCCGCGCGTGCACGGCGAAGCGGGCTACAGCACGCTGGAGCGGCTCTGGGCGCGTCCGACCTTCGAGGTCAACGGCATCTTCGGCGGCTACCAGGGCCAGCGGTCCAAGACGATCATCCCGGCCTCGGCGACGGTCAAGATCACGTGCCGGCTCGTGGGCAACCAGGACCCGGCCCGTGTCCACAAGGTGGTGGTCGACCACATCCGCAACGTCTGCCCGGACACGGTCCGGCTCGAGATCAACGACTTCGGGGCCAGCCCGCCGGTGCTGTTCGACGTGAACGATCCGACCATCCGGGCCGCTCAGGACGCGATGCGCAAGGGCTTCGGCCACGACACCACCTTCATCCGCTGCGGCGGCTCGATCCCGGTGGTCAGCACGTTCGCCGAGCACCTCAACTGCCCGGTCATCCTGATGGGCTTCGGGCTCGACAGCGACGGCCCGCACGGCCCGAACGAGCACTTCAGCCTCGACAGCTTCGTGAAGGGCACAAAGTCGGCGGCCCACCTGCTGCGGATGATCTGAAGCGTTAGCCGGGGATCGTGACATGTCGTGACATGTAGGGTGTGTACCACGCAACAATTTCGCGTTCGATGGCAAGATGGTACGTGGTACGCACCCTACGGGGCCGGCTTGGGTCGCATCACTCGACATCCTTGCCGGCGACGAGGACTACGTATTCGCCTTTGGGATTCTCTTCCAAGTTCATCAGGAGTTCCGAGAGCCGGCCGCGACGGACGGACTCGTAGATCTTGGTTAGCTCCTTCGCGATGGCCGCCGGGCGGTCGCCGAAGACTTCCAGGGCGTCCTCCAGGAGCTTCCGCAGGCGGAACGGGCTCTCGTAGTAGATCAGCGTGTAGGGGGACTCGGCGTCGGCTTCGAGGAAGTGCTTTCGTTTGCCCGGCTTGTTCGGCGGGAAGCCGCGGAATGTGAAGCTGTGGACCGGCAGGCCCGAGAGGACCAGGGCCATGACGAACGCGCTGGCGCCTGGAATCACCGTGATCTCGACGCCCGCCGCGATCGCGTCGCGCACCAGAATGAAACCCGGGTCCGAGATCCCCGGCATCCCGGCGCACGTGACCAGGGCGACCGACTTGCCCTCTTGGAGCAGTTGGATGATCCGCGGGGCCGCCTGCCGTTCGTTGTGCTCATGGAACGCGATCTGCGGCTTGCTGATCTCGAAGTGCTTGAGCAGCACGCCGGTGTGGCGAGTGTCTTCGCTGGCGACGAAGTCCACCTGCTTGAGGGTCTCCAGAGCCCGCAGGGTGATGTCGCCCAGGTTGCCGATCGGAGTTGCCACGAGATGGAGTCTGCCGGCCGTCATGTACCCTCAGGTCAATGCGCTATCTCAAATCTGAGATCTCAAATTTCAAATTCTCTTACGGCCCCATTTCACCGAGCTCATGCAGGGCCAGCGCAGAGGCCACGATAGCGCAGGTCTCCGTCCGCAGGATGCGAGGGCCCAAGCTGATCGGGACTGCGCCTTTTTGGCGTGCGGCGTCCACCTCTTCCTCGGTGAAGCCCCCTTCCGGCCCCACCATCAGAGCCACGGAGCCCGCCTTGCCGCCCAGGTCGCGCAGCGTTTGGCGAAGCCCGGCGCCTGCATGCCAAGGCGTCGCGATCAGGCAGCGGTCGAAGCCCGCCATCTCGGAGAGCGCCTCGGCAAATGTCGCGATCTGGTCGATCCGCGGGACGCGACCCCGGTGCGACTGCTCGGCCGCCTCGGTCACAATCCGGCGCCAGCGGTCGAGCTTCTTGTCCTCGACGTCCTTGACCCGCACGAGACTCCGCGCCGTCAGGACCGGCGCGAACCGCGAGATGCCGACTTCGGTGCCCTTCTGGAGCACCCACTCGAACTTCTCCCGCATGAGCATGCTCTGAAAGAGCGTTACCTGCGCCGTCGGCTCCCCTCTCGCCTGTTGCGTGCTCGTGACTTGTCCGACGGTCTCCCGCTTGTCCACCTTCGTGAGCGTCACGCTGTACTCGGTCCCGCTGTCGTCGAGGACGACAATCATGTCCCCGGACTGCAAGCGCAGCACGTGCTGGACCTGGTGCGACTGTTCCGGGCTCAGTCGAACGCGGTCGTCCTTGATATCCACAGGCGAGATGAAGAATCGATTCGTACTCATAGGCCGTCATTGTACCGCAGCCGGCCGTTGCAGACCAGGGGTTCCTGCCCGCAGATCGCCGCGGCATCCGCGTGGATCGCTCCTTCCGTCGGCAAGTGA
The DNA here is from genome assembly GCA_937927975.1 of uncultured Phycisphaerales bacterium. Taxonomy (GTDB): domain Bacteria; phylum Planctomycetota; class Phycisphaerae; order Sedimentisphaerales; family Anaerobacaceae; genus PLanc-01. The sequence goes on from CALEZT010000072.1 coordinate 65,783, forward strand.
TTGATGAAGGTTCTTCGATGTGTTTGCCGCGTTGCGGATACCAGTGGAGAGCTTGTCGGAGGCATCTGTATGAAAGAGGCTGCTGGCGCCGCCTCGAAGGATAGGGCAACGATGGGGAGCCGAAGTCGATGATATACGGCCGAGCAGGCTCAGCCCCTTGCACCGGGCCTCTTCGCTTTCTCCGTTGGCACTCACTTCCATCGAAGCTGCTTCAGTTCCTCCTCGGTCCGGATGAACGTCACCGTGCCGTCATTGAACATGACCAGGCCGCCACGAGGGTCATGATTGTCGAACGTGAACAACTCCGGTCCGCCATGCCGATTCCAGCCCGGTTTGGATTCGAAGAGGAAAACCATGCCTTTGTGCGAATCCTCTCGGCAGTTGGGGTTCATCGCATAGTCCGAGATCCAGATGTCCACAGGCTGATTTGATGCACCGGCCTGGCGCATTCGCCGATAGTCATGCACGTCAGGACACGCATGTACACCGGGGCAGGTGAACCCCGCGGCTAAATAGGTGTCGGGATACATGCGCATCATCTTGTCGCTGCCGATCTCCGCGCTGACATAGTTCTTGCGAGCACCCTCTACAATCTCATCGCACCAGTGATTCGGATCGAGATGTGGACGAACAGGAGACGGGCCAAGGGTGAGATTCAGAGAGACCAGCCACCTCATATGTCCCGCACAATCCCACCTTGCCCGCAGCGGCATGAGTCCTGGGGGATCAAGACTCGCCAAGCTCAGATCATGCGGCGGATCATATCCGAAGAGACGCCCCCTGGCCCTTATCGTCAAACGTCGATATGCAGAGTATACATTGAACGATACCCTGCTCCCCGAGTGCCGATGGCCGACCATCTTGGTCGGAGGGAACTTCTCAGCGATCAACGCCAACAACGACAACCGCCAGCCCAGGTAAGTGCCTTGGCTAACCTGCTGCGCGAAAGCCCTGATTTGCTCTGGATCCGTCACCGTCCACTTGTCGTAAGACCGTATGTATTCCCTCTCTGTTTCGTTCAAAACTCCTTTACGCATTGATGAATCTTGGAAGAAGTAGTCGAGGGCTCCATCGACATACCGGACTTCAATGCGCGTACAAGTGCTGAGGTCGGGAGGCTTCGCTGAGTGGAGCAGAAAACACAGAATCGCAGCCACTCCGAGAACGCCAACGCAAACGAAGATGGAGGTTCTTGATAGAGCCTTTCTCCAATCCCACGGAACGCTGACACGCATGTCCAATCTCCCCACACGGCCAACCAGCATCACGGCCTTGTCATGGTTCGGCGTACGAGGTGTACTTGCCTGCACGCTCTCGGAAAGCCCCTCGCTGGGTAGCCCAGTCGGTCCTCAAGGGTTCCAGGGGCTTCTGGGCGATGATCGCTTCGCGGATCGTCGCGGTGCCGCAGAGGCGGTCGAAGTGCGCGGTGCTCCATTCGAACTGGTCGGGGTACATCCGGCTGACCTCGTTGACGATCATGACGCCGGCCCAGAAGGACTCCAGGCGATTGCGATCCACGAGCGCGATCTCGACACCGTGACATTGCTTGTCCTGGTGCTTGGAGCTGGTGGGCGTGAACGAGACGGAGGCGAAACGCAGGCCGGCCAGGTTCAGAGCGTTCAATCTGGTCGCGAGGGCGTTCGCATCGATCCAGGGCGCGCCGAACTGGCGGAATGGCTTGGGCGTGCCGCGACCCTCGGAGAGATTGGTCCCCTCGATCAGGCACAGGCCAGGGTACAGGATCGCGGTTTCCAGGTCCGGCATATTGGGCGAGGGCTTGATGAAACGCAGGCCCGTCTGGTCGTACCACAGGCCCCGCTGCCAGCCGGTCAGGGGTACGACCGTCAGGTCGGCCTTCGCGCCTTTTGCGAGCCAGCTTTCGCCGTTGATCATTTTCGCCAGTTCGCCCACGGTCAAGCCGTACCGGACGGGGATCGGATACAGGCCCACGAAGGTGGCGAACTGCGGCTGAAGGATCGGGCCCTCGACTTGAACACCCCCGAGCGGGTTGGGACGGTCCAAAACGACGAACCGCTTGCCGCACTCGGCGGCCGCCTCCATGGCCAGGGACATCGTGTACAGGTAGGTATAGAAGCGGGCCCCGACGTCCTGGATGTCGAAGACCAGGACGTCCACGTCGGCCAGCATTTGCGGCGTAGGCTTTCTGGTCTTGCCGTAAAGGCTGTGGATGGGCAGGCCCGTCGCTGCGTCGGTCTGGTTGTCGATGGTCGCTCCGGCCTCTTCGAGCCCGCGGAAGCCGTGCTCAGGGCCGAACAGAGCAACCACGCGGACGCCGGACATCGCCCGAAAGACGTCCACGATGTGTTGGCCTTCGCTATTGTACGAGGTGTGGTTGGCGATAATGCCGATTCGCTTGCCCTCGAGCAGGCCCTTGTGCTGCCCGACGTTGTCGAGCCCGGTCCGCACCGCCGCCGGACAGGCTACCGTCAGCGACAGGAGAACCGTCAGACAAACCCATTTGGAGAACCGCATCGATGCCCCCTGAGCCAATAACCGCATCGTTTCGCACCCGGCATACCTCACGGGCAACCTGGGGTATTGTACGCCATATCCGCTGCCGGAGCCACCAGGAACAGCCAATTCCCTCGGCCATCGGCAACCGGGCAGGGTTTCGGTTTGACGACAAGGGGCCGACCCCCTAGAATCTGGCCTGCCGGTGTGGCTTCGTCCCCGTTGGGGACAGTTCCGTCGAATCATATCACGACTTGGAAAGGCCCTCTATGCGATTGATCGTTATCGATAGGCCTGCGGAGAGCAGGCGTCATTTCTGGCCGGTTGCCCTGAGTCGTCCCTTGTGGGAGCTGCGCTGCGGGATCACATCCCTCGGGGAGAAGCTCCAGACCAGGGTCGGCGCTGCCGATGTGGCGTATTTCCTGCCTGAATACATGGCCGAGGTCTACCGGGCGAGGACCGATCGGCCGGTGAACGACGTCTCGTCTCTGGCGGGCGATCTCCTGATCGTGGACGCCCGCGTCAAGGCCGACAGCTTCACCATCCCCAGCCGCAGCGAGGTGGGCGTGGACGAGCAGGGCCAGATCCTGTACGTCCGCGTCATGGCCGGTGATTCGAAGAAGCTGCGCGGCGGGTCTCTCGATACGTTCCTGGAATCGGCCAAGGCCGCGCTGCCGAACGTGCCCTGCAAACTGGCGACCTGGAATTATACGTGGGACCTGATCCTGGCCAGCCCGCACCAGATCACGGCTGATTTCGCCGCCGCAGGCAGGAGCGGGATCGAGGGAACCGTCGAGGAGCCCAGCGCCATTCGGGGCAGCAAGAGCGACGTCTACATCGCACGGGGCGCCAAGATCCATCCGATGGTCGTGCTGGACGCCGAGCATGGACCGATCTACATCGAGGAGGACGTCGAGGTGCATCCGTTCACGCGGATCGAAGGGCCCTGTTATGTCGGCAAGAAGTCGATCCTGCTGGGGGCCAAGTGTCGCGAAGGCAATTCGATCGGGCCGTGGTGTCGCATCGGGGGCGAAGTCGAGGAATCCATCATTCAGGGCTACTCGAACAAATACCACGACGGCTTTCTCGGCCATGCCTATGTGGGCGAGTGGGTCAATCTCGGGGCCCTGACGACCAACAGCGATCTCAAGAACGACTATACGAACGTCTCGGTGATGCTCGACGGCAAGCACTGCATCGACACCGGCTCGACGAAGGTGGGTTGCCTGATCGGCGATCACACCAAGACCTCGATCGGCGTGTTCTTCAACACCGGCTCCTACGTCGGCGCGATGGGCATTCTCATGTCCACGGGCAAACCGTTGCCGAAGTTCATCCCGTCCTTCTCCTGGTTCGTGGAGGGGGTCGTCACCAAGGGGTTCGGACGAAAGAGCCTGTATGAGACCGCCGCCACGGCGATGGGCCGTCGCAAGTGCCGATGGACCGAGGCGGACCGGGCCATGTGGGATGCGATCTTCGAGATGACCGCCGGTCCGCGCGACGAGGCCGTCAAGAAGGGCCGCAAGGCCATGATGAGGTAACCGTGCATGAAACGCGAACCGGCTGGCATCCACTATTGGGGAGCTCTCGCCATGCGTCAGCCAAATCGTGAATCATCGATCATCAATCTTCAATGACAGGAGGTATGTTAATGGCGACAGTGGAAGAACGTGTGAAGATGGTCACCGCGAAAGTCCTGGACCTCAGTCCCGAAGAGATCCAACCCGAGCACAGTTTCACGGAGGACCTGGGCGCCGAAAGCGTGCAGTCCATCGAACTGGTCGCGATGTTCGAAGAGGAGTTCGGGATCGAGATGGATGAAGACGCGGCCCTCTCGGTCACGACCGTCGGCGGAGCCGTCGACTTCATCACGAACGTGTGCAAGGAACAGGGCGTGGACATCGAATAGAGTCTACGATTTACGATTTATGATTTGTTGTTGCCGGGCTTTCGCCTCGCGTCAGCCAAAGGGCAAGCGGCAAATCAGAGATGCGAGGGATTTTCATATGGCTAAGACCAGAAGACATCACAACCTGCCCGAAGTGGTCCGACCGAACCTGCTCGAAGAGATCTTCCCGCACGATCTGCCGCCGCGAATCCGATTCGACAGTCCCGTCGTCGAGTACGTCGACGGCAAGCCGGTGCAGTTCGACTTTGCCTCGGTCAAGGACCGGGACATCGTCATCACCGATACGACGTTCCGCGACGGCCAGCAGTCGCTGCCGCCGTATTCCGTCGACCAGATGGTGAAGATCTACGATCTGCTCTCGCGTCTGGGCGGGCCCAACGGCGTGATCCGTCAGACCGAGTTCTTCCTCTACACCAAGAACGACCGATTGACCCTGGACCGCTGCCGCGAGCTGGGGCACAAGTACCCCGAGTGCACCGGCTGGATTCGGGCGGTCAAAGGCGATTTCCGGCTGGTCAAGGAGGCCGGACTCAAAGAGACCGGACTGCTCACCAGTTGTTCCGATTATCACATTTTCCACAAGCTCAAGTTCCGCAGCCACAAGGAATGCATGGACTCCTACTGCGAAGTGGTCCAGGCGGCGTTCGACGCAGGCGTGCGGCCGCGATGCCACCTGGAGGACGTCACCCGAGCGGACATCGACCGATTCGTCCTGCCTTTTGCGGACCGGCTCATGGAGATGAGCGAGGGCGTGCCGGAAGAATTGTCCGTCAAGATCCGCCTGTGCGACACGATGGGCTTCGGCGTCAGCTATCCCGGAGCCGAGTTGCCTCGGAGCATCCCGAAGCTGATTTACAGGCTCAACCACGGTTGCGGCGTCCCGAGCAGCCGGCTCGAATGGCACGGCCACAACGACTTCCACAAAGTCCACATCAATGGCGCCACCGCCTGGCTCTACGGCTGCAACGCCCTGAACTCGACCCTGTTCGGCTTCGGCGAACGGACGGGCAATCCACCGCTGGAGGGAGCGATCTTCGAGTACATCGCTCTCAAGGGCGATCTGTGCGGCATCGACACGCTGGCCATTACGGAGCTGGCCGACTACATGCGTTCGATCGGCCTGCCCATTCCGGACAACTATCCGTTCGCAGGCCACTCGTTCAACGTCACCCGGGCCGGCATTCATGCCGGCGGACTCCGCCAGGACGAGCGGATCTACAACATCTTCGACACCGAGAAGCTGCTGGGTCGGCCCCCGAGAGTGGCCATCACCGACAAGAGCGGCGCCGACGGCGTCGTCCACTGGGTCAACGAATTCTTCGGCCTCAAGGGCGAAGACCGAATCAACAAGATCAAGGTCCACCGGCTCGCCCGCTGGGTGATCGACCAGTACGATGTGGAGGGACGCTTGACCCCCATCAGCGACCAGGAACTCGCCGCCAGGGCAAAGGAGTTTTTCCCCGACTACTGGGCCAAGTACAAGGCCAACGTATGATTGAGGGGAGATGACTGAGAATCGATGCTTCCCTTCGAGTGCCGCGTCTGTGCTCATCCGACGCGGCACTCTGCATTCCCGGCCGATACGAACCATCCCGCAGGCCAGGGAAGGCGAGGTCGATCCTGAGAAGAAGATTCGCAAAACGTGGATCGAATCCACCATTTTGCAGCCGATGGCGCGAGAATAGGGGATTTCACAGGGGGGTGGCGTCTCCGCAGTTGACTCCTAAGGCCCGCCGGCGATATCATGGCTGGGCCGCGTCCAGTGCTGCAGGCAGGCGCAGAACGCGATCGAAGCATCTCTGGTGAGGAAACCGCAGACTCTTGGGAGCGGATTCCAGCCAATGGCAGGGATTGCTGCCGTTGAACCGATGGGTCTGGAATGACACGCTGAATGGTACGAATTTGGAAGGGGACCGACTGTGAACGTTGACCTGAAGAAGCTTGAGATATGGTTTGTGACCGGAAGCCAACACCTCTACGGACCTGAGACCCTCAAACAGGTCGATGAGGACTCCCGCCAGATCGCGCAGGGCCTCTCCCGCTCCAAACAGGTCCCGGTCAAGATCGTATTCAAACCGGTGGTGACGACGCCGCAGGCGATTTACGACATCTGCATGAAGGCCAACACCGCGCCGAACTGCATCGGCCTGATCGCCTGGATGCACACGTTCTCGCCGGCCAAGATGTGGATCGCCGGCCTGACCGCGTTGAGCAAGCCCTTCGTGCACCTGCACACGCAGTTCAATCGCGACATCCCCTGGGCCGACATCGACATGGACTTCATGAACCTCAACCAGAGCGCCCACGGCGACCGCGAGTTCGGGTTCATCTGCACCCGCCTGCGTCGCAACCGCAAGGTGATCGTCGGGCACTGGCAGGAAGAGCAGGTGCAGGCGGAGCTGGGCACGTGGGCCCGGGCCGCGGCGGCATGGTTCGACGCCCAGGGGGGCAAGGTCGCCCGGTTTGGCGACAACATGCGACAGGTCGCGGTCACCGAAGGCGACAAGGTCGAAGCCCAGATTCGGCTGGGCTACTCCGTCGACGGCTACGGCGTCGGCGACCTGGTGGCCCGCGTCAGCGCGGTCACCGACAGCCAGGCCAATGCCCTCGTGTCCGAGTACGAATCGACGTACCAGATCATCAAGGCCGGCCAGGAAGGCAAGCGTCGCGAGGCTCTTCGCGAGGCCGCCCGCATCGAGATCGGCATGAGGACCTTCCTGGAAGAAGGCAACTTCAACGCCTTCACGACGACGTTCGAGGACCTGCACGGTCTCAAGCAACTGCCGGGTCTGGCCGTCCAACGGTTGATGGCCGACGGCTACGGCTTCGGCGCCGAGGGCGACTGGAAGACCGCGGCCCTGGTCCGCGCGATGAAAGTCATGGCCGCCGGCCTGCCGGGCGGGACCAGCTTCATGGAAGACTACACGTATCACCTCGACCCCGCCGGCCCCAAGGTCCTCGGGGCGCACATGCTCGAGGTTTGCCCCTCGATCTCAGACCAGACGCCGTCCCTGGAGGTCCACCCCCTGGGCATCGGCGGCAAGGCCGACCCCTGCCGGCTGGTCTTCAACGTGCCCAGCGGTCCCGGCCTGAACGCCTCGCTCATCGACATGGGCAACCGCTTCCGCATGATCGTTAATGAAGTGGACGTGGTGCCGCCGGACGCGCCGCTGCCCAAGCTGCCGGTCGCCCGCGTCGTGTGGGTGCCCAAGCCCAACCTGAAGATCGGAGCCTCCGCCTGGATCCTCGCCGGCGGAGCCCACCACACCGGCTTCAGCATGTCCCTGACCAGCCAGCACATCGAAGATTTCACCGAGATGGCGGGCATCGAGTGCCTCTTCATCGACGCGGACACCACGATCCGCGAGCTCAAGAAAGAGATGCGGGCCAACGAGGTCTACTACATGATGGCCAAGGGCCTGTAATAATACAGCTATCAGGCGTGCAGCGACTGAGCCAAAATCGACAAGCCGCGCTCGATCGAGCATCGAACGCGGCTTGTTGCGTTTGACGAGTCAGTCGACCCGCATCGACGCGGCATCAGTCCGGGAACATGATCTGCGCCGTCTGGTGCAGATAGCGACGCCAGTTGGCCCACTCGTGCCCGCCCGTGCTCAGGACCCAGAAGTTGCGGACCGCATACCTGTTGAAGACCGACAGGGTCTTCTGGCTGTTGAACAGCGCGATGTCGGTCTCTCCCGCCGCCATGTAGAGCGGCGTTCGCAACAGGTCGTTGGTGTTGGGATCCGCAAGTACCTTGCGGAAGTTGTCCTCGAAGGCCTGCCGCTGATCGTCGAAGTAGCCTGAACTATAGATGTAGAGCTCGCCAAAGGTGTCCAGACGCGACAGGCCCACGTTCATGACGACGAAACCGCCCATGGACAGGCCGGCCAACGCTCGGTTCTCCCGGTCGGGCTTGGCGCGGTAGTGGCTCTCGACGTAGGGAATGATGTCCTTGATATACTCCTGCGTACACGCGTCGTCCTGGCCCAGGACCGGCGGGTTGGCCGAGGCGATTCCTCGCGTGTTGGGCATGACGAGGATCATCGGCTTGGCCTTGCCCGCCGCGATCAGATTGTCGAGGATGAACTGGGCGTTCCCGCCGTCGCGCGGGTTGGTGGAACTCCATTTGGCGTCGTCGTCGCCGCCGCCGTGGTTCAGGTAGAGCACCGGATACCGGGCCTGCGCGTTCCGCTCGTAGTCCGGCGGCAGGTAGATATGCATTCGCTTCTCCGCGCCGGCGTAATTCCTGTAGTTCGCCTGCTCGACCGTGCCGTGCGGGACATCGGTCTTCGCGTAGAAACTCGTATCTGCATAGCCGGCCAGAGCCGGCAGGATCGGCAGCGGACACGGTCCCGGCCTGGGCGTGCGCATCGCGCCGCGCCCGCCGGCGCGGGCAGCGACCGGCGGGGTCTGCCTGCCGGTGACATCTGCGGCGCGGACGCCGCCCGCCATTATAAGGCACAGAACGATGACCGGCACATGCGGTATCCTGTTGGGCATCATGGCTTCTCCTCTCATGCAGGAATGGGCCCGTTCGCAGTGCGCCCGCAAGGGCGTGTCTTCGTCAACCGGGAAGATGACGCCTTACGGTGTCACTGCGAACGGGCAAGACTTCATTATTGGAACAGCTTCGGCGCGAACTCGTTGAGGTAGTTGCGCCAGTTGATCCATGTGTGCGCGCCGTCGGTCTCTTCGAAGACGACGTCGAAGCCGTGTTTCTTGAGCATGGCCACCGTAACCCGCGAAGTCTCGATCAGGAAGTCCTCCCTGCCGGTGGCGAACCAGACGAGCTTGAGGTCCTTCTTCAGATCGGCGTTGTCGAGCTTCTCCTTGTTCTGCTCCTCCCAGCTCGGACCCTGGGGGGCGCCGCCCATGCCGCCGCCCGCCATGCCGAAGACGCCGGAGCTGAAGACGCCGATGTAGGCGAATTTCTCCAACTGCGGGAATGCGATGCTCAGCGTGTGCGCGCCGCCCATGGACAGACCCGCGATCGCGCGGCTCGCGCGGTCCGTATGCACGCGGTAATTCTTCTCGACGTACGGCAGGATGTCGCCGTTGAAGTCCTTCACGAACTCATCCATGGGCAGTCCGCCCCGGCCGAAGGTGAACGGACCGGTGTGTCCGGCGGGCATCACGACCACCATGGGCCTGGCCTTCTTCGCGGCAAGGAGGTTGTCCAGGATGAACCCGGCCCGACCGACCGACGACCAGGAATCGTCGCAGTCCATCGCGCCGTGCAGCAGGTAGAAGACCGGGTATTTGCCTTCGCCCAGCTCGTACCCCGGCGGCGTGTACACGTGCATCCGGCGGAACCGCTGGAGCGACTTGGAGTAGTACGTCACCTCGGCCACCGCGCCGTGCGGCACGTCCCTGGTGTCCATGAAGTCCGAACCGGGCACGTACACCAGGCTCCAGGTGTTGGCGTTGGATTCGCTCGTCGAAGGGTTGCGCGGGTCGATCACCGAGACGCCGTCGACGTTGAAGTTGTACCGATACGCGCCCGCGTCGATCGGGCCGACCGTCGCCTCCCAGACGCCCTCGGCGCTCTTGGTCATCGTGGCTCCACGACCCAGATTGGGGATGTCGCCCCCGCTGAGCGTAACGGCCTCCGCCTTCGGCGCCAGGATCCGGAACGTGACCTTGCGATCCGCGGCCACCTCGGGCGACACCACCTGCGGCCCTTGCGGCCGAAACCGCGGCGTCTCGCCCGCCGGCTGCGCCGAGGCCATGGAGGTCAGGACCGTCGCGCACAGAACCACAACGGCCGCAATCGGGATCATCGCTCTTCGTCTGTACATGACACTTCTCCTTTCAGCAGATCTTCTGCCCTAATGGTCGGCGAGGGCCTTCTTTCGCCATCGCCGTGGAAATGCGAGTCAGGAACTCCGACAGCGTGTCCGCTTCCTCCGGTCCGAACGCATCGATCAGTCGCTCCCGCACCGGCTCGCTCTGGCTCCAGAGCCTGTCATGCGTCCGGCGGCCCTTGCGAGTCAACGCAACGCTGCGGGCCCGCCCGTCGGTGGGGTGCTTCTCGCGGGTCACCAGGCCGCGACTCTCCAGCCGCACGAGCATGGCCCGGATCGTGTTGGCGTCGGAAGAGGCCCGGCGGACGAGTTCCTGCTGGGTGATCCCGTCCCGCTCGGCCAGCAGGGACAGGAGAACGAATTGATCGGCCGTCACGCCGCCGGCGGCCAGCGAGGCCTCCGTCTGTCGGTGCATCGCCCAGTACGCCGCCCGCAACCCCATCGCAATCTCGTGTCCCGACGCCATCGCACGCCTCAGCCATACAATACGTATACGTACAAACCTCGCGAATCACTCTATGTCCAGCGTCCGCTGAGGTCAACAGAAAATTGGAGGACCCTGCACCCAGCACCCAGCGTCATTTCGGATTGTCGGCGTCCCGCCGCTGTGCTATCATGATACAATAACCGTTGAAGAGTTGTGTTCCCTGGCGAGGATACCGTGAGATACTCTTCAGTGCAGCGCTATTCGTCCTTCAGATAGTCCTATGGGTACATGGAAGTGGGAATTGAGGAGAGGTTCATGCACACTGTCGCAATGCGGTCGGTTCGATGGTTCCTTGGCTCGATCGTGCTGGTCTTATGTGTCGGCTCATGGGCAGGTGGGGCTGAGGCGCCCGCACCTCTCAAGCTGACCGCACAGCAGGATCATCGGAACATGATGGAGCAGCTTGGCATCACGTCGCTGCGGCCGGGGGCCGATGGCATGAACCCAAAGGCCCCGAACTATGCCAACTATAACGAGGCCAAGGCCAATCCCTATCCGAACCTGCCGGACCCGCTGACGCTCAAGGACGGACAGAAGGTCACGACCGCCGAGACGTGGTGGAGCCGGCGCCGGCCGGAGATCGTCGAGGACTTCGATCGTGAGATCTATGGCCGCGTGCCTGCCAATGTGCCCAGGGTGACGTGGGAAGTGATCGAGACGACCCAAGGGACCGACGCCAACATCCCGGTCGTCACGAAGAAACTCGTCGGCCACGTCGACAACTCCGCGTGCCCCGCGATCGCCGTGGACATTCAACTGACGCTCACAACGCCCGCCAAGGCGACCGGGCCGGTGCCGGTGATGATGGAGTTCGGGTTCATCTTCCCGGGCGGCAGATTCGGCCCGCCTCGCGGTGGACCGGGCCGGGGCGGACCGACCTGGCAGCAGCAGGTTCTCGCCAAAGGCTGGGGCTACGCGATCCTCGTCCCCAACAGCATCCAGGCCGACAACGGCGCCGGGCTCACTTCAGGCATCATCGGCCTGGTCAATCAAGGCCAGACCCGCAAGCCCGAAGACTGGGGCGCTCTGCGAGCGTGGGCCTGGGGCGCGAGCCGGGCCCTGGACTACTTCGAGACCGACAAGGCGGTCGATGCCAGGCAGGTCGGCATCGAGGGGCTCTCTCGCTACGGCAAGGCCGCGCTTGTCGCGATGGCCTACGATCAGCGTTTTGCCATCGGGTTCATCGGCTCCTCGGGCGCAGGGGGCGCGAAGCTCTATCGGCGCAACTGGGGCGAACTGGTCGAGAATCTCGCCGGCAGCGGCGAATACCACTGGATGGCCGGCAATTTCCTCAAGTACGCCGGCCCGATGAACTCAGGCGATCTGCCGGTGGATGCACACGAGCTGATCGCGCTGTGCGCGCCGCGTCCCACGTTCATCAGCTACGGCGCGATGTCCGGTCCGGGGGCCGAAGGCGGATGGGTGGACCAGAAAGGCAGCTTCATGGCCGCGGTCGCAGCGGGACCGGTGTACAGGCTCCTGGGCAAACGAGACCTCGGAACCGCCGAGTATCCTTCCCGCGAGACCGGCCTGATGGACGGCGAACTGGCCTTCCGCGAACACAGCGGCGGCCACACCACCGGCCCGAACTGGCCGACCTTCCTGGCATGGGCCGACCGCTACATCAAGGGCCCGCCGCTTCCCGGCGCGCCCGAAAAGACTACTGCGCGATGAACAGACTGTCTACCAATCAATGGGCAGCCAGACCGCCATCTGTGAGACGCCGCGGTTCTTCCAGGCGTAATAGGGAATCAGCTTGACGTCGATCGGCCGGGGCTTGTGGTCGGACAGTGTCGTGTACAGATGCGCGTCGTCCCGGGGCAGGCGCAGGGCCCGGCCGCGCAGCGTGACAACCCCGCCGAGGAAATTCGGCTCCATCTGCGGCTTCAGGCGTATGACGCGGGGGAGGATGATCTCGGAGATGTCCACGCCCTCCGGCAGATCGCACGATTCCAGGCAATAGACGAGAGGTCCGCGTTCCACAGCGATCTGGTTGCGCGCGGCGTCCACTTTGCTGTGGGCACGCGTCAGGCGGACATCCATGGGCAGGGTGAGGGTCAGCATATCGCCCGGCCGCCACGCATGTCTGACGGCCGCATACGCGCCGGCCCGTATCGGTCCCGTGACGGTTTTGCCGTTCACGCGGACCGAGGCCCCTTCCGCCCAGGCGGGAATCCGCAGGTGGATGGCGGCGTCCCGCGGGGCTTTCTCCACCGCGATCTCCACCCGGCCCTCCCACGGGTAGTCGGTCGCCTGCTTCACGCGGTAGGGCCCGTTGTCGAACACGCTGCCGCCGTAATGGTGGATCCATAATCCGTCCTGACCGATGCTGTAGAAGTAATGCTGCATCTGGGCCAGGATGCGCAGCACGTTCGTCGGGCAGCACGTCCCGTAGCAGTTCTTCGGTTGGTGGGGCTTCGGTTCGGCGGGCTGATGGCGTTCGGGACTGTCCTGGGCCCACAGTTCCTGCTCGCGGCCGTACCATCGCAGGGGGTTGGTGTAGGTGAAACTCCGGCCGTCCACGCCGATGCCGGGCAGAAAGCCGTTGTACATCTCGCGTTCCATCATGTCGGCGTAGCGGGCCTCGCCCGTGAGGGCGAGCATGCGCCAGTTCCACATGCAGTTGCCCACCTGCCCGCACGTTTCGTTGTAGGCCGGCGTCTGCGGGAGGAAGTATCGGGGCCCGACCGCTTCGTGCACGATGTCCGCGGCATAGATGTTGCCGTCGCGCACGGAGATGCCTCGATACACGGCGCAAGTGCCGCCGGTGATGTAAAGCTTGTGGTCGGCCAGGTCCTGCCAGAGCCGCGTCAAAGCCGTCAGGAGGCTCGCATCGCCGGTCTCCATGCAGGCGTCCGCGGCCCCGCCGTACAGATAGGTGTAGAACACCGCGTGACCGACGACCTCGGTCTCCCGGCGCAGAGGAATACGGTCCTGGTTCAGGTCCGATCCGCCGGCGAAGGCGCCGCGCATGTCGATCACGGTGTTGGCCAGTTCCAGATAGCGAGGCTCGCCCGTCTCACGATACAGTTCCACGGCGCCCATGATTACCGAGGGATTGATGGGGAAATGCGCCATCTCGGGATTCTTCCCTCGGAACCGCCCGTGCAGGAAGTCCCCCGTCCGCCGGGCGACCTCGAGGAACGAGTCCTTGCCGGTGCATCGATGGTGGATAACGGCGGCGGTCAGCAGGTGCCCCATCACGTACACCTCGTGATGGTTCGGATTTTGGAAGCGGGCTCGCTTTCGCACGAGGTTCTGCGAGGCAATGTAGCCGTCGGGCTCCTGGGCCTTGGCGATCACCGCAATCAGCTCGTCCATCTGCCGATCGAGCTCTGTGTCCCCGGTTACGGCGTAGACGGTGGCCGCCGCCTCGATCCATTTGTACACCCAGGCGTCCATCCAGTCATTGCCGACGCCCGAGTATGTGCCGCTCTTGAGCCCGGCGGCGATCTCCAGGTTCTGGACCGCCCCTCGCTCGACGGCCAGCCGATGCAGATGGGGAAGCGTCTTGGTCCGGACGGTATAGAACCAGTCCCGCCAGAAACCGTCGGTCCAGGTCACCTCCGTCAGCCCGACACTCCTGAGCTGAGCGTGCGGGCTGCGGGAGTTGTCCACCACGACCGGACCGGACGCAAGGGCCGGGCCGCGTCCCAGGAGCATTGACGCCACGAACAATATCGGGAGAACTTGCCTGCCGACCATGAACACCGTCCTTTCTGGTCGTGCAGCATACCCGATATCACGGCGGTGTCACGATTATTACTGCTTCTGCCAACTTGACACGGCGGGCAGGTCGAGCAGGTCATGGTCTGGGGTACCACGGTCAAACTCCGTTTGACTGTGCTCTTTCGGCCGATTCTGCCGACCGGAAAGGACACCGCCCAGCCAGTTGGCCGTGGCACCCTGCTCATCAGAGGCAATCACTATTTGGGCGTGATCTTGAACACGACGGCGTGGTCGCACGGCTTCTCCTGCGGCATGGTGATGACGAGGCCATCCGAGGTGCGGGACCACTGGAGCTTGCCCCGGCTGCCGAGCAGCTTGACCGAACCAATCTTGCCGGGCAGGAGGCCCGAGCCCACGGCAAGCGAGCGAATCGTCAGGGGCTCCTGAGACCAGCCCAGACTGATCGCGTAGAGCGTATCGCCCTTGCTCGTGAATCGGATATCCTGAGGCTGGTATCCTCCCTTGGGGTCGGTGACGCCGCCGAAGTGGCCTGCCTGGCCCTGCGTTGCGCCTTCGCCGAAGGTCTTCCAGGGTCGGGTGTCGTAGATCGCTTCGCCGTTGATCTTCAGCCATTTGCCCATTTCCAGCAGCACCTGCCGCTGGTTCTCCGGAATCGTGCCGTCCGCCATGGGGGAGATGTTCAGCAGCAGGGCCCCGTTCTTGCTGACGATGTCGATGAAGCTGTGCAGCACGACCGAGGTCGGCTTGATCCGCAGGTCCTGCGTGTAGCACCAACTGCCCATGCTGATCGTGTCGTCGGTCAGGAAGAAGTGCTCGCTCAGGTTGTCGGTTCGGCCCTTCTCGATGTCATGAACGCTGCACGTCAGCGGCAGGTCCTCCTGCTTGCGGGTGACCACGACTTCCTTGCCGCGCCGGGCGGCGTCGTTGTAGTAGTAAGCTAGGTACTCCTGTCGGAGGTTCTCCGGGATCTCGTCCAGCCAGGAGTCAAACCACATGATGTCGGGCTGATACTTGTCGATGACCTCCTTGAGCTTGCCCATCCACATGGCCAGGAACTTCTCGCGCGGCATGTAGCCGTACATAATCGCCCGCTCGGGATCCTCCAACAGAGCCGGGAAGTACTGCTTCACGAAGGAGTAGTGCCCGGTCCAGGAGAGCTGCCCGTTCCGCCCGGGCTTCTCCCACAGATTGTTGCGGGCGTGGTGGAAGGTCGCGACGAACTTCATGCCCCGCTTGCGGATCGCCTTCTCCAGTTCGCCCGTAATGTCCCGCTTGGGGCCCTTGTCCATGACGTTCCACGGCGTCAAGTCGCTGTCCCACATGGCCCAGCCGTCGTGATGCTCCGCCACCGGCCCGGCGAACCGCGCCCCGGACTGCTGGAACAGCTCGGCCCAGGTGTCGGCGTCGAACTTCTCGGCCTTGAACATCGGCACGAAGTCCGGGTAGCCGAATTGGTTCGGATCGCCCCAGGCCTCGACGTGGTGCTTGTACTCCCGGCCCTTGACGTTGTACATATTCCGCGGATACCACTCGCTGCCGAAAGCGGGCACGGCGTACACGCCCCAATGGAAGTAGATGCCATACTTCGCGTCGCGGAACCAGTCGGGCGCTTCATTGACTTCCGCCAGCGATTCCCACGTCGGTTCGTACGTCGCGTGGGCAGCGATCGATTTCGCAGCTTCCTTGCCGCAGCCGCCTGCGAGAACAATAAGCGAGACGAGCAATACCGAGGCCGTGAAGGTTCGCATGAGTGGTCTCCTAAAAACCGCGTAGTTTCGTGCTTTCCCGTCGAGGCAATCCCTCTTTGGGCAATCGTTTGAGGACGACATATTCGAGGCCGTGCTTTTCGCAGTAGTCGCGTTTCTCGGGCTTGTCGCCGTCTTCGTTGACGGCGTAGAGGTCGGGGCGGATTCGCTCGATCTCCGGCTCGGCGTCAAGCCAGCCGTGACCGGTCGAGACCAGGGCCTGCGTGACATAGCGGATCGAGCCGACGAGGTACCGCCGCTGGTCCTGGCTGAACATCGGATGGCCCTCGCCCTTGAGCAGGCGGATGTTCGCGTCGTGGCCGACGACCGCGTAGAGATCGCCCAACTCCGAGACCTCCTCGAAGAACCGCACGTGGCCGGAGTGGAACCAGTCGTAGCAGCCGGTCACGAGCACTCTCTTGCGCCGGGACGGCTGCGGCTCCGGTAGCGAATCTTCGGGGAATCGCGTCAGTTCGTGATCGGGGAAGATGCGGCACTCCAGCCGGTGTTCTTCGCAGAACGCACGCTTGTCGGAGTCCTGCTCCGCTTCACGAACGGCCCAGACGCAAGGACGCACGCCCACGACTGCAGGAAGCACGCACGGGTCGGCCGGTCCAGTGACCAAGTGGACTTGGTCCACATAGCGGATGGCCTGGAGGAAGTACAGCCGCTCCTCCTGGGGGAACTTAGGGTTCCGGCCGGTCGCTTCGCGGACGAGGTCATCGCTCCACAGCAGAACATGAAGGGGGCCGAGCCGGGCCGCCTCGTCGAGAAAACGCACGTCGGCGACGCGGATGTCGTCGAATCCCCCGTAAACGACAACGTGTTCTGTGGTTTCGCTCATGATGGCCTGATTCTGACCTTGACTCGAAACGCGCCCGGCACAGGCTCTTTCGAAATCACGTAGAGGTACCCGCCGCCGCAGCCGGAGTACATCGCGCCGGGGTACCGCGATTGATAGTGCTTCAGCAGAGCGAGCAGGTCGATCCCGATCGTGTGATGGCGGACCGTGCCCGGCAGGATCGCTTCCCAGCACCGCATGCACTCGTTCATCGATTCGCCCATCGCCGCGATGTCCCGCGCGACGATGGCGCCGTAGCAGTCCCGGCCCGAGCGGCCCAACCGCTCGATCCAGGCGACGTCCAGGTTCTTGATCTCGAGGGGATTGTACCCTTCCGGTCGCTGGTTCACCGGGAGGATGTGAATCACGTTCTCCAGCCACTTCGCAATCTGAGGGTCATTGTTGGACTCAATGTGCCGGGGGAAGATCCCGCCGCGATGGGTGAAGTCGTAATCGAGGCGGTTGACGCCGGGATAGACCAGACCGATCATGTCCTGCGAGCCCGAGGGCTCAACCTTTCCGCGATTCTCCTCTTCATACAACTCCTGCACGAGCCGGTCGGGGTCGCGGTCGGGCAGTTCGCCCTTCCAGAGCCTCATCGCGATGTTCCGCGTGCCGATGCAGATGCCCGCCCGCTCCATGAACCAGAACTCGGGCTCGATGCACACGACCACCATCGACCCCGGTGGCGAGGGATTGAGCTTCGACACGAACGGCTGATCGATCCACCCGCCGGCCAGGGCCAGCCGATACGGCAGGCGGCCGAGGACATCCGCAATGGCTGCTTCCGGTCCCATCCGTCCCATAGGTCCTATCCGTCCTATTGCTTCAACTCACCGTTCGCTTGCCGCTCTTGCGATCGTTGTACTGCTTCTCGATCCAGGCGTAGGTCTTCGCCAGGCCGTCCTTGAGCGGCGTGCTCGGCGCCCAGCCCAACACCTGCTGGATGAACGTGTTGTCGCTGTTACGGCCGCCGACGCCTTTGGGAGCGTCGAGGTCGTATTTGCGATTCAGCTTGATGCCGCCGACGCCCTCGGCCAGCGTGACCAACTCGTTGATCGAGACCAGGAAGTCCGACCCGAGATTGATCGGCGTGGCGATCAGCTCGTCGCAATGCATGATCATGTCGATGCCGTCGACGCAATCGTCGATGTACATGAAGCTGCGGGTCTGGTGCCCGTCGCCCCAGATGACGATGTCTTTATTGCCGGTGTCTTTGGCCTCGATCACCTTGCGACAGATCGCGGCCGGTGCCTTCTCCCGTCCCCCGTCCCAGGTGCCCCAGGGACCGTAGACGTTGTGGAACCGCGCGATGTGCGTCTCGAATCCGCGTTCGGCCCAGTACTCCTGGCAGAACATCTCGCTCATGAGCTTCTCCCAGCCGTAGCCGCGTTCGGCCATCGCGGGATAGGCGTCCGACTCCTTGAGGGCCTGTGCGTCGGGCCTTGTCTGCAGCTCGACGTTGTACGCGCAGGCCGACGACGAGAAGAAGAACCGCTTGGCGCCGGCCTGCCAGGCTGCTTCGACCATGTGCGTGTTGATCAGGATGCTGCGGAGGCACTCGATGCGGAACCGCTCGATGAAGCCCATGCCGCCCATGTCGGCCGCGAGGTTGTAGACCTCCGCGGCGCCTTCGCAGGCCTTCTTGCAGTTGTCCTCGTCGCTGAGGTCCAGGCACAGGGATTCGACGCCCGGCGTCCGCTGGTACCACTCGGGCAGCGGCTTCTTGTCCACCGCGCGGATCCGCGTGAAGCCCTGCTCGTGGAAACGTCTCGCCAGCGCCCCGGCGATGAATCCGCCGGCCCCGCCGATCACGATCAGATCGTCCTTCGCAAGTACGTCCGCCGCCTTGGGGTTCTTCTTCGCAGCCATAGCCATCCTTTCCGCAGATTCTTCAACCTGCCTGTTCTTGACCCTGTCCAAACGCCACCCGCAGAGTATAATGCGTGAACGGAGCACATGAAATGACAATTGTTGTCCATTGCATGACGATTCTTGACCTCAGGAGCGACGATGCGACGCAAGACTCCGACGCCGGGCGGGCAGCCCGAGTTCTTCTCGACGCAGGTGTCGGAGGCCCGACGGTTCTACCTGGACACCACCGGCCGAACACGCGGGCCGCTGACCGTCGTCTGCGGCGGCTGCGAACACTGCCGGCCAGGCTATCAGATCGACCGGCGGGATTTCCCTTTCCACTCGATCGAGTTCGTCGCACGAGGCAAAGGAGCCCTGATCCTCGCCGGCCACGAGCACGCCCTCTCGCCCGGCAAGGTCTTCTCTTACGGACCCGGCATTCCGCAGTGGATCACCACCGACGAGAATACCCCACTCGTGAAATACTTCGTGGATTTCAAGGGCCCCGACGCCCGCAGGCTGCTGTGCCGCTACGGCCTGACGCCCGGCGCCGCGACGCAGGTCGCTTCGCCCGAGGCGATCCTGCGGGTCTTCGACGATCTCATCGCCAACGGCGAGAACGACAGCCGGTACAGCCCTCTGCTGTGCGCGACGATCTTGCAGCAGTTGATCCTGAAGATCGCCGAGACCGCCGCGACCGAGGAGACGCATACCACCGCTGCATTCTCCACGTACCAGACGTGCCGGGACTTCATCCGCGCCAACTGCCTGACGATCCGCAGTCTCGACGAAGTCGCAGGCCAGTGCCGCATCGACGCGGCCTATTTGTGTCGACTGTTCCGCCGATTCGACGACCAGAGCCCATATCAATACTTGATGCGACTGAAGATGACCGCGGCGGCCCAGCGGCTCCAGGCGCCCGACGCCCGCGTCAAGGAGGTCGCCTATGACCTGGGCTTTGGCGACGCCTTCCACTTCTCCCGCGCGTTCAAGAAGGTCTTCGGCGTCTCCCCCGACGCCTTCCGAAAACTCCGCTGACCGCCGGTGCCGGGCCCTTGGCGCCCCGACCCATCATCCCCACCGTTGCCCTGGGAGCAAGTCCGTCCGGGACAATGGAAACAAGTATTGTGCTGGAATCGTGCAGTGAGGGTGAAGATAATCGTGCTATCTGCAAGCCGGGCCTTGCGGCATGTCGCCTGCGGCGGCGCCTTGGGAGCCCGGTTCGGCGGAATTGCCGACGAACCAACCGGCGTTTCAGACTCATCGGGGAATAGGCAGAATGATCGCGAAATCAAACCATGCTGTCGTTGTTGCTGTCATCGGTTGCCTGCTCGTACTGCCGAGCGAGGCGGAGGTCAGGCCGGGCGAGGTGAAGATCGCTGCGAGCCTGTTTGGGAACATACCCCAGAAGTTTCGTGAATACCAGGTGATCCTCGGACCCGACAAGGACGAGCCCGAATGGTGGGCGGGCGCGCCCTCGGTCGTGCGGGACCCAACCGGCGTCTTCTGGCTGGCGTGCCGGATGCGCAACGCAGACTCGCCGCGAGGGATGCGCGGATACGAACTCCGCATCCTGCGCAGCCGGGATGGGGTCCATTTCGAGAAGGCTCACAGTCTGCGGCGGGAGGACGTCCCCGTCTCGGGCTTTGAACGGCCCGCCCTCCTGCGCGATCCGGCAACGGGCCTGTTCAAGCTCTATGCCTGTGGTCCCTGGCGAGACGGGGTCTGGTCCATTCTCAAGTTCGACGACGCCAACGATCCGACGCTCTTCCGGCCCGCCTCGGCGCGCGCCGTTATTTCCCCCGCCCCTCGTTCCTACGATCGGGACATCGCGGTCGGCGGATACAAGGACCCCGTCGTTCTTCACGCGGAAGGGCGATACCACTGCTATGTCATCGGCGTCATGCGTCAGACGGAACGGGTCTATCATTTCTGCAGCGACGACGGGGAGCGGTGGGAACCGCAGGGGAGTCCTTACCAGTCCATCCTGGATCTGAGCGGCTGGCACGATTTCTACGTCCGGCCGGCAAGCGTCGTGCCGATGGGGATCGGCTATCTGTTCCTCTATGAAGGCTCCAATTGCGATTGGTACGATCCGGTATATAACATCGCGACCGGGGTGGGTTTCACCTTCGACCTGCACCGCATTCTCGATCTGACGCCGGAGTCTCCGCTGATCCTGAGCACAACGCCCGGCGAGCATTTCCATACATGGCGATATTCCCATTGGCTGTGGGTCGGCGATGAACTGTGGGCCTATGCGGAGGTGGCCAAACCCAACGAAACAAATGAGATCCGACTCTATCGGCTGTCACGATGAGCCGCGGGCGAAGACCGCAGCGGGCGACGAGTGAGGGAATGGAAACGCCCGCACGGACGTGGCGTCGGTGCGGGCGTTTGGTTCGAGTCGAATGCCTGTCTTCGCGGAGCGTTACTTCCTGGTTCCCGCGGACACCATGCCTCTCATCGCGGCGACCTTGACGTGCGAGGGCTGGCCGTCGCCTTGGAGTTCCTTGTAGAGGGCCAGGGCCTCGGCCTTGCTGCCGTCGGCGAGCAGTTGCTCGGCGCAGAGCAGACGGGCGTCGGCCACCGGGATCGTCATGGCGGCGGGTGCCTTCGCAGCGAACTGGCTCAGCGCCTTGGCTGCGGCGGGCGTGCCGATCAGGCCCAGCGCGTGGGCTGCGGCCTGGGCGGTCATCGTGTCGGCGTCGCCGAGGAAGGGGGCGATGGCATCGACGCTCTTGGCGTCGCGGCGTACGCCCAGCGAGCCGATCACGCCGGACTTGAGCTTGGCGTTGACTTTGGGCAACGCGCTTCGCAGGGCCTGGGCCGCCTTGTCATCGGCGATGCGTTCCAGGGCGAAGCGTGCGATGTGCGAAGTCTCGTCCTTGGGCAGAAGGGCCGCGAGGGCGTCCACGGACTGCGCCGTGCCGATGATTCGCAGCCTGCGGCAGACGTAGTCCTGCGCCGAGCGCGAGAGTCCGCCGGCCAGGGCGTCCGCGAGTCGTTTCTCCAGCGCTTTGCGAGCGGCCGGATCGGCCTGCGTGGCGATGATCGCCTGATCGATCGGGTTCAAGAGGTTGCGGTCCGCGCCCCAGTCGTAGGTCTTGAGGGCATTGAAGGCGTCGTCCAGGGGGGAATCGGTTTGGGCGAGGGCCTGGGCCGCAACCGCGGCGGCCGCGCCGAACGCCAGGGTCATCTTCGTCGTTTCGTTCTTCGTCATGATCCATTCTCCTTGTCGCGATGTTCGCTCGATTACAGCACCCAGGGTTCTCTTCTGGCCACGTCGACAAGGCGATTGGCTTCGTCGTCGTTCACGAACTGCTGCTTGACGGTGTCCCACTTGAGCGACCGCTCGAGTTCGTAGGCGATGAGGAACAGGTGGCACACGGTCGCGGTGTGGACCGCCAGCTCGATGTCGCGGAAGGGTCTCTTGCGGGTCTTGACGCAATCGATGAAGTCGCCGTAGATGCCGCCGGTGCCGGAGTAGGTGGGGA
This sequence comes from uncultured Phycisphaerales bacterium, assembly GCA_937927975.1. Classification (GTDB taxonomy): domain Bacteria; phylum Planctomycetota; class Phycisphaerae; order Sedimentisphaerales; family Anaerobacaceae; genus PLanc-01. The sequence continues at coordinate 88,085 of CALEZT010000072.1, forward strand.
CGGGCTTGGACGGGCCTTGCTCGTCGGTGCCTTCGACGTCCAGGTTGCGCCGGCCGGGGAAGTTGTGGTGCATGAGCTTGCCGTTCGGGAAGCGGCAGGTCGCGTATTTCCGTCCGTTCTCGTTGTGGAAGATCACTTCCTCGGGTTCCATCTCGCGGACGTCGATAGCGAAGGTCGCGCCGCCGAAATGGTGGGCGCCCCAGTCGGTCATGCCGCCGCCGGAGTAGTCCTTGAACGACCGCCAGCTCGTGCCGTCGATGCTGTAGCTGCCGCTCTGTCGGTGCGGATGGTAGGGGGCCCAGGGGGCCGGTCCAAGCCACATGTCCCAGTCGAAGCCGTCGGGGACTGGCTCTCCGGCCTTGTTGCACTCGATGGGCAGGGGGCCGACGTTGACGTTGATCGATTTGACGTTGCCCTTCTGGCCGCTCCAGCAGGCGTTGACGATGCCGCGGTAGTCTTCGAGCACGCGCTGGCTGCCGCCGGAGACGACCCGGCTGTAGCGCCGGGCGGCGTCGATCATCAGCTTGCCTTCGCGGAGGGTCTTGGTCTCGGGCTTCTGGCAGTAGACGTCCTTGCCGTTGCGGCAGGCGCCGATCACGATGATCGCGTGCCAGTGGTCCGGCGTCGCGCAGTGGATCGCGTCGATGTCCCCGCGGGCCAGGACCTCGCGGAAGTCGTTGTAGGCTTTGCAGTCCTGGTTGTTGTACTTGCCGTTCACCTGGTTCTGGCGGGCGTCGCGGACGTTCTGCTTGACGTCGCACACCGCGACGTACTGGACGTCGTCGCGACCGAGGAACACGCCCAGATCGCCGCCGCCCTGGCTGCCCAGGCCGATGCCGGCCATGACGATCCGATTGCTCGGCGCAGGCCGGCCCTCGTTGCCCATCGCGGAGGCCGGGATCAGGTAGGGAAACGCGGCCGATGCCGCCGACACTTTCAGAAACGTTCGTCGACCGAGGGATGGGCCTTGGTCTTTCGCAGGCGCGTTCTTTTCGTTTGTCACGGGTTGATCCTTTCCTGGGGTGAGTGTGGATGATGGTTCCGAGCCGCGTTCGTCGCGTATCTCGCGCGGCGGACCGGACGTTCCCCATCTCTGTGCTTGCCCAACATAGGTACCTCCTTAGGCAGGCGATCATCTTACGACATAGGCCGTGGCCTGGCAAGGACAAGGAAAAGAAAGGGGCATCGCCGGGTGTGCCCAGATTTTCTGGCAGGGTTAGGCGGCCTTGCGGCGGGCGGCCCAG
>CALEZT010000073.1 GCA_937927975.1 uncultured Phycisphaerales bacterium
CCACTCTCCAGCAACCTGGGTTTTTCAGCCGAATCAAATGTGTAGGTCTGACACTGTTGCCTCCGCGAAACCGCCTCCGAATGGACTCTCACCAGTGTGCCAAAACGCATATGCGTATCCGTAAACCCGAACATAGCACTCACAGTCGAATTCTCCGCCTTCGATGCTCGTCTCACTGTACCATCCGTCTCCATAGCCCATTGAGTAGGTGTTGCTCGGATTCGCAGCGGCCGAAGCGCTGGACTGGAGCCAGCCCCCGCTACCGCTGCCGCCCCCGAAGCTGTCCTGATTCCCGCCGCCGTTAGGTACAACGGTAGCGAATGCACACGGCGAGGCAATGACCATCAGTGTCGCACAGAGATACCATACCCTCGATTTCATAGTCGCAATCCTTTCCTCTTCGATTTACACCTTCGTTTGTCTACATCTCGATAGCGTGAATCTCAATTCATAGGAATCACCTCCTTTGATCCAACAAGACAGAGTGTAAGCTGATTCAGGATGTCATTAGCACAGAATACGCGTACCTTTCTCGGGGGCATGGACTCGAGCGAATAGCGGCCAGATCAGCGGGCCTCACACATACCCTGCTGCACTTCCTGCTCCTCAACGCGAGCTTCGGTTGTCTGCTATTAACCCCTACTGAGCTTCATTCATTGTGTATCCAAGTCTGCCCCAGGTGGCGCGTTGGAGCCTCTGGAGGTCATACAGACCATCTGTGGTTTCCACTTGATAGTCGCTCTTTTCCAGTTGTTCTTTGAGTAGACCGTTTGTGCGGTAGGGCACTACAACCCTGCCCGGTATGTGGGTGGTTTCCCGGCCCTTCCACTTCCAGTACTCCGCGTGACCGTCCGCCATGGAAAGCGTCAGCCCCTCGGCATGGTGGAGCGGAGGCGGGCTCAGACGATGCCATGTCGGATACAGATAATACACATAAAAATCGGGTGTAGCGACAGGCGTCTGACGCTGGTCCAAGAACACCGCCCTCGCCGACGGCCCCGGATTGACGATGTCTGTGAGCCTGGTGAGCTTCAATACGGTGCCGCCGGTCCTCGCGCCAAATGTCACTAATTCCATCGGATCGAGTTTTTGTGACCTCGTCGTCCCCTCCACCGCCCCGCTTGAGTTGGCTGATGGAACCGCCGCGTATGTCAGGAGATGTCCGGCCCGCCCACGTGGGCATCGGTAAATATCGATATTACGAAGGTAGGGCCAGAGAGCCCCTTTCTGCGGGTGCTCGATCAGCGCAGACCGGGTCTCACCAAACCAGAAGGCCCGACCCGCCCATCCGTGTAGCGTACGCGAACCGCTGCCGGCAAGGCTCGTGGCGTCCCCTCTCACGAGCTTGCCATTATGGTCGTCGGCATAGGCGATCCAGGCCGTGGTAAGCTGACGGAGATTGCTCAGGCAGACCATCCGCTGGGCACGTTCTCTGGCGGCGTTCAGCGATGGGATAAAGATCGCCAGCAGCAAGGCAATCACCGCGATCACGACCAGTAACTCGATCAGCGTAAAAGCCCTTGGATCGATGCCTGACGATCGGCGATGGATACTGGACCGCCCATTTCGGCTCTCTCGGCGGTGCCTCCTATGCTTTACAATCGCACACTGCATGTGAATCACCTCCCTTGCGGCGCAGTATCCTGTCCGACTGGAGTTTTCGAGAACTCTTCCTTGGCTGTCTCGAGAAGTGCGCCCAGGAGAAACGCGAGGTATTCGGTCTGCAGGGTGGCGTTGTCCAGACGCAACTCCTCGGCGCGCGCTTTGGAGATTGCCTCTCGTCGCTGCTTTTGCGACCTCATCTCGTTCTCAGCAGCCACCCGGCAATACTCGGGCTCTGTTGTGGCGAAGGCCCAGATGTGAGACTTCCATTGCTCAAGGCTCCGTTGGGCCAGCAGATAGTCCGGATGCGGTTGTCCCTTCGTCGATGATCGATTCGTTGAAGATGAGGTCCGCCCGCCTCCGAGTTGCCGCCAGAGATCGACGCGGGCGTAGCGCAGGTCGTGCCAGCGGCCTTTGATCTGCTCCATCTGTGCCTGCGAGAGAGGCTTCAGGTAGATCGGCAGTAGCGGGGCATCGATCTTTCGGTAGCAGTCCGCGAGGTAGTCGGCCTTGGCGTTGCGGACTTCGTTCGCGTCGAGGAAGGAGAACTGGGCGAGAAGGCTTTCCGCGGCGTGGTTCGCCAGGTCCTCGTACTGGTGGCGGAGGAGGGCTGTGTCTTCCCCGCCTGGGAGTTCCGCGGCCATGAGGTTCTCTACGTACCAGCGGATCTCGGCGCGCCGAACCTCGAAATGGGACCGCTCTTGCGTGTTCCTCAGGTCCTGCCAATAGAGGGCAAAACCTCCCTTGAGGATGTGCAGGCGGCGGTCGTACTGAGAAGCGTTTGGATCGTGGATCGCGGCCTGGCGGATCGTCTCGATGTATTCCTGCTGCCATGCCTGAGCCCAGGGGGCCGGACTGCGGACCATGCAATCCCGCACGGCAGCCAGGGTCTGATTCAGAGCGGAAGGTTCATCGGCGTCCGTCCCCATGGCGGCCGCATCTCCCAGCAATAGCAGGGGGACTGCGACACAAAGAGTGAATGCCGGACCGCAGGTGCTGTCTCGTCTCCCTCGATAGCGCATCGCTTTTCGCCTCTTTCTCCCAAAGACCTCTCCTGTTGCACGGGTTCCCAACGCCAACCCGCCGCTGATTCAAGACTGCATCGTAGAAGGCATCATCAAAGCTGTTTGAGTCCCGGCACCCTCTATTCTACCGGCCCCCCAAGATTCGTGCAAAAAAATCCAGAACAGAACAGCAAAATAGAAAGACGTCGATACCTTGGGTGTGGAGAGGGGAGGGCATGCCGCAGGGGGATGGTGTGTCCGGGGGCTCCGCTAACGACCTGCGGTCTTGGTGAAGACCAGCGACACGGTTTCGCCGTAGGTCTTGTCGGTGGACAGGTTGGCGGTCGCGCCGTCGGCGGTGTGGGCCTTGTAGGAGGTGAATGTCGTCCACTCGGCCTGCCAGGTGTCCATCGAGGGCGAGAGGGCGCCGGTGAAGATGTCGGTGCTGGAGCCTTCCAGGAGGTTGGGCGTCATGGGGACGCGAACATGGTCCATGGCGATCTTGATCGTCAGCAGGGCGGAGGTTGGATCGTAGTGGATCGCCCAAGGGCCTGGGGTGAGAGTCGCTTGTTCGCCTGTTGTGGTCGTGAGCGTGGTCGTTCGGCCTGGAAGGACGGCGACCCGACCGAAACTCAGGACCGCTGAGGAGATGCGGCCGTCGGGCTCGATGACGAATTCCCAACCGTGCCGATCCGCTTTCCATCGACCGGCCAGGACCGCCGGGAACGCCGATCCATCCTCCGTGACCACGACGACCGGGTCCACAGAGACCGGTTCGCTCTGCGGTCGATGACAGCCTGCGACAGTCGATATCGTCACGCACGCCGCGATCACCAGCGTCTCTGCGACTTTCATGCGATAGAATCCTTTCCACCATTCGAATCGTTGCCAACCGGCGGCATTGTACCACCGGCGTCGCACGCGGGCAAAAAAACCGAGGCAGGTCGCGGGGCCTGCCTCGGTCGATGCGTCTGTAGGACCGTGCTCTACTTGCGGCGACGCAAGAGCAGGCCGCCGAGGCCGAGCAGAGCGATCGTGGCCGGCTCCGGGATCACGGTAACTGCCTGTCGATCCAGGAGCGTCACACCGTCGCTGTCGTAGAGGTTCAACTGGGTCGTTCCCTCGCCGACGGCGACGACGTGGACGAGGACATGGTCCCCGGCCTGGACAGCCGGACTCGGCGGGAAGCTGACGATGGAGAACTCGTACCAGGCGCCGTATTCGGGCCAGTACTTCATCTGCGACGTGCCGCCGGGATTGCCGGCCGGCGTGAATTCCGGCGCGCCGTCGAACGCTGCGACGGCAGGCGTCACGATCTCGAGCCAACCTGCGTACGAGCCGCCGAGGCTGTTGGACACGGTGATCGTGAGTGTGTCGCCGACGCCGATTGGCTCGGACGGCATGCCCACCAGGGTCAGGTCGGCAGGGGCGACCGAAGCCAGCGCCGCCACCAATACCAGAGCAAACGAACTCTTCATCATCTCCTCCTTCCGTCCATTCCTTCAGGCTTCCGGGCAATCGCGTGATACAGCAACTGGAGCACGGTTCGTTGTCTGCACGCCACCGAGCCTGATGCGAAAGAAATCAAGGCGTCAGATTGCCGCCGCAATCGCCGGGCACGCCGGGGCCGTCGGGGGCCTCCTTGACGAACCAACTGGCGGCCAGGACATTCAGGTCCGTGGCGCCCACGCGGTAGAAGCCGGTCTTGGCCGAGCCTTCCACGTCGCGGGCGAAGTCCGCACAGATGCCGTTCTCAATAGCGGCGATGCCGGGACCGAACGGCGGCTCCATGACCTGATAGGCCTTGGAGAACACCGCCATGTCCTGGAGACCGACGTAGTGGAAGCCGGCCTTGGTCGAGCCTTCTTTCAGGCCGTCCGCGTCGCCGTGGCACTGCCGGGGGTAGGCCCAGCAGGCGGGCTTTCCAACGGCCACCCACTCGGCATAATCCGGGTGACTGGCGGGGATCAGGTCCGCGGCTGCGACCGCGCCGCCGCCGACAGTGACGTTGACCGCCTGGCTCAGATCGACCGTCGCGGCGATCTCGGGGTTCGTCAGAACGACGCCTCCGCGAACCTCGTTCAGCGCGAGGGTCACGGTGGCGGCTTCGCTGAGGGTCAGTTTGAACAGCAGTCCGCTGGTGGGCGGCGCGTTCGGCGAATCATCGCTTGGGGGGTAATACAGGGCGCCCATCTCGACGGTGATGCCGTTGGTGCCCAGGCCGCCAAGAGCGCCGGGATCGCACGGATCGGCGACAGGCGTGTATCCGGCCGGGTCCCACGTGACCACTTCGCCGGTGGCGGCGTTGACCGTGATGTAGCGGGCGAAATTGCCGGGGAAGATGCCGTAGCCGGGGTTCTGAGCAGTGCTTTCGCCGCGGACGAAATCGGAGATCGCCAGGATCTTGCCCTTGTTGACGGTGATGTCCAGGGCAAAGGCCCGGACTCTCTCTCCGTCCGTCGCATACTTGATCGCGGCCATGGAGCCGTCAGGCTCGACGGTGATGCGTACGGCGGCCATCGCCGGGGTGGCAAAAAGAAGCGATGCCAGCAACAAGCTCAGCTTCCTCATGACGGTACCTACCTTTCTCTTTCTTTCTTCGTTCTTTGCTCTGCTCTGCTCTGCTCTGCTCTGCGAAGCCATGGCCCCGCAGGGTTCTTGTCAGCTTTCTTCGCTTGTCGAAAGACGCCAGTACCTATTTTCAGACCGTCGTCTTGGGGGAGACATGCAAACAGACCGACCGCACCCCCGGAGTGGGCTGGCGCGAATCCGTCGTGACTGCGGTTCTCCTCCTTTTCTGCCCGCAGGCGAACCTGTGGGCGGTCGGGACACAGACGCTGTTCCGCGATTGTACAGACCTGTTCCCAGGCTACCATAAATGAACGGAAAAATCAAGTCCAAAAGAGGACTTTGGACCCTCGATGCTTCTTGCCTCCTCGAATGATCCCTTGTCGTACCGCGGTTCCATGACCGAATCCTGCGTTGCATTGCGACCGACGCCCAGGGGGTGTTGCATCCTGACGAGGCGAAAGACAGGAGGGTGGATGGCTCGAAAAGCCAAAATCCCCGAAATCCACTCGGAAAACGGCATTTTCTTTCCGCCGCGGTGGCCGGCATCGGTTCGATTTCGGTCGCTCCTTCATGTACGACGACGGCTGATTATGGTATGCTCGCACCATGCGTAATTTTCTCACGGGACGGCTGCTGTTCGTCAGGATCTCCCTGCTGGCCAGCATGTTGCTGCTGCTTCTGGTCGGGGTTCTGACGATCTATGCGATCGGAAACCCGGTCGAGCCCAGTCCCGCCGACGTCAAGGACATCGCCCAGAAGGCTGGTCTGTGGCGAAAGCAGCTTGTCTTCATCGGTTTCGGCCTGCTGGGCTTCGTCGCAGCCAATATCTTCAACTATCGTCGGCTGGGAGACCTCAGCTACTGGATTTTCGGGATTGTTCTGGGGCTTCTGGTCTACCTGGCGGCCAGTCGGTATGTCCCGCTACCCTTCGCCGGGTCCAACCGCAATGATGTCCACCGCTGGCTGGTGTTTCACCCTTCATTCCCACAGGTCCAACCGTCGGAGTTCTGCAAGCTGGCCTATGTGTTGGCCTTGGCGTGGTATCTCCGCTATCGCAGCAACTACCGCAGCTTCCGGGCCTTGATCGGTCCTTTCGCCTTGACGCTGTTGCCTGTGGGGCTGATCCTGATCGAGCCCAACCTGGGGACCGCGATGCTGATGATGCCGGTGTTTTTCACGATGCTGTTCATCGCCGGGGCCAGGCCCAAACACCTGCTGCTGGTGGTGCTTCTGGCGTTGCTGGTCAGTCCCCTGATGTGGCTCAAGATGCACGCCTATCAACGGGAGCGGATCAGCGGCGTTCTCCTGCAGAGCCAGTGGCTTCGGGAAAAGGCCGAGACGAATCCGACCGTCGCCAACGTCCTGGTCGGCGGCAAGTTCACCGAGCGTCACTGGCAGATCAAGCTGGGGTATCACCTGATTCGATCCAAGTTCGCCATCGCTTCCGGCGGATTGACCGGGAGGGGGTTCGGGCGCGGACCCTTCATCAAGTACGATTTTCTGGCGGAACGACACAACGATTTTATCTTCCCGGTGATTGCGCATCAGTTCGGCTTCCTGGGCAGTCTTCTGTTCCTGGGCCTGTACGTCGTGCTGGTCCTGTGCGGGCTGGAGATCGCAGCCCACAACATCGACCCATTCGCCCGGCTGGTGGCCGTGGGGATCACAGCCATGTTCTCCGTCCAGGTGCTCGTCAATGTGGGGATGACCCTGGGCATCATGCCGATCACCGGGCTGACGCTGCCGTTCGTCAGCTACGGCGGATCGAGTCTCCTGGTCAACATGATGGCTGTCGGCCTGCTCAACAACATCGGCCGGTGCCGTCCGTTCAGCGTCGCGCCGAGGAAGTAGGTTGATCAAGGGATTCCGACAGATCGTGGTCTTGACCGCCCTGAGCCGGGTCCTGGGCATGCTGCGCGACATGGCGTTCGCGTACTTCCTCGGCGCAGGCGCCTTGATGGACGGCTGGGCCATCGCGTTCAAGATCCCCAATCTGGCCCGTCGGCTCTTCGGCGAAGGGGCCGCGGCATCGTCCTTGATCCCGGTCTACAGCGAGCAGTTGCAGCACGACCCTCACAACGCCAACCGCCTGGCCATGTCGGTCGCGACCGCGGTTTTCGTCCTGCTGGCGGCGGTTACCGTGCTGGGCGAGGGGGCTCTCTGGGGGTACTATCATTTCTTCGCTTCCCACGAGGGCGCCCGGCTCAAGGTTGCATTGACCGGTTTGATGCTGCCGTACATGGTTCTCATCTGCGTCGTGGCCATTCTGGGCGGCATCCTGAACACCCACCGGCACTTCGCGACACCTGCCGCGACCCCCTTGGTGCTGAACGCGTTTCTCATAGGAGGGCTTTGCCTGGGGGCATGGGTCTTCCACCTTCCGCAACGCACAATCGTTTTCGTCGTGTCGGTTGGCGTTGTGCTCGCAGGCTTGGTGCAACTGGCGATGCAGGCGCCGCCGCTCTGGAAACACGGTGTCTCCCTGAGACCGGCCTGGGATGTGCGGTCCGAGCCGTTTCGACGGGTGTTGCTCCTGATGGGGCCCATGATCCTGGGCCTGACCGCCACGCAGATCAGCACGCTCATCAACGACTTCACCGCCCTGTGGCTTTCCGGATCGGTCGAGAAGGGCGAGTCCTTCTCCCTGCTGGGCCGCGCGATCCGCTACCCCCTCTGGGAGGGGGCGGTGTCGCACCTGTTCTACGCTCAGAGGCTCTATCAGCTTCCGCTGGGCCTGTTCGGCGTATCCCTGGCGACGGCCATCTTTCCCGACATGAGCGTCGATGCCGCCAACCGGGACTTCGGTTCGCTCCGCCGGACCATTTCCTGGGGCATGCGTTGCACGATCTTCGTCGCATCGCCTGCCACGGTGGGATTGCTGCTGATCAGCCGACCGGTGGTTGCGGTCATCCTGGAGCGAGGGGAATTCACGCGGGCCGACAGTGTCGCGACCGCTGCGACTCTTTGCTTCTACGCGCTGGGTCTGGCGGGCTACTTCGCTCAGCAGATCCTGACGCGGGCCTTCTACTCCCTCCAGGAATCGAAAACGCCGGCGCGTACCGCCTTGCTGGCGGTGGGCATCAGTCTGATTCTGAATCTCGTCCTGGTATGGCCTCTGGGCAGCGGTGGCCTTGCCGTCGCGACGGCCCTCTGTTCGTATATCCAGGTGGCGATGCTCGTTACAGCTCTCCGCCGGCGTCTCGGTCCTGGCGTTCTGGCTGGGACCGGCCGGGCCTTACGCGACACCGCGGTCGCTACGATCTGCATGGCCGGGGCGGTAGTGGGGATACAATCCCTCCTGGGGCAGTCCGCCCGCGTTCTCTCTCTGGGTCTTGCGGTTCTCGCGGGAACGCTCGTTTACGGAGCAGTTGGCCGGGCCCTTCGCATCGAGATGCTCTCGCTGTTCTTGGGCAGGGGCCGTCGGAGCGCCGCCTAGCCCGTTCTGATCTCCGAGCGGGGCCTTTCCATGCAGCCCTATGACGCCTGGAGTCTATGAATCTTGAGCGGAGTCGGGTTTTTGCGGGGCGTTGGAATTTTCCTGCGAGCTGTGTCGAGAGAGGAGTCGTTTCTTGAGCCAGCCGGGACGATTGGTCGTGACGCCGTCGATGCCCAGGTCACGAAGGCGGTCGGCGTCCGCGCCGCGATCCACGGTCCAAGCGTAGAGCCGCAGACCTGCCCTCCGCACCGCGCGGGCGAATCGCCAGGTGACGCCCGACCAGTGGACGTTCAGGCCGTCGAGCCCGTGGGCCTTGGCGGTTCTGGCGAGCGAGTCGCCGGACGAGGCCCAGACGTTCCTGTCGCACAGCCAGTGAGCGGGGACATCGGGCATGATCTCTTTGGCCGCCTTCATCGTCGGCAGATCGAAGCCGATGACAGCGACCTGAGACCGTTTGCCGCTGCGAGTGATCGTCTCAGCGAGGATCGCCAGGATCTCGGGACCGGTCTTGACCTCGATGAACAGACGCCGACCGGCGGGGATGGTTTCAAGAACCTCCTCCAGGAAGGGGATGGGCTCGCCCGCGAAATCCGCGTCCTTGTGGCTGCCGACATCCAGTTCGCGAAGATCCGCGGAATGTGTGTCTGCAATCTTCAGGTCCGTGCCGGAGGTCCGCAGGGTCGTCGGGTCATGACTGGCCACGATGCGATTGTCCTTCGTCAGGTGCACGTCCACCTCGACAACGTCGGCGCCCAGTTCCCACGCGAGTCTCACCGAGGCCAGGGTGTTCTCCGGCGCCAGGTGCGACGCCCCGCGATGAGCGATTACCTCGAAAGGACTGGACGCGTGCCTGTGTCTCCATCGTCGGGGAATGACCCGATTGCAGGCGACCAGCCACCAAGCGTAGACCCTCGCGAAAAACGCCCTGCCTCTCATGACGATTCGACACCTCTGCCCAACTGCCTGTTACGACACCAACCTGCGTCAACTTCTGACGATCCACTCCTTCACATTCTACCAGATTCTGCTGGATTTTGTGCGTCGGATCCGCTCTTGTGCCGTTTTATCTCTCGATCGGGATTGTCTCTTCGTACGCTTACGCCTGCCTGAAAACCACAAACGGGGTCGGCACTCCCGCGTGAGCGTCCGGTTGCTTTTGTTGTTCTTTTCTGGCGATCAGGGTCTATCCGTGTTATTGCCCAGACCTGCAGCCTACATGCCTCGGCTGTTGCCCGCCGGGAGGATTCCTGGTAATGTAACGGATCAGATGAACATGGGAGGTCCAGATGCCGATCTGCAAGGCGTTCAATAGAATCTTGACAATGTGGGCAATCGTCGCCGCGATGGGGGGAGCGAATTCCTCTTTTGCGTCGGACTGGCCGCAGTGGCGAGGGCCCGCGCGGGACGGCGTCTGGACGGAGACGGGACTCGTCGAGCGATTCGATTCGGCCCAGGTGCCGATCAAGTGGCGGGTCGAGGTTGGCAGTGGCTACAGCGGGCCGACTGTGGCTGGCGGCCGCGTGTTCGTCATGGATCGCATCGCCAGGCCCAACCCCCAGGAGCGTGTACTTTGTTTCGATGCCGGGACGGGTCGGGAACTGTGGTCGTATACGTACGACTGTCGCTACCAGGGCGTCCAGTACGAGGCGGGGCCCCGTTGTTCGGTCACGATCGACGAGGATCGGGCTTATGCCTTGGGGACCATGGGGCACCTGCATTGCTTCGACGTCCGATCCGGGGAGATGCTCTGGAAGCATGATTGTCGCCAGGAGTACAACGCCAGAATCCCGGTCTGGGGGATCGCCGCGTCGCCTCTGATCGAGGGGGATTTGGTCATTGTGCACATCGGCGGCAGGGACGGCGCCTCGCTCATGGCGTTCGACAAGGCCACCGGTCAGGAACGCTGGCGGGCCATGAACGATCCGGTCTCCTATTCCTCACCGATTGTGATCGAGCAGGCGGGCAAGCGCGTGCTCGCCTGCATCACGGGCGAGCGGGTGGTCGGCCTGGACCCGCAGACCGGCCAACTCCATTGGGAACATCCGTTCCCGCCCAAGGAAATGGTCATTACGACGGCCACGCCGGTCTTCGATGGGACACACCTGACCGCCACGAGTTTCTACGACGGCATGCTGCTGCTGAAGGTCCACCAGGACAAGCTCGCGGTCGAGGCGCTCTGGCGCCGCCGGGGCGAGAACGAACGGAACACGGACGCTCTGCACTGCTGCATCTCGACGCCGCTGATCCTGGGCGGCTACATTTACGGCGTGGACAGCCACGGCGAACTCCGCTGCCTGGACCTCAAGACGGGCGACCGCATCTGGGAGGACCTCACGGCTGTGCCCAAGGCCCGCTGGTCCAACATCCACCTGGTCCGCAATGACGATAGAATCTGGATGTTCAACGAGCGCGGCGAACTGATCATCGCGCGTCTGGACCCGAAAGGCTTTCACGAAATCAGCCGGGCGAAGCTGATCGAACCCACAAGAGAGCAACTCAACCAGCGTGGCGGCGTCTGCTGGTCCCACCCCGCCTTCGCCAACCGCTGCGTCTTCGCCCGCAACGACAAGGAACTCCTCTGCGCCGACCTGTCCGCCAGGCAGTGACGATGGGAGATGGGAGGAAAGGGATGTGGCGATGGATTGTCGCGATCGGCTGCCTTCAGATGTTTGGTAATGCGGCGTCGACGCAAGTGCAGCGGGTTTGGCCGACTCGCGGGGGCCCCGATCCGATTCGAATCGTGTCGTGGTGAATTGGCAGACGGTGCAGCCGGGCGATTCCGTGGTTCGATACGGGGCGACGCCGGAGCTTGGTGAGAGTCGGTCCGGGGACGGGATGGGACGCTTAATCACGTCGAGATTCCACTGGTCCCCGGCGCGTCTCGCTGGCACTACAGCGTGCAAAGCGGGGTGGATCGCTCCCCTGTGGCGTCGTTCAAGGCATATCCGGCGGATGAGTTGCGGGTGGCCGTGATCGCCGACCTGCAGGGCACGCCGGGTCTGGCGGCCGTGGGGAGGGACGACGTGCATATTCTGATGACCGCCGGGGATAATGTGCCGAACCTGTGGCAGGATGGCGGCGGGACACGAGCTTACAGCAAGTTGATCGACGCGTATCCGGAGCGGTTTCGGACGACGATCTTCATGCCGGTGCTGGGCAATCATGACAAGCAGGTCCGGCCGCGTGGCGACTCGCCCCGGCAAGAGCCCGTCTACGACGTGAATGCCAGAGCGTTTCGTGGGTTTTTCGAACTGCCGGACCAGGAATGGATGTGGCATTTCGACGTGCCTGCGTTCGATGCGCGATTCATCGCCCTCGATCTGAACCACATCGCGGACATGGGCGCTACCTGGCAGGCCTGCCATCCTTTCGACGTCTGCAGCGAGCAGTTCGAATGGTACGATCATCTGACTCAGCGGACCGACAGGCGGTTCGTTGCGAGGCTCTACAATGAGCAGAATTCGAACATCCGCTCGAAAGAGAAGGGGAAATGGCACCAGATGTTCCACAGGGGCACACTGTGCATCACGGGTTCCGGCTCCTTTGCCGAGCGAGCGGTCTTCGAGGGCCATCCCTATCTCAACACATCGGTGAACGACAGGGGCGACCGATACGCGCACCCGAACTCAGCGCTTCTCGCGAGCCGAGACAACTATGTCCTACTGACCTTCCGTCGGCAGTCAAACGAGATGATTGTCGATCTGAAGGGTCTCGACGGCAGTGTCCTGGATCGGACCCGGTATTCCGGATCGCGCCCGCACGTCCAGCCGTGGGATCTCTCCTCTGGATGGTTGCACCGGCTCTCCGAACAGGCTACCATGGCAACCAGAGCTACTCACAGGAGGTCAACCATGGCCGGACGAGTCACGCGACGAGCATTTCTCCGGAGTACCGCTTTGGGAGGCATAGGCCTTGTTCTTCTGAAGGACGGCCGGTCCGCCCGGACCTACGCGGCGAACGACAGGGTCAATCTCGCGATCATAGGGGTGTCCGGACGGGGAGGATGGTTTTCCGAAACGATGCCGAAACTGACGAACGTCGTGGCGATGTGCGACGTGAACGATCGACGGGCGGCCCCCTATCATAAGGCGATTCCCCAGGCCAGGACGTTCCACGATTTTCGCAGGATGTTCGATGAGATGGGCAGGCAGATCGACGCGGTCACCGTCGCTACGCCAGACCATACGCACGCGGTGATCGCAGCCGCCGCGATACGCAGAGGCAAGCACGTGTTGTGTGAGAAGCCGCTGACGCACGACGTGTTCGAGGCCCGGACGCTGCGTGCGTTGGCCCGCGAATACAAGGTCGCGACGCAGATGGGCAACCAGGGCACGGCCAGCGAGGCGTTTCGCCGCGGCGTGGAACTGATTCAGGCCGGGGCTCTCGGCCAAATTCGCGAGGTCCACGCCTGGAACACCGGCGGCGGGGCGGGCGAACGGCCAATTCCCACCGAGGAACACCCTGTGCCGGACTTCCTCCAGTGGGATTTGTGGCTGGGGCCCGCGAAGTTTCGCCCGTACAATTCCCGCTGGGCCGAGTGGCACTCATGGCGGGACTTCGCCACAGGGGAACTCGGCAACTGGGGTTGTCACACGATGAACATCCTCTTCAAAGGGTTGCGGATCGATTCGCTGTGGAATGAGTCTTCCGGTCGCACGATCCGGCTCGACGTGGAGCTTTCCGGCGTGCACGAGGCGACGTTTCCCAAGTGGGAGATCGTCCGATACGCGATTCCCGCTCGCGGCGAGATGCCCCCTGTCACGGTGAACTGGTACAACGGAGGTGGCCGGGCTCCCGGGCCCCGCGAGAAGATCGAAGAGAGGATCGGACGCAAGCTGGACTGGGGCGACGCCGGCGAGAAGAAATGGGCGGACCACGCGGGATGCGTGCTCGTGGGCGACAAGGGGGTGATCCACTCGACTGGGCACAACGCCTCGATGACCGTGCTGCCCGAGGACCGATTCACAGACGCCGAGGGACCTGCGAAGTCGCTGCCTCGCTCGCGGGGCCACGAAGTGGAGTGGCTGGACGCCTGCCGGGGCGCTCCGGCGGCCATGTCCAATTTCGACTACAGCGGACCGTTGACCGAGTTCGTGCTCCTCGGGAACGTCGCCACCCTGTTCGGCAAGAGCATTGAGTACGATCCCGTGGCGATGAAGGTGACGAATTTCGCCGAGGCAAACGAGGCGCTCAAACGCGAGTACCGTGCCGGCTGGTCGTTGTGAGGAGGCTGCGTTACGATGAACGCAAGATTGTGTGTTGTGCTGATACTGATTGTCTCTCTGTCGGTCACCGCATCGCGGGGGCAACTGACAGAGCAGCAGGCCAAACGCATTGAGGCGGCCGTGCCGCAGAAGGCCCGGGCAGTCCCGCAGAAACCTCGCCGCGTGCTGATCTGGAACACGCCGTTCATGGAACAGTCGCCGCACAAGGGCTACTCGATTCCCCAGGGCGAGTGCGCGATGCGGATGCTGGGCGAGAAGACCGGGGCCTTCGAGCCCGTCGTCAGCGACGACATTGCGATGTACCTGCCTGAGAACATCAAACGTTTCGACGCCATCCTCCTGAACAACAGCAGCGGAAACTGGATCCGCCCGACCGAGACGGATATGGCTCGGCTCACAGAGCATGGTTCGGATGCCGACGAGGTTGAGAGGTTGCTGCGAAAGAGCCTGCTCGACTACGTCGCCAACGGCGGTGGCCTCGTCGCCTATCACCACGCCATTGGCGGCAACACCCACTGGCTCGAGTTCCAGGAACTGATCGGAGCCGGCTACTGGGGACATCCCTGGAACGAGGAGATCGGCATCAAGCTCGACGAGCCCAATCATCCGCTGATGGCGACCTTCGGCGGCAAAGACTTCCGCCTGGCCGACGAGATCTTTCAGTTCAACGACCCGTATTCGCGCCAGAGGGTTCGCGTCCTGATGTCGCTGGACACCGCGAAATCGAATATGACCGTGCCCTGGATTCACCGCAAGGACGGCGACTTTGCTCTGGCGTGGGTCAAGAGCCACGGCAAAGGCCGGGTCTTCTACTGCGCGATCGGGCACCGTACCGAGATTTGGTGGCATCCGCAGATCTTGAGCTTCTATTTGGATGGGATTCAATTCGCGACAGGGGATCTGCCGGCCGACACGACGCCCAGCGCGAAGGTGAAATGACGCAGGGAAATGGGGTGCTTATGACGAGAGGACGCATCACTCGACGGGATCTCCTGCGGAACATGGCTGGAGTCTTCGCATTCCCGCACGTGATCTCGGCGTCGGCTTTGGGGCAGGGAGGGGCCGTCGCACCGAGCGAGCGGATCACGATGGCCTGCATCGGGCTCGGCGGTCGGGGCAAGGAGAACCTGCGAGGCTTCATGGGACACAAGGATTGCCGGATCGTGGCGGTCTGCGACGTGAACGCGAACCGGCTGATGGAGGGGCAGAAGATCGTCAATGAGAACTATGGTGCCGCCGGCTGCACGGCCTACGGAGACTACCGTGAAATCCTCGCCCGGGGCGACATCGACGCCGTATCCATCGCCACGCCGGATGCTTGGCATGTGCTGCAATCCGTGGAGGCCGCCCGGGCGGGCAAGGACATTTTTCTCGAAAAGCCTCTGGGGCTCAGCGTGCGCGACGACATCGCGCTGCGGGAAGCGGTGCGCCGCTATGACCGCGTCTTCCAGTTCGGCACGCAGCAGCGTTCGGACTGGAATTTCGGTTTCGCGTGCGAGCTCGTCTTGAACGGGCGGATCGGAAGGCTTCAGCGAATCATCGTTTCGACGCCGGCCAGTCGCAGCGTCGGGGTGGTGAAGCCGTCGCCTGTGCCGGCGTGGCTCAACTGGGACCTGTGGCTCGGCCCGGCTCAGTGGATGCCATATAGTCATGGAATCGCAGGCAATTGCGGCGAGTGGGGCCACATGAGCAACTTCTCGCTCGGCTGGATCACGACCTGGGGCATTCACCACGTGGACATCGCCCAATGGGGCAGCGATGCCGACGGGGCCGGTCCTGTCGAGGTGGAAGGGACCGGCGTATTTCCGTCTGAGGGGCTCTATGACTGTGCGACCCAATGGGATGTGACACTCCAGTACGCCAACGGCGTCGTGGTGCATTTCATCGACAAGGGCAAACGACGGCAGGGCGTGCTCTTCGAGGGGACCGGCGGGCGGGTGTTCGTCGAACGCGGCGTCATCGAGACGGAGCCCAAGTCGCTGCTGCAGGAGCGGATCGGTCCCGAGGAACGGCATCTGTCCATGGGGACCGACCATTGGGGCGGTTTCCTGGAGTGCGTCAGGACGCGCAAGACGCCCGTCTCGTCGATCGAGTCGGCCGTGCGGACGGATACCGTCTGTCAAATCAGCGATATCGCCATGCGGCTGGGTCGCAAGCTATGCTGGGATCCGGCGGCCGAGCAGTTTGTCAACGATGCCGGGGCCAATCGTATGCTCGCGCGTTCCTGGCGCAGCCCCTGGCATTTGTAGGCGATTGTCGAACGTTCCATCGACACCCTGCGTAGCGTTAGGGTGTGTGAGTTGTGTGCGATGTTTCGGGCTGACTATGGAAGGAGAATCTCGGGTGGAACGCAGGGAATTCCTGAGAAGAGGGACGGTGGCGGCCGGTTCGGTTGTGGCAGGGGGGCTTCTGCACGGGGCGGAGCCCGATTGCGAGTGTGTGAACGCCCCGAAGCTGCCGCGGCGGGCGTACGGCGATACCGGCGAGCGGCTCTCGATCATCGGGTTCGGCGGGATCGTCGTCGCCGGCGTCGAGCAGGAGCATGCCAATCGTGTGGTCGCCGAGGCGGTCGAGAAGGGCGTGAACTACTTCGATGTCGCGCCGACCTATGGGGACGCCGAGATCAAGCTCGGGCCTGCCCTGGAGCCCTATCGCAAGGACGTGTTCCTGGCCTGCAAGACGACGCAAAGGACCAGGGAAGGGGCGGTCGCTGAGCTGAAAGAATCGCTCCGTCGCCTGCGGACCGACCATTTCGATCTCTACCAGCTTCATGCGATCACCGACGTACAGAAGGACGTGGACGCGGCGTTCGGGCCGGGCGGAGCGATGGAGATCTTCCTCGAAGCGAAAAAGCAGGGGCAAGTTCGCTACCTGGGGTTCTCCGCTCACTCGGAGGAGGCGGCCCTGGCTGCGATGGCACGATACGATTTCGACTCGATCCTGTTTCCTTTTAACTTCGCGACTTTCTACGAGGGCGACTTCGGTCCGCGAGTCATGGAAGCCGCCAAGTCCAGAGGCGTCGCGAGGCTGGCCCTCAAGGCCATGGCCAAGCAGAAGTGGTCCGA
Source organism: uncultured Phycisphaerales bacterium (assembly GCA_937927975.1). Lineage (GTDB taxonomy): Bacteria > Planctomycetota > Phycisphaerae > Sedimentisphaerales > Anaerobacaceae > PLanc-01. The sequence continues at coordinate 16,904 of CALEZT010000073.1, forward strand.
GGGGCACCCCGCGCGGGCGAACTATCCCAAGTGCTGGTACGAGCCGTTGACGGACCGCAACGAGGCCAAGCTGGGCTTGTATTTCACTCTGAGCCAGTCGGTTACGGCTGCGATCCCGCCGGGCGATGAGTCGCTCTTTCGCCTGTCGCTGGACCTGGCGATGGGCTTCCGCCCGCTCTCCCAGAAGGAGAAGGAAACCCTCCGGCAAATGGCTCAGTCCACGAATCCTGTCTTCCGGGCAGCCCGCTCGGGAGCCTGAACCACCCAAGTCCGAGGAGATCTTCCATGCGACAGTGGCGCGCGGCATCGCAGTATCTAATCCTGGTCGGCTGGGTCTTGACGGCTGGGCCAGGACTCACCGCTCAGGAAAAGCCCGCTGATTGGCCGCAGTTCCGCGGTGCCGGCGGCCGTGGAATCAGCGACGCCAGGGGGCTGCCCCTGACGTGGAGCGCCGGCGAGAACGTGGTCTGGAAGACGGTCTTGCCCGGGCCGGGTGCTTCCAGTCCGATCGTCTTGGGCGACCGGATCTTCCTGACCTGCTACAGCGGCTACGGTGTCGGCGGCAGCGGTCGAGGGGATATGAATGATCTCAGGCTGCACGTCGTTTGTGTGAATCGGGACGGCGGCGGCATCCTCTGGGATCGGCAAGTGACGCCTCACCTGCCGGAGCAGACCAGGATTCGAGACGATCACGGTTACGCCTCCAGTACGCCGGTTGCCGAGGGCGACCGCGTGTACGTCTTCTTTGGCAAGTCGGGGGTACTGGCCTTCGATTTCGCGGGCAACCAACTGTGGCGGACGGAGGTAGGATCGCAGCTTCACGGCTGGGGTTCGGGGGCCTCGCCGATTGTGTTCGGAGACTTGGTGATCGTCAACGCCAGCGTCGAGAGCGAGAGCCTGGTGGCCTTGCACAAGCACACGGGAAAGGAGGTATGGCGGGTCAGGGGCATTCGCGAGGCCTGGAACACCCCGGTGCTGGTCCCGCTTGAAGGCGGCGTTCACGAGTTGGTCATCGCCATGCCGCAGAAGGTGCTTGGTTTCAACCCGGCTACCGGAGAGCGGTTGTGGGACTGCAACAACGACATCCGGTGGTACATTGCGCCGAGTATCGTCGCGCACGAGGGAGTGGTCTGGTCGATCGGCGGCCGCTCGGGCATCGCGGCGGTGGCTGTCCGGGCGGGCGGCCGGGGCGACGTCACCAACACTCACCGGCTCTGGACGAGCGAGAGCGGCTCGAACGTCTCGTCGCCGGTTGTTCACGAGGGGCATCTGTACTGGATGCACGAGAGCCGCAGCATTGCCTTCTGTGCCGAAGCCATGACCGGCAGGATCGTTTATGAAGAACGGATCGATCGGGCGGGCCAAATCTACGCTTCGTCGGTCCTTGCCGACGGGCGGCTCTCCTACCTTTCCCGAAACGGCCGGACCTTCGTCGTCGCGGCAGCCCCGAAGTACGAACTGCTGGCCGTCAACGATCTGGCCGACGGCAGCACGTTCAACGCCAGTCCCGCCGTGGCCGGCAATCGCCTGTACATCCGATCGGACAAGCTTCTGTATTGTCTCGGGCTCAAATAGACGTCAGGGCGCCGCCTGCCGTGAAGCCTCAGAAAGTTCAAAGCGGAGTGAACGTAAGTGCAGTCTGTCGTTTTCTTCGATACAGACGGCAAATCCGGAACATTATATTGCCCAAATTCACGCATTGGCTGTGAAAATGCATGATTTCTCTGGTTGTCTTACGGGATGCCGCGGTAGTGTGGCTTTCGATTGCGGCGTCTGGGCAGGTGATGCGTTCGCAAGGGTGATGTTCTGGCAGCACGAGGATCAACGTGGACGGGTCATCCATCATGCGTTTCGAGGATCTCCTGGAATTGTGGCGAAGGCATTGCGCCCGGCAATCGATCCTCGAATTCCTGGGCATTCGGTCGCGAGGCGATGTCAGAGGCGGCGAAGAGAGCGATCCGGGTTTTCTGCGGATGCTCCATGAACGCCTCGACGGCACCTGGTGGGAGGTCACTTGTCCACGTTTGCCCGCTTGCAGCGTCGCAGGGGCGATCCGCTGTCGCTATCTGGCGGATTCGCTCAAGGATGCCGTGAGACGCTGTCCCGGCGCACAGTTCCCTCCGGAGGCCTCGATCGATGACGTGGAAGACATGACGCCGGAAGACGATGCCGAGGTCTCCGCGACAAGAGGTCGTCTCCGACGTCAGTCCGCGACGACGTGGAGACACAAATAGACGGCCCGTTCCCGCCGGGACGCATGAGCCCCAGGTCAAACCCCCTTGCGGAGCAATTCCTCCAGTCGCTGCAGTTGCCCCGCCTTCATGTGATAGCTATGGTCCGAGTCGGGGAAGCGTCTCGCCCGCACATCCTCGCCATAGGCGCGGAAGGCCTCGACCGCGCGGGTCCCCAGATCGGCAAACGCCTTGGTGAACTTCGGGGAGTATTCCACAGCCAATCCCAGGATATCGGGCGCGACCAGGATCTGTCCGTCGCAGCCGGGGCCCGAGCCGCAACTGATCACGGGCACGGAGGATCGCTCTGTGATAATCTGGGCAACTTCAGCGGCGGTCCCTTCGATCAAAAACGCGCCGGCGCCGGCCCGAGCCATTTGTTCGGCTGACTCGATCAACTCCATCGCGGCGTCGGCGGTGGTCGCCTCGGCGCGGAGCCGGCCGGTGGTCGTGATCCACTGGGGGAGAATGCCGATGTGCGCCATGACCGGAATACCGGCGTCGCTGACCGCGCGGATCGTGTCCCGATATGCGCGGGTCACTTCGAATTTCACCATCTGCACGCCGGCTTCGGTAAGAAAGCGTCCGGCGTTTCGGATCGCATCGGCATGGCTCGTCTGGTAAGATAGGAAAGGCATGTCGGCGACGAGAAAGAGGTCTGGCGCGGCTCGGCGGACGGCGGCGGTGATCGTCACCATGAAATCGAGTGACACGGGGAGCGTGCAGTCGTGCCCCAGGACCAACTGGGCGGCCGAATCGCCAACGAGGATCATGTCCGCCTGGGCCTGCGCGACCAGGCGCGCGGTGGTGTAGTCGTAACAACTGACTGCAACGATCGGGCGGCGCTGTTGCTTGGCCTTCAGGAGATCCACTACGGTAATACGGCTATTCATCTTCAGTCATTCCGCAAAGAAGTAACAGGCATTCAGTTATGACCATCGAACAAAAGGGCAGGTTGCCCGTAGAATAAAAACGGTTAAAGGTCGGGAATACGGCCATTTTTCGCAGCGAGCCGCGTCGATCGTTGACAATTTCATAATCTACTTCTTGAATTCCCACAGCGAAAGGGTAATTTTTCCTGTGAATTCCGTTTTCGTTAAAGATTCCGTGTGGCTCGGCACGATGTTAGTAGCAGGGAGCCGGGGTCGAGCCCCCAGGCTCTACGAAAGCAACAAGTAGCTTTTCATCACCCTCCTCCGAAGCCAGATTCTCTTATAGGAATCTGGCTTTATTACGGCATCTCGTGTCAAAGCAGGTAATCTGCACAAGAGAGATTGTATGATTGTCGCCCCTGTTGTCAAGCCAAGTTCACTTGCCGCGGTCCGCGGATTGTGTTTGGCGGCAAAGTGGTGTACCATTCCTCCGACCGGTCGCGCGAAGCGGCGGCAGACAGGTACAGAACATTCTGGAGGACGAACCGATGGTTCCTCAGATCAGGTTGGCCGGACAGGGTCCGCAGGTTTCTCGAATCGTTCACGGGTTGTGGCGTCTGGCTGGATGGGGTCTGGATCGCAAGGGGATCGGCGATCTGATCCTGGGTTGCGTCGAGCAGGGGATCACGACATTCGATCATGCGGACATCTACGGGGAATACACGTGCGAAGGACTGTTTGGGCCGGCCCTGGCCGACTGCGGCGTGGATCGTTCCGCCATCCAGTTGGTCAGCAAGTGCGGCATCAAGCTGGTTTCCGTCAGACGGCCTGCGAACCGGGTCAAGTCCTACGATACGAGCCGCGCGCATATCGTCGCCTCGGTCGAGAACTCGCTCCAGTCCCTGCGTACCGACTACATCGACCTGTTGCTGATTCATCGGCCCGATCCGCTCCTGGACCCGCGGGAAGTCAACGACGCGTTCGTGAGCCTGCGTCAGTCCGGCAAAGTGCGCCATTTCGGAGTGTCGAACTTCCTGCCGCACCAGTTTGAATCGCTGGCCTCCAAGCTCCAGGTCCCGCTGGTGACCAACCAGATCGAGTATTCGGTGATGAATCTCGCGGCCCATGCCGATGGGAGCATCGATTTGTGCCAGAAGCTGGAGATTCGTCCGATGGCCTGGTCCCCGTTCGGAGGCGGCCGGCTCTTCTGTGGCGACTCGCCCCAGGCGCAGCGGCTCCGCGAGACCCTTGCGAGGATCGGACGGGAGGTGGGCGGAGCCTCCCTGGATCAGGTGGCTTTGGCGTGGGTCCTCAGGCACTCGGTGGGATTTGTGCCGGTGTTGGGCACGGGCCATCTCGATCGCATCCGCAGCGCGGCAGCGGCATTGGAGATCGACCTGTCGGTCGAGCAGTGGTTCGAGATCCGGCGGGCCTCTCTCGATCAGGACGTGCCGTGATCGTCGTTCAGCGGGGCCGTTTGAACCAGAAGACCGCGCGGGAAGGCTCGCGGGTCGTTTCGACCAGTTCCCAGCCCTGGCGGCCCAGGTGGTTGAACAGCACCGGCTGTATCCTCCCCGAACGGGCGCTGACTTCGATGTCGGTGGGGAACCCCATCCGTTCGAAGAAGAACGTCGCGGTCGTGGCGCGGATGTGGGCGACGGCTCCGTGCCACTCGAAGTTCCCCGGCGACTCGACGTACATGGCGTATTCCCATTGGGTCGGCGTCCGGGTCGCGGGCTCGGCTCCGACCAGCAGTGCCGCCGTCGCCAGGATGCCGATTCCGCATGCGATCATCGGGACTCTGTTCTTCATGGTTTGCTCCCCAAGTGCGGTTGTCTTGCGTTTTTCGATCACGCCTTGACCAGTTGGGTCTCGTACAACGCCTGGTACACCGGGCAGGTCCGGATCAGCTCTTCGTGCTGGCCCTTGGCGATGATCCGCCCATCGTTCATCACCACGATCATGTCGGCCGCGATGACCGTGCTGAATCGGTGCGCGATCATGAGCGTCGTGCGGCCTCGCATGATCTCCTTGATGGCTTCGTGGATCTTGGCCTCGCTCTCGGCGTCGATCTGGCTGGTGGCCTCGTCGAAGATCAGGATCGCCGGGTTCTTGACGATCGCACGGGCGATGACGATTCGCTGGAGCTGGCCGCCGCTGAGGCCAACGCCTTGCTCGCCGATGACGGTGTCGTAGCCGTTGGGCAGTCGGGTGACGAATTCGTGGGCATAGGCTCGTTTGGCGGCCGCGACGATCTCGTCTTGCGTGGCGTCGGACTTGCCATAGGCGATGTTTGAGGCGATGGTATCGTTGAAGCTGATCACCTGCTGGGTCACCATGCCGATCTGGTCTCGCAGGCTGCGGATGGTCACGTCGCGGATGTCGCGTCCGTCGACGAGGACGCGGCCGGAATCCGGGTCGTAGAACCGGGGCAGCAGATTCGCCAACGTGGTCTTGCCAGAGCCGTTGGCGCCGACGATGGCGACGTTCTGGCCTGCGGTGATGGTCAGATTGATCCCGTGGAGCGTCGGACGCGGAGAACCCGGATAGGTGAACACCACGTTCTGAAACTCGATGACGCCCCGGGCCGGCGGCAGGGGGATCGCATCGGGTTTCTCCGGCTCGAGCGGTTGTTCGAGGATCTCGAAGATTCGCTCGGCCGCGGCGTTGGCCTGCTGGATCTTGGTGTAGAGATCGCTCGTTTTCCGTATCGCCTCGGCGGCGGCTCCCAGCAGCACGAGCAGCAACAGGAACTCCGGACCGTCCAACTGGCCCTTGCTCACCCACACCATGCCGACCACGAGGGCCCCGGTGCCGGCGACCATACCCATGACTTCCAGCACGGGGTGCGTCGCCGCATCGACTTTCGAGATCTTGAGCAACTGCTTGAGCAGGCGGTCGTTGATCGAGCGGAAATGATTCAGTTCGTACTCCTGCTGGTTGTAGATCTTGACGACACGCAGGCCGGTCACCGTTTCTTGAAGCTTGGAGAGCATCTGCGAGCTGGCGATGAGGGAATGGCGAGTGGCCTTCTTCATCTTGCGGCCGAAAGAGCCCAGCAGCACGGCGACGAAGGGCGCGCCGCAGAGGAACACCAGCGACAACTGCCAGTTGAGGAACAGGGCCGTGATGAGCATGATCAGGGCGTTCATGGGCTCTCGGAGCGCCTTGCCCAGGAGCACGCGCATGGCCCCTCCCATGGTCACCGTGTCCCGGACGATTCGGCTGATCAGATCGCTGGGACGCTCTTCGGCGAAATACCCGATGGGCATACGAGTCATGTGGCCGAAGACGCGCTCCCGCATCTTGTTGATGCCCGTCTCGACGATCTTCTGGCCCAGGTAATCCTGGTAGAATTTCGCGATGCAGCGGATGAGAGTCACCACGGTGATCGCTCCCATGATGATGAGGATCGACTTGACCTTGTCGTTCACCGGCAGAAAGCGAACGATGTCTTGACCGATCCGGGCAACCGTCGTCTCAGCCTCCCATCGGAAGCGTTTCATCGGCGACCAGTCGAGTTCCTGAACATAGGATTCGTTTTCGGGAGTCGCCAGGTCGAGGGTGGGGCTGTCGTCCTGCGATCGCCAGAGCCTCAGAGGAATTACGTCGCCTCGCGCGGTGGCCAATTCGTGAAGCAATTGGGTGTACAGAGCGTTGGAGTTCTCCCGTGTTTGCAGGTTGTTGACATCGGCGATGAAGTCCCGCTGGCGGATGCCGGCTCTTGCCGCCAGGCTGTTCTCCGCGACTCGGACGACCTCGATATGGGTCTTGCGCGACGGCTCGCGGTCTTCCGCCAGTTCCACCGCGGTGGGCGAATAGAACTGTAGTCCGTAGACGCTCTCGACGGTCTTGCGGTCCACCCAGCCATGAAGACCCTCTTCCCCCATCATGACCTTCAGCAGAGGAATGATCGTCACGAAGCTCAGCGACAGCAATACGGCGATGACCAGGGCGCAGAACACCACGACAACGATTCGCGGCCACTGGGGCCACAGGTAGCTGAGCATCTGTCTGAAGGGCTTCATCGCGGCATTTTTCTCCAACTGGCGATTCGAAACCGGAGCCCCCGCGCAGGTCGCTCGGCGGCCCAGGAAACACTCCATAGGGCCCGGGCTCCAGACCACGATGCCACCGCTCGAATGCGTGCGTGTGCGGGGGCGAACGTAGACATGGCGTCCGACTCTCTGACAGCGGGGCACGGTATCAGACTTGGGCTTGCCGGTCAAGTCCAAAGCGCCCGCGACGGGACCGGAGAATCAGTACTTCTTGCGGAACTTTGCGGTGGGGATGCCCATCAGCTTGCGGTACTTGGCGACGGTCCGACGGGCGAGGTTGGGGATGCCCCCCTCGGCCAGCTTCTCTTTGATCTGGTCGTCGTTGAACGGCCTGGCCTTGTCCTCCTCGTCGATGATCTTCTGGAGAATGACGCGAATGGCCTCCCAACTGTGGGCCTGGCCGGTGACGTCCTCGGTGCCGCCGCTGAAGAACTTGCGAAGGGGCAGAATCCCCCAGGCGCACTGGAGGTACTTGCCCGACACCGCTCGCGAAACGGTGGCCAGATGGACTCCGACGTCGTCGGCGACTTTCGACATGGGCAGCGGACGCAGATGGAGCGGGCCTTGTTCGAAGAAATCCCTTTGATGTCGCACGATCGCCTTGGCGACCTTCAGCAGGGTGTTCTTGCGTTGCTCGATCGCTTCGATGATCCAGTGCGCCGAACGGATGTTGTTCGCCAGGAATTTCTTCGTGGAGTCGCTGACCTGATGGTCCTCGGCCATCCTCGTGTAGTACGGGCTCAGCCGCAGGCTGGGCAAACTGTCGTCGGCCAGCCGGACGGAGAATTCCTCCTGGCCGCTGGGCGATTCGACGATCACGTCCGGCGTGATCGGGATGCTCTCGTTGCGCCCGACTTGCAGGCCCGGCGAGATGTCCAGCTTGCTGAGCCGCTCGATCGCGCGGTTGAGCCGTTCGAGGGTGCAATCCATCTTCTTGGCGATCTCGGGCAGGCGGTTTTCGAGCAGGGTGTCCATGTGATCCTGGACCAGCCGATACTCGAAGCCCAGATCGTCGTGGCTCTGGCCCAGTTGGATCAGCAGGCATTCGCGGAGATCCCGGGCTCCCACTCCCGGCGGATCGAGCTCTTGGACGAGCCCAAGGGCTTCCCTCAGGTGCTCGGGCGTGAACGCCGTCTGGTCCTTGCTGTGCAGTTGTTCCAGAGGAACGCTCAGATAGCCACGGTCATCGATGTAGTCGATGATCATTTGGCCGGCCCTTTTCACCGGCCCATCGGCGTCGGCCAGCCGCCACTGCTCGGTGAGGTAATCGTGCAGAGATTGCGGCGGGGCGGCGGTGTTCTTGATGGCCTCAAGCTTGAGGTCCTTCTCGTCGTCGTTCCTGCGGCTATGATAGGGAGCCGACTGGTCGAAGAGGTCCTTGAATTCGTCGCCGAGATTGCTCAGCCGCTCGAAGTCCTCCTCGCGGTTTTCGCCGTCCAGGACCAGAGTCTTCTCGGTCATGTCGTCGTCTTGAGCGGGCTCCGGCGGAGTTTCCACTTCGTCGGGATTGGAGCCGTCATCGAGTTCCAGGATGGGATTGGAGTTCAGTTCCTGCTCGATGCGTTCCTGGAGCGCGAGGATGGGAAGCTGGAGGATTTCCATGGATTGGATCATATGCGGAGCGAGCTTCATCCGCTGCTCCATCCGCATCTGTCCTGTCATTTCCAGCTTCATGTAACCACCTGCGCACTCCAAACAAACGATTGTCTTTCGAGTATCCGCTTATGATAGCCTTGCCATTTATTTCGTCAACAGCCGCTCGCGGCTTCAGTGGTTTCCTGACGCGCTGCAGGGAGACGTTACTCGATGGTTTGCCGGCCGAGGATGGCGTCGGTGAGAATGCGCCCGCTGGCGTACTCGATCGTACTGCCGGTGGGCAGGCCGCGGGCCAGTCGCGTGATCCTGACGCCGAAAGGCCGCAGGACTGAACTGATGTACAGAGAAGTGCCGTCGCCTTCGATGTTGGGGTTGGTGGCCATGATGATCTCTTTGGCCTGGCCGCTGCGGACCCGCTCGACGAGCTTGTCGATGGTCAGGTCGCCCGCATGGACGCCTTCTAGCGGAGCGATGTGTCCGCCCAGGACGTGGTAGAGCCATTTGCAGGCCCCTGTCTTTTCGAGACTGATGACGTCCTTGGGCTGTTCGACGACGCAGATCAGGCTCCGATCCCGGCGGGGATCGGAACAGACCTGGCACAGATCCGCCTCCGACAGATTGCAGCAGACCTGGCAGCGTCTGATCTTGGTCTTGACGTCGCGGATGGCATCGGCCAGAGCCATTGCCGTGGGAGCGTCGCTCTTGAGGATATGGAAAGCCAGGCGTTCGGCGGTCTTGGGCCCGATGCCGGGCAGTCTGCCGAACTCCTCGATCAATCGATTCAGTGTTGCGGTGTAGGCACTACTCATAGCTCAGACGTGTTCGCCTCTTTGGACTACGGATTCTCTTCGATCTTGGTGACGGTCGCCTCAAGGCCGCCGAGCACGGTTCTCACACCCGGATCGTTGAGGATTTCACACCGTTTCTGCGTATTCAATCTTGCGGGACCCTCCGCCGGCTCGGGCTGAGGACTGACGCCGGCCTCAAATTTCACGCGAATCCGACGGCCCAACTGCTCGCTCAGAACGTTGGCGATCTGGTCCGCTCGCCCGTTGCTCTGGCACATCTCGATCCGGCCGGGGGTGGGGAATTCGATGCTCAGGACGTCGCCCTTGAGCTCCCGCAAAGACGTGCCGCTGAGCAGGGCCGCGGTCCCATTGCCCAGCCTGGCTCGAATCGCTTCGAGCATGTCGGGCCAGTTCTCAGCCAGATCCGCGGGAAGCGATGGCCTGTTCGACTCGCCAAGCAACGGCAGACTCTCCGGTTCTGTCGCCGAGGGGTCGGATTTCCTTTGCAGCGCAGGAGCCGGCGGTCTTACGGGGGGCCTATCTTCCGTCAGCAGTTTTTTTTTGACTGGGGAGGGGACGCTGCCCTGGGCACGGCTCATCAGGTCGTCCACGTTCATGAAATGTTCGCTCAGGGCGAATCGCAGCAGCGAGGCATCGAGCAGGGCCCTGGGGGTGTCGCTGTTCTTGATCGTCCACCGCAGTTTCTCGAGGGCGGTGATGTTGTAGATCAGGGCTGCCGCGTCGAACCGCTTGGCCAGGGCCGCGGCTTTCTCCTTCTGGTCGGCGGTGAGGATCAAGAGGTCCGTGTCGATGCCCGCCGAGCGGATGACCAGCAGGTCCCGCATCGATTCGATCACCGCGTCGACGATCTGGATCTCGCCCAGGCCGGTGCAGACCAAGTCTTCGATCGCGGTCAGCGTTCCGGCGGCGTCGTTGTCCGCGATCTTCTCGATCAGCCGGTGAATCTTCTCGGCGTTCGGCCGGCCGAGGAAATCCTCCAGGAGCTGCGCCGTGAGGGGCTCGACTCCCGTGCTGATGAGGCGGTCCAGGAGGCTCAGGGCATCGCGCATGGAGCCATTGGCCATGCGGGCCACCGGCAGGATCAGGTCCTCTTCGAACCGGAGATTCTCCTTGTGGAGGATCGACTTGAGCTGCTCGGCGATGACTTTCGGGCTGATGTTGGCGAAATCGAACCGTTGGCACCGCGACTGGATCGTCGCGATGACCTTGTTGGGCTCGGTGGTGGCGAAAATGAACTTCACATGCTCCGGCGGTTCCTCCAGCGTCTTGAGCAGGGCGTTGAAGGCCGCGGTGGTGAGCATGTGCACTTCGTCGATGATGTAGATCTTGTAGCGGGCCCGCGCCGGTCGATAGATGGCGTTCTCCCGCAGTTCGCGGATCTCGTCGACGCGGTTGTTCGAGGCCCCGTCGATCTCGATCACGTCGATGTCCTCGCCGGTGTTGATCGCCAGGCAACTGCTGCACTTGAGGCACGGGTTCGTCGTGGGTTCCTTCGCCTCCAGGCAGTTGAGCGCCTTGGCGAGGATTCGGGCCAGGGTGGTCTTCCCGACGCCGCGGGTGCCGGTGAACAGATAGGCATGCGCGACCCGGCCGGTCTCGATCGCGTTCTTGAGCGTCTTGGAGATCGGCTCCTGCCCCATGACGTCGTCGAACGTCTGGGAGCGGTACTTCCTTGCTAGAACCGTGTAGGCCATGACATCTACTATCGACGATTCACTATTTACTATTGCTTCTGGTCGTGCGCCTTGCTGCGATGAAGATCGAGGTCAGTTCCTTGCCCTCCGAAAGCAGCGGATCGACCTTCTTCTTCGAGAGCAGGTCCTCATCCAGCAGAAACAACATCCAGAAGCAGGATTCGTCAGACTCTTCAATGACGATACTCAGCTTGGCGATGAACGCGGCTCTCGATTGCGCCAAGCCTGCGGCACGATAGTTCGCCGCGGCGCCGGTCGAGCATCGAATCAACTGCATCCGGATGTGCCGCCCAAGCGGCGTTTCCGGCAGCGCCAAAGCCAATTTGACACACCGATGCGCGAACTGCGTAACCCGCTCGACCAGTTCCCGCCGATTCATGGGGCCTCTCTCTCCTCTTTCAGATCGCAAACAGTAAGTAGTAGATCGTCGATTCAAAAAGGATCGGCCGGGTGCCCCCACACACGACTGAGCGTCCGCTTATGGCTGCTCGGTTCCCCGCCTGACCAGGTTCACGGGCTCGGCCTGCATGGGACCCGGCCGGCAAAGTTGCTACCCCACGACTATTCGCGAATCAAAGAGCCTGTCCAACCAACGAAGGGGTACTATACCACACTGGGCAGGGAGGTTTCCAGAAGATTTTCGTTTTCCCTGGCAGCAATTGCCACGAACCGGGGATCAGTTCATCGGGACCTGGTCGGGCGAGACCGGGGTGATGGTGACGCCTTCATGCTGGTCGTCGAAGCTCCAGACGCTGACGACGCCGTTGTTCTCGCGGACCTCGCAGACCTTGGTGGGGACGAACCGGGCGCCATCCCAGATCCAACGGACGGCAACCTCGCCGTACATGACGTTCGGATATTTCTGGGAATTCCATTTTCTGGCGTCGACCATTGCGTACCGTTTGACTCGCGGCTGCGGGATCGGTTCCAGCGTTGGATTGGCGAGCCCGCGATCGTACGAGGCCTGCGCATCGATACCGTCGGCGGCGATGGATGGAGACTCGAGCGTCGTCTGGGTGTTCCGATCCTGCGGGTTCGAAACCGGCGTCTCGATGTCCGTTCGGATCTCCGCGCTTCCCGGCTGCGGCGGACGATTGCTGAACACCAGGACCGCCAACGCCGCAGCGATGATGATCAGTTCCAGTCGCGTGATTTTCGCAGGCTTAGTCGGCATCGTTCTGTCGGCCGGTTCGGGGGCCGCTCCATCAGGCATGGCTCTGAAGGTCCCGAAACGCCGGACCTAACGCCATCCCTGCAAGGCTATCGGCAATTCCGGGACCTCAGTTAAAGTATAGGTCAGGGTTTTGTGCAGGCCAACCCGCGACAGGCCCTTCGGCTGTGAATCCCCCGGTCATGGGGAGGGGGAAGAACGCGGGACGTCCGGCTCGGCAGGTCCGAAAAAGTGCAGCGGAGGGTGCTTCATCTCGCCGATCGTGAAATACCCTGTCCCTCGGGCATCGAAGCAGATGCCTTCGCCCTGTTTCTCATACATCAGCGGCAACTGTTTTCTCTTGCCCTCGAAGGCCCGCCAAAGGGGTTCGCCAGGTGGTCGAACCCACAGGGAGGCGCCGAACAACATGCCTCGAACGATTATCCGATGCCCATCGGGCGAGACGTCGCCGGCGACGACGAAATCCCGGAAGGATACGGGGACTTCCTTCAACTCAGTTCGTTCGCCTGCGGATTGCGGGTAGGATGCCTGATAGACCTTCGACGGGAGGGGCCTCTTGGAGATGATGAACAGGTCGCGGGTCAGCGGATCGACGAGCAGCGTCTCGGCGTCTCGCGGCCCGCCCGGATAGGTGAACCGAAAGGCGTCGGCCGGGCCAATCGTCATGGCGTCGAAAGGGGTTGTGGAATCGATCTTCGGTTCGAGCACCCGATAGACCGTGACATCGGGGTATCGGGCCAGGTTGTCGCCGATGTCGCCAATGTAGAGGTACTGCCGGTTTGGGTCGGGACCCGGGCCGACCGCGATGTCCTCCCAGTCGCGAGCGGTCGCGCCGGCAATCTTGCACGTGCCCAGGAATTCGCCTTTCTCGTTGATCGCAAAGACGCGGGCCGAGTCGCCGGAGTCGTTGTGGACCCAGAGTACGCCGGGGTTCTGCCGGCTGGCGACGATGCCCGAGGCCTCGCGGATCAGATCGCTCCGAACGATGCCCGCCTGCCGGCCAGGGCCGAACTCGTTGGATTGCGCCCCTCGCGCGCACGATGAGACCCCCAGCAGCAGTGGCGCCATCGCGACAAGGAGAAGTCTCATAGTACGGACCGTTCTTTCCTCACAATCTGGAGAATATGAAGGGCGGTGGAGGACTTCTGGCATCATGTTCATCCCTGTTTGCAGGCGCGTTCTCTGTTCTGTCTTTTCGGTCACAGATTGTAATGGCACTAAGATAGCAGTAAGTGCTTATATAAAAAGAAGTTAGATGTCCCTTGCGCTCACGAAGGCCTCCTGTCACAATGTTGGGACTTACAAGACCAACATGTGCTGACAGGAGGCCACGGATGGCTACGGTACGTTCGACATTGGAGCAGGTCAAGCGACAGTTTCACGAATTCCTTCCTCCCACGGTGATCCTTCGCGTTTGCCAGGAACACCAATACCGTTTTCGCCAACGCATCCTGGGTCCGGTAGAGACCCTCATCGCCTTTTGTCTCCAGGTGATGCACGGCAATGTGGCCTGCCTGGCTCTGCGTCATTGGCTGGGTCCGGCCATGACGGATTCGGCTTACTGTCAGGCCCGCCAACGCCTTCCGCTGAAGATCTATCAAGCGGTGGTGCGTCGTTTGTCGGAGGGGTTCGGGTTGGAAGTTCAGGCCGAACGCTGGAACGGACGCCGGGTGGTCCTGGTCGATGGATCGACGTTTTCCATGCCGGACACGCTGGAACTCCAAACGCACTTCGGTCATCCCCCGGGGCAGAAAGACGGCTGTAGTTTTCCCGTGGCGGGGCTGTTGGTCATGGTCCATTGGACCACCGGGCTGATTGTGGATCTGTGCACGATGCCTTGGCGCGACCACGAGCAATCGAAGGTTGGAGATCTACACGGTCGTCTTAAGGCAGGCGACGTTCTCGTGGCGGATCGCGGCTTTTGCAGCTATGGGCATATCGTCCGACTGGTCCTCCAGGGCGTGGATGTGGTGTTTCGTATTCACCAGCGGCAAATCGTAGACTTCACCCCGGGACGCGTTCACGCCGTCGGCAAGAAGCAAAGCCAACGCGGTGTGCCGCGTTCCCGCTGGATTCGCGCGATAGGCCAAACGGATCAGATCGTGGTTTGGACCAAGCCGCAGAACTGTCCCGCGTACCTGGCTCGGGAGCAGTGGGCCGCCCTGCCCGCGGAGGGGACGGTACGAGAGTTGCGATACCGCGTGGAGACGCCCGGCTATCGCGCACGGGACATCACCCTGGTGACCACGCTGCTGGAGGCCGAGACCTTCTCGGCCCAGGATTTGGCCAGTCTCTATCTGCTGCGTTGGCGCATCGAGCTCAACTTCCGCGACTTGAAGACTACGATGGGGCTGGAGGTGCTCAAATGTAAAACGGTGAATGGCATCCTGAAAGAACTGTATGTGTTCGCGATGGTCTACAACATGGTGATGGCGATTCGTTTTCGTGTCGCCCGACAGATGGGATTGTGCCCGGCCCGGCTGAGCTTTGTGGACACCTTGCGTCACGTCTGTGTGCACGGCTGGACCGTCCCGGAGACACTCGTGATCAACCCGCAGCGTCCGGGTCGCTGGCAGCCCCGTGTCGTCAAACGCAGAGCCAAGCCGCATCCCCTGATGACCAAGCCGCGAAACCAGTATCCCAGCCCTGTAACATGAAGATCTTACGAGCTATCTTAGTGGCATTCGTGTCAGGTACATTTGCCGACAGCCTTGGTCTCCAAAGGGTTGATTGCGTCGCCTCTTGATCCTCGCCGACCCAACACTCAGGGCCGTCAACGGGCGGATTGTACAGCGGGCGGCGAGAGGAAGGCAAGAGCGGAGAAATGTGCTATTTTCGATTCTCTATTTGCGATTTGTCCGGCGGCTACTTCAGGGTTACGTCCAGGTATGCGGAGTGGCGGCCGTAGGTTTCGTAGAAGGGCTTGAGGTCCGCGTCGTCGATACGGAATTGCAGGGTGGCGGGATCGCCCTGGATGGATCTGCCCAGGTCGGCGGCGTCCAGGGTCACCGGACGCCAGTCGGACCTGGAGGCCGGCTCCTGCACCGCCAGGAGGACCGGGCCGTAGAAGAGGCTCGCGATGTTGGGCTGGTCCATGACCGGGCACAGATAGAAGGCAAACGGCATCCGCACTTCGATCGTGTCGCCGTCGTTCCAGGCGCGGCCCAGGGTCAGGTACGTCCCCGGCGAGGCCTGGACCGCCTGGTCCTTGCCGTTGATCCGCACGAAGAAGCCTCGTCTGGCCCAGTGCGGCACGCGGACCTTGAGGTCGAATTCGCCGCCGCCGGCGATCGAGAGCGTGGTGGTGTCCGCGTAGGGGAAGCTGGTCCGCTGGCGGAGTACGACGTTACGCTGACGCCAGGAGAGGGTGCTGGGGACGTAGAGGTTGACGTACAGGGCCTTGTCGTCCCTGCTGCGGAAGTAGATGGAGTCCTGGAGCTTGGTGCTGCTCTCGAGGGCGGTGCCATTGCAGCAGGTGAAGTCGGTCATCTGGGCGTTGCCGAACTGCTTGCGGGCGCCGGGATTGAGCGGGACATGGTAGGTGTTGCCCGCGTTGTTCTCCGCGACGGAGGCCAGGATGTGGTTGTACAGGGCCTGCTCGTAGTAGTCCATGTACTTGGCGTCCTGATCGAACAGGAAGAGCTGGCGGCTTAGCTTGAGCAGATTGTAGGTGGCGCAAGTCTCGTTCTGGCCGCCGTTGGCGAAACCGTTGGCGAAGAGCGTGTTGGGCTGGGCGGTGAAGCACTCGGCGTTGTTGGGGTTCTTGGCGCCTGCGACGCCTCCGATGCTGTACGTGTAGCTGTGGTTGCAGATCTCCCAGAAGTTGGACGCGATCTGATAGTACTGGACGTCCTGGACGCCTCGGTAGGTCTCCAGGGCGCCGGTGATCTGCGGGATGTGCTGGTTGGCGTGTTTGCCGCGGAGGGTGTCGACGTTGCGGGCCAGGCCGTGGGTGTGCTCGGCGTCGCCGAAGAAGAAGCTGATGTTGTCGAAGAGCCGGGCGCAGTCGAGGAATCGCCGGTCGCCGGTGAGGCGGCTGAGGCGCGCCAGGACTTCGTTCATGCCGCCGTATTCGCCTGCGATGTAGCGGTTCCACATGCTGATCCGGGTCTCCGTGGGCACGGCCTGGAGTCTGGCGTGCACCCAGAGGCCCATGCCCTCGGCGATGCGCAGGGCTTTTTCGTTGCCGCCGACCTCGTAGCAGTCCAGCAGGCCCGCGAGGATTTTGTGCAGGGTGTAGTAGGGGGCCCAGATCTGGGTGTCCCTGCCGCCGTAGGTGGCTCCTTTTTCGAGCATGATGAACTGGTCGGGCGGGTAGGCGCTGATGAAGCCGACGCCCCAGTTCCAGTAATCGGTTCGGATGCCCTGCGTGCTCAGGTTGGAGTCGTAGCCTTCCTTGCCCGGTCCCGGCGGGACCTTCGTCGGATCGGCGTTGCACTCGCCGCCTTCCCTGGTGGGCCTGCCCGACTTCCGGGACAGGTCATACAGCGTGTCGATCATGATGTTCATCTTCTGCAGAAAGACCGCTTGCAGGTCCTTGTCGTAGGCGGCGCCGGCGTAGGCCTGGGCGATGGCGGAGAGGTAGTGACCGCTGGCATGGCCGCGCAGTCGAGTCGTCTGGCTGTCCCAGCCGCCGAGGCGTCGGACCCCTTCGGGCTGGGGCTGGCCGAAGGCCTCGCGGAAGTTGTAGAGGAAGCTGTTGGGATCAGTCTTGGCCAGACTCTGGATGAATTTATCCCGGTTCTTGATGAACGGGGTGTCGCGCCCGCTCTGGTCCTGGTTGAGCATGACCTGGCCCAGGGGGAAGGGCTCCAGGTCCTGCCGCGGCCCGTCGTCGGCTTTCTGGGGTGCGACCTTCACAGTCACGCGGGCCTTGGGCTCGAACTTCGTGCCGGTCACGACACCGGAGACCGTGTAGACGCCGGGCTGGCGAACTTGGTTGTTGTCCGCAGGCGAGGGCCAGATGACCCGAACCAGCGGGCCTTTGGCGCCGTCGCGGTACGCGCCGGGGACGTAATAAGGCAGGCGCGGCAGCGTGCCGACGATCGTCTCTGCCGTGATATCGGGCACGTCGATCAGGTCCGATGCACCGGGCAGGGCTGCGGCTGTTGCCGCAGAAGATGCTGTCTGAGCGGAAGACGCCGCGGCCGATGTTCCTGTCTCCACCTTTTCTCCGCCGGACAAGGCGTTGTCTCGAATCGTGGCCACCTGCCGGCCCGTCAGGGCGATGCTGTAGAGGCGGACGTCGTGGATCATGGCGTTGAGATCGGGATCGGTATCGTATGCGGACTTGCCGATGGAGAGACGGTTGGCGGAGGCGTTCTCCTGGTTGAGGATCTGCTCCAGGCTCAGATCCACGCCTGTGGCGTGTCCGACCCTGACTCCGTCGGCGTAGGTGCTCAGGGTCTTCTTCGTGGCATCCAGGACCACGGCCAGATGCACCCAGCGGCCCGTGGCGACCCCGGGAGACGCCGGTCCCATCTCTTGCGTCCAGCCTGTGGCGGTGATGCGCGCGCGATAGCCTTCGGATGCGTCTTCGCCGATCGGGGTGCAGAAGAAATTGCGTGTGGCGTCCTGGCCGAAGTCGAAAAACCGCTGCCATGGCTGGGAGGCGTCTCTGAGCAAGACCCAGCCTGTGACGCTGATGCTGTCGGCGCCGATCAGGGCTTTTCCTGGGATCTGGACGTGACCGCCGTTGTCGCCTCCCGGCAACGACAGGACTTGTCCGAACTGGGCGTCCTGAACGTAGCCCGCCTTCGTTCCGTGCAGGGAAGCGTGGAGGGTGTTCCTGGATGCGTCCTCGACATTGCCCTTGAAGACGTAGCGTGCGATCAAAGCGGTCTCGCCGATTCCGTCCAGGAACTGATCCCCGCCCGTCTGGGCAAAGGCCGGAGTCAGGCACAAGCCAAGGCAAACGAGGAACATCACCGCGGGAACCCATGACATCGAACGTCGCTGCATGTCCAAACCTCCACGACCAAGAGAATCAAAAAGCGTCTGATTGGAGCATACAGCAGGCTCATGGCGAGGGCAAGCGTCGGGACGGTTCTGGTCGGATTGTGGTGAATGAGCGACGTCATTCTGCTTTGAGAGGGAAGGACCGGATGAGCCAGCATCAGTCACACTCGCGGGGCTCTCGTTTCTAGGTCGGATGTTTCAATTGGCGTAGCAAGATTGTGCTATTTCGTGACTGTCTCCTGCCAAAATTGCGGAGACGAAGGCTTGACGAGCGGGCGATTTTGTCTATGCTGACTGTTTTCATGCCTCGAATCGTAAGGAGTAGTGCCGTGCAGGGAAGTACGTCCCCAGGGCAGTTTGTCTTTGAAGAACGAGCCGGAGAGCCGGCGCCGAGCGTGCTGTACGACGAGCACGTCAAGCTGGCGGGCAAGTCGCACCTCGCGGCGTTTGCGGGCTATCTGATGCCGCTGTGGTATTCGTCAATTGCCGAGGAGCACCGGGCGGTCCGCCAGCACGCAGGCCTGTTCGATTGCACGCATATGGGCGTGCTGGAGGTCGCTGGACCGGATGCCGGCCTGTTTCTCGATGTCGTGAACACGAACAAGGTCCAGGATCTCAAGCTCGGCCGGGCCAAGTACGGCTACATCCTCGACGCCGCAGGCAACGTCCTGGACGACATCATCGTTTACCGTCGGGGCGAAACCAACTTCATGGTCGTGGTCAACGCGGCCAACGAGGCCAAGATCCGGTTCTACCTGCACGAACTCCAGCAGGGCCGGGCGGTCGTCGACACCGAGTCCTCTCCTTGGGCGGCCAAGTTGCCCAAGTTGAACGCGTCGATCCGGGACATGCGCGATCCCAACCGGTCCACGGACCGGCGGGCGGACCTGGCTTTGCAGGGGCCTGCGTCCTTCGACACGCTGGGCAGGCTCACCGACCCGTCGGCTGCCAAGCGGATCTCGGAACTCAAGAGCTTCGCGTTCGTCGAGGAAAAGGTCGGCGGGATCGATTGCCTGATCTGCCGGACGGGATACACCGGGTCGAACGTCGGCGTCGAATTGTTCGTCGATCCGAAGGAGGCCCCTCGCCTGTGGAATCTGATCCTTGAAGCGGGCAAGCCGCTGGGCGTTCTGCCTTGCGGTCTGGGCTCTCGCGACAGCCTGCGGATTGAGGCGGGCCTTCCGCTCTATGGCCACGAGCTCGACGGTAAGTTCAATATCTCGCCATTCGAGGCCGGCTACGGCTGGGCGGTCAAGCTGGACAAGGAGTTCTTCATCGGCCAGGCCGCAATGCGTCGGGTGGCTGAGACCTACGATATGGAGGTGGCGAGAGTCGAACTGTCCGCCGCGAAGGGCGTTCGCCCGATCCGCCAGGACGATCCGATGCTGGACGAGCAGGGCGAATGCGTCGGCTGGGTGCTCAGCGCCGCCAAGGCCGAGGACAAGCAGGTCGCCCTCGTCTACGTCGACCGCAAGGCCGCGGTCGAGGGCAAGAGCCTGGGCGTCTACTACCTGGCTCGAAGCGCCAGCCAGGCCGAGCAGGGTCGCAAGCAGGCGGCGAAGAAGGGGCAGAAACTGGAAGCGGACCTCGCCGGGATTGTGGCGAGTCGATTTGCGAAATATTGACAGGAGGTAGCAGGCATGGCGGTTGCACAGGGTTTGCTGTACACGAAGGATCACGAGTGGGTACGGGTCGAGGGCGACACGGCCATCGTGGGCATTACGGATTACGCCCAGGAGCAGTTGGGCGAGGTGGTGTTCGTCGAGTTGCCCAAGGCGGGCAAGGAGTTCGTCGCGCACAAGGAATTCGCGGTGGTCGAGAGCTCCAAGGCCGCCAGCGACGTGTTCTGTCCTGTCGCAGGCAGGGTGACGGAAGTCAACACGGAATTGGAGACGACGCCGGAACTGGTCAACAAGGACTGCTACGGCGAAGGCTGGCTCTGCAAGATCAAGATCGCGGACAAGAAGTCCCTCGACAGCTTGATGGATGCCAAGAAGTACGAAGAATATCTGAAGACGCTCTGAGAAGCCGAAATCCGAATATCGAAATCCGAAATCCGAAACAAGCACGAATGACCGAAATTCAAATTTCAAAACGGCCCCTCCGATGGGGGACAGCGTTTTGATCATTTGGGTTTTCGTAATTCGGATTTGTTTCGGATTTCGGGTTTCGAGTTTCGAATTTCTGATCTTGTGAAGGTACTGATATGGAGTTTATCCCCCACACGGCCGAGCAGCGCAAGGAGATGCTTGCGACGATCGGCCTTTCGATGGACGATCTCTTCGGCGACGTTCCGCCGGAGCTGATGGCCAAGTCGCTCAAGCTGCCCAAAGGGCTCAGCGAGCAGGAAGTCCGGGATCGCCTGGCCGATCTGGCGGGCAAGAACTCGATCGACCTGACGCTCTTCCTTGGCGGTGGGTTCTACGATCACTTCATCCCATCGGCGGTCTACTCGATCATCTCGCGAAGCGAGTTCTATACCGCGTATACGCCGTACCAGCCCGAGATTTCGCAGGGTACGCTCCAGGCGATCTACGAGTTCCAGTCGGCCATTTGCCGGCTCACGGAACTGGAGGTCTCCAACGCTTCGCTCTACGACGGCGGCACCGCCCTCTACGAAGCGATGATGATGGCCCTGCGGATCACCGACCGCAACAAGGTGATCGTGGACGACAGCGTCAATCCGATCTACCGCGTCATGCTGCACTCGTACACGCGGAACCTCCAGATCGAGCTCGAAGAGGCCCACTGCGAGGACGGGCTCGCGAACCGGTCCCAGATCCTCGACAAGCTCGACGACAAGACCGGCGCGGTCATCGTCCAGAACCCGAACTTCTTCGGCTGCATCGACGACCTCACGGACATCGCCCAGGCCGCCCACGAGAAGGGGGCTCTGCTGGTCGTGTCGTGCTACCCGATCTCGCTGGGCATCCTGAAGGCCCCCGGCGCGATGGGGGCGGACATCGTCACAGGCGAGGGCCAGAGCCTAGGAATCCCGATGTCCTTCGGCGGGCCGTACCTGGGCTTCATGGCCTCGCGCAAGGAGTACGTGCGAAAGATGCCCGGCCGGATCGTCGGCGAGACGACGGACCGCAAGGGCGATCGGGCGTTCGTCCTGACCCTCCAGGCCCGCGAGCAGCACATCCGCCGGGAGAAGGCCACGTCGAATATCTGTTCGAACGAGGCGCTCTGTGCCCTGACGGCTCTCGTGTACCTGTCGCTCTTGGGCAAGCAAGGGCTCAAGGAGACCGCTCAACGCTGTGCGGACAAGGCCAGCTACGCCTATCAGCGCCTGACCCAAATCCCCGGCGTCCAGCCGCACTTCAAGGCCAAGTGGTTCTTCAACGAGTTCGTGCTGGACCTGCCTTGCGACGCGTCCGACGTGGTCGCCAGGCTGATCGAGAAGGGCTTTGCCGCGGGATTCCCGCTGAGCCGCTACTACAAAGGAATGGAAAACTCGCTGCTGATCTGCGTCACCGAAAAGCGAACGAAGCAGCAAATCGGCATGTTGGCCGAGGCGCTGGAGAGTGTGCTATGAAGCTGGTGTTTGAAAAAAGCGTTGCCGATCGGACGGGCGTTTTGCCGGGTCCGAGCGATGTGCCTGGAACGATCCACATCCGCGAGAGCCTGCTGCGCGAGAAGCCGGCGGCGATGCCGGAACTGAGCGAGCTGAACGTGATCCGTCATTTCACGGAGCTGTCCCGCCGCAACTACGGCGTCGATACGAACTTCTATCCGCTGGGCTCGTGTACGATGAAGTACAACCCGAAGGTCTGCGAGCGAATCGCCACGTACCCGGGCTTCGCGCATCTGCACCCGCTGCTGCCGCAGCTTCGACGGGGCGGCATGCTCACCCAGGGCGCCCTGGCGATCCTGTACGAAATGGATCTGCTGCTCCGCGAGATCACCGCCATGGCCGGCTTCACGATGCAGCCCTTGGCCGGCGCACACGGCGAACTGACCGGCATGATGATCATGGCCGCGTACCATCGCGACAAAGGCAACAAGAAGAGCGTCATCCTGGCTCCCGACAGCGCCCATGGCACGAACCCCGCCAGCGCCGCCATTGCGGGCTATCGCGTGGTGTCCATTCCGAGCACCGACGAAGGAGACATGGACATCGACGCTCTGAAGGCGGCGTTGAACGACGAGGTCGCGGGCATCATGCTCACCTGTCCCAGCACGCTGGGCCTGTTCGATCCGCACATCAAGGAGATCTGCGATCTGGTCCACAGCGTAGACGGCCTGGCCTACTACGACGGTGCGAACCTCAACGCCATCGTGGGCAAGGCCCGGCCGGGCGATTTCGGCTTCGATATCGTGCACCTGAACCTGCACAAGACGTTTGCGACCCCCCACGGCGGAGGCGGCCCCGGCGCCGGACCGGTCGGCGTGAAGGAGAAGCTCCTGCCGTACCTGCCGATCTCGGTCGTGGTCAAACGTGACGACGGCACCTATACTCTCGAATACGACCGCCCGAAGTCCATCGGCTACATCGCGCCGTTCTACGGCAATTTCGGCATCGTCCTGCGGGCCTACGTCTACGCGATGATGCTGGGAGGCGAGGGCCTCCGCCACGTCGCGGAGACCGCGGTCCTGAACGCCAACTACGTCCGCGCCAGACTGCGAAAGCACTACAAACCTGCGGTCGATCGCGTCTGCAAGCACGAGTGCGTCTTCTCGACGACCGACAAGATGGCGGCCAACGGCGTCCACGCTCTGGACATCGCCAAGGCCCTGATCGATCGCGGCTTCCATCCGCCGACGGTCTATTTCCCGCTGACGGTGAAGGAAGCGATCATGATCGAGCCGACGGAGACCGAGAGCAAAGAAACGCTCGACGCCTTCATCGACGCCATGATCGAGCTCGCGGCCCAGGCCGAAAAGGACCCGGAGAAACTTAAGGCCGCCCCCATCAACGCGCCGATCTCAAGACCGGACGAAGTCGCGGCAGCCAAGAATCTCAAGATCGCGTGCCTGTGAGCCGGATGGGAACGATTTGTTCTCACACAAAGCCACGAAGCCACAAAGGGGAGCGTTGAATTGAAGTGAGAACTTCGTGTCTTTGTGTGAGACATCTCCTATGGTTAATCGACGTAGCCGTTGAGAACACGTGAGATGCCATCCTTCATTAACGCTTCGCCAAGGTTCAGAAGGTAGCCGAGCTTCTTTCCGCTGAGTCGCAGATGGGGCCTTGTGTGCCTTGGTCGCGGATTCCACCGACTTGAGTTCCGCGATCCCCTTCTCCCGCATTCAACCGGCGGCTTTTCTCAACTTCTTGACGTCGATCCGATCCTGGTCTCTGCCGCTGGTCTCTTTGGTCCGGATCAAGTCCTTCTTCGATATGAATGGGACGATCAGTCCTCCCACCTCCACTTGCTCCCGGTTCATCCAGGCGGCCTCGAACATCACTCCGGGCAGGGACATCATGACGTCCAGTCGAAACGGAGGATTTCCCATCTGGTAGAAGTACCCCTCCTGTCTGAAATCGGCCGGGGTCATATTCTTCAACGGTGCACCGAACTCCTTCAGAGCGGCGAAGATCCCGTTTGCATTCTCCGCATCGGTGGCGATCCAGAGATCCAGGTCTTTTGTGAAACGCGGTTCGGTGTACTTCATGACCGCATAGCCACCGACCACGAGGTACCGGACTCTATGCTTTGCCAAAAGACTCAACAGTTCTCTGAAGTCTGGGCTCGTCAGCATGTCCGTTCCTGACCATCAAGTAGTCTCGCACCATGTCCAACGCTGCATCGAAGATGGCTAGATCTCCTTGCGACTGCCAGAACTCGATGTCGAATCGGTCCTCCTCGTCACCGATCCGCCGATAGGCTTCCTTGATCTTGCTCATATACTCTCAGCCTCCAGTCCCGCGCTGTGGGCTCTCACATGCTCCGCGATTCTCTTGGACAACCGTTCTCATACTTCCATTATCGCAGGATTCCGTCGAAAAAACAATGCTTTCTACCTCACATCCCTGGGTCTACTTCCTCCCTTTGCCTCCAGCCGAATTCCTTGGCGACGGCCGGAAGGATTGGGCAAGTGGTCCTTCTGGGCGTTAGTCGTGATGATCGAGCCTGGCTGCCCATTGGCGGGCCCGTTCGAGTTCGCCGTCGTGGAGCAGTTTGGGGTTGCTGGTCTTTTCCGGGTTTTGCATGTGGACGCAGAACGTTTCCGGCTTGGCGATGGGGTGGCCGCCCAGGCGGGTCAGGCGGGCGAGCAGCTTGGGCGAGGCCCGCAGACTTCGGAACGGCCAACGCTGGACCGTGGTGTCGAAGGCGGCGACGGACTTGGCCGAGAGGATCGACCGCGGCAGGGCATCCAGAGCCGTGCGGACCGCCTGCGGGATGCTGAAGGCGTGCGTCGGGCTGCCCACGACGACCAGATCGGCGTCCTCCAGGTCGGAGGGGGACAGCTTGTCGATGTCGATCGCACGGGCCTCGCCCGCCGGCGTCATTGCCTCAGCCATCGCCTCGGCGAGCTTCTTGGTGTTGCCGAATTTGGAGAAGTACACGATCACCGTTCTCATGGTCGTTACCCTCGCATTTCGCGAGCCGTCCGTTCGTCCGCTGCTATTCGGCGACCGTCGTCTCGGGGTAGTGGGCGAGCAGGTCGAGCATCATGTCCGGGATCAGGCTGAGCATGGGCGTGCGTTTGACGCAATAGTAGATCAGCCAACTGTTCAGGTCGGCGTCGTAATCCATGAAGTGAGGGGTCAGCACGCCCGTGTGCGGCGTGTTGATGCTGACCATGCGGACCGGGGTTTTCGGATTGAAGTCGAGGTCCTTGAGGCGGACGGTCCTGACCTGGTCGCACCGCTCGGTCTTGTAGTGGATCTCGAGGTTCTTGACGTCGTGGACGATGCTCCACTTCGTGGCCTTGCCCTGGCGGACCGCCGCCAGCGTGTCGAATGCGTACTGGATCGCGGCTTGTCTCGATCCGTCCGGCCGGTAGGTCTTGAGCCGGTCCGCTGTGGCCGCGAAACGATCAAGCGAGCCGTGTGACCCTTTGGAGATCTCCTTGGTCCCGCCGAAGCCCTTGTGTTCGGCCAGGAAGGCCAGCGAGTTTTCGCAGGTGTCGTTGGTGATCAATTTGTGCGGGAGTTGCTCGCCCGCGTGGGCGACCATCCTGCCCTCGATGAATTCCACGACCGCCGCCTGGCCCTGCGCGTCGGCGACGAAGAAGTGGATCGGCATCGGCATCGCCTGCGAGACCCGGATCGCCTTGTCGCTGGCGATGACTTCATCGACGGTCCCGCTGTTGTCGAGCTGGTACTGGACCCAGGCTGTCACCGCAGGGCGGTCGTCCGGGGTCGGGTTCTGCGTGTTCGGCAGCATGAGGGTTTCGATAACCAGGCCCGCTTCGTTCATCCCGCCGTTGGGCATTTCCCGCCCGTACTGGTTGAAGGTGACGCTGCCGTACTTGGAGACCCACTCAGCGGCTTTCTCAAGGGGATTGAGCAGCAGGGCCCGCTTGGCGATGCCTTTCTTGTTCACGATCAGCAGGCCGTGATCCAGGTTCCAGTCGTAGTTCTTGCCCGCGATCAGATCCCCCTGCAGAAAGGCGGTACAGGCCTTCGCCGGCTGCGCAACCGGCAAGAGAAAGAGCATCGGAACTACAACAATGAGGACGACACGTGTCAACGAACGAACCCGTCTTGCCATTCTCCCTTTCTCCTCGTCATTGGCGGTTGGACAGTCTTCGGAACCTGTGTCCATCCGCTTCGACCACTATGAAGGCCCAGGCTCAGACCGGCTGCTCAGCCTTTGAGCGTCTCGATGGCGTCCTGGACGCCGGCGTTTTCGTGGACCATCTTGCTCAAGGCCCGGACCATTTTGTCGGGCTTGGCGTGCTGCCAGGCGTTGCGGCCGATGGACAGGCCCGCGGCTCCTGCGGCCAGGGCGCCTTCGACCATCCGGAAGATCTCCTCGTCGCTGCCCATCTTGGGCCCGCCGGCGATGACGACCGGGATCGGGCAGCCTTCGACGACCTGGCGGAATGTTTCGACGCTGCCGGTGTAGCACACCTTCACGATGTCGGCGCCGAGCTCGGCGCCGACTCGGGCGGCCAGCTTGATGTTGTTCACGTCGTACTCGTTCTTGATCTTGGGTCCGCGGGTGTAGACCATTGCCACCAGGGGCATCTGCCATTCCGTGCAGCGCTCGCTGACGAGGCCGAACTGCCGGAGCATTTCCTTGTCGGTCTCGGCGCCGAGGTTGATGTGGATGGAGACGGCGTCGGCCCCGAGCTTGATCGCTTCTTCGACCGTGCAGACGAGTTCCTTGGCGTTGGGATCGGGGCTCAGGCTCGTCCCGGCCGACAGGTGGATGATCAGGCCGACGTCGCCGCCGGAGCCGCGATGGCCGGCGCGGACCATGCCTTTGTGCATCAGGATGGCGTTGGCCCCGCCGGAGACCATGTGGCTGATGGCGGTCCGCATGTCGGCCAGCCCCTCGATGGGCCCGACGGTGACGCCGTGGTCCATGGGGATGATGACCGTCCGCTGCGAGTTGCGGTTGATGATTCGTTCCAGTCGTATTGCCTTGCCGATCATGGCCAAACCTCCAGAATAGCCGGGCTTGACGCCCAAAGGGACCTTTAAGTCGATTCCGCATCGTCCTACGAGGCCGTATGATGTACATTTGTTGTGACGGAAGCAAGAAAAAAACGTCCGTAGGGTAGCCTCCAGAGGTCGAGGTCTTGACGGAAAGGGAACCCGACATTACCATTACGGCTGCTGGAAGGTTGGCGAAACAGGTTGCGGATACTGGAGATGCTCAGATGAACGCGGAATGCGAAGAATCCGTGGGCGAGGTGTCGAGAACCGCAGGTACGGAAATGCCACGTGGGACGTGATCCTGGAGCGCTAGGCCATTGACATTACTGATCCTGTGGGTCGTCTTTTCCGTTGCCTCGTCAGTAATTGGTCCGCCGGATATGATTTCCGGAATCTCGCTGATGGTGGAGAGGTTCATTGTTTACGGCGGGGTCATTTTCGCCGTTTCCCGCTTCAGGTCGTTCAAGCAGACTCCCGAGAGCATGAGGCGCGTGATTGTCGGCTTGGTTTGCCTGCTCTCTATCGCGACAGTGTCTTCCTCTATGCTATACATGCACTGTCGGCACCTGAGCACGAGGCTATACGAGCAAACTATGCCTCCGGCCCATCCGGAATGACCTTCGACTCGGCCTTTCGCCGGAAGCAGCAGTTGCCGTTGTGGATCACGGCCCCGAATCATCCATACTCAATCATCCATCATCAGTTTCAGAACCTTCTCCACGACCTCCCGGCCGACCTGCACGGCGTATTGGCCGGCTTCACAACGGACCTGCCCGATCCGGTCCAGGAGGACGAACTTGGGCCACTGGTCGACCGCTTTCTTGTCGTGCCGCATGAGGTCGATCAACTGCTCAGGAGCCATATTCGACGGGATTCGGGTTGGGACGTTGAGCCTTTCGAAGACCGCTTGGATTCTGTCGAATTGGCTTGGTTTGGACAGGCCCAATTCGACTTCGATCAGCCCTGCGGCCAGGATGCCGACGGCGACGGCTTCGCCGTGGAGCATTTCGTAGTTGCTCGCCGACTCGACCGCGTGGCCGATCGTGTGGCCGTAGTTGAGAATTCGGCGTTTGTTCTTTTCGAACGGGTCCTCCTCGACGACGCTGCCCTTGATTCGGCAGTTGGAGCGGGCCAGGGCTTCGAGCGCGTTGGGGTCTCTTGCGAGGATCTCGTCGAGGTGGGTCTCGATGAACTCGAAGTAACCTGCGTCGGCGATCAGGCCGTGCTTGATCGATTCCACGAGGCCCGAGCGATACTGGCGGTCGTCGAGGGTCTTGACGAGGGCCACATCGATGTAGACCGCCGCCGGGTGCCAGAAGGCCCCGAAGGCGTTCTTGCTTACGCTCGAATCCACGCCGGTCTTGCCGCCGATGGCGGAGTCGGCCTGGGCCAACGTCGTCGTCGGGATCTGCACGACCGGGACGCCTCGTTTGAAGATTGCCGCCGCGAAGCCCGCGATGTCGCCCACCGTGCCGCCGCCCAGCGCGATGACGACCGTATCCCGGCCGAGATAGGCCTTTTCCATTGCCTCGACGATCGCCACCGCGGTGTCGATCGTCTTGGAGACTTCGCCGGCGGGCTGGATCGCGGAGTAGGGGGCAGGGCGGCCGCCGAGCAGGGCGTCCAGATGGCCCGCGGCGACCACGTGCTCATCGGTGACGACGAACCGATTGAACTTGCCATGGGCGGCCTTGATCTGCGCCCATACCGAGGGCAGGATGCCCGACCCGATGACGATTTCATACTCTGTCTCCGGCGTCCCGGGGACCTTGATCCGTATATCCGGCATAATCCGATTTCGCAATACAACCGGCAATCTGATCAGGCGATTGCATGACCTTGACGAACCCAAACGGAAAATTCTACTCGATCCATCTCGGAAATGCAAGGCTCTTGCCTTGTTCCCTTACGGCTGCTATATCTCAAGGCCATGACGACCTATCTGGCAGTTCCCATATCGGCAGAAGACCTGGATCGGGCGACGCGGCAGGTGCGAGAGGCGATCGCCGCCGGGGCCCGGATGCTCGAATTGCGGACCGACTATCTCAATCTGCTGGACGCACAGTCGGTCGTGCGTCTGATTCGCGAGGTTCGGGACAGCGGACAGGGCCGAACGCCGGCGATCGTGACCTGTCGCGATCCGAAAGAGGGCGGCGCCGGGAATCATCCCGACGCGCTGCGGATGCAGATCCTGTGTGCGGCGGTCGAAGCAGGGGCCGACTTCATCGACGTGGAGCATGCCAACTTCATTCGGCCGGAGTTTGGCCGGAGCATCCAGGCTGCTCTGGCGGCCCATTCGCGGACGCGATTGATCCTTTCGACCCACGATTTTTCGGGCCGATTCCCCGATCTCAAGGGGCGGCATCGGCAGATCACCCACGCCTGCTCCGGCGCGATTCCCAAACTGGTCTACACCGCCAGACACATCAACGACTGCTTCGAGGCCTTCGACCTGCTGCGCGAAACGCAAGGCGAGCGGATCGTGCTGTGCATGGGCGAAGCGGGGCTGATCAGTCGGGTGCTGGCCAGGAAACTGGGTTCGTTTGTCACCTTCGCCAGCCTCGACAGGCAGGCGGCGACGGCTCCAGGGCAGTTGACCGTCGATGCACTCAAGGGGCTCTACCGATTCGATGCGGTCGACGCCGAAACGGAGCTTCTTGGCGTGATCGCCGACCCGGTCGGTCATTCGCTCAGTCCGGCGATCCACAACGCGTGCTTTGCGGACAAGGGGATGAACAGGCTCTACCTGCCCCTGCTGGTGCAGGGCGGCCAGGCGGAGTTCGACGCCTTCCTCGACAATGTCTTGGTCCGGCCGTGGTTGGGTTTTCGCGGCTTCAGCGTGACGATCCCACACAAGCACAGCGCCCTGGAATACGTGCGTCGGCAGGGGGGCTTCATCGAACCGCTGGCCGAAAAGATCGGCGCAACGAACACGCTCCTGATCGGGTCACGGGCCACGGGTCACGGGCCACAACTCTCCGCGTACAATACCGACTACGCCGGGGCACTCGACGCGGTCACGCAGGGCATGGGCATCGAGCGGCGGGACCTCCGCGGCATCTCGGTCGCGGTCGTCGGCGCGGGCGGGGTATCGCGGGCCATCGTGGCGGGCTTGACCGACGCGGGCGCCAAGGTGACGATCTACAACCGCACGCTGGAGAGGGCCCAGGAACTCGCAGCGGACTTCGGCTGCGAGGCCGCGGGCCAGGACGACTTGCCCCGGCTCGACGCCAAGCTTATCGTCAACTGCACGAGCATCGGCATGCACCCGAAGATCGATGCCACCCCGGTCCCGGCCGAATCCTTGAAGCCCGACATGGCGGTTTTCGACACCGTCTACAACCCCGCCGAGACGCTGCTCCTGAAACAGGCGAAAGAGCGGGGCACAAGAACCATCGACGGCGTTGCCATGTTCGTCAACCAGGCCGCCGCCCAGTTCCACTTCTTCACCGGCCAACCCGCCAACAACGACCTCATGCGCAAGGTGGTCTTGGATAGTCTTCGATGCTGACGATGCGCTATTGTCGACGGAGTGACCTGCCCCGGGATCATGTGCCGGTTCACGTCAGAGAGTTGGCGACTTCTTCCCTGTTTGGTGGAGACGCATGTCCCGGCGTTGATACGGATGATCGAGCCTCTTGTTCCGCCGGACGATTCGGGAAAGAGCGAGTCGGCTTCCTAACGTCTCCGACGTCGGTCTGGCATTACAGCCGCACATCGGGGTGCGGCGCTCAGTCTCCGAGCGGCGAAAACGTCCGATCGCACGAATCCAGATCCGCAGCACTTGTTGCAGACTCCTGCGTAAACACCACTGGTGGATTGTGGTGAAAGGACGGACTCTGTACAATTGTCGCGTGTGAAGAGCAAGAAGCACGAACGAGTGTTTATGAAGGGGTGAGCATCATGAGTGCAAAGCGTCTGTTTCAACTTGCGTGCGTTACGATGTTGGTTGTGGTGGGGATCGGGGCGCCGGCAATCGGGGCCTCGGCGGCAGAGGAACTGACCAGGCGGCTGCCCGACGGGGTGATCGGTTTTGTCGCCACCAGCGGCGGCGACGCTGTGAAGGGGGACTTCGAGAAGACCTCTCTGGGCCGGATCTGCAACGATGCCGGCGTGCTGAAGTTCTACCAGGCGATCAAGGCCGAGTTGCTGGCCAAAGCCGCCCAGGAGGAAGACCCCAACGTTTCCCAGAAGATCGACCAAGTGATCGGCTATGCGAAGCTGGCGATCAGCAGGCCCATTCTGCTGGGGGTCTCCCAGGTTGCGGTCAAGGATGGCCCTCCGATCGGCGGCTTCGCGATCCTCGACGCAGGCGACCGCAAGGCGGAGTTCGCCGGCATCGTGAGCAAGCTGGAGGCGATGACCGGCCAGGCGATCGCCGACGCCGACGCCGGCTCTCTCAAAGTCCGGCAGTTCAAGGACAACGAGGATGTCCCGCTATACTGGGGCTGGATTGGAAACCACTTCGTCATCGCGGTCAACGACGCGGAGAAGACGGCCATGAAGTACGTCGCCAAGCCTCGTTCGGCCGCTCCGGCCTATCTGGCCAAGCTGACCGCCGGAAGCGACGCCCTCATCGTGCACAGCGATTATCAGAAGATCAGCAGTCTGATCGAGAAGATCGTGCGGGAAGAGGAGGGCGACGAGGAAGCAGGGATGTTCACGAAGGCAATGAAGGGTCTTGGTCTGGACACTCTGCGGACGCTGACCGCCCGGGTGGGTTTCGCCGGGACGGAGGTCGTCGCGCAGAGCGTGCTCGAAATGCCCAGGCCGACGGGAGGGGTGTTCGCCGCCCTCAAGCCGGTGGACTTGGCCTGGCTTCGCGCCGTGGACGCGCGGGCGGTAACCGCCAGCGTCTCCAACTGGGACGCCGCCGGCCTGTACGACACGATCATGAACACCCTCAAGACAGTGATGCCGGAGGGCGACCACGCCCAGATGCAGGAGATGATCGCAGGCATCGAGTCCCACCTGAATCTGCGAATCCGCGGCGATCTGCTGGGGGCCCTGGCCGGGCCGATGGTCTCCTACGGACTGCCCATGGGCGCGGTGCCCGAGGCGCCGATGGGCGGTTTCGTCGTCCTGGCGAAACTCCAGAACGCCGCGGCGTTCGAGAAGGCCATGGTCGCCCTGGGCGAATTCGCGGCCGAGCAGGCCCAGGGCGTGCTTCAGATCGGTTCGGAGACGCGGGACGACGGCCGGACCGTACACGTCTGGGCGATCGCGCCTCTGGCGATGGCGGGCATCTCCCCGAGTTGGTCGATCGTAAGCGACCACCTTGTCTTGGGCTCCAACGAGGTCCTGTGCGACCAGGGGGTCGAGCAGCTCGTTTCGAAGTCGCCCGATGCCAAGTCGCTGCTGGACGCCGAGGGTTTCAAGAAGGTGGCCGGGCAGTTGCCCAAGGAGATTCTGAGCTTCACCTACACGGACTCTCGAGTCCAGTTCAACCAGATCATGACGCAGGCCCGGCAGTTCTGGCCGATGGCGGCGATGATGGCCACGCAGAGCGGTTTCAAGCTGCCGGCGATGCTGCCGTCCCTGACGCACGTCGCCAAGGAGATGGAACCGTCGATCAGCTACAACTTCTACAGCGCCGACGGGCTCCGTTCGTACCACCGTGGGCCGGGAATCGAGGTCGCTCTGGTGGCCGCAGCCGGCGGCGCCGTGGGCGCGGGCGTCGCGATGCCTGCGGCGGCCAGGGCTCGCGAGCAGGCCCGGTTCGCGGCTTCGATGAGCAACCTCAAGCAGATTGGGTTGGGTCTGCACATGTACGCGCAGGACAACGACGGGAACTTCCCGTCCGATCTGGATGCGATCAAACGCTACGTCAAGGGCGACAAGGTTTTCGAATCTCCGCGGAAGCCTGGGTGGGTTGACGGTCCCAGCTATCTCTACGTCCCCGACCAGAGCCAAACGGCCGATCCAGGGAACGTGCTGGCGTACGAGAATCCGGAGTACGCGTGGGACAAGATCGTGGTGCTGTTCCTGGACGGCCACGTCGAGCGGATGGACTCGTACGAGTTCCAGAGCCGCTTGGAGGCCACGTACGAGAGACTGGGCCGCGAGATGCCCGGCCAGGAGTCGGACGAGGAGGAGTCTCAGGATGACGAGGAGTCCGAAGACGACGAGGACTCTGAGCAGGAAGAGGAGATGGGGTCGGAGGACGAGCAGCCGGTGGTCTTCGCAATGCCTCGGTTGTGATGGGCGGGCTCGCGTGGAAGACGATATGTGCGATTAGATTTCGCGGGGGCATCATGGGCATTTGTCATGTTGAGCGGAGCGAAACATCTGGCTATCGGATGCGACGGGTGTCCATTTCTCATCCTATGCCCAGATCCTTCGCTGCCGCTCAGGATGACGGAATGGTCTCACGAAACGTAGCCGCACACAAAACATTCCGGCCGGCGGTATTCCGTTGAATCCCGGCGGTTTCGTCCCTATAATCCGGCTTCCCAAATGATCTGTGCTTAAGGATTCGCTATGGCTAAGAATGAGAAAGTCGTGCTGGCGTACAGCGGCGGGCTGGATACGAGTGTGATCCTCCCGTGGCTGAAGGAAACCTATGGATACGACGTGATCGCGTTTGCCGCCGAACTGGGGCAGGGCGACGAATTGTCGGGGATCAAGAAGAAGGCCCTGGAAAGCGGCGCGGTCAAGTGCGTGGTCAAGGACCTGCGTCGGGAGTTCGTCGAGGAGTACCTCTGGCCGATGCTCAAGGCCGGCGCGGTCTATGAGAACGGCTACCTGCTCGGGACCAGCATCGCGCGTCCGCTGATCGCCAAGCACCAGGTGGACGTGGCCCACGCGGAGAAGGCGATGGGCGTCGCCCACGGCGCCACCGGCAAGGGCAACGACCAGGTGCGGTTCGAGGTCACCTACATGGCCCTGGATCCGACGCTCAAGATCATCGCGCCGTGGAAGGACCCGAACTGGAAACTGACCTCGCGCGAAGCGGCGGTGGACTACGCCCGCCAGCACAAGATCCCGATCGAGCAGAGCAAAAAGAAGATCTACTCCCGCGACCGCAACCTCTGGCACATCAGCCACGAGGGCGCGGATCTCGAAGACCCGGCCAATGAGCCCAAGGACGATCTGTACGTGATCTCCAACGCGGTGTCGCAGGCCCCGGACCGGCCGGACTACGTGACGATCGGCTTCCACGAGGGGACTCCCGTGAAGCTGGACGGCCGGCTCACGAATCCGGTCAAGCTCGTCGAGACGCTCAACCTCGTCGGCGGCAAGCACGCGGTCGGTCAGGTGGACATCGTCGAGAACCGTCTGGTCGGCATGAAGTCCCGCGGCGTGTACGAGACGCCCGGCGGCACGATCCTGATGACCGCCCACAACGCGCTGGAGACGCTGACGCTCGAACGCGAGACCGCGCACTACAAGCAGCAGGTCGCGCTCAAGTACGCGGAACTGGTCTACTACGGACTCTGGTTCAGTCCGCTCCGCGAGGCGCTCGACGCCTTCGTCAATATGACGCAGCGCAACGTCACCGGCGAGGTGCGTCTGAAGCTCTTCAAGGGCCGCTGCACCGTCGCAGGCATGAAGAGCCCCAACAGCCTCTACCAGATGGACCTGGCCAGCTTCAAGATGGGCGAAGAGTACGACCAGATCGACGCCAAGGGCTTCATCCGGCTGTTCGCGCTGCCTGTGAAGGTGGCCGGCGTAGTCAACCGCAAATCGACGAAAGCCTAAGTGATTGATTATTGATGATGGATTAGGGATGATTGGAGGAGCAGGGTTTTGGCCTCTTCAATAGCCAATCATCCTTCATCCGTCGTCAATCCAAAGGACTGAGCGTGACGCCACAGGAATGGATTATCGTGGTCTTTCTGTTCATGTTCGGTTGCTGCATCGGCAGCTTCCTGAATGTGGTGATCTACCGGTTGCCCCGCGAGAAATCGCTGGTCCACCCGGGTTCGGCCTGTCCTCGGTGCGACAAGGCGATTCGGTTCTATGACAACATCCCGCTGCTGTCCTGGCTGGCTCTGCGGGCCAAGTGCCGGTACTGCAAGGCGCCGATCTCGCCGCGATACTTCATCGTGGAGTTGCTGACCGGCTCTGTCTTCCTCGGCGTATATCTGATCTACTTCCATGGGAGTATCCGCGAGGGCATGGGTCTGGAAGGGGCCTGGTTCATCTATGCTCTACACCTGGTCCTGATCGGGGCCTTCATCGCGGCCTCCGGCATCGACTTGGAACTGTGGATCATTCCGCTGTCGATCTGCTGGTTCGTCACCGCGGCGGGCCTGATCGGCTCGGCGGCAGGCGGATACCTCCTCGATCCTCGGGCGATCAAGGAGTACTCCCTGCTGCCGACCGCCTCGCCGGGGACGGGGGCGATGGCCCTGGGGGCCGCGATCGGTCTGGGCATCGGTTGGCTGCTGCTGCGGACGGGCACGCTGAAACGAAGCTACGACCAGGTCGGGAACCAGGGCAAGGACGCGACGCCTGCGGACGATCACGGCAGACCTGCGGGGCCGGGACCTTTCGATGAGCCGCAGTACAACCATCGGCTCGAAGCCCTGCGCGAGGTCCTGTTCCTTTTGCCGATCGTCGTCGGAGCGGTTCTGGCGAAGATGATCCTTGGATCGTCGGGTTCGATCGGGACGTGGTGGAGCGGCCTGCTGGCCCATCCTGCGGTCTGCGGATTGCTCGGGAGCCTTTTCGGCTACTTCGTGGGTTGCGCCACCGTGTGGGCGACCCGCGTGCTGGGGACGCTGGCGTTCGGCAAGGAGGCAATGGGTCTGGGCGACGTGCACCTGATGGGGGCCGCGGGGGCGGTGGTGGGTCCGGTAATGGTGGTGATCGCCTTTTTCATCGCGCCGTTCTTCGGATTGGGCTGGGCGTTGTTTCAGATGCTGTCCAAAAAAATTCGCCAGATTCCCTATGGTCCCTTCTTGTCATTGGCTATTTTGACGGTTATGATCTTCCACGATTGGATTTTGAACCGCGTCAACTTCATGTTGAGTCCATGACGCGGCAGGGAAGGGTTTGTCTCGATTTGCAGGGAGGTGCTGCATGCATTGGGTTCGCAAGTCTGTCGTTCCGCTCGTCTGTCTCGTCGCTGTCTCCTTGATGTCCGGCTGCACGGACTACAAGAAGAAGTACGACTACCTCAACGTCGAACACCAGAACCTCAAGGGACGGTTCGAGAATCTCCAGAGCGAGAGACAGCAGCTCGCGGACCGCATCGCGCTCGACCAGCAGACGATCGACGAACTGCGGCGGCAGATTGAAGAACTGAACAAGACGCCGGCCGACGCGACCGGCTTCGGCGAAGGCTACGACGTGGCGTTCGACGCCGCCGCCGGGACGATCACCGTGACGCTTCCGAACACGATTCTTTTCGAGTCGGGCAAGGCTGCGTTGAAGAGCACCACCAGCGCGGAGCTCGACCACATTCTGTCCGTCATCAAGCAGAAGTACGCCGACAAGGACATCGACGTCGTCGGACATACCGACACCGATCCGATCGTGAAGACCAAGGACCTGTGGGCGGACAACCTGGAGCTCTCGGCGCAGAGGGCCCTGTCGGTGGCGAGATACCTGATCAGTCGAGGCATCCCGGAAAAGCAGGTGCGCGCCGCTGCGTGCGGTTCGGCCCGACCGGTCGCCTCGAACGCCAGCGCGGTAGGCAAGGCCAAGAACCGACGGGTCGAGATCGTGGTGAATGTGCGCCGATCCACAGCCCAGAAGCCGCAGGCGAGCGCCACTCCCTAAGACTGCGATGCGATCACGATGACGAATTCGTGATCGGCGGGATCGAATTGAACGCTTTCGACGGTTCCGGATACGGGTGCAACGACGAGTTCATCCGGGTCCGGAACCGTTTGCATTGGGTCTCCGCTTCGCACCATCTCTCCGACTCTCACCGCCGGATCGTACGTGGCGCTGACCCTCACGATGGTTCGCCTCTGGCTCATGCGTTCGGGCTCATTTGACCAGTCGGGGGAAGGGGCGGATGCCCAGCAACTGGGCGATCTTCTTCGGGACCTCCGTGTTGTCCTGCACGCCGGAAAAACGCGAGGCGCCGGGTCCGAGGGCCCAGAT
The DNA here is from genome assembly GCA_937927975.1 of uncultured Phycisphaerales bacterium. GTDB lineage: Bacteria > Planctomycetota > Phycisphaerae > Sedimentisphaerales > Anaerobacaceae > PLanc-01. The sequence continues at coordinate 53,909 of CALEZT010000073.1, forward strand.
TCCGACAGGGGCTGCGGAATGCCCTTTCGTGGTCCATTTCACGGTCAGCTCGGTGTCGCCTTTGTCCTCGTTGCCGCCTCCGATGAGGGTCAGGCCGCCGGTCTCATGATCGGCGGTGACGATCACCAGTGTGTTGCCGTCCTTGAGGGCGAAGTCGACCGCGGCCTCCACCGCCTGGTCGAAGAGCAGCGTCTGGCGAATGGCGCCGGCGGGCCTATTGGCGTGGCATTCCCAATCGATCTGGCTGCCCTCGATCATCAGGAAGAATCCCTGGCGGTTGTCCGAGGATTCGCGGCTGGCCTTTCGAAGGAGGCGAATCGCCTTTTGTGCGAGCGTCGCCAGGGGCGGTTCGGGTTCCCTGGTCTTCAGAGCGTCGTACTGGAATAGGCCCAGCACGTGGGAGGCGTCGACGGACCGCAGTTCAGCAGGGGTTTGGACGTACGTGTAGCCTGCGGCCTGGGCCCTTGCGAGCAGATCGACGTCGTCCTTGCGACCGCTATTGGGGTCGGACTGGGGCAGGAAATGCTTGCGTCCGCCGCCGAACAGGACGTTGATCCGGCCGGCGATCAACTGCTCGCAGATCGCAGGCTCGAGCTTTCGCGACTTGACGTGCGATCCGAACGATGCAGGCGTGGCATGACTGATGGTGGACGTGGCGACAAGGCCGGTGGCCATGCCTCTTGTCTGGGCGGCCTCGAGGATGGAGATGTACGCTTTTCCGTCGGGCGTCATTCCGATCACGCCGTTGTTGGTCTTGACGCCGCAGGCCAGCGCGGTCCCGGCCGCGGCGGAGTCCGTCACGCGGGAGTCGGAGGAGTGGGTACGCACCAGGCCTGAGACGGGAAGTCGTTCGATGTGCAGTTTTCCGCTGGGGCCCGCAACCGCTGCGCCGGCCAAGGCCACCTGATTCAGGCCCATTCCGTCGCCGATGAGGAAGATCACGTTTCTGACCTTCGTAGCGCTGGTCAGCGGGTAGGACTCGGAGGTGATCGGCGGCTGATAGAAGCTCAGATCGTTGGGGTCCGTCTTGGCGGTCTGGTAATTGAAGACGGTCCCGCCAATCGCCAGATTCGATCCGACGAGGGCGACGAGGGAACTCAAAGAAACGATGGCGATCAACAACGCGCGTACAGTTGTCTTCATGCTGCGGTCTCCTATTCGTGTTTCAAACCGCACAGTTCTACCATGCCTTCTTCAGTAATGCAAACACTAACCGCGCCGTCGCGTGCGGTAATCAGCAGCTTGCGGCCCGGTGAAGCTTGAATCGTGCGGCCTTGCTCGTAATCCCGCCGGGCGCAACTGCACACGATCACGCGAGGATCGAGCCGCTCGATGAATCGCCCGTCCAGGGTGCGGAGCGAGCCGTGATGGGGGGCGACGATCACATCGGGCTTCAATCCCTGGTGCAAAGCCAGGATTTCACGCTGGGCCAGGGTCTCGATGTCCGAGCACAACAGGATTGTCGCGTCGCTCCATTCGATCAGGCAGACGAGCGATTTGTCGTTGTCGCTGAGTTCTTCGCGGGTCGCGGATTCCGCTGTGGGCCACAGGACGCGGATTCTTGCTTTGCCGGCGTCGAGCGTTTCCGGCATGAGGCTCGTCGGGACGCGCCGGCTCGCAAGATGATCCATCAAGACCCGGATCGTTTCCACGTCCTGCGACTGCGTGAAGGAGACCGGATCGAAGTACACGCAACCGACCCTGCGTCGGTTCACAATCTCAGGCAGACCGTTGATGTGATCGATGTCGCGGTGACTGACGACCACGGCGTGGAGCCGGTCGATGCCTTCGTGGTCGAGGAAAGGCAGGACGACCCTCGATCCGATGTCGTCGGTGAACAGGGACCCTGCATCGAACAGGACGTTGGCAGCGCCGGGCAGGCGGGCCAGAATCGCCTGGCCGTGACCCACGTCAAGACACGTAATGCTCAGGTCGCTGCGGTGCATCCGTTGCCACTTCATCACGCCCAGCGGAACCAGCAGCGTCAGCAGCATCGCGCCACAGAGGACATACTTGACGACGGGGCGCCGGGGATGAACGAAGGCGGTCGTCAGGATCAGAACGTAGTAGAGGGCGATGAGCGGCCAAGGCACATGTCCGATCAGAACGTACGTGGGGTCGATCGCGGCCATGAAACGCACCATCCCGATCAGCGCGTCCGCCAGGAGACTCAGCGGGTAACCCAGCAAGAGGCTCAGCGTGGGCAGGACGAACGACAGGAGGATCTTGACGAAGCCCAGGATCAGGATGAGCGTCACCGGCAACGCGGCGATCACCGTCCAGACGCTGGCCAACGGCGTGAGGTTGTAGAAGTGATAGAGCAGCACCCCCGCGCTGCCCAGCCACGCGGCAACGCCCACCGCGAGCAGGCGAAGAGCCCGGTTGCCCAGGCCTTTCGCCACCTGCATGACGGTCAGCTTCTCCCAGGCCCAGAACGCGAGCCGGTTCTGCGTCGCGGCCAGGAGTCGCTGCTCGATGGGATGGGTGAAGGCCAGGATCCCTGCGGTGGCTGCGAACGACAACTGCCAGCCGACCTCGAACAACTGCGTCGGCCGAATCAGCAACAGGACGACGGCCGCCAGGGAGAGCGAGTTGAGCGGATGGGTCTGGCGTCGCAGGAGGATCGACACGCAAAAGGCCCAGACGATGACGGTCGCCCTCAGGATCGGCGGTTGCGGCGGGACCACGAGGAGAAAGACCAGCGTCGCTGCCATGCAGACGAGGGCTCTCGCGGGTTTGGCGAGCCCCAGAGGCTTGCCGAACCGCCACACGAGGTCGATCAGGATGCACAGGTGCATGCCGGAGAGGCTGATCAGGTGGAGCAGGCCGGTCCGGCGGAAGGCTTCGTACGTGTCGGCATCGATGTGCCGTCGCTCGCCCAGCAGGAGAGCTTCGAGCATCGCCTCGGCCCGCGTGTCCGAGGGCGGGTGGTCGAGCAGGCCGCCGGCTGCGCCGCCGGTGAATACCTTTCGCAGGTGCGCCAAGCCGCCTCGGGACGATCGCGTCGTGGCGATCGCGTCCCTTGACGGAACCGAGGCTCCCACGTGCACGTTCTTGAGGCCCAGGTATTCTGCCACGTTGAACTGGCCGGGATTCGTCGGCTCTTCGTATCGATGCAGCCAGCAGCAGGCTTCGATGTCGTCGCCGAGCTGGAGGTTGGGGACGGGCTCGTCGACGCGGACGCGAATCGTGCCTTCGATCGGTTCCCAGCCCTCGGTCACTTGCACCGCTGTCGTCGCCAGGTAGAAGGCGGTAGGCGGATCGGAGGAGGCGAATCGGGCGAAACACCAGTTCTGCGGTTGCAGATAGGGTTGCGTCACGATCCGGCCTCGGATCGTCGCCAACACACGCTCGTTGCCGACGAAACAGCGGATATCCGAGGGGGCCGGGTTCTCGAACGCGGTCATTCGAATCGCCCCCAGGCACAGGAAGCAGAACGAGGCGGCAAGTGCGAGCCCCTGGGGTTTCAGGCGTGACCGAACGCGCGTCCAGAGCAGGATTACTCCGGCCGACGCCGCGGCAGCCAGCCAGATCCACGGCGTCTGCGGCCAGTTCGATGCGTTCAGCGACTCCAGCCTGCGTTGCAGCAGTATCCCGACCATCAGGCCGACTGCGGGAAGGAACAGGGGAGCCGTGCTCGTGAGGCGTCCAAGCGAGGTGCGCCCGGCGAGTTGGTTGTCGATCAGGATCAGTTTTCGCTGGATCTCGTCCATCTTCCTTGCCCATTGTACCGAAGGGGATTCCCCAATTCCAGAGGCTGCCGGTCATCCGGTCACAATTCCCGAACCATCGGGCGGGAATTCGGTATAGAAAGAGGAATCGTGTTACGAGGCTTCACAGGTTTGGAGTACGAGGTCGCATGAGTCGAGAATTGACGGGGGTCGAGGTCCTGGCGATCGCGGAGAAGATGGAACAGAACGCCGCGAGGTTCTACCGCAGGGCCGCCGGGATGTACAAAGACCCGAAGATCAGCAAGCTGTTCTCCGATCTGGCCCAATGGGAGAAACGCCACATCGAGGTCTTCGCGGAGATGAAGAAACGGCTGAGCCAGCAGGCCTGGGGTATCGGCCAGTATGGGGCCGAGCGGTCGAGTTCCTCCCGGCCTCAGGCGCCGGTCCCCGTCTTCTCGGACGGCACCGACCCGACAAAGGCGTTGACCGGCCGGGAGACGAAGGCCGAGCTGTTGCGTAAGGCCATCGAGAAGGAGAAAGAGGCTATCGAGTACTATGCGAGTCTGAAGGACTTCGTTCCCGACAAGGAGGACGCTCAGGCGGTCAAAGAGATCCTCGACGAGGAGCAGCGGCACGTGCGGATTCTCACCCAGTCTCTCGAAGGGATCGCCTGACCGGCCTCCGACGGCCGGGGCAAGGGGGGACACATGGCGGAAGGACAAGCGACGCAGACGCATGCAAATCGGCTGATCGGGCAGGCCAGTCCCTATCTCCTCCAGCACGCGCACAATCCTGTGGATTGGTTCCCGTGGGGCGACGAGGCGTTTGAGAAGGCCCGCGCCGAAGACAAACCCATTTTCCTCTCCATCGGCTATTCGACCTGCCACTGGTGCCATGTCATGGAGCGAGAGAGCTTCGAGGACGAGCAGACCGCCCGACAGTTGAATCAGGATTTCATCTCGATCAAGGTGGACCGCGAGGAACGTCCCGACGTCGATGAAACCTACATGAAAGCGGTCCAGGCGATGACCGGGACGGGCGGCTGGCCTCTTTCGGTCTTTCTGACCCCGAGGGCAAGCCCTTCTACGGCGGGACGTACTTCCCGCCGCGGGCAGGATTCGGACGGCCCAGCTTTCGCCAATTGCTCGCGGGCGTCTCGCAGGCATGGCGGACGAAGCGGGGGGATCTGTTGGCCTCCTCGCAGTCGCTCACGGATTCGCTCGCCCGATCGTTTCACGCGGGCCCTGAGCGGAGCCTCTCGGCGGACGTGCTCCAGAAGGCGTTCGATGCTTTGTCGAGCTACTTCGACCCCATCTACGGCGGGTTCGGGGCCGCGCCCAAGTTCCCCCAGCCGACGATGCTCTCACTGCTGTTGAACTATGCCTGGCGAACAGGCGAGCAGGCGGCTTTGGACATGGTCGATCGGAGCCTGGACTCTATGGCCCGCGGCGGCATCCACGACCACCTGGGCGGCGGTTTTCATCGCTATTCGACCGACGCGCAGTGGCTCGTCCCCCATTTCGAGAAGATGCTCTACGACCAGGCGACGATTGGACTGGCGTACGTCCAGGCATATCAGGCCGCGGGCAAAGCGGCCCATGCGGCGGTCGCACGGGACATATTCGACTACGTCCTGCGGGACATGACCGACCCCGGCGGCGGTTTCTATGCAGGCGAAGACGCCGACAGCGAGGGCAGGGAGGGCGCGTTCTACGTCTGGCGAGAGGACGAGATTCGGGAGGTCCTGGGCGAATCGGATGCAACGGGATTCTGCGATTGCTATGGCGTCACCGACGCAGGCAACTTCGAGCAAGGGGAGAACATTCTGCACGTCGTCGGCTCCATCGAAGAGACTGGGGCCAAGCTGGCCGACGCCCGGCTGAGACTGCTGACCCGCCGGAATAGCCGGCCCCGTCCACACAGAGACGACAAGATCATCACCTCCTGGAACGGCCTGATGATCTCGGCACTGGCCAAGGGCGGATCGGTCCTCGGGGAGGCACGGTACGTCCAGGCCGCTGCGAAGGCGGCCGCATTCGTTCTCGAATCGCTGAGAGTGGACGGCCGGTTGATGCGGTATTGGCGAGCCGGCCGTGTGGTCGAGAAGGCTTTTCTCGACGATTATGCGATGCTGATCCTGGGCCTGATCGACCTCTACGAGGCGACGTTCGATTCTCGCTGGCTGGCGGAGGCTCGACTTGGGGCCGAGCAGATGATCGAGCTATTCGCGGACCCGGATGAGGGCGGCTTCTTCCTGACCGGTCGGGACGCCGAACGGCTCATCAGCCGGGAGAAGCCGGCCAACGACGGGGTGGTCCCCAGCGGGAATTCCGCCGCGGCGCTCGGACTGCTCAAGCTGGGCGCGATCCTGATGGAGAGTCGATTCAGCGACCAGGCCGAAAGAGTGCTCCGGCTGTTCTCCGGCTCAATCTCGCAGACCCCGACCGCATTCACCGCGATGCTCCTGGCCCTCGATTACCGGCTTGGTCCCACCCAGCAGATCGTCGTCACCGGCCCGGCCGACCAGGCGAGGCTTCTGCTCGAAGAGGTTCGTCATCGGTTTCTTCCGAACGCGACGCTTCTGTTCAGAGAGGCCGGGCCACGAGGGGGCCGCGGTGGCGGAATTGGTCCCCTTCGTCCGGGACCTCGTGCCTCTGGACGGTTGCGCTACCGCCTACGTCTGCGAGAACCACGCCTGCCGGCGTCCCGTCGTCACGGCGGACGACCTGGCCGCGAGTCTGGACGAAATCGCACGAAATCGCTGAACCTCTGGCGGACTGGGGGCCTACATGCTATTGTATGCAGGGCATTCGAGGCCTCGGCCTTCGGAGCCCGGGTGACAGCTTTCGAGTTGCGGCCTTGATAGAGCAGACTGTAGTTGAGAGGTGGAATGCATGCACAGGGATGATCTTTCCATCGTTCTATGCGGACAGGCGGGGCAGGGGGTGCAAACCGTCGAGTTCCTGTTGACCCGGCTCCTCAAGCTCGCCGGGTACCACGTCTTTGCGACGAAGGAGTACATGTCACGGGTCCGAGGCGGCCTGAACTCCACCACCATTCGCGTCTCCAACCGCGAAGTCGCGGCCTATGTCCATCGCATGGACATCCTGGTCCCTCTCAGCGCCGGGGCCATCGAGCACGTCGCCAAACGGATTTCAGACGGGACGGTTGTGCTGGGCGAGCGGCAGATGATGGGCGACGGTGCGGCCCTTGCCTCGTGCCGGGTCCTGGATGTCCCATTCACGAAGATGGCCCAGGAGATCGGCAACGCGCTCTACTCCAACAGCGTCGCAGTCGGCGCGGTCGCAGGGGCCCTGGGGCTCGATCTCCAGCGTGTCACGGACTACGTCCTGCGGTTCTTCGCGGGCAAGCAGGCATCCATCGGCGAAGACAACGTAAAGGCAGCCCAAGCGGGCTACAAGGCGGTGGAGAGTCTGGACGTTGACGACCTGGCGATCGAGCCGGCCAACGACGCGGACGAGAAGGACCGGCTCCTGCTCGACGGCGCCGAGGCGGTGGGTCTGGGGGCACTCGCGGGCGGATGCAACTTCGTCAGCTCCTATCCGATGTCTCCGTCCACGGCGGTGCTGACGTTTCTGGCCAGGCACGGGGACGAGTTCGGCGTCGTGGTCGAGCAGGCCGAGGACGAGATCGCTGCGATCAACATGGCGATCGGCGCCGGGTACGCCGGGGCCCGCGCCCTGGTGACCACCTCCGGCGGCGGCTTCGCCCTCATGACCGAAGGCGTGAGTCTGGCGGGCATGCTGGAGACGCCTGTCGTGATTCATCTGGCTCAGCGACCGGGACCCGCGACCGGGTTGCCCACGCGCACGGAGCAGGGGGACCTGGAACTGGCTCTCTACGCGGGTCATGGCGAGTTCCCTCGGATCATCCTGGCGCCGGGGTCGCTTGACGACGGCTTCCATCTGGCCCAGCAGGCGTTCAATCTGGCGGACAAGCACCAGGTCCCGGTGTTCATCCTCACGGACCAGTATTACATCGACTCGTACTATGACGCGCGACCGTTCGATCTGGAGAAGGTCGCGGTCGAGAAACACCTGGTCAAGACCGCGGCTGACTATCGTCGCTACGTCATCACACAGGATGGCGTCTCCGCTCGCGGCGTGCCGGGCTTCGGAGAAGGGCTCGTTGTGGTCGACAGCGACGAACACGATGAAGAGGGACACATCACCGAGGATCTCGATCTTCGCGTGCGAATGGTCAACAAGAGATTGGCCAAAGGCGCGTCCCTGACGATGGACGTTGTGCCGCCGGCGCTCGTCGGGCCGGAGAACTACAAGAATCTGGTGATCTGCTGGGGTTCGACCTACCATGCGGTGAAAGAGGCGATCGCGCAGCTCGGACGCAACGACACCGCGATGCTGCACTACCGCCAGGTGTACCCGCTCCACGACCGCACGGGCGAATACATGGCCCGCGCCGAGCGAACGATCGTCGTCGAGGGCAACGCGACCGGACAGTTCGCCAAGCTCATCGAACTGCATGCAGGCATGCCCGCCGACGAGTTGATGCTCAAGTACAACGGAATGAACTTCAGCGTGGAAGAAGTGGTCGATGGACTCAAAGCTTCGATAAAGGACGTTGCCTGATGGACGCCAAAGCATTCGACATGGAAAAAGCAGATGTCGCCTGGTGCCCCGGTTGCGGGAATTTCCCGATTCTCAAGGCCCTCAAGGAGGCCCTGGCGGAGCTTCAGATCGATCCGACGCAGCTCGTGATGGTCTCGGGCATCGGCCAGGCGGCCAAGATCCCGCACTATGTCCGCGCCCACGTCTTCAACGGTTTGCACGGCCGGGCGCTCCCGCCGGCCACCGCGATCAAGGCGGCCAATCCCCGACTGACCGTCATCGCCGAGAGCGGCGACGGCGACATGTACGGCGAGGGCGGCAATCACTTCATCCATTGCATCCGCCGAAACCCGAACATCACGAACATCGTTCACGATAACCGCGTCTACGGCCTGACGAAGGGCCAGGCCTCGCCCACGAGCCCGCTGGGCTTCAAGACTCCGGTCCAGGTCCACGGCGTCAGCCTGGAGCCGTTCAATCCTATGGCGGTGGCCATCGCGCTGAATGCCAGTTTTGTCGCGCGGGCCAACGCGCAGGATCGCGAGCAGACCAAGGACCTCATGAAGAAGGCCATCACCCACAAGGGCTACGCGCTGCTGGACATCCTCCAGCCCTGCGTCACCTACAACAAGCTCAACACCTATCAGTGGTTCAAGGAGCACACGTACTACCTCGACGAGTCCCACGATCCGCACGACCGGATGGCCGCCTTCCAGAAGGCGCTGGAGATCGACAGACTCCCGCTGGGCGTCTTCTACCTGAGCCCTGACAAGCCGTCGTTCGAGGACACCACAGGCGTCTACCGCGAAGACCCCCGGCCCCTCCACGAGAGAGAAGTCGATGTCGAGAAGCTCCGCGGCCTGATGGCCACCTTCGTCCTGAGTTCTTAGGTTCGCAGTGTGCCCGTAAGGGCATATCTTCTCTTTGTGTGTCCACGCGAATGCAAGAATAACGCCTTACGGCGTCACTACGAACGAGGTCTACTCTCTTGCCTTGGCTTTGGCGCTGTCTCTCTTGTCATCATCACGGGGCGACGCTACAATGGGCACGCGAAGTCACAAAGAACGAGTGCCTGGAGAAGATGAAATGTGCGCGAGTCGCCTTCGGTTCTGCGTTGTGCATGCGACGGCTGCGTTTGTCTTTGCCTTGTGCGGGTTGGGACTCGCGGCGTCCGGCCCGAACGAGACGCCGGAGATGAGACCGGACCCAGTCGCCAAGCCGGATGGGAAACGCGACGCGGTTTTCTGTTTCGCGGATGCCAGGCGACTGTACGTGAGGGCGCCTGGTGAAATCGGCTACAACAGGCTGAGCGAGTTGGAGCGTCTGTGGCCGTCGGAGCTGACGGATAGACAACGGTCGCTTCTGACCGAATGGTTGGGGAAGAACAGCGACGCGCTGGCGCAGTTGCGCCTGGGCGTTCAGATGGCCCAGGACGCAAATCCGTTCAGAGACGATATTGGCTGGTCGGACGATACGGCCCAAGAAGAATTCGACATGCTGCCGGAGCTGGCGAGGATGACTGCACTCCGGGCGAAGCTCACCGCCGCGGAACAAGGTCTGACAGCCGAGGCTCAAGAGGACCTGCTCGTGTGCTACCGGCTGGGTAGCGAATTGGCTCAGTCGGCATCTCTTGGCAAGTACTTGGTGGGCATCGCCATCCACGGCTTGGCTTCCGGGGTGGTGTTTGACACTCTCGCGAGAACGCCGGTGGACACGACAACGATGTTGCGGCTGCAAACCTGCATACAGCAGGCGGCAGCGGCAGGCGCCGGTTCTGTGGCCAACATCATCCGGGGCCAGAGGCTCTGCTTCATTCCCCCCTTGCGAAGGTCATTCGAAGGGACAGACCCCCGGAGCAAGCTGAAGCACGACGAGGCGGTGTTCTACGCCGTGGAGCTTGATCTGACGTGGGAGGAGATGGATGCGCTGGACCTGCGGTACGGCAGGACGATTTGGGATTTTGCTGCAGGATACGCTTATTGCCGTCTATTCCTCTCGCTGAGCCCTCTGGAACGCAGAGCAAGAAGACTGGACTTCTGGAAGGACCTGGCCAGGCTCACGCATGAGAATCCGTTGGTGAATCTGGTGATGTTCAATGGGCCGATGGTTGCCAGAGCGCGGGCCAACTATTCAGCCCATCAAGATGCCTTGGTCGCAACCTTGGCGCTGCTTCGATACAGAGCGGAGAAGGGCGGTTTCCCCGACACGCTGGAGGAACTGGTCTCGGCGGGTTTCATGTCCCGGCTGCCGATGGACCCGTACAGCGGCAACCCCCTGGTCTACAGGCGGATGGACGCCGATTTCATCCTCTACACCTGGGGCGAAGATTTCGACGACGATGGCGGCCGGCACTGCGACTGGGGCCAACACATAGAAGGCGGCGACCACGTCTTCTGGCCGGTGCAGCCCCCTGTGGCCCCGGGTTTGCGGGGGAAGTGACGGCGCTCCACTCTGCGTTCATCCCCGTCGCTTCGCAGTTTCCAGCTCCCGGCGTCCGGGCGTGGGAATTCCTTTCCGGCGGTTTCCTTCGCCAGCCGTTTTGTGTATCATTTTCCGGCTATGAATGCACTTACGGTCGATCTTCAAGATGTCAGCGTCCTGAGACGGGGACGCTCTTTGCTCAAGGACGTCTCGCTCCAGGTCGAGGCGGGGACCTGCTGTGCGATCTTGGGACCGAACGGTTCGGGCAAGTCCACGCTCGTCTCCGTTCTGAGCGGCTACACATGGCCAAGCAGAGGTTCGGTCGCCATCGGCGGGCAGGTGTTCGGCAGGGTGGAACTCGCCCAGGTGCGGCGGAGGATCGGGTTGATCGAGCCGTCTCGCAGTCCGGCCTTCGACGAGCCGATGCGGGTCCACGACGTGGTCGCCACGGGTCTGTTCGGCACGATTCGATTGCCTATTCATCAGGAGGTGAAGGCCGCTCAGTGGCGACGGATCGATGCGGAGATCGAGCAGTTCGGACTGGGCGCCATGGCCGACGCGGTCTTCTCCCATCTGTCCACAGGCGAGCAGATGAAGGTGCTCCTGGCCAGGGCGATGGTGGCTGAGGCGGGGCTGCTCTTGCTCGACGAGCCGACCGCCGGGCTGGACATGGGGGCTCGTGCAATGTGCGTGGGCGTTCTGGAGCGGCTCTTGAACCGCGAGAATCATCCAACCGTACTTGTCGTCTCGCATCACCTCGACGAGCTGCCTCGAATGGTCGATCAGGTGGTTCTGCTCAAAGACGGCTCGGTGTTTGCGGCAGGGCCCGCGGACCAGACCGTGACGTCCGAGCATTTGGGCGGGTTGTTCGATTGTCGGGTCGAGGTGATCAAAACGAACGGGCGGTATGTGGCCGACGTTCGCTCGAAGGGTTGCTGACAGGCACTGGGGCAAAGCAGATCGTGGCCGGATTGGTGCGGAAGTTCTTGAGGCCGGGCGGTTTCTACGCGGGTCGTGAGTCGGTGATCGCCGAGACGCTGGTCGGTTCCTGCGTCGCGGTGTGCCTGTACAACTACAAGGAACACTTCGGGGCGATGAACCACTTTCTGCGGGCACGTCCTCAGGACATGGCGGATGCGGACATCGGCCAGTATGGCGTGCTTTCGACGCGTCATCTGATCGAAGCGGTGATGCGGCTGGACCCCGAGTTGACGCACTACCGCGCCAGCATCTTCGGCGGGGCGGCGGTCCTGCGGACGCCCAACGCCGACAACCGGATTGGCGTGGCGAACGTCGAGGCGGCGCTGGAGATCCTGGGCTCGGCCCGTATTCGCGTCGTCCATCAGGAAGTGGGCGGCACGCGGGGCCGACGAATCCGGTTCAACACCGAGAGCGGCGAAATCGAGTGCCGTTTCGCTGGGGACATCCGCGGCCCAAGGAGGGATCAGTAAGTGGGCTCGATGGGGCTCCAGGTTGATTTGCTGCGGGACGTGCTGGAGCGAGTGTACGCTCGATACAACCACAGGCAGTTCATCGGCTCGGACCCGCTGCAATTCGTCTATCGATGCAAGAACCGGCGGGATCGGGAGATCGTCGCGTTCCTGGCTTCGGCCCTCGCCTATGGCCGGGTGCAGCAGATCGAGCGCAGTCTCACGCAACTATTCGACCGCATGGACGGCACGCCGTATGAGTTCACCTTGCGATTCGACAGTCGCAGTCGAGCCAGACTTCGCAGCTTCAAGCATCGCTTCACGACGGGCGACGACATCGCCGACCTGCTGACGCGGTTCCGCCGGATTCTGGATGAGTTCGGCGTTCTGGAGGCGTTCTTCCTGCAGGGCTATCGCGCGGAGCATGCGACGGTGCGGCCTGCGTTGACCCGATTCTGCGAATCCCTGACCGAAGAGACGCCAGCTTCCGCTGGGTTGAACTACCTTCTGGCCAGCCCGAGCCGGGGCAGTGCGTGCAAGCGGCTGAACCTGTTCTTGCGGTGGATGGTCCGCAAGGACGAGGTGGACGTCGGGCTCTGGAAACACGTCGACAAGGCCAAGCTGATCGTGCCGGTCGATGTCCACATGGGACGTCTTTGCCGAATCCTGGGCTTTCATGACAGCAAGTCCGCCACCCTGGCCACCGCGACCAAGATCACCGAGGCCTTCTCGCGAATCGAGCCCACCGACCCGGCCAAGTACGATTTCGCCCTCTCCCGCATCGGCATCCTCGAAGGCTGCGACGGCCGCCCCCGGCCCGAGTGCATCGCCTGCGAACTGAACGAGATCTGTCACCGCCTGCGGCCTTAGACGCGCCAGAACTTTGTGCTCCCCCGCGCGTAGTGCTCTGTGGTAGACTCTTTTTGCGGCGGGGCCTCCTCTGGGGAGAGAGGGCCGCTGCATTGGCAACCTATGAGGACAAGACCGATGACCGGAGATGACCTGGAGAAATACTCGTCGGCGGTGACGCTGTCGGACATGGAGTTGTTCGTTTTTCCCGAGCTGATCTACAGCCTGGTGCTGGCGAACATCATGAGTCCTGTGATTTGGAAGTGGCGGCAGCACGAGTCGTTCCAAAAGCTCGCGGGCAAGAGCAGTTACCGTCGGCTCATGCGGATGCGGCAGTTCATCATGGACGAGTTCGATTTCAACCTCGACCTGGAGACCTGGGGCCTGACGAACCAGGCCACCGAGATCAAGCGGTTCGAGCGGTATCTGTCCCCTCAGCAGATCGCAGCCAGCAATGCGCTCTTCGGCTACGAGGGCGACAAGTACTACTACGACGTCGACATCCGCCGGCACTTCGGCCTGGACAAGTACACGACCGACATCATCCCGTACTGGAAGACTGAGACGGTGGAAGCCATGGACGCTTTCCGGCTCAAGCCCGGCTACGGCAAGGCGGCGGGCGAGTGCGTCTCGCTGGCGACCCTGTACGCCGCGGCGGCCTTCATCGTTTGCGGCGTGCCCCTGGAGGACATCTTCGTGGTGCTGACGCCCCTGCACTCACAGAACTTCATCGACCTGCAGGACGGCATCCTGACCAACAACCGCCGGCTCGTGACCAAGACCATGTGGTTCAACGGCACCGAGATCTCCAACAAAGCCCAGCGGGCCCTCCGCAACGAGCAGGTCACCGTGGTCGCCCACAACACCGGCGTCATCCACTGCCTCTACGACGACGCCACGATCGACCCGAAGGCGTACGAGCACTTCAAGACGCGCCTGGCCGGCTACCTCTCGACCGACCTGGACGTAACCGTCTTCGCCAGTTTCCTGCGGTCGGAGACCCGTTACCAGAAATACTTCCAACTGTGCCGGGATTGTCACGGCCAGCCGCGGTTCATCCGGGCCGAGCTGCTCTACAGCTACGAACACGGCAGCCCGTTCAAGATCGGCGACGACACGCACGACAAGCTCCTGGCCGAGGTGGCCGACGAGGACTTCGTTCGGTTCGAACTGCCCGGGCGGATTCGCTGCGACCACCTCTGCGACTTGCTCAAGCAGAAGATCGACGTCCGCAGGCCCGAGGGCCGCGAGGCGCTGCGGAAGTTCCTGGAGCCGACGATTCCCGAGGCGGGCAAACTCGTCGATGACCTGCTGGACTTCGTGCACGTGGAGGCCCATCTTCCCGAGAGAAGCAAGAACTTCACAAACAGCCAGACCATCCGGATCTCGCCCGACTGGACCCGCGACCAGATTATCGACTACCTCCGCGGCATCCGCTCGCAGAACGCGACCGCCGACCTGGCGTTCTACGCCTACCGCGACATGGAGAGCTGCGACTGGCGGCCCTTTTTGCAGGCGGCCGTCGAACGGAGCCCCATCTCGCTGGAGAAGACGAAGGAGATGTCTGTGTCCCAGGTCTACGACTGGCTTCAGGCGATGTCCGCAAGTTCGATCTACGACGGCAACCGCCTCGCCCAGCCGGATGAACTGGCCAACTACCTCACCGGCGACGGCCTGGAAAAGGCGATTTTGATGGCCAACGTCTTGCGGCACAGAGATCCGGATCAGGAACTGCACCTGGAAGTGGACAACAGCAGCATCCTCCTGCGGGCGGACCGGGATTACGAATTCACCTCCGCCAAGACCCTGCAAGGTCAGGTGGACATCAGCCCCGAAGGCCGGATCCACGTCGTCGCGAAGTCCTGTCCAGCGAAGGGCCAGCCGAGGCATTGGTGATGACCTTGCGGATCAGCACCCGGCCTGGACTGGGACACAGGCGGGTGGGTTTGCCTGCTGGACCGTGATGAAGCTCCTGCTGTGGATTGTGCCTGCCTTATTCCTCGGTTCTTCTCGGGAGTTCGGGGTATCCCCGCAACCGCCCCAGCGGCACGCCCGAGACGGTCGTGTAGGGGGAGTTTATCGCGTTGCGGCCTCCGGCTTGGACGCGAACAAAGCGTTCGCTTCTGCGACCGGACGTTGTACGCAGGGGCGTGCAGGGTCCCTCCATGCTGGAGGCCGCAATGCGCCAAACTCCCGACGCGAAGCGTCGGAATCCGTATCCGTCGGGGCCCCACAATTCCGTGAAGAGACTGTCTATTGGGGTCGGGGGTGCGAAAGGTCCCATTCGTCCTATGGGTCCAATGGGTCCTGTAGGACGAATGGGACTGATGCGACGAATATGATCTATGTCCGGTCGGCGGTTCCCTTGACTTCCTTCTTGAGCCGCTGGATGTGGCCTCGGCCGAGGGCTTTGACCTCGCAGCCCAACTGGAAGTACCGGCGGATCTTGTCGTCGGAGAGGATACCGAAGCAGTCGATCACCGCCAGCGGGGCGCCCGCCCATTTGACGACCTGGTCGGGGTCGAGAGCCAGGTAGGGCTCGTGCGGCACCGCCAGGATGACCGCCTCCGCTCCCTGGAGGGCCTTGGCGAGGTCCTTCTGGACGACTGAGTTCGTGAGGTGGTCCTGGTTGCGGAAGAACCGCGACCACGAGCTGTCTGGCGAGGGATAACTGTCCTGTTGCTCCAGCTCATACCAGTGGTCCACGTAGGGGTCGTGGATCCGCATCTCGGCGCCCATCTCGGTGAGCTTGCGGACGACCATCTCGCTTCCGCTGTAGCGGGTGTCGCCCACATCCTGGCGGTAGCTGGCGCCGCAGATCAGGACCTCGGCGCCCGCGATGTAGCGGCCCATGTTGCGAAGGGCGTCGCGGGTCAGTTCCGCCACGTGCAGGCCGCGGGTGTCGTTGATGTCGATCGCGGTCGGCGTGATCTTGAACACCTCGTCGCCGTCTTCGAAGCCCAGGATGTGCTTGTAGGCCCAGTAGCCCAGGCCGCCGTCTTTGGGCAGGCAGTAGCCGCCGACGCCGGGGCCGGGGAAGATCATGTTGTTGTGGGTGGGGCGCATCTTGATGGCCTGGATGACCTTGATGAGGTCCACGCCGTTGCGTTCGGCGAACAGGCTCCACTCGTTCAGGAAAGCCAGGATCGTCGCGCGATAGGAATTCTCGACGATCTTGGTGGTCTCGGACTCGATGGGCCGGTCCATGACGGTCAGCGGGAACTTCTCGGTGTTGAGCACTTCGGTGAGGAACTTGACCACGCGGCTGCGGGCCTCGGACGTGCAGCCGGAGCAGACCCGCCAGAAGTCGCGGATGCTGGAGACGTACTCGCGGCCGGGCATGACCCGCTCGAAACTGTGGCTCAGCAGGGGCACCGACTTGATCCCGCGATGGGCGAAGGCTTTCTTCATGATCGGCCAGGCGACGAACTCGGTCGTGCCGGGGGCGACGGTGGTCTCGATCAGGACCAGGCAGTGCGGCTCGATCTTCTCGCCGATCGTTCGCATCGTGGCCTCCAGGGCGCTCATCTCGGCCTCGCCGGTCTTCATGTTGCCCAGCTCCTGCTTGCTGTAGTCGCACTGGACGTCGACAACGACGCAGTCGGCCAGCTTGAGGCAGTCGCTGTTGTAGGTGGCGACCAGGGTCTTCTTGTCTTTGACGCAGCGGGCGATCATCGGATCGACGTGGGGGTCCTCCGCTTTCACGGGGGACTCGCCGCGGTTGAGCATGGGGATCTTCCAGTAGCTGCGGCCGCTGGGCCGCTGGCAGCCGATGACGAACTTGGAGGGCTTGCCGGTCTTTTTGTCCACGGTGTCGGCGACGATGGCGGCCATGACCGCCCCGACGAATCCGACGCCCATGACGACAACGATCTCCTTTCCCTCCTGGCGGGCGGTCCCGGCGAGAGCCTCGATGCGATGAAACTCCGCTTCATAATCCTGGGGTTTGGGCAGCGGGAACTTCTCTCCTGTCGGACTCACTGAGTAGTCGCTCATGTTCTTTCACCTCTTCACTCTTGCCTGTCTTGATCTGCCCCTCTCGGAGAAAGCGCCGGACTGTCCCACGCCGACCCGAGCCATGTGCCAGTGTATCGGTCGCCGGCCCGCTGGCAAGGGGATTCTCGCATCGCAGGCATCGGGGGGACGGGGACACCGATCTGTGGCGTCACATCGTTGCAGATCGGCACAGGCTGGCGTGGCCATTACGACGGCCTTATCGACGACGTGAAGGTCTTCGACCGCGCGGTCTCGGTTGCAGAGGTCGCCTTCGCCGGGTCCACATGTCGCCTGCGGCCCCCCGAAAAAGAAGAAGGGCTGTGAATCGAATTCACAGCCCTTGAAGAAACCAAGCCTCTGCAGAAAGCGAATTACAGGGCTCTGCGTTTGCGAAGCAGGCCGACCAGGCCGGTGCCCAGACCGCCGAGCAGGATGGCGCCCGGAGCCGGGACGACCGACAACTGACCCCACAGCAGCGTGCTGTTCGTTCCGTTCTCGGGCGACACGAACTGATTCTGAATGTTGGCGCTATCCGGGCCGAAACCCAGGATGGTCAACCAGTAGATGCGTCCGTCGACAACGAAAGACGTACTGCCAAGACTGCTCGGGAAATCGATGATGTCGTCCACCATGCCGGGCTTATTGAGGGTCTCATCGATCTGGACGGTCACGGTGAAGGTATGATTATTGATCTCACTGCCGAAGTCCAAGTCGAGCTTGATCGTCAGGTCAACCGCGCTGGCCGCAGTCCCGCTGGCAATCGGGTTGTTGAAGTGCGTGAGCTGTCCGATCTCGAAGGGCGTCTCAAGCGCGACAGGGAACGCCGCGGGAGCGGAGCCCGTGAAGCCCAAACCGCTCTGGCCGCCACCCTCATACTCCGTGCCCCAACGGACCTGGTCCTCTACGGTGTTCCCGTAGGCGACAGCGTCCGTGGGGTAACTGATGTTGGTTCCGCCCACCGGATTGCTCCAGTCGCCATCGACCGCAAACACATCAATCGCGCTGGCTGTGTTGACCGCGGTGAGCAACGCTACCGCAAGAAGTGTTGAAACTGCAAATTTCATTCTCTGTACCTCCTCCACACAAAAACCACGAAAGAATCGTTCGTTCTTCACCGCGGGGAACTCCCCGCAGGAAACGTTCAAGACAAATCGACTAGATCAACCGAAAAACATGCTCCAGATCCCACCTCCTTTCCGAACGCCGTCAACCACGACTTCCTGGCCCCCGCTATCAGGCGTCCCGATACAATCCATTTGACCGCTACCGGTCTTGTTTCACCGCCACTCCTTTGTTCATGACGTCGTCCATGCCAATGGCTAAACCCACACACACATCACGCAACTTCAATGTCCCGCAAGACCGAAATCTTGCACGGCACTGAACTGGTGTAGGTTTCCTCCATGAAGACTCGCTCAGTATACCCGATTGTCAACTCCTTTGTCAACCCTAGATGATACTGAAATCTTTATAGGCGGTTCATCAATTCTGTGGTACGAGGGCTCAGAGTCTCGCAACCGTCGACGCCGGGGGATTCTCCATCGGTCGGACTGCGGGGGCTTCAACGCAATCGGTGTTGTCCGTCTTGAGGGGAGGCTGAATCGTAAGTGCTTATGCGTTCGATATTTAGTCGCTGTCCATTCTTCGAAGGTCGGCGCGTTCCAACGGAGCAGGAGGGATTCGAACCCCCGTTACCTTTCGGTAAAACGGTTTTCAAGACCGTCGCTTTAAGCCACTCAGCCACTGCTCCGGCACGCCAGGTTCCGAGAATTTTCTCAGCGGAGGGCGGACCCTGGCAGCCATCGCTTCACTGTACACGACCCCGGTCGGGATCGCAAGGGCATCATGGTCTGCGCCAGTCCATCAGGCATTCGATGGCGTCGGGCGCGAACACAGGGATTCCTTTGCGGTCCTGCACGTCCTTGCGTTCTGCGAAGGAGTCGTCGATGAAGATGGCGTCGGCGTGACGGATTGTCTCGGACTTGCGCTGGCCCGAGCGCAGATGCGTGACCTCGTCGAAAAGTCCCTGGAGACGCGTCTGCTTGAGGACCTTCCGCACCGATCCGGCGTGTCGAGTCACCAAGTGGATGGCGATCCCGCGATTGACGCACTGATAGAGGAACGCCACCGCTTCGGTGTTGACGAGTCCTCCGCAAATCAGGCAGTCGTCCAGGTCGATGTACACGTGGCGGTAGGGAAGATCGACGCGGAAGCGGTTCGTCAAGGCGCGATCGACCTCGATCGGGAACTCGTTCCTCAAGATGGAGACGTCGAAGCCCATCGCGTCATAGACGCTCAGCATCGCCAGATTGACCCCGAGATTCCGGTGCAAAGCCATAGTTCCCGCGACCCGAGGCGCGATCTCCAGCAGCGTCATTTCTCCGTCATGGCTTTCCTTGAGCTGGAAGAACCATACGCCGCGGAACGGCAGGCGGGCATGGATGGTCTGCGCGAGGGTTCGAAAGACGTCGCCTTCGACGCGCCGGCCGTGAACGCTGATCCCGTTCTGAATCCGCAGCCGTTGCCTCGCTCCCGCGAACAGGAGGCTTCCATGGCGGTCCGTGAAGCAATCGATCGTGTACTCCTTGCCCGGCAGGTATTCCATGGCCAGCAGGTCCTTCTCGCGTGCCAGGAAGAACTGCGCCTCCTCGGGCGATTCCGCGACGCGGGTCCCCCGGGAACCGTAGCTGCAATCGGGCTTCAGGAAGATCGGCCAGCGAGGGACGTCGGCGAGGTTGTGGTGCAATTCGGGAACTCTCACGATCTCTGCGAACCGCTCGTAGGTCGCGCGCTTCGAGTGACAGACGCGACAGGTTTCCCGAGGCGAACCGATGACCTGGCACGAAAGTCGGTCCTGATGGTCGGCCAACGCCAACGCGACGCTGTCCATGGCGGGAAAGAGATAATCGATTCCGCGACTGCGGACGAGGGCGTTCATCGCGTCGAGGAATCCGGGGTCTGTGACGCGAGGCAGGCCGTCGACGTAGTTTCGGTAGAGATACTTGCCGTGGTTGGAGGGCGTGCTCGACGCGCCGTGCAGCTCGACGTGGGTGTCCCCGGCCAGGGAGCGGAACACTTCGAGTCCCACTTCAGACCCGCAGGGGAAGACCAGAACTCTCGCTTTCGCTCTGGGCTGTGTCATGTCACGCTCCCGTCTTTCAGCCCAGGGGCAGCCCCAGGGCCTTGACCTGTTCGATGACCCGCGCATAGGTGTCGACCATGAGATAGAAGACCGCCAGGGTCAGTCCGATAACCGCCACGGTGATGCCCAGCTTCGTCCCAGGCTTGTAGCGGGGATTCAGCCAGACCAGCGGCAGGGCCAGCGGGCCCAGAAACATCACCGCCGCGATCAGTGTGGACGTGGAGAAGTACCATTGCGCCGGTCGAGCAGGGCGTTGGCGGTCCAGGAACTCGCCGCAATAGCGGCATTTGATCGCCTCTGTTTGGATCTGCTCGGCGCAGAAGGGGCACTTCTTGGTCTCTCGAATCTCGGTCTTCTGTTCCAACAGCGCGGTTTCCACGGCCGATTACCTCCAGTACGGTCCCCATGCGCAGGGGCCTACCTCTTCATCGACCGTTTTCCGCAGGCGGTTAACGGGACCGCGGGCCCTGTCGGTTCATCTCTTCGATGACTTGTCGGGTTCTGTCGGCGGTCCAGTCCGCCGGGCGGTCGCCTTCCAGATGGGCCTCCATGTCCTGGACGGTCGGCGTCGGGGTGGGGACCCCGCCCCGCGGGACTTCCACCTTCGCGATCCAGCATACCGCGTTGAGCATCAGCTTGCGGAAGTCGTTCTGGGCGTAGACCCAGTGGGTGTGGCCGCCGGTGCAGCCGAAGCCGCGACCGCCGTCGGAACGCTCGTACGCCCACGCCACGTGCTCGGCCATTCCCTTGCGGGCGCGCACGGTCGGATTGCCGCTGTGGGGGCCGTCCGGGCCGGTGCGCGTGCCGTCGGGGGGGACCGCGGTCAGGATCGGCGTCACGCCCTCGGCATCCGGTCGGAACCGCATGTGATAGTACCACTCGTCATGAATGGCGAACGGTTTGACGCCGCGGGTGATCGGGTGGTCCGGCAGGGCTCTGAATTCGGCCCGCCAGGAAGGGTTCACCGACCAGTGTTGCTCGTAGTAGCCGCCGATCCAGTCGAGGAGGTACTTGCCGTATGAGTCGCCGGGGTCGAGAGCATAGTGGAGAAACGCGATTCCCACGCCCTTTCGGGCCAGTGCGTCCAGGGCCTTCCAGTTCGATTCGGAGCCCAGCAGGCTGTTCCCATCGCAGGCAATCACGATCGCAGCGGCGTTTTCGAGGGTCTTGAGGTCCCTGGGCCAGCCGCCTTCAAGGACGATTGCTTCGATCTCGCGCACATTCTCGTTGAGGATGCGGGCCAGGAGTTTGCAGTCGGCGGTGTAGGCGTGTCCGCTCCAGCCGTGGCTTTGACTGCCCGGCAGAAAGACCACTCGCCTGGCGGAGCGACTTCCCTCGGGGTTCCCCGCCTCCGCCCCGACTCCCGAGACGACGGCGCCTGAAAGCAGGATTACCATCGACAACCACCACCCCATGGTCTTGCCGTTCATCTTTGTACCTCCAAGAAGAGTCTTTGCGGCAAGAGTAGCATCGGGCCCGAGAGTACGCAAGTCTCTGTTCCCTGAGGCTTGCAGTGGAGGAACGAATCGCTACGATAGCGGCAGTTCGTCGTGGGATCAAGGTCGATGACCACATCGCGAAAGGGTCAGGCGTATGAAGAAGTCTCTTCTGTTCAGCTTCGTTCTGCTGTTGGTCTGGGGCGTTTGGGCACGCGCAGGCCTGGCTCAGGAGTATTCGCCCGGCGAGGCGTTCGACATCGCGCCCTTCGGCATTCCCATCTCCTATGGAGACGGGAAAGCTCACGGCCCTCGATGGGCGGAGCCTCGAAAGGTCCGTCGGGTGGTGGTGGAGTTCGACGAGGGGCAGACGCTGCCCGAGTCCGGACAGGTCCGGCTGGAATACTGGCGTCGAACCTGGAACGGCAAGGCCGACCCGCTGATTATGGAACGAGGGGCCGGCGGCGTCGGCTGGGACGCCGTGGACGACTGGACGAACGGCCGTTGGATCGCCGCCAGGGGACGCGTCGAGCGGTCGGCGTATGGATTCGAGTTCACGTTCGATCCAACCTGTGCACAGGAGATCGCCGGGATGGAGGGGCAAGGCGTGTCCTACCGCAAGACTCTGGCGGTTCGGATCAGCAGCGACTCGAGGATCCCCGCTCCGTCTCGTTTCCGCGCGTACACGGATTCGGTCTGCAAGCCATTGCGGGTGCGAATCCGGTTCGGATCGCCCGCGGACGGGACGATTCAGGCGGATGCGCCCGGGTCCAGGCGTCTGGAGGTCTTCAACGGTCACGTCGCGGCGGTTCGCGAGGATGGCGATTCCGCGATCGAGGCGGACCTTGTGATGGCTGCCGATCCGGTCGATGCACGCTACGATCGGACGATCGTCACCGTCCGTTCCAGCACGCGGCCGTTTTCTTTCGCAGCCGATGAAGTGGCGCGGGGCGACCGTATTCTCGTGGACGACCTGGGAGTCCTGGTCACCGGCGGGGACGACGCCATCTCTCTCGACGCCTACCGCGAGGTTCTCCGTCGCGAGTTCGGAGGCCAGACCGTGTATGACCGCGTCGCAGCCCAGGACGAACAGACGCTTTCCCGCGCCTGGAACGACATGCCGCTCAAACGTCCGCTGTACTTCGTACACGGATTGCCGGGCAATCGCAACACGATGCGACAGACTCCCAACGGCGACATCGAAGTCTCCGCGGTCAGTCGCTGGTTCGAGGTGCAACGGAGCCCACGCGACAGCGACCGCAAGCTCTGGAAGGGCGATTGGCTGCGGATTACCAGCGGTCTGCCTTCCGATTCTCTTCGCGGCGGTCGCGAGTTACAGGAGGGATTCCTCCCGGTGCTGCGGACCTGGTGGCAGGAGGGGCCGCTGTATTATGAACAGAAGACCGTCCTGACGGCTCCGCTGCTCAACGACGTCACGCTGAACCGCCCGACGGTGCTGCTGATGCAGATCCGCGTCGTCAACACGTCCGATTCCGTCGCGGCCGATGCCAAGCTGCGGCTTCGTTCGCACGCCGGGGGCGCCGAGAACCTCGTTCTTCGCAAGGGACGCGCCCTGGCCGTCACGCCGGAGGGGCAACGACTGCGGTTTCTCGTGAACGCCAAAGGCCACGACGATTTCGTGGAAGACCGCGGCGCGGTGGCCTGGACCGCGAATCTCAGGCCCAGGCGGAGCAGGACCGTGCAGATTACGATCCCCTCAGTTACTTTGTCGACGGAGGATGAGATCGATTTTGCCGCCAAGTTCGACTTCGACGCCGAGGCGGGGCGCGTCGGCGCGTTCTGGCGGACGATCACCGCCAGGGGCACGCAGATCGTGACGCCTGAGCCGTGGATAAACGATTTCTACAAGTCTCACGTGCGACACCTGCTGGTCAATTGTCTGAAGGAATTGGATTCGGACGTGCTCCATGCGCATGTCGGCACCGCCCACTATGGCGTCTACCCCAACGAGTCGATCATGATGATCAGCGATCTGGACCGACGGGGCTACCACGACGAGGCCCGACGCAACTACGACGCGTTCCTGCGATACCAGGGGACCGTCTCGATGCCGGGCAATTTCCAGAGCGCCGAGGGCCAGTTCTACGGGGCCGGCGGCCACGAGACCGGCGGCTACAACAAGAGCCATGGCTACGTCATGTGGGGCATGGCCCAGCATTGGCGGCTCACCCGCGACCGCGAGTGGATGGCCAGGGCGGCCCCCGGTTTGGTCAAGGCCTGCGAGTGGGTCATTCGCGAGCGGCAGGCCACCATGAGCGAAAGCGCCAAGGGCGACAGGCCCCTGGAGTACGGCTGGCTGCCCGCCGGCTCGCTGGAGGACGTCACCGACTACTGGCACTGGCTGGCCACCAACAGCGCAACCGTCTGGGGTTTCCAGGCGCTGGCGGACGCCCTGGCGGAGTCGGGCCACGTCGAAGGCAAGCGTCTCCAGAGCGAAGCCAAGGCCTTTTACGAGGATTTCATGCGAGGCGTCACGGAATCGCGGATCCTCTGCCCTGTCGTCCGACTGAGGGACGGGACCTATGTCCCGAAGATCCCATCGCGGCTCTATGAGCGAGGCCGCGCCCATGGCTGGCTCCGCGAGACGCTCGAAGGATCTCTCTTCCTGCCCGCCTACGGACTGCTGGCTCCCGACGCCCCGGAGACGAAGTGGATCATGAAGGACTACGAGGACAATCTCTACATCTCCGACCGGTACGGCTACTCCATCCCGGCCTACGACGCCTTCTGGTTCTCCCGCGGCGGGTTCTCCATGCAGGCCAACCTGCTCGACGGGCCGCTGCCGTACCTGTGGCGCGACGACGTCAAGCATTACCTCCGCGCCTACTTCAACGGTTTCGCCTCCGCGTTCTATCCGGAGATTCGCCTGTGCAACGAGCACTCCTTGCCCGAGCTGGGCTATCCGGCGGGCGACCACTTCAAGACTTCGGACGAAGCGCAGTCCACCTACTGGCTGCGCCTGATGTTCGTGAACGAGCAGGGCGGCGACCTCTACCTCGGCCAGGCGATTCCGCGATACTGGCTGGCCGACGGCAACCGCATCGGCATCGAGCGGGCGGCTTCGAACTTCGGTCCGCTGTCTCTTGCGTACACGTCGAACGCAGCCGCCGGCGAGGTGAGGATCACACTCGATCCGCCCAGCCGAAATCGACCTGAAGCCATCTATCTGCGCATCCGCCATCCGCAGGAACAGCCGCTCAAGAGCGTTCTGGTGAACGGAAGGCCCTACGAGAAGATCGATCGGGCAAAGGAGTGGATCATCCTGCCCGGCTCGCTTGAAGGTCGCCAGGAGATCCTCGCTCGCTACCGGTGATGTGCTGCACCCTCGCTCCAGATCCGGACAGGCATCCCCAGGAGAGTCCTGGGGATGCCGAATCCGTGAGTTGATTACTTGACGACGGGCGTCAGGACGAGGCTGCGGTATCGGACGCCGGTGTGGTCGCCCTGGAGATAGATCGGGCCGGGACGGGATTCGTCGGACCACAGCGCGCCGCCGGTGCAGCCCAGGACGGGCTCGTTGTCGATGATCTTCTGGTCGTTGAGGATAACGGTGATATGGCGGTCGACGAGGGTGATGTCCATCGTCTGCCACTGGCCTGCGGGCTTCTCGGCCGCCACGCGGGGCGTGATCCGGCTGTAGACGCCGCCCATATTATGGGGGTTGACGTTGCGACCGTAGGTGTCGGCGACCTGGACCTCGTAGATGCCGCGCAGGTAGACGCCGCTGTTCTCGCCTTTGCCGACGTTCACTTCGAGCTTGAGGTTGAAGTCCTCGAACTCGGCCACCGTGCGGAGATTGCCATAGCTGAGGTGGCGTCCCTCGGGTTGGATGGGCTTGTTGACGAGGAGCCCGTCCTCGACGGACCAGCCGTTCCTGTCGTTCGGGTTGATCAGCTTCCATCCGTCCAGGCTCTTGCCGTCGAAGAGGGCGATGGGGTTGCCGAACTTGACCTTGGACAGGTCAGGCTTGGCGGGCAGGGGGGGAATCCGTTTGCCGGTGAATTCCCGCTGCTCGGCGCCGAGGCCGTTCCTGCGCGGCTGGACCTGGACCAGGTACAGGGTGTCCCCGTCGATCCTGGCCATGATCGCTTCCGGGAACGTCTGCGTGCGGACGACTTTTCCGTCGGCGTCTTTCCGCTCGACTTTTTGCAGGCGGATGACGTACAGGTCGCCGTTCATGGTGAAGACGCTGTCGACCGGAACGACGCTGCCGCCGCCCCAGAGGATACTGCCATCGAGATACCCTTCCTGGGTGACGCCCAGCCAGCCGGCGCCGCCGCCGGGGATGGTCAATGCCCATCGGCCGATGAAGGGGTCCGCTTCGCCTGCGAAGGCCGCTGCGGAAGCGAATGCGAGGATCGACAGGATTGCCGCGTGACGTGTGGTGCTGCTCATGAACTACCCTTTCCAGAATGATATGGTGACTTCGACCCTCGGCAGGATACTTCAGGTGCCGGGGAAATTCAACAGATTGATGTCCGCGAGAACTTGTGATATCCTATCCACTTCGCACCCGGGGAGGCTCGTGCCCCGTGGCCGACAAACAAGGTCGCTGTGGATGAGGCCCGACTATGGAAACGAGGATGGAATCGACCGGCGCCCGCGTGCTGTCCATCGACGCGCTGCGAGGCTTCGACATGTTCTGGATCATCGGCGGCGGGGTGATCTTCGAGAGCCTCGTCCACGTCTGGAAGCACCCGATCACCGAGGCCATCGCCACCCAGTTGACCCATGTGGAATGGGAGGGTTTTCGGTTCGAGGATCTGATCTTTCCGTTGTTCGTGTTCCTGGTCGGGGCGGTGCTGCCGTTCTCGATCGTCCGCCGCAAGGAGCAGGGGCACAGTCCCGCACAGCTTCACTGGCACGTCGTCCGCCGGGCGGCGACGCTGTTCTTGCTGGGCCTGATCTACAACGGCCTGCTGGAGTTCAACTGGCCCGAGACCCGCTGGCCCGGCGTCCTGCAGCGGATCGCGCTGAGTTACTTCTTCGCGGCCCTGATCGTGCTGAACACGCGATGGAAGACTCAGGCGGTTCTCGTGGCCGTGGTGCTGTTGGCGTACTGGGCGGTCACGATGCTGGTCCCTGTCCCGGGAGGCCAGGCGGGCGACCTGACCATGGAGGGCTGCCTGTCCTCGTACGTCGATCAGAAGGTGATCCCGGGCTCGCTCTACTACAAGTACGGCGACAACGAGGGCGTGCTCTCGACGTTCCCGTCGGTCTGCACGGCCCTGCTGGGGGCTCTGGCGGGCCAGTGGCTTCGCTCCCGTCGCACCGGTTCGGCCAAAGCCGCGGGCCTTGCGATCGCGGGCGTTGTCTTCGTGGCCCTCGGCCTGCTCTGGAGCCTGGCCTTCCCGATCATCAAGATTCTCTGGACCAGTTCCTATGTCTTGCTCGCGGGCGGATTGAGCCTGCTGCTGCTGGCCCTGTTCTACTGGGTCATCGACGTCAAGGGGTATCGCAAATGGGCGTTCCCCTTCGTCGTGATCGGCGTCAACGCCATCACGATCTACTTCCTTCAGGCCTTCGTCAACTTCGAGGAGATCTCGCGGTCCTTCCTAGGCGGTCTTGCGCGTCACTACGAGAACGCGGCGCCGCTCCTGATCCCGGCGGGCGCGTTCGCAGCCAGTTGGCTGTTGCTGTGGTTCCTCTATCGCCACAAGATCTTCTTCAAAGTGTGACGGCGTCCCAGAGGACCGTCCCGACGTTGCGGGCCTGCAGCCGGGGAGTCCTCGCGGCAGGGCAGGCCGCACTTGTGGTCCAGCAGCCGGGTGTGGTCGTGGGTATGGCGGATTCCCACGGGACTACTGTGCGATGGGTAATCTGGGAGGGCTCTTCTGCGTTTACGCATCCTTGACTTGCCTTCTCATTCTCGCGATGCATCTTTGTCAGAACTTGGTTCGGGGGCTTGACAAAACCTGTGAGGAGTGAGAGACTACGCTCCTCGGACGGTGCCGGTCTGGCTATTATGGGGCGAAGACTCCAGGACGGACCTGCATCCTGTGAACCGGAGGGCATTCGGGGCCGTATGATGTCCACGAATCGCCCGCCGGTAGTCTGACACGGGTTCGATGTGGGCCCGGCGCGGGTGTCGCGAGGGCGGCATCCGATGGGATTATTGGTTGAGGCAATTAGGAGGCCGAAAAATGGCAAAGAGTTCGAAGAAAGGTGTTTCCTCCACAAGTAGTGCAAGCTCCTCGGGTTGCGCTTCGGGGACTGCGGTCGCCACTGCGCCGCGTCCGACCGTCACGGCTGCGCCCAGCGCAGGCGCGGTGAAGCCCTCATACGAGCAGATCGCCCAGCGGGCCGCGGAAATCTGGAAGAAGAAGGGTTGCCTGCCGGGCCAGGACGAGCAGAATTGGCTTGAAGCGGAGCGGCAGTTGAAGGCTGAAGTCACGCGCAAGTGAGTGTTTTCTCGACTCTGTCGGCGAGGATCTTCGCGGCTGAGGGAAAATGAACCTCATTGCTGCGGGTTTACTGGTGAACAAGCTGTCATGGCTGGACGGGAGCAGTGTATCCTGACGCAGGTCCAGTCATGACAGCGGACGGCAAAGCTTCGGGGGGAATGGTCAGCAGGACGTCTTTTCCGCGTCCGAGCGAATGGTGTGCGCGCGACGCGGTCGGCAGGGAATCGGCGAGCCCGACATGCCAGTCGCACTTTCTTGGGATTCCTACCTGGGCGGCTCTCGCAGGGGGTTGGCGAAATCGCTTGCGGTCCAGCCGCCGAGCAGGGATGGATCGCTGAGAGGCTCAGGCGGCGCCTGGGGCATTGTGTCGACGGGGCCGGCGGATTCGTTCGTGCCCGACGCCTGCAGATAGGTGGCGAGATTGGCTTTTCGATTTCGCAGGCCCAGCTTGCGGCGGACGTTTTCCCGGTGTCGGCGGACCGTGGCCGGCGAGATGCACCGCAGTTGGGCGATCTCTTTCGTTGAGAGTCCGTTGCGGATCATTGTGCTGATCGCGATCTCGACGGGCGTCAGTTGCACATGGTCTCTGGCGATCTGCGTCAGGAACGGCGAAGTCAATTCCTGCAGACTGCGGCGCAGCAGCGTCACATAAGATCGCTGGCGTCCGGCGACCTCGAGTTCCAGCTCGAACACGATCGGCATGATCACCTTCTGGATGTTGGCCGCGACCGAAGCCTTGATTCCCCGCTTTTCTTCTTCCAGTCGGGACAGGACCGCGCGGAGCGCGATGTTGGCCTCCTGCAACGCCTGATGCTCCCTCTGGATCGCGCGGTGGGCGTCTCGCAGGTCCGAAAGGGTCTTCATGTGCATCAGGACGCTGCCGATCCGCTCGGCAACGGCCCGGATGAGCGCATGCTCCTCCTTGAGGAAGGGGCCCGACGAGGAGGTTGGGACGACCTTGCGGTAGAAGACCTCCACCGCGCCGGCGACCCGGCCGTCGGCCGTGATGTCCGCGGCCATCCGCCATTTCCCTTCGCTGAAACGTTCGGTGACGTACACCTTTTCGCCGAAGGTGATCCTCGCGCACGCTTGCTCGGGGAACTGCCAGCTCTTGGGCAGACAATCGACGACGCCCTGGAGGAAGCGGTCGGGATTGTGAAAGTACATCTCGCGAAACGTCGAGATGGTGTACAGGCAGTCGAGTTCCTTGATTCGCTCTCGCAGGGCGATTTCCAGTTCAGACTGAGGCGGCTTGCCGGCGGCTTCCATCGTCGCCAGGCGCTTGCGCATCGCTTCCACCTGTTTGAGCAGTTCCTCGCGAGTTGCGGTCTTGGCCATAGCGATTACCCATCTAATGCCCATGGACATAAACGAACGTGGACTCTGTATCCCCATGATGAAGCAGAAACGTCCCGAATGCAAGCCCTTTTCGGATCCTCGATGGAATAATCATAAACCATTATAGGATAAGATGATAAGACGAAGCCTTTTCCGTGCCGCGTAGGCTGAAGCCCCATTAGGCTATGCATATTTATGAGTACTATGTAGGCATAATATACCACATATTCTATACGCAGTCAGTGTGTGTTCTGTTGGGGACAGGTTCGGCCTTTTCCCGGCTACAATACTCCCTGTTCGATGTGTTGCACTTGGGTGCTTCGTCATCTTCGTGCGTGACTGAACCACTGTCTTGAGGATAGGGAGGTCGCGATGGCCGCTGAGCCGAGAAGAAAAGCCTTTCGTGCCGAGACGCCTGCGGAGCAACCGACGGTTCTTCCGTTCACGCCGCTGGTTGAGCTGGATCATCTGCTCAAGGTCGCCGGTTCGGTGTCGCAGGACGCCAATCAGATCTGGGCCGAGATGTGGGGGGAATTCCGTCGTGTCGTGACCAGCAGCGGGATGATCATCCCCGAGGCGGCGGAAGGATTCGTTCCGGCCTGCGGCTGGCCGGAGTTCCTGGAGAAATTCTGGCTGCTCAAGCACTATCTGGACTCGATCCAGCGGATTTGTGAAAGGCAGCATTGAAACGTTCGGACGGCTCAGGCCGCGCCGGGGCATACGATACCTACAATCGAATAACCACGTGGTGGTGTTAGAGGAGAACCTATGACTGTCGCCAAGTCGCGAACAACCGAAGAAGCATCCATCGAATCCCTGGTCGACGCCTTCATGCAACGCGTCGTCGCACAGGCCCCCGGCGAGGTGGAGTTCCACCAGGCGGTCCGGGAAGTGGCACGGTCGGTCATGCCCCTGGTGCAGAGCAAGAAGGCCTACCGGGAGGCCAAAGTCCTGGAGCGCCTCGTCGTGCCCGAGAACATCTACCAGTTCCGCGTGGTCTGGACGGACGACAACGGGGAAGTGCAGGTCAACCGCGGCTACCGCGTTCAGATGAGCAGCCTTCTGGGTCCCTACAAGGGCGGCCTTCGCTTCCACCCCTCGGTCAACCTGGGCGTGCTGAAGTTCCTGGCCTTCGAGCAGGTGTTCAAGAACAGCCTCACCACGCTGATGCTCGGCGGCGGCAAGGGCGGCTCCGATTTCGATCCCAAGGGCCGCAGCGACAATGAAGTCATGCGGTTCTGCCAGTCGTTCATGGCCTGCCTGTTCCGCCACATCGGGTCCGAGATCGACGTGCCGGCCGGCGACATCGGCGTCGGCGGCCGCGAGGTCGGCTATCTCTTCGGTCAGTATCGCAAGCTCACCCGTCGGTTCGACGGCGCCCTGACCGGCAAGAACATCGCCTGGGGCGGCTCCAACCTGCGGCCCGAAGCCACCGGTTACGGCGCCGTGTACTTCGCGGAAGACATGCTGGCCACCCGCGGCGAGAGCATCAAGGGCAAGACCGCGACCGTCTCGGGCTCGGGCAACGTGGCCCAGTACACCGTCGAGAAGCTCAACACGCTCGGCGCCAAGGTCGTGACCATGTCCGACTCCAACGGCACGATCGTCGATCCCGACGGCATCAGTCCTGAGAAACTGGCGTGGATCATGGACCTCAAGAACGTCCGTCGCGGACGCATGAGCGAATACGCCAACCAGTTCCGAAACGCCCAGTACCTGGCGGGCAAGCGGCCCTGGGGCGTTCCCTGCGACCTGGCCTTCCCCAGCGCCACGCAGAACGAAATCGAGGAAGACGACGCCCGCACGCTGGTCAAGAACGGCTGCTACTGCGTCAGCGAAGGCGCGAACATGCCCTCGCACGCCGATGCGGTCGAAGTGTTCCTCGACTCGAAGATCCTCTACGGTCCCGGCAAGGCCGCCAATGCCGGCGGCGTCGCGGTCTCCGGCCTGGAGATGAACCAGAACGCCGGCTGCATGCGTCGCTCTCGCGAGGACGTGGACGCCCAGCTTCGGACGATCATGCACTCGATTCACGAGAACTGCGTCAAGTACGGCAAAGAGAACGGCTTCGTCAACTACGTCAACGGCGCCAACGCCGCAGGGTTCGTCAAGGTGGCGGACGCCATGGTGCAGCAGGGTTACGTATAATCGACCGGCCCGTCAGGGCCGCTTCATCCGAGCCATCACCCCCGGGCGATGATCCCGGGACGGGGCAAGGCTCTCGTCTGAATCTTGGGCTGTTGCAGATTCATTAGCGGAAGACGGGAGCCTTGTCCTTTGGTATTTGCGATCTACGATCGACCATTGTCGATCTATTCCGTGCGCGCAGGGTCTGTCCTGTCTCGATCGTTGTTCGCGTCAAGTCCGAATCCTACTTCGGGTTCGACGAGGCCTCGCCGGCCGGGGGCCAGTGGGCTGCGATCGGAAGGACGATGTGCGAGGGATGCTTGGCGTTCATGTAGATCGTGTTCGTCGCCACTGCGGTCTTGTCGTCGACGCCCGGGGGCGCGCCGGTGTTGGGATTGGGCTCGAAGCGGGGCGAGTTGCTCGACGAAAGTGCGATTCGGACGCGATGACCCGGCCCTATGACCAGACTGGTCGACCACAGGTCGATCTCCATTTCGTAGATCTTGCCCGGCTCCAGCGGTTCGCTCTGATCCATGGCGTTGCGATGGCCGGCCCGCAGGACGCCGTCGAGGACGACGATGCTTCGCCCGTCGGGGTAGACGTCGCAGAGCTTGGCCGTGAAATCGGTGTCCGGTGCGGTCGAGGAGGCCCAGAACTTGAGTTGGACCTGCCCGGTGAACTCGAGGTACCGGTCGAACACCGGCGAGTCAAACAGCAGCACGTCCGCCCGCTCCTCGATGGGACGCTGATCCTTGGGCCCCTTGCTGCCGGTCAGGTTCGCGCCGCCGACCGTCGGGACCGGGTTCTTCGGATCGTACGAGTACGAGAGCGAGCCGAAGAGTTCGTCCGACGCGCGCAGACGCAGCTTGTTGTCGGTGTGCAGATAGACTGAAACCATCTGCGCCGGGACAGGCCAGTCGTCCGCGGTCTTCCATCGATTTCCGTGGGTGTTCGGGTCCGCGGGATCGCCCATCACGAAGTATTGCACCGCCGGGATTTGCTCGATTCCCTTGCCGTCGTTCTTGAGCCACAGATCGAACCAGTTCCACATGTCGGCCGATTGCGGATGGCTGGTGTTGGGGAAGACCAGGTCGTCGTTGCGGCCGTGGCCGTAGGGCTCCATGACGAGCCGGCATTTTCCGCGGGCGCCTTCGCCGCCTTGCTTGTTGATCGTAGCGAAGCTGTTGAGCGTGCCCGCGGAGAAGATGTCGTACCAGCCGCCGAGGAACAGGGTCGGGACGTTCACCTGTGAGGCGACCCGCTCGGGATCGAGCGCCTTCCAGAAGTCGTCGTAGTTCGGATGGGCGCGGAACAATTCGAGGTTCCTGGGAGTGAATTTGCTCTGCGTGAGCCATTCTTCGAGGAGGCCCTTGCGGAAGGCCCCGCCCTGGTAGGCGGCCTGCGAGTACATATTGGAGAAGGCGACGCCGACATAGCAGCAGGTCAGGTGCGGCGGCCTGCTCGGCGCGGTCATGTTCAGCGCGATGCCGGGGGCGCTGAG
The DNA here is from genome assembly GCA_937927975.1 of uncultured Phycisphaerales bacterium. GTDB lineage: Bacteria > Planctomycetota > Phycisphaerae > Sedimentisphaerales > Anaerobacaceae > PLanc-01. Next base: position 86,834 of record CALEZT010000073.1, read on the forward strand.
GCCCCATCCGCCGACCTTGCCGTTGGACCAGGATTGTGCCGCGATCCATTCGACCGTGTCGTACCCATCCTGTCGTTCGCCCCAGCCGCAGGAGAGAAAGACGGGATAGTCTTCGCCTTCGGATTCGAAGCGGCCGCGGAAATCCTGGGCGACCAGCGCGTATCCCCGCTTGGCGGTCTCGGCTGCGAAGCCCTCCACACCCTTCTTATTGTAGGGGGTCATCACGAGGATCGTCGGCCAGGGGCCGCTGCCTTCGGGCAGATGGAGGTCCGTGGCGAGCTTGACGCCGTCGCGCATGGGGACCATCACCGTCTCTTTGGCTGCGGCGCGACCGGGGATCGCGACCGCGGCGACGAGAATCACCATCAAGGATAAACCGATCCTGCGTGTTGCCCGTTTCATCGCGGACCTCCAATCGTCCCTTTTTGCGAGCCAGTCTTCATGATGCATGATTCTATGGACCCTGGTACAGACGTGCAATCCTGATCCACATATTGCGGAGAAACCATCTTTCGTGCAGAATCACGGGAGATGTCCGATCCGGGGGGGACAAGGGTTCCCCCGTCGGAAGCTGGTTGACAACGTGACGGAGTGCGAATCGTATGGTTGCGCTGGCTTTGGTTCTTGGGTTGGTTCTGACGATGCAGGCGCCGCCGCGGGCCGATGCGACGCCTCTTCGCGGCGCCCACGCGCACAACGACTATCTGCATCCCCGGCCTCTGCTCGACGCCTTGGACCAGGGCTTCACGAGCGTGGAGGCGGACATCTTTCTCGTGGGCGACGAGCTTTGCGTCGCTCACGAAGAAAAGCAGATCCGAACCGACAGGACGCTGCGATCTCTGTACTTGCAGCCGCTGCGGGAGCGGGTCGCACGCAACGGAGGCCGGGTCTATCGGGAGGGTCCCCGGTTTGTCCTTCTGATCGACCTCAAGACCGCCGCCGATCCGACCTATCGCAGGCTCCACGAGGTCCTGAGCGAATACCGCGAGATGCTCACTACCTTCGGTCCCGACGGCCGCAAGGAGGGGGCGGTCTTCGTGATCGTGTCGGGAGGCCAGCCTCTCGAACAGATGCGGTCGCAGGAGGTCCGCTACGCCGGATGCGACGGCCGGCTGCCCGACCTCGATTCCCAAGTCCCGGCCGATCTGATCCCGATGATCAGCGACCACTGGGGCCGGACTTTCTCCTGGCGGGGCGAAGGGCCCATGCCTGCGGTGGAACGCGCCAAGCTCGACGAGATCGTCCGCAAGTCGCACGCGAAAGGGCGGCTGGTGCGGTTCTGGGCGACGCCGGATTTGAGGTCGCCCGCCAGGGATGCGGTCTGGCGGGAGCTGCTCTCGGCCGGCGTCGATCTGATCAATACCGACGATCTGGAAGGGCTGCGGAGGTTCCTCCTTGAACATGAGCGATGACGGCTTTATCGAGACTGCGGGTTTGAGCAAGGCGTACGCCTTCGGGCAGACGCAGGTCCTGGCCCTTCGCGACGTGACGTTGTCGATCGCTCGCGGGCGGTTCGTCGGCGTCACCGGAGCCTCGGGCTCCGGCAAGTCCACGCTGATGAATCTCCTGGGCGGACTGGACACCCCGTCGGCCGGCACGATTCGAGTCGCCGGCCGGTCGATCTCCGACCTGGGCAAGAAGGAACTCGCCCTCTACCGCCGCAACACCATCGGCATGATCTTCCAGTCGTTCAATCTGGTCAATGCTTACACCGCGATCGAGAACGTGGCTTTTCCTTTGCTGTTCGCGGGCGTGACAAAGAAGCAGCGGCTGGATCGAGCTGCGGAGCTTCTCGATTCGGTCGGTCTGGAGGGCCGAAAAAGCCATCGCCCGACCGAGCTCTCCGGCGGCGAGCAGCAGCGGGTCGCGATCGCCCGCGCGCTGGTCAATCGGCCGCAGATCCTCCTGGCCGACGAACCCACAGGCAATCTCGACAGCAGGACCTCCCGCCAGATCGTGGAGATTCTCTCGGACCTGAACCGCCATTGCGGTCTGACCATCGTGATGATCTCCCACGAACAGGCCCTCCTGCGAGAGTTCGCCCACGAAGTGATCTTGCTCCGGGATGGAAAGGTCGTTGCGAGCGAAGCCGCTTCGAACACGAATCTCTGAGGATTCCCTCGGGCACAGACTGGGCGATCTCTGTTCCTATCTGTCGTTCTTCAGAGGAAGGCTGCGAATCCTCGCTTGTCCCTCGCTCACGACGACAATGGCCCCGTCTTCGAGTTCCTTCGCGTGTTGGGAAATGACTCCGATGAGGTGGCGGTTCACACGCTCGGGACGCATATTTCCCGCTCATCCGGCTTTTGCGTGCTTGGAGATAGGGCAACGACCGGCCGCCGGGGACGCTGTCCCCGGACCCCTGGGA
>CALEZT010000074.1 GCA_937927975.1 uncultured Phycisphaerales bacterium
GCGCCGACTCGATGCGCCTGGCCTTCAACCGCCTCTACGGCGGCAACTGGATCGTCGTCCGGATTGCGGTTGTGCCGCGCGGGGCGGTCGCGGTATCATGGCTCGACCGCTCGAAGATGATCGATCCGGAACTTTGAGGTGACGCACATGAAGACAACCGCTCCATTCATTCGTTCGATTCTTCTCTGTATCGCAATGGCGACCGTCTGGGGGCTGGGTCTTTCCTCCGCGGCGCAGGCGGTGGATTCCCAAAGGCTGCGGAACACGTTCGATCAGCCGCCTCGCGAGTACGCCTCCGCGCCCTTGTGGGTGTGGAACGACCGGCTCACCGAGGAGCAGATCGCAGGCACGATGCGCGACCTGGCGGGCCAGGGGGTCAGACAGGTGTTCGTGCACCCCAGGCCGGGATTGATGACGCCGTACCTGTCGGACGAGTGGTTCCACCTGTGGAAGATCGCGCTGCGCGAGGCCGAGCGGCTGGACATGAACGTGTGGATCTACGACGAGAACTCGTATCCCTCGGGCTTCGCAGGCGGCCTGGTGCCCAAGGCGATGCCGGAATCGCGAGGCATGGGCCTGGCGATCGAGGAGAAGGATTCGCCGATCCAGGCGAATGCGGACCTCGTCGCGGTCTTCAAACCGACGCCCGACGGCTATGAAAACGTCACGCAGCAGCTCGTAGGGGCGATGCATGCGTCGCCCTTGCCCCCCGGCAAATACCTCGTCGCATCGCTGCGCTGGGCGGGGACCTCGCCCTGGTACGGCGGGACGTTCTACGTGAACCTGCTGACTCCCGGCGTGACGGAGAAGTTCCTGGAACTGACGATGGAGCCCTACGTCAAGAACATCGGCTCGCAGTTCGGCAATCGCGTGCCGGGCGTGTTCACCGACGAGCCGCACCTGTCGCCGGCGGGCGGTCTGCCCTGGTCGAAGGACCTGGCGGAGGTGTTCAAGAAGCGATGGGGCTACGACCTGATCGACAGCCTGCCCAGCCTGGCCAGGCCGGTGGGCGACTGGCGGCGCGTGCGTCACAACTTCGTGCAGACCCTGCTGGAGCTGTTCATCGAGCGGTGGGGCAAGCCCTACTACGAGTACTGCGAGAAGCACAACTTGGAATTCACCGGCCACTACTGGGAGCACGAGTGGCCCAACTGCATGATGGCGCCGGACAACATGGCGATGTACGCATGGCACCAGAGGCCTGCGATCGACAACCTGATGAACCAGTACAGCGAGGACGTGCACGGGCAGTTCGGCAACACGCGGACGGTCAAGGAGCTGTCCAGCGTCGCCAATCAGCTCGGTCGGACGCGGACGCTGTGCGAAGCTTACGGCGCAGGCGGCTGGGACCTGCGGTTCGAGGACATGAAGCGGATCGGCGACTGGCTGTACGTCCTGGGCGTCAACACGCTCAACGAGCACCTCTCGTACATCACGATCCGCGGCGCGAGAAAGCGGGACCATCCGCAGTCGTTCTCGTATCACGAGCCCTGGTGGAAGAGCTATCACGTGATGGCCAACTACTTCACCCGGCTCTCGATGATCCTGTCGGCGGGCGAGCAGGTGAACCGCATCCTGGTCCTGGAGCCGACGACGAGCGCCTGGATGTACCAGGGCGACCGCGGCAAGCTGGGCCCGCTGGGCAGCGGGTTCCAGAAGTTCGTCATGGACCTGGAGCGCGAGCAGGTCGAGTACGACCTGGGCTGCGAGGACATCATGGCGCGTCACGGCTCGACGCAGGGCGCGACGTTCAACGTGGGCAAGCGGTCGTACGACGTGGTGGTCCTGCCGCCGGGGACGGAGAACCTCAACGCCAGGACGATGGACCTGCTGGCCGCGTATGTCCAGGCAGGCGGCGCGGTGCTCTGCTGCGGCGAAGCGCCCGGTTACGTCGACGGCAGCGCATCGGACCGTGGTCGGACGGCGTCGAAACTCGCCGGCTGGCAGCGGATCGAGACCGCTGAAGTCCCCAGGAAACTCGCGGCGCAGATGAAAGCGAAAGACGGATTCGCCATCGAGCGGCGATCCGACGACAAGGGCAATCTGTTCCATCACCGTCGCGTGGTCGAGGACGGCGAGTTTCTCTTCCTGGTCAATGCGAGCATCGACGCGCCGTCGGTCGGTTCGTTCGTCGCCAGGGCCGCGAGCATCGAGCAGTGGGACCTGGATAGCGCCGAAGTGTCGCCGTATCGCTGCGGGAACGTCGAAGGCGAGGCCAGGGCCCTGTTCGAGCTTCCGCCATGCGGCAGTCTGCTGCTGTTCCTGTCGAAGAAACCGCAGGCGCCTCTGCCGGCAGTCAAGCAGACGATCAGTCTGATCGAAGCCAAGGGAGAACTTCAGATCGCGCCGCTGGAGGAGAACGTCCTGACGCTGGACTTCGTCGATGTCACCGCAGGCGGCGAGTCGAAGAAGAACGCGTACTTCTACGCGGCCAATCGCTTCGCCTTCGCCAAGAACGGGATGCCTCAGAACCCGTGGGACAGCTCGGTCCAGTTCAAGGACGAGCTGATCACGAAGACCTTCGCCGCCGACAGCGGGGTCGAGGCCTCGTATCGGTTCACGATCGAGGGTTCCGTTCCTGAGCGGCTGTGGATCGTGATCGAGCGGCCCGACCTGTACAAAGTCACTTGCAACGGCGACCCGGTCTCGGCGCCCAAGGGCCAGTGGTGGCTGGACAAATCGTTCGGCAGGATCGAGATCGCCAAGACCGCCAAGCTGGGCGAGAACGTCGTGACGATCCAGGCGTCGCCCTTTACGATCTATCACGAGCTGGAGTCCGCGTATCTGCTGGGCTCGTTCACGCTCAAGGCGGCTCCGTCGGGGTTCACCGTCGTCGGGCAGAAGAAGCCTGCGATGGCGCTGGGAAGCTGGAAGGCACAGGGGTATCCCTTCTACGCGGCGGGCGTGTCGTACCGCGCGACATTCGACGTGGCGCACCCCCTGGCGGGACAGTACCTCGTCGAGTTAAGCAACTGGTACGGCAGCGTCGCGGAAGTCCTGGTCAACGGCAAGTCCGCAGGGCACATCGTCAGTCAGCCCTGGACGTGCGACGTGACGAAGGCCCTCAAGCGAGGGACCAACACGATCGAGGTCCGCGTGATCGGCACGCTGAAGAACACGCTGGGCCCGCACCACGCCGGGACGGGGCTTGGCAGCGCGTGGCCGGGCATGTTCCAACGAGGACCCGAGACCGGCCCGCCCGCGGGCGACCAGTACCACACGGTCGATTACGGCCTCTTCGAGCCGTTCGCTCTGAGGCAGACCGTGACGGACTGATCGATGCGGTTCGCGCCACTCGCGCCACATTCTGGAACTTGGCGCGTGTGGCGCGTACGCGACGTATCATACGCATTCGGAGTCATTCGTGCGCGGGTCTTGTCATCCTGAACGCAGCGCAGCGAAGTGAAGGATCTGGCGCGCGACCGAGAGAAATCTCCCATCCTGTGCCCAGGTCCCTCGGCTGCGCCTCAGGACGACAAATCCTCGCCGCGCACGGATCATTCCGAATCCGTATCAGGCGCCGCCTTCGATGGCCGCCGGTTCGCCGCCGGGGGCTTCGATGCCCCGACGCGAGAGCAGCGAACCCTCCAGGCGGTAGAGCGAGACCAGGGCTTTGAAGTAGTTCGTGATCGCCTGGATCTCGCCGATCTGGCTGGCGACGAGGTCACGTTGGGCCTGTGCGACCAGCAGGGAGGTGGACTTGCCTACGCGGAACTTCTCCGTCTCGACGCGGAGCTTCTCTTCCTGCGATTCCCGCGTGGCGGCGGTCGCGGTGATCTGCTCGCGAGCCCGGCCCACCTCGGCGAATGCGATGCGGACCTCGACCTGCGCGAGCTGCGAGAGGTTCTCCAGGGCCTTGATCGACTGCTGTTTGCCGATGACGGCGCGGCTCTGGCGGGCCTTGGCGGCGCGGTTGCCCGCGGGCAGCTCGATGATCAGACCGCCTTCGACGTCGTAGCTGGCGCCGTCAAGTTCGTTGGTGGCGTCGGAGAAGGTCCTGGCGTAACCGGTCTTGCCGTAGGTGATGAAGGCGTCCAGACGCGGGAGCAGGCCGCTGCGGGTCTGCACCACCTGGAGCTCGCCGCGACGGATCTGAAGACGCGCCTGGTTCAGATCCGGCCGCATCTTCATCGCGACCTGCACGTGGTCCTCGACCGGTTCGAGCGGCACGTCGGGCAACGCGGTTTGGTACTGGAGGACGATGTCGGTGTCCCAGTTGATCGTCTCGGAGGGGTTCAGGAGGCGAAGGAGCATCAGGCGCCTCGTGGTCAGCGTCGCGCGGGCGTTGATGAGGTTCTCTCGACGCAGCGCGACCTCGGCCTTGGCGGCGGCCAGCTCGGTCTCGGCCAGGGCGCCCAGCTTGATCCGCACCTGGGTCTCGTCCATCTGCTGCTGCGCGAGGTTCAACGAGTTGGTGTAGATGTCGATCTGCCGCAGGGCGAGGGCATAGTCCCAGTAGCCCGATTCCACCGATTGGGCCAGCAGCTCGGTGAATCCGCGCAGCTCGTACTCGGAGATCTGCGTGTCGATCGACGCCTGGTGGATGCGGGCCGTGTTTACGCGGACATCCCGGCCGCGCAGGAGGGACTGCGTGACGGAAACGCCGATGCGATTGGAGACGAACGTGTCGCTGTACAGAGACGAATCGGTGTAGCTGGTCGTGGCGTCCAGGCCGACGGCGGTGCCGGTGGGGAACAGCTTGTCCAACGAGATGACGCCGGCAGCGGTGTCGGTGATGGAGCTCTCGATGCCCGACCCGGCACGGGAGAGCCGGTCGGCGACGCTGCGACGCTGGGAGGCCTGGCCGCTGAGAACCGGGTCGAAGACCGCGCGCTGCTCCTGCTCGACCGTCCGACTGATCTCGGGGCTCATCTTCTGGACGATCAGGGACCGGTTGTTCTCCATCGCCATCAGGATCGCCCGCTCGATGTCGATCGTGAGCACGGCAGGGTCGGAGGCGAAGGAGGGCGTACCGAACAGGACAGCAAGCAGCAGACCCGGAAATACGAAATTCGAAATTCGAAATCCGAAACAAGCACGAATGTTCAAAAACCAAATGTTCAAAACGGACCCTCCGGCGGGCGACAGCGTTTCGGTCATTTGGGGTTTCTTCGTTTTGGATTTGTTTCGGATTTCGGATTTCGGATTTCGAATTTCTCTTCCAGGCAGCATTTCAACCCCAATCGCGATCACAGGGTACACACTACGGATGTTTCTTGTCGCCTTGGCTCTGGGCCTCGGTGCGCCAGGCGTGGCGCTCGAAGATCGAATACACCACCGGCACGAACACCAAGGTGATCAGCGTAGAGCTGATCAGGCCTCCGATCACGACGCGGGCCATGGGGGCCTGCGCCTCGCCGCCTTCGCCCAGGCCCAGCGCCAGCGGGACCAGGCCGATGACCGTGGTCGAGGCGGTCATGAGGATCGGGCGCAGACGCCTGCGACCGGCCTCTTCGAGGGCTTCGCGGATCGCCATCCCGTCCCGGCGGCGCAGCAGGTTCGTGTGATCGACCAGCAGGATCGCGTTGTTGACGACGATGCCGCCGAGCATGATGGTGCCGATGAACGACTGAATGTTGAACGTCGTGCCGGTGAAGAACAGCATCGCGATCACGCCGATGCCCGCCAGCGGCACCGAGAACATCACGACGAACGGGTCGCGAAGCGATTCGTACTGGCAGGCCATCACCATGTACACCAGAACCAGGGCCAGGATGCAACTGAAGAGCAGCTCGTTGAACGATTTCTGCTGCTCCTCGTAGTCGCCGCCGTAGCCGATGCTGAAGCCCGACGGGACCGGGACCTCGCGCAGCTTCACCTGGACTTCGGCGATCACCGAGCCCATGTCCCTGCCGCTGACTTCGCCGGTGACGGTGATGATGCGCTCCTGGTCCTTTCGCTCGATCAGCACGGGTCCTTTGCGCGGCACGGTCTCCACGACGTTGCGCAGGACGACGGGCTGGCCGTCGCTGTTGGTCAAGGTCAGATCGAGGATGTCCCGCAGGTCGGCCTTCTCCGCGTCGCGGAGTTTGACGAGGATGGTGAACTCGTCGCCCGCCTGGCGGTAGTAGCCGGCCTCGGTGCCCGAGAGGATGGTCTGGAGGGCATTGGCGATCCGCGAAACGGTCAGGTTCATGTCGGCGGCTTTCTGGCGGTCGATGACGATCTGCTCTTCCGGTCCGCCGGGGTCGCGGCTGATCCGCGTGTCGGCAATGCCGGGCACGGCGTTGATGATCTCCTGCACCCGCTGGGCCATGAGGTCGGCGGTCTTGAAGTCGTGGCCTCGGATCTCGACGACGACCTTATTGGCCTCGCTCGTGCCCATTCGCATGATGAACAGGCCCTGGCCGGCGCGGGTGCGGACCATGGTCCCAGGGATCCCGCCCAGTTTCTTTCGCAGCTCGTCGGCGATCTGCTGACTGGAGCGCGTCCGCTGGGCCTGGGGCACCAGGGCGATGCGGATGTCGCCGGTGTGGCCGCCGCTGCCGTACCAGCGGGAGCCGCCGACGTTGGTGACCACGTTGCGGATCTCGGGGACGTTCTCCTCGACGATCTTCTCGATGATCTTGAACTGGCGATCCAGGAGGTCCAGACGCGTGCCCACCTCCATCTCGATTTCCACGCGGACTTCGCCTTCGTCGGTGCTGGGCATCAGCTCGGCGCCGATGTAAGGCGCCAGGAACAGGGCGCCGCCGAGCAGGGCGGTTGCACCGATCACGACCACCACCCGGTGCCTCAGGGCCGTGTGAAGGAGGCCCTTGTAGCCGTTCTCCAGGCCTGTCAGGAACCGGCCGCTTGCCTCGTACAGCCGGCGGTTCAGCGTCTGCCTGGCCCGACCGTCCGGCGAATCGACACGCAAGACCTTGACGCAGAGCATTGGCACCAGGGTCAGCGCCACCGCGAGGGAGCACAGCAGCGAGAAGGTCACGACGATGGAGAGTTGCTTGAACATCACGCCGGACATGCCCCGCATGAACACCAGGGGCAGGAACACCACGACCGTGGTCAGCGTGCTGGCGACCACGGCCGCGGCGACTTCGTTGGCGCCGTCCACGGAAGCCCGCTCGATCGGCTCGCCCCCTTCGTGGATGCGGTAGATGTTCTCGAGCACGACAATCGCGTTGTCCACAAGCATGCCGATGCCCAGCGCCAGGCCGCCCAGCGTCATGATGTTCAGCGTCAGCTTGCTGAAGTACAGCAGAGCGAACGTCGCGATGATCGAGACCGGGATCGCGGTGGCGATGATCACAGTGCTTCGGATGTTCCGCAGGAACACGAGAAGGATGGCGATGGCGAGCAGCCCCCCATAGGCGGCCGAGCTGCCCACGTTGCGGATCGAGTTCTTGATGTACTGCGACGTGTCGATGATCGGGACGATCCGGATCTGCGGAATCTCCCGGTTGATCTTCTCGAGCTCCGCCAGCGCGCCGCGGGCTACATCCACGGTGTTCTTGCCCGACTGCTTGTTCACCATGATGCGGATGCCGGGCTCGCCGTCGACGCGCACGATCCGCGTGATCCTCTGCCAGGAGTCCTCGACGGAGGCGATCTCCCGCAACTGGACCGGCGCGTTCTGTCGCATCGCGATGACCGTGTCCTGCAACTGGCGAAGGTCGGTGTACTCGCCGGGGGTGCGGATCGTGATCTCGTAGTTGCCTTTCTCGATCGTGCCGGCCGGGATGTTCACGTTGCCCGCGCGGATCTGCGAGATGATCTGGTCCAGCGGAATCGCCAGGGCGTTGATCTTGGCCGGATCGAGACTGACGTGGATCTCGCGTTCGTAGCCGCCGTAGATGTCGACCGCCGCGACGCCGGGGACCCGCTCCAGGCGGTACTTGACCTGGTCCTCCAGGATCAGGCGGGTCTGCACCGGATCGAGCCGGCTCGAAGCGCCCAGGATCAGGATCGGAAAACTGGCCAGGTCGAACTTGCGCAGGGTGGGCCGGTCCGCCTCGTCGGGAAGCCGGCCCGCGACCCGGTCCAGACGGTCGCGGATGTCGTTGGACGCGGTGTCCAGGTCCGTGCCCCACGTGAATGTCACGCGGACGCTGCCCTGGCCCTCGACGGAGGTGGAGGTGAGCTCCTCGACGCCGGGGACCGCGCTCATCGCCTGCTCGATCGGGCGGGTGATCAGCTCCTCGATCTCCTCAGGCCCTGCGTTCGCATACGAGCAGGAGATGCTGATCGTCGGGTAGGAGATGTCGGGCATCAGGTCGATGGGCAGGCGCAGAAGCGAGATGCCGCCGAGCACGACGACCATCATCACGACCATGATCGTGAAGATCGGCCGGTGGACGGAGAACTGCGAGATTCTCATGGCCGGCCTCCCTGCGACGAGCCGTCGCTCGTCGCTCGTCGCTCGCCGCTGGCGGACTTCGGCAGGATCACCTTGCCGCCGTCTTCGAGCAGGTGGTTGCCCAGCGTGACGACCTGGCCCGTCAGCGCGGGTTCCCTCACCTCCGCGGTCTCGGCGCTGACGATGCCGGTCGTGACGGGCACGAAGCGCGCCCTCAAGACCGGTTCCTGCGATCCGTCGCTCTCCACGAGGAACACGCCTTCTTTCCCGTCGCGACGGACCAGCGCCTGGATCGGAACGAGCGTCGCGTCCTCATGCTTGGCGAACTCGACCTGCGCGCGGATGAACATGCCGGGTTTGAGCAGATGGTCGGGGTTGGCGATGGCGATCTCGACGCGGGCCTGACGCGAGGTCTCCCGAAGCAGCGGCGCGATTCGACGGATCGTCCCGCGGAAGACCCGGCCCGGATAGGCGTCGGTGATCACCTCCGCCTCCTGGCCTGTGTGCATCTTGGGATAGTCCCGCTCGATCACGAAGACCACCGCCTTGAGCGGGTTGTTTTCGAGGACCGACACGATCGGCTGGTTGACCGAGACCAGGGCGCCCTCGTCGACGAACCGCTCGCCGACCACGCGATTGGCGTCGCCCGTCTCCCAGAAGGCGCGGACCTGCGTGTAGGAAAGCTGCAACTTGGCGGCCTGGAACGCCGCTTCCTTCTGAATCATCTGGGCCTGAGCGACCTTCAACCTCGCCTGGGCGGCGCTGTAGGCCGCGGAGGAGGTGTCCAGTTCCGCCGCCGAGGCGATCTGCTTCTCGCGAAGGGCCATGACCCGCTCGTACTCGCGCTGGGCCAGTTCCAGATCGGTGGCGGTGCTCTCGGCGTTGGCCTTGGCGACCTGGAGCTCGGCCCCCGCCTGCTCGACCTGACGCCGGAATTCTTCATCGTTGAGCACCGCGATCACGTCGTTGCGAGCGACGCTGTCGCCGATGTCCACGAGGAGTTCCTTGATCCAGCCGGCGGCCTTGGGCGCGACGACGAACTGCGACTCCGGCACGAGCGACCCGGTGAACACTCCGACGTCTCGAATCAACCCGGTCCGGACCGGCCGCGTCTCGACCGCCACCGGCGCATCCGGCCTGCCTTTCTGTTTCGTCTCAGACGCCGCCGCAATCCGCTTCTGCGCCTGCCAAACCGCCGCCGCCAAAACCGCCAGAACCACAACCCCCAGAAGCGCCTTCTTCATCGTTCGCTCGCAGAACCACTACATCTTTGAATCGTACCTCGCGATCCGCAGACCCGATCCGCAGAGCCCGCGCGACGAGCACGGTACTATGGTACCAGAATCCGGGCCACCGTCTATGGGGGCAGGCGAGAAAATCGGCCGAGCCCCGCAGAAACGAGCGAACAGCAAGGTCGGGGCTCTATTTCTCGGACCCTTGCGACTCTTTGGGGGCCGCGGCGTGAGCATGGGTCTTGGGCCCCAACAGGAAGAGCTGGCAGATCCAGCCGACCGCGGTCATGCCTGCGAACGTCCCCGGCAGCACCCACGGACGCGGACCGATCTGTGAGATCAGCGCCATCCCCGCGCCGAGCAACGCGGCCTGCGCGCCCAGGAGGATCGTGGTCGTGCCCACGATGCTGTAGGCCAGCGCAATCAGCGCCTTCTTGACCAGCCAGACCAGGAAAATCGCGACGATGCCGCCCGCCAGCACGGACAGGCCCACTTTCCACACGTGCGGCTCGACCGCCTGCCAGGTGTTGTCCAGCATCGCGCGAAGCCGCTCGCGGAAGCTCTGCTCCTTGGTCATCTGGTCCACGTAGTTCAGCCGCGTGCTCTGGTCCATGTCCGTGAACGACTGGACCGGCATGCGAAATCCCGTCCTGGTCTCAGCGGCCGGCGCGGGCTCGGCCTGTTGCGGCGTGATCCGGTCCAGCACGACCACCACGTAGCCTGCCCCGCTGACCGACGCGATGACCAGCACGGCCAGCACGAGCATCAGCGCGTTGCGAAGCAGGACCGAAGCCGTGGCCAGGACCGCCGCGCCGATCAGCATGCTCAGCCACAGGTGGAAGTCCAGCCACTGTCCGACGAGCAGGCCTGCGACCGAGCCGACCACCGCGCCCAAGAGGCCGATGATGACCGAGCTGTACCGGCTGCCCCCCAGCCACAGCACCAGGCCGATCAGCAGCATGGGCGCCCCGATGCCCAGCAGCACCAGCGTGTTCAGACTCAGGAACAACGTTTCGATTCGCACAAGCAGTTCGTACATGATGGCCAACCCTTAACAAAAAGCACGAAGCTCGAAATCCGAAATTCGAAACAAGCACGAATGTCCAAAAACCAAATGTTCAAAACAGAAGATCCGACACGCGACAGCGTTTCGGTCATTGGAGCTTTGGTCCTTTGAATTTGTTTCGGATTTCGTGCTTCCTTCCCTACTTCATCTCGAAGTTCTTCTTCACGAAGCCCAGCGATTCGAAGATCGCGTAGGGCAGGTACAGGAACGACGTGTAGTGACCGGCGCACAGGTAGATGGTCCTGGGCCCACCGATCGCGTCGCGCAGTTGGTTGCCCGACCAGGTGGGCACGACGCGGTCGAAACCCGCGATGAACATCAGCGTCGTCCTGGCGTCGATGTACGGCGCCAGGCGCAAGGGGTCGGTGCGGATCTTCTCGTGCAGCTCGCAGTAGACGCTCTCGCCGCTGATGCCCATGGCCTGGATCTCGTCGACGTAGTCCTTGAGCCCGGGCTCGGTCGAGTGCATCGCGATGTCTGCCATGCTCCCGCCCGCCAGACCCAGCACGGCGCAGCGGATGCGAGGATCGGCCGCCGCGACGAGGCTGGCCTTGATTCCGCCCAGGCTCAGGCCCAGGGCGCCGATCCGATTGGGGTCGACCTCAGGCCGCGTCACGAGGTAGTCGATCACCTGGCGGTTGTCCAGCACCGTCTGGCGGAAGTACGACTCGACCTCGTCGGCGCTCTGCGTGTTCTCGATCCTGACCTTGCGATTGTGCACCAGGGCGCAGTTGATCCCGCGCGGCGCAAAGACGTAGGCGAAACTCTCGACGGAGAAGTCCACTCCGCCGGAGATCGGCAGCATGAGCACGGTCGGATGTCGCCCCGGCCTGGCGCTCCTGTAGTAATCGACCTTGATGTCCTCGTCGCCGAAGACGTTCAGGGTCGAGGGGAACTGGATTCGCAGGACGTCGTAGCTCTTCTTGTGCTTGCGGACCACGACGTTCGGCTCGACCGTCCGCGGCGGATAGCTGTAGTAGGACTTCATCGCAGGCGGCATTTCCCTTGGCCCGGCGTACTTCTTCGCCATCCTCGAAGGCGCGCACGAGGCGCACAGAGCCATCGAGCCTAGCAGCAGCAAGCCAAAACCAATCCTCGTCACGCGACGCCTCATCATGCATCAGGTCCCTTCATACCACGCGATTGAACGAATCCTGCCGCCAGCATACCACATTCAGCAGGCGGGAAAAGCCTTTATCGCCCGAGGCGTCCACGTCCCATTCGTCCAATCCGTACCATAGGTCCTATTCCCTTATCCACGGATCGCTGTACAATGGTCGCGGTTCGAGGCCAGAGGTTTGTCGCGGAGACCCACGTGCATTCAGATGAGGAACTGCTGGAGCAGGCCAGGAAGGGCGGCGTCGAGGCGTTCGAGACGCTCTACCGCCGGCATCGGGACTGGGTCTATCGACTCGCCTGGCGCTTCACAGGCAACGAAGCCGACGCTCTCGACGTCCTCCAGGAGACCTTCGCCTACCTGTTGCGAAAGCTCCCAGGCCTCCGATTGACCGCTGCTTTGACCACCTTTCTCTACCCGGTCGTCAAGCATCTGTCCCTGAATCTCCGCCGCAAACGCACGCCGGACACCGCCGACGAGGAGATCCTCGCAGCCATTCCTGCGCCGGTCGAAGAGGAGACCTCGCGAAGCGAACTGGCCGCGGCCCTTGCGACGCTGCCTGTCGATCAGCGCGAGATCGTCCTCATGCGATTCCTGGACGACATGAGTCTCGAAGAGATCGCCCAGACCCTCAAAACGCCCCTGAACACAATCAAATCGCGACTTTACCGGGCCTTGGCCGCCCTCCATGACGATCCCCGCACGCGGGAGTACTTCCTCGAATAGTGTCAAGTTTGAAGTTTCAAGTGTGAAGTGGACGGCGCCGCGCGCCTCGCATTTTGCTTCACACTTCGAACTTCACACTTGAAACTTTCTTCTGCAACTTTCCGCTCCCCTGGCGTGCTCAACCTTCAGGAGAACCCAATATGACTGAGCAACACAGACAATTCGATGACCGTGAGCGGCCCGTGTCCGACCGGTTCCGCCAGGACCTGCGGACCCTGCACCAACCGGCCGGGTCCGTGCCGACGGAGGTGGACAAAGCCATCCTGAACCAGGCGCGTCGCAGCCTCGCCAGGCCCCGCCGGCTCATTCTGCGAATCCGCTGGGCAGGGGGTATCGCCGCCGCAGCAGCCGTGGTTGCCCTCGGCGCGCTGTTGTACTACGGCCCAGCCTCTTCAAATCAACCTTCAACCTTCAACAATCAAGAGTCGGCCGCAGCGGAGCGGTGGCCAGACATCGACGGCAACGGCCGCGTGGACATTCTCGACGCCTTCCGGCTCGCCCGGCACGTGGAGTCCCGCGGCCCGGCTGCCGCCGAATGGGACGTCAACAATGACGGGCGGATCGACCGCGAGGACGTGGACGCGGTCGCCTTCGCCGCTGTGCGATTGAGTCCGGTCTCCGTAGGGTGCGTACCACGCACCACCACGATGAAACCGGAAGAATGGTGCGTGGTACGCACCCTACGTGAGAACCCGACGCTTCGCTTCCCGTTGCGTGGCGTCCTGGGCAAAGGAGTATAGCGATGAGGACAATCGTAGGGGCGGGTTTCAAACCTGTCTTTTTCACCATCCTGGTCGTATCCTGCATCATGGCGCCGCAAGTCGTCCGGGCAAGCAAGCCTCTCCCGGCAAGAGTCCGTTTCGCCCCGGTGCACGTCTATCTCGACCCGGCGGGCAGACCCCTGGCGGCGTATCAATTCGAGCTCAAGGCGACGAGCGGCCAGATCAAGATCGTGGGTGTCGAAGGCGGCGAGCACCCTGCGTTCAGGGAAGCTCCGTACTACGACCCCGCAGCCCTGCAGAATGAGCGGATCATCATCGCCGCCTTCAACACAGGCTCCGACCTGCCCACCACACGAACCCGCATCGCCACGATCCACCTGCAAATCACAGGCGACGCCGAGCCGAAGTACGCACTGAGTCTGACCACCGCCGCCGACGCAAACGGCGAGAACCTGTCCGTCGAAATCACCTTGGAAAAGGGAGAACGAAAGTGAAAACCAAAGCCATCCTCGCATCAATCTCGCTTCTGATCATTCTGACCACCGTCGCAGTCTGGTTCGCCGGTTGCTCTTCGCGCGGACAGAAACCAGCGGCAGCCCAACAACAACGCCTTCCTGGAAGTCCGCCTTCGCAACCGACCGATCCTGCACAAGGGCCGGAAGGCTCCGCGCAGGGCGAAACCGCAAACCCTGCGGACGAGCGAGACAGCGACAGCCTCGTAGTAACAAAGCCCGACCGCGTACGCCAAGGAGATACGGAACTGGGGTACTTGGGTGGCATGGGAGGTATGGGCGGAGGGATGATGAGCGGCATGGGCGGCATGATGGGCGGTGACAGGCCGACGGCTACAAGCCCTCGGAGTGGTGTCTCTTACGCCATTCCTCCGGCCGAACACGAGCGCCTATTCGGTCGTCCGGCTGACCCTTTTCAGATGCAATTGCTGAGCGTGACCGAGGATGAGATCTGGGTGATTGCGCGGGAGAGGGCGCCGCGGCCGGCTGGGTCGGAGTATCAAACGCCGGGATCGGGGGCGATGGTGGTTGAGCGGGGGACGGAGAAGGTGCCGCTGCCGCTCAAGCATACGGATGTGAAAGGGCGAGTCTGCGGATATATCGCGACGGTCGAAGTCACGCAGCAGTTCCAGAACCCGTTCAGCGAGAAGATCGAGGCGGTGTACGTGTTCCCGCTGCCGGACAACGCCGCGGTCAATGAGTTCGTCATGGTCATCGGCGAGCGGCGGATTCGCGGCATCATCCGCGAGCGGCAGGAGGCGGAGGAGATCTATCGCGAGGCCCGCCGGCAAGGCCACGTCGCCAGCCTGCTCACCCAGGAGCGCCCGAACATCTTCACCCAGCGAGTCGCCAACATCGAGCCCGGCAACCAGATCGACGTCAACATCAAGTACTTCAACACGCTCGCCTACGCCGACGGCTGGTACGAATTCGTCTTCCCGATGGTCGTGGGCCCGCGGTTCAACCCGGCCGGCTCCACCGACGGAATTGGAGCGGTCGGCCGGGGCGCGAGGGGCGTCTCGGGTCAAACGACCGAAGTCCAGTACCTGAAGCCCAACGAGCGAAGCGGCCACGACATCTCGCTGGCCGTGGAGATCGACGCCGGCGTCGAGATCGAAGAGGTCGCCTGCTCCAGCCACGCGATCAAAAAGGACAACGACGGCTCCGACATGGTCCGCGTGAAACTCAGCGAGCTGGACAGCATCCCGAACAAGGACTTCGTCCTGCGGTTCAAAGTGGCGGGCGACACGGTCAAATCCGCTCTCGTCACGCACCGCAACCAACGGGGCCGTGTCGCGGACGTCCCGTCCGCGAATCGAGGGCAGGATGCCCTCGACACGAGGGGATTCTTCACGCTCATGCTCTATCCGCCGGAGGATCTGAAGCAGCTCAAGCGAGCCCCGATGGAGATGGTCTTCGTCCTGGATTGTTCGGGCTCCATGAATGGCGAACCCATCGCCAAGGCCAAGGACGCGGTCAAGCGGGCCCTGCGAAAACTCGAACCCGACGACACCTTCCAGGTAATCCAATTCTCGATGAGCGCGTCGAAGTTCGGCTCCAATCCGATCCCCGCGACGCCAGAGAATGTCCGCCGGGCCATCGAGTACGTGGACAACCTCCAGGGCGAGGGCGGCACGATGATGATCGAAGGCATCAAGGCGGCGCTCGACTTCCCGCACGACCCGCGCCGCTTCCGCCTGGTGTCCTTCATGACCGACGGCTATATCGGCAACGAAACGCAGATCCTGGGCGAGATCCACCAGCGACTGGGCTCGGCGCGGATCTTTGGCTTCGGGGTCGGCTCTTCCGTCAACCGCTACCTGCTCGACCGCATGGCCAAGCTGGGCAAAGGCGCCGTCGCCTACCTCGGACCGGGCGACAGCGGCGCCGAAGTCGTGGACCTGTTCTACGACCGCATCAGCCATCCGGCCCTCACGGACGTGCAGATCGACTGGGGCGACCTCGACGTCACGGACGTCTATCCCCGGCGGATACCCGACCTGTTCGTCGGCCGCCCGATCGTCGTGACCGGTCGCTTCCAAGGCCAGAAGGGCACCGCGATCCGAATCGCAGGCCGGGTCGGCGAGTACGAGAAGGAAATCCGCATCCCGGTGAAATTCGACGGCCGGTCGACGCACCCAGGGATCGCCTGCGTCTGGGCCCGCAAGCGGATCGAGGACCTTGCGACCCAGGCGACGTACAACGCCAGTTCGAGCCTGCCCAACGAGATCAAGCAGACGGCCCTGGAATACGGCCTGATGAGCGCGTACACTGCCTTCATCGCGGTCGACTCGACGCGGACCACCGCAGGCGATCATGGCGTGACGGTCGCAGTCCCCGTCCCGGTCCCCGAAGGCGTCCGCTATGAAACGACCGTGCAGGATTGAAGAGGATCTAACCGCGGAGGACGCTGAGGGTCGCGGAGGGAAGATCGGAAGGGAGAAGAAGATGGCGACGAGGACGAGGTTGCGGGGGATTGGGAGAGTTGAGGTCGTGGTGGTGACGCTGGCGGCGATGCTGGCCTTGGCGCTGGCTTTGCCCGCTTGCAGACGGGTGCGGACCGACGCTTCGCGCCAGATCTGCCTTGCGCGCCTGGGCGAGATCGGCAGGGCGATGCTCCTGTACGCCAATGACAACGGAGGCAAGTTCCCCCAGCCGGGCGGGCGCAATTCCCGATGGGGCACCGTGCCCCGCTGGCATGCGCCCACTCGCCAGTCGGCGTTCGGCACTGCCGCCGACGGCAGCGGGGGACAAGCGTCGATCAGCTCGGCCTTCTATCTCCTGGTCAAGTACGCGCAGCTCAAGCCAAGGGATTGCATCTGCCCAGGCGATGTCGGGAGCACGGCGTTCGAGCTGTCGGGCCTGCGAGACTTGCCCGAGGGTTTCCAGCTCACCGACGCCTGGGACTTCGGCGCGGACGCGGCAGATCATTGCAGCTACGCCTACCATTCGCCTTTCGGCGTGTATGCGTTGTCGACCTCCAGCGAGTCCGGCATGGCGGTTGCGGCGGACCGCAATCCATGGATTCTCACGCGAGCCGGCCCCCCGGAGTCGCCGAGCCTCTTCAAGCCCGATCCCGTGGGGACAAAGGAGCCCAGCGAAGCCGCCCGGCGGGGCAACTCCCCTTTGCACGGTCGAGACGGACAAAACGTCCTGTTTGTCGATGGGCACGTCTCGTTCGAGAACCGAAGCGATTGCGGCCTCGACCACGACAACATCTACATGGTCTCAAACCGCGCCGAAGGTGGGTCGGCCTTCGGCTACGTGCCAACACTCGCACCCACACACCACGTGGCGGCCAACAGAAGAGACTCGCTCCTGCTCCACGATCCGGGTCCTTTCACAGCCAGGACCATTCCACAGGCCCCAGAGGTCGATTCCAGGAGCCTTCAGCAGACGGCGGTGGTCGCGACGCTGGACTGCCCGCTGCCCGAGCACAAGAACGCGATCTGGTGCTCGACGTTCCAGATGGCCTGGGACAAGTTCAAGGACGACATCGTCGGTGAACCGATCAAAATCCTTCGAGCCGAGGACCTCGCGGGTCGCCTGAATCAGGGGGCATTTCCGACAGCGGACATCGAGCCGCGATCCTATTATGCCAACGCCGGTTTCGTCAAAGACGGCATCATCGAGCAGATCCACAAAGACATGGCGAGCCGCTTCCCAGGGGAGAGCTTACCCGCCTTCGACAGAAGATACACCCAGTTGCCCGACGTCGCCATGGCTTTCGCCTACTTGAATGTGGACATCAGCTTCGCATACCCCTACTACCTCAACGACTATCCCTTCGCTTTCAATACCTCGCAAGGCCAGAGGGTGAATGTCGGTTCGTTCCGCACGTATGCGCCCGGCGAGAACAACGCGGTGGTTCGCGAACAGGTCGACATCCTTTACTATGAGTTCGGCGACGTTTCTGAGGGGGACGTTTTCATAGTCGATTTGTGCACCCACACAGAACCCTACCAGGTGATTCTCGCTCGGATTCCTCGGTGCGCCACTCTCGGCGAAACCTATCGTACCCTGAGGGAGAAGATCGGCAAGTTCAGGGATGATCCCGATTACGCGGTTCTGTCGAAGCTGCGGCCGATCGACAGTCTGACCGTTCCCGACGTGCTGTTCAAGCTCACGCACCACTATGAGGAACTGCTGGGCAAGTATCTGGGCAACGATAAATGGCGAGGCAACTTCATCTTCGAGGCGATGCAGAAGATCGACTTCAGTTTGAGCCGGACGGGCGTCGTCCTGAAATCGATGGCGGTGGTGGCCAGCGGGGGAAGGGCGTCGCCTGAGCAATTGGCCAAACCCAGGCATCTGCGGTTCGACAGGCCGTTCCTGATCTGCGTCAAGAAGCGAGAGGCGGACGCGACGCCGTTCTTTCTGATGTGGGTGGACAACGCCGAGCTGATGCAGGTCGCGGCGGGCGGGCAGTGACTCGCGGCTTGTCATGCGGCGGAGACGCGCCTTGCCGATGGCTCTCGCCTGGTCGAGCGGAGCCATCGGCAAGGCACTTGAAACCGCTCATTTCTAACGGTCCGCCTTGATCTGGGCGCCTGCGTGCTTGTGGCCGGCGGGGATACCGCGGATTTCGGGGCCGTGATGATGGTGCGTTCCGTGCTGCTGGCGCAGCAGGTCGCGCTTCTGGTAGCACTGCTCTTTGAAGACCGCGATCTCCGACGCGAGATTGGCGCTGGCGGAGTCGCCGAAGAAGGCGTGGATGATCGGGAAGACCAGGTCGGGCTTCTTCTTGCGGTGCTCCTTGACCATCGCTTCGATCTTGGCGGTCGCGACGCCTTCCTGCATGCAGGTGAAGGGTCCCACGTGGAAGATGCCGGAGATGTAGGCGTCGCCGTGGGGGTGCACCATCTCGTGCATGAGGTAGTAGGCGATGCCGGTGCTCAGGGGGGATTCGCCTTCGATGTTGCCGTGGGTCTCGTGGGCTCTCTCGAGCGTCTCGATGATCTCCATCGGGTGGGGCAGGACGTGGCGTCCTTCGAGGACCTCGTGGAAGGGCTCCGCCAGCTTTTCCGCGACGTGGCCCATGTACTTGCCCTTGAGGATGGACTTGCCCGCCTTGCTGGTCGAACGCAGCATCCTGCGGAAATCGCCCGACCTCAGGCCCAGGCCCAAGTCGCGCTTGGCGTTGCGGAGGTTCATCTTGTTGACGTAGAACAGCCAGTCGGTGATCGGGTCGCGGACGACTTCCAGGCCGTTCTCTTCCAGGCGGTGGATGACAAAGTCGGTGTAGGGGTCGTGCTGGCGCATGTAGATCTCGCCGATGTAGAGGATCAGCGGGAACCGCTCATGGCAGCGGAGCTGGATCGCCTTGAACATCGAAACCGTTTCGCGTCCCCATTCCTGGAGCTTCTTGACGTCGGCGCCTGCGGTGACGAGCTTTCCGAGGTCTTCGAGCCGGGCGGCCTTGAGTTCGTCCACCGCGGCGCGGTCCTGGGCGTAGGGGCGGAACCGCCGGACGATGTCTTCGAGCAGGTCCGCGCCGTTGATCCCTTTGAACAGAATCTGCTGCATCTTGACCATCGCGGAGGACTTGACCCCGTTGGGCAGGGGGATGTCGATATAGTCCGTCTCGGAGGAAGGCCCCACGACCGGGATCTTCTCCAAGCCTTCGATCTTCATGAAGTGTCGCACGACCTCGCTGTACTTCCCGAACCGGCAGGGGCCGCTGGTCGTCGGCATCATGACGAGGTATTTGTCCTCGACCGCCTGGAGGCTGGTCTGCTCGATCTGCTCCTGCAGGAATCCGATGGCGTCGCCGACCACGCCTTTGAGCGGGTAGCAGACTTCCGTGGAGACGTGCTTGCGCGCGACTTCGTAGCCTCGTGGCGTGTTGGTCGGGAGGACCTTGCCGTCGATGCCGAAGTGCTTGAGGCCCGCGACCGCCATGTAGCTGGCGTCGCCCATGTAGGGGACCAGCCAGGTGCGCTTGTCGTAGGTGTTCGAAGCGTGGATCTTGAGCTTGTCGATGTCCAGCTTCACCGGCTTGCTCTGGCTGACCACGCGCTCGTGCGCCTCGGTCCGCGTGACGAACGGCGCGTTGTTCGTCTGGCCGTCGGTGACCAGGACGAGCAGGGGCTTGCCGACCGCCAGGTGGATCTGCTCTTCCTGGTAGATCTTGAGGCTGTCGGGCCCGCAGGCGAAGTTGATCATGCGGATCGCGAAGAGGTTCGGATGGTCCGCGACGAAGACGTTGGCCTGCATGATCTTGACGCTCTGGTTCCAGAACTCGTTCTCGACGAATTCATCGAGTGAGATGTTCTGGAATCGGTGCTCGAGGAACTGCTGCGGAATGTAGTCGAGCCCGCGAATCTGCGAGAACATGGCGCCCGAGCTGGAGCTGGCCTCGGGATCGAGGATGACGTAATCCCGACCGATGCCGACGTAGGCCTGCGTGCTCTCCTGCTCGACCCGCTGGAGGAATTTGTCGCCCTCGGCGTACAGCTCGGCCTTGAACTGGTCCTCGGCCTGGTCCGCCAGAAGGACCGCTTCGCGCATCTGGCGGTCGCTGTACTGGAAGCCCAGCCTGGCGAACTCCTTGCGCAGCTCGCGAACGAGCAGGGGCATGTCCCCGAAGTGGAGAATCGGGTTGATCTGGCGGTTCTTGTCGAGCGAGAGCACGTCGTTGAGGACGTAGCCCTCGGACTCGGTATAGATGCAGTATTTCAGGTCCGGCGGGGTCTTTTGGCGGACCTCGATGAAACTCGGATTGAACAGGTACTTGAGCTCGGGACTGTCGTTGAGGATGGCCGCGTGGCCGGTGGCGAGCTTCCGCGCGATGCAGAACTCGGTTCGCGAATTGTCCACGCCGATCTTGGCGATGTCCTTGTCGCTTCGCGGCGAAACGACCGGATAGAACCCGAGCGTGCGGAAGAGGGCCGCGCTCCAGATGCCCTTGGTGCCCAGTGTCGCCATGCTTCGCTTGATGCCGACGGTGGGTCCCGTGGCGAGGGCGTCCCGCCCTTGCGTGTCGCGGGCATCCTTCCCGCGGTTCGAGGGCAAGATACCCTCGCCACGAACAGCGCCCAGCTCGTCAAAGAGGCACCCTTGTTTCTTGAAGTGCTTCTCGTAGATCTTGTGGTAGCGGTCGACGTAGTTGGTCTTGGGCTTCTTGGCCGACTCGGAGTTGCCGCGGGGGCAGAAGCCTCCTGTGATGATCTCGTCGTCCTCGATGCTGAAGACCTCGAGCTGGCAATCGCGGATGCCGCAGGATTTGCCCTCGAACAACTCCCGGCACAGGACCTTCCTCTTATGGAAGGCCATGTCGATGATGGCCCAGCCGCGAAAGGCGGTGCCGTACTTCTTGCCTTCCTGCTCGAACTGCCTGATGGCGCCGATGATGTCGAGGGCCTGTCCCCAGGCGCCGAACATCTCGCGATGGGGATAGCCTTCGATCTGCTTTTCGGTCACCTGGGCGAGTCCCGCCAGGAACGCCTTGCCCAGCGCCGGGCCTCCCTGGGCGGAGCACTTGTCGCCTGCGTGCTGCGAGCCGCCGACGAACTTATAGAAGTAACTTGCGGCAGTGCCACGGATGATGGCGGCCGCGATCTCGTCCCGGCTGAACCCCTCTGCGATGAGACGGTTCTCGTCCATTTCCATGAAGACGCCGCAGGTCGAATCGATGATCGGCGTCCGCTCGGCGCGGAGGGCCGCGTCCTGGAGCGTGCTCTCGACGTCGAGGTTGATCACGTCGGCCATGTTCTCGAGCGTCTGGCCCGAACCCGCCTGGCAACTGTAGTTCATCTTCGCTTCTTTGACCGCGCCGACCTTGTCGAAGGAAGTGAACTTCATGTCCTGGCCGCCGATCTCGAAGATCGTGTCGACCTCGGGATTGTTGTGCTTGACGCCCAGCGCGTGGCAGGTGATCTCGTCGGTGATGCGGTCCACCAGAATCAGGCCCTGCTGGTCCAGCTCGCGGCTCTTGCTCTTGCTGAGCAGGATCTTCTCGTAGAGCTTTCTGGCCGAGCCGGTCGCGCCGACGCCTTTGATGATCACGTTGGCCTTGTGGCGCGACAGGTACTTCAGCACCCGTTTGAGCGACTCTTCGGGGTTGCCGTGCGTCTTGATGTAGAGCTTGTCGAGCAGCTTGCCGGTCTTGATCTCGACGAGGGCGCCTTTGGTTGTGGTGCTGCCTCCGTCGATGCCCAGAACGACTTCTGTGCCGGCGGGAATCTCCGACGGCAGCGTCTCAGTCTTGGCGCGGACGCGCGGCAGACTCTGGGACAGCGGGGGCGCGAATTTGCGTTTCTCCCGGCTGTACTCCGCGACGTTGCGAAGCTGCGCCAGGTCCATGACGAAGGTGTTCTTTTCTTCGAGGGCCTTGAGGGCCGCGCCGATCGCGGCGATGTTCTGATGATGAGCGGGCCGCTCGATCTCGATGTGCAGCAGGTCGGCGAGGTTCTGGCGGACGAGGTCGTTGGAGAAGACGCCGCCTGTGGAGATCGATTCGCCGGACCTGGTTGTCGCTGCGAAGTCGCGCGATCCGAGCACGTCGATCATATAGTTGCGCGCCACCGTGCGGAACAGACCCGCCAGGTTGTCCACGCGCGTCGCGCCTTCGTTCTGCTTGTGGATCAGGTCCGACTGAACGACCACGCCGCAACGGGCGAGGAACTCGCTGGGCTCTTTCGACCGCGAGGCCTCCTCTTCCGCCCGACGGAGCATTTCTTCGAGACGGCCCTGCAGCCGGCCGCGGTTTCGCTCGACGATCAGCTCTTTCTCCGCGTCGCTGCGAGCGGATGCAGTGTCCTCCAGTTCCGGAGCGACCACGTCGCCCTGGAACATCCTGCGACACTGTTTCTCGACGAGCATGCCCGAGCCGCCGCCGCACTTGGTGCCGGTCCGCCACTCAGTGATGACCTTCTTGTCGTCCACCGAGCCCAGACTGAAGAAATAGGAGTCCTTGGCGCCGATATGAAAGATGCACTTGGCCGAAGGGGCGACGACTTCTGCCCCTTTAGGGATCGCGACGCTGTCGTAGACGTACAGGGCCCCTCGCATGACCCTCGGGAAGGGCTCGGCCGCGCTGCCGGTCAGTGCGGTGCTCTTGACGCGCGTGACGTCGCAATGGGCTGCGACGTCGCGCCAGGCCTCGCCGATCGCGCCGAGGGGATTGGCGAAGTGCATGATCGGATCGGGCGAATACAGGACGGTCCTGTCGGCGCCGAGAACCGCATAGTGAACGAAACTGCTGCCGACATCGAAACCGACGAACAAGTCGCCTGTCCCGGTGTGTGTCCGCTGCTGTGGTCGTGAAATCATGGTCCTCTACCAGTCCAGGGAGAATCTAACAGCCCCTGTTAATGCTGCTGCACCATCCTGTGAATAGTCCAAGTCCAAACCTGTTAGATACTCCAGAACTGTGACTTTGTCAAGGGTAGCCACAAAAGCCGTAACAGCTTTTCCACTGGGACACTCCGATAATAAAAGATATATCTAATTAGGTAGCAACGATTTACGTGAACCCGACCCTTTCGATTAACAGACCTAAGGGCCCATATGACTTATCCTAATACCCTTTCTCTTAGAATATCTTTTATAAAGAGTTCTATCCCTTCTGTGAAATCCCGAGGGCACGCCGAAACTCTCGGCCCGACCGGCGGCATCGCGAGCAAAAAGGGTTGTCGAGACAGAACACCCTCGGTACACTAGGGCCCAATTGCAGATCGTGTGGCGCAGTGGGCGCCTTTGGTTTTTGAGAGGTATGCCATGAAGGTCACCTTTAACCGTTCCGCGCTGGCAGAGGCCTTGGGGCTCATGACGTCGATCGTTCCGAGTCGCACGCCCAAGCCCATTCTCAAGTGCGTGCGGATTGCAGTAGCCGCCAAGGAAATGCGGATCTACGCGACGAACCTCGAGCTCGGCCTGGACTACCTGATCTCCGAGGTCGATGTGGGACAGGAGGGCGAAGTCGTCGTCGAAGCGGACCGCCTGGCGGCGATCGTCCGCGAGAGCATCGAGGATGTCCTGGTCCTGGAGTCCAGCGACACGACCTGCGAAATCCGCGGGGCGGACAGTCATTTCAAGGTCTACGGCCAGGACCCGAAGCAGTATCCGAGAATGCCCTCCTTCGGGTCGGGCAGCGGAGACCTGACGATCGGGCTCGATTCGTTGCAGGCCGGGATCGCCCAGTCCCTGTTCGCTACCGCCAAAGAGAGCAGCCGATACGCGATCAATGGCGTGCTCTGGGAAGCCAAGGGCAAGAAGCTCATGCTCGTCGCGACGGATGGACGCAGGCTCGCGAAGTGCCGCGTGGACCTGCACCAGACGGCAGGCGACGGCGCCGAGCGGAAGGTGATCGTGCCCGCCAAGACGATGGCGCTGATCGAGAAGCTCGGCAAACGGGAAAAGGAAACCGTCGCGGTCAAGTTCGTGGAAAACCAGGTGCTCCTGAGCTGCGCCAATGTGGTGATCAGCTCCAATCTCGTGGAAGGCAATTTCCCGAAGTACGAGGACATTATCCCGAGCGATTATGACAAGAAGCTGACGCTGTCCACCGAAGCGGCGCTGAGCGGCGTTCGACGGGCGGCTCTATTGACAAGCGAGGAGTCCAAGGGCGTGAAGCTGTCGCTGACAGCCAGTTCCCTGGTCTTCTCGGGCAGTTCGCCGGAAGCCGGCGCTGCGGAAGTGAGCATGCCGGTCGAGTACGACGGCGATCCCATCGAAATCGGGTTCAATCCGCAGTTTCTGATCGACGCGCTGCGCGTGATCCAGGCGCCGGAGTTCCAGATGGAGCTTGGCCAGCCGGACCGCCCGGGCATGCTCAAGAGCGGCAACGATTTCCTCTACGTCCTGATGCCGATCAATCTCGGCTGACGCAAAGGCACCGGCAGGAGAAAGCCCGACAGGGAACAAGGGAGCAGGGATGAATCAGACAAGGACGTCCGACGCGTGCAAGATGAGTGATCTGGTGTCCGGTTTCGTGGACCGGATGGCGCCTGTGCATAGCCAGTACGATTCGCTTGCGGAGGTATGGGAGACCCTGCTTCCGGGCAACTTGCAGTCGCACTGCAGGATCGGGGGGCTGGGCAACGGATGCCTGAAGATCCTCGCGGACGGCTCCAGCTACATGTTCGAGCTGCAATTGTGCAAGGCAGTATTGCTCCGAGAGCTGCAAAGGCTCTGCCCCTCGGCCAAGATCCGCCGGATCGACGTCGCCATGGCGCGATGACGAACATTGGACTTGCGTCCGGCACACAAAATGAGTAAGTTTGTGGGCGAGAGAGGACTTTTTCCGATAATATACAGGGTTCCAGTTCTGCATTTCGACAGGTCTGGTTGGTACTGAGGTTTGACTTTTGAGGGCCGGTATGGAGGCACACAAATACGACGCTAGTAATATCAAGATCCTCGGTGGCGTGGACGCCGTCCGCAAGAGGCCGGACATGTACATCGGCGACCGCGGCATCGCGGGTCTGCACCATCTCGTCTATGAGGTCCTGGACAACTCGATCGACGAGGCTCTTGCGGGTTTCTGCGACGCGATCACCGTTCGCATCCAGGCCGACGGCAGTTGCAGCATCGAAGACAATGGCCGAGGCATCCCGGTCGAGATGCACAAGGAGGCCAAGGTCAGCGCGCTGGAAGTCGTCCTGACGACCCTGCACGCAGGCGGCAAGTTCGACTCCGACAGCTACAAGGTCGCCGGCGGGCTTCACGGCGTCGGCGTCAGCGTCGTCAACGCTCTGAGCGATTGGCTGCACGTGGACGTCTTCCGCGACGGCACGCACCACCATTTCGAATGCCGGCGTGGCAAGAAGACCGGCCCGGTCCAGCTCGTGGGCCCCTCCAACAAACGAGGCACCAAGGTCACCTTCATGGCCGATGAGGAGATCTTCGGGGACGCCGAGTTCAACTACGACACGCTGCTCAAACGAATCCGCGAACTGGCCTACCTCAACGCGGGCCTCAAGATCACCTTCCGCGACGATCGCTCCGACAAGAAAGAGACGTTCCAGTACGAGGAGGGCATCAAGGCCTTCATCAAGCACCTCAACGAGGGTAAGAACGTTCTGCACGAGGGCATCGTCTACATGGCCAAGGACGATCCCGAGAGCAAGCTCAGTTGCGAAGTGGCCATGCAGTACAACGACAGCTACACCGACAACGTGCTGGTCTTCGCGAACAACATCCGCAACATCGACGGCGGCACCCACCTTTCCGGCTTCCGAACCGCGTTGACGCGAACGATGAACTTCTACGCCAAGGCCAACAACCTGCTCAAGGAAGGCCAAGGCACCACGGGCGACGACCTGCGTGAAGGTCTGACCGCGGTGGTGACCGTGAAACTGACCAACCCTCACTTCGAGGCCCAGACGAAAGTCCGTCTGACCAATCCCGAGGTCGAAAGCTTCGTCCAGATGGTGGTCAACGAGCAGCTCTCGCACTATCTCGAAGAGCATCCCGCGGACGCCAAACGAATCCTGAACAAGGCGATCCAGGCGGCCGCCGCCCGCGAGGCGGCCAGGAAGGCCCGTGAATTGACCCGTCGAAAGGGGGCCCTGGGCAGCGCGAATCTCCCAGGAAAACTCTGGGACTGCGCCAGCAAAGAGCGGATGGCGACCGAGATTTTCCTGGTCGAGGGCGATTCCGCAGGCGGGTCCGCCAAAGGCGGACGCGACAGGAACATTCAGGCCATCCTGCCGCTGAGAGGCAAGATCCTCAACGTCGAGAAGGCGCGCCTCGAGAAGATGCTCGCGCACGAAGAAATCCGAACCCTCATCAGCTCCCTGGGCACCGGCATCGGCACCGACGAGTTCGACATCGCGAAGTGCCGCTACGGCAAGCTCATCCTCATGACCGATGCCGACGTCGACGGAGCGCACATCCGCACGCTGCTGCTGACCTTCCTGTTCCGTCAGATGCCGCAGTTGCTCGACCATCGAATGGTCTACATCGCCCAGCCGCCGCTGTACGAGCTGAGGGTCAAAGGACGAAAGACCTCCGAATATGTGCTGACCGAGCAGGAGATGCGACGCCGGATGATCACTCGCGGCCTGGACGACACGCAGCTATTTGTCCGCGACGGATTCGACAAGGGCAAGAAGTCCGCCAAGACCGAGGCCCGCGAAATCCCTCGTCCGAAGTTCGAGGAACTGCTCAAGACGCTCGGCGACATGGAGCGCGTCGTCAACGTGCTGACCCATCGGGGCATCCGCTTCGAGGAGTTCATTTCCGAATACTACGACGGCAACAGCCTGCCTCACTACATGATTCGCTGCCAGGGCCACGAGAGGCCCGACTTCTTCCGCGACGCGGCCGAATACGACAAGCGTTTGGAGGAACTCGGCATCTCCAGGAACGGCAACGGTCACAACGGCGCCGGCGAAAAGGAGAAGTCCACCAGCAGCGAGGAGCCGACCGCCGTCGGCGAGGAGTTGCATGAGGTCGTGCGAATCGAGCAGATCGCGCAGAAGCTCAAGAGCGATTTCGGGCTGGACCTGCCCGACTTCCTCCTGAAGACGGAGAAGACGGATTCCGGCGAAGCGCTGCCCACGAAATTCTACATCGTCCACGGCGACGACCGCCACGAAATCGCGGCGCTGGGCGACATCTACACCGCCATCCGCCAGATCGGCGGCAAGGGCGTCGAGATCAAGCGGTTCAAAGGTCTGGGCGAAATGAACGCCGAGCAGTTGTGGGAAACGACCATGAACCCCGCCACTCGCACGCTGCTCCAAGTCAAGCTCGACGACGCCGGCGAGGCCGACCGCCTCTTCAGCGTCCTGATGGGCGACGACGTCGAGGGCCGCCGCAAGTACATTCAGGACCACGCGCGCGAGGTGCAGAACCTCGACGTGTGAGACTCTGACGATCGACAGAATACCGGAGGCCGACTCTCTGACGGGTCGGCCTCCGGCATTCCTATCGTGTATCGCGTCCGTTGGCGCCGGCCGCTATCTGTTCTGCGAGGGCATCCGCATCCCTCCTCCCATCCCGCCACCTCCGCCCATGATCCCTCCCCCTCCAAAGCCGCCCATGCCGGTTTCCGTCGGACCGGGGTTTGTCCAGGACTTGAGAGTCTGGACCTTCGCCGCGAATTGCTCCTGGCTCAGGCTGCCTTTCGCCAGAACGTCGATGTCGGACCTGGTCGTGCGAAGAATCAGAACCGTCGGCAGGTCCGCGGGTTCGGTCGCCCCTTGTTGCATAGTGGCGCCGTAGGCCCCTCGGGATTGAAGAGTCCCTGTGGACCCTTCATTGCGATTCGAGCGTCTGGCGATCACGATGCTGATCGTGTCTTGCGATCCGCGGGTTCGCAGGTTCGCCGCGTGGCGGAGGGCCCCGATCAGAGCGATCTTGAGGTTCTCCACCTGCTGGGCGTTGTAGGGAAGATCGGACGGTCTTCGCGATTCCACAGGTCCGCCGCGAAGTTCGTTGGCGGTCTGCGACCACAGAGGGTCCACCGAAGAGTCGGTCCTGGGGAGCGCTTGCTCCTCTCGGCGCGCCGCCAGCGGGAAGTCCACCGGATGGAAGAAGACCGCGCCGTAGCCATCGAGATAGAGAGCTTGCGTCAGGATCACCTGCTGCGAAATCTCCACGCCGGAGAGGTCGATCGGGACGGTCCTGTCGATCGCGCTGTCGCCTGTTCGTTTGGCCCAGATCGAGGCCTTGTCGAAGATCCGACACATCACCGCCAGGTCCTCGCGGATCTGAGCGATAGCCTCAGGCGCCAGGTCCGGCCCGGGGACCACGAAGGCCGTCCGCGCGACGCGGTCCTGCTGGCCGGCGCCGAGGGAGGTCTGGAGCCCGAGCAGGAGGTCATGCGCGTCGTCGCGGAACTCTACCGTCTGTGGGCCGCCGCTGTTGGGGGCCGCGATCGAACCGCCGGCCATTCCTGTTCCGCGGTAGCTGCCCGCCGAGGCGAGCAGGAGGATCGCTGTGGAAATGAACGTTGTCATAGGTCGTCTCCTCTTGTGAAACCTCACCGGTTCGTCAGTAGGCAGTCACCTGCACCCGCTGCTCGAATTGTTCGCGTGTAAGCTGGCCCTTGGCGTAGGCGTCCACATCGGCCTTGGTCGTCCGCAGCGTCATCACGCTCCTGTCAAACGAAGGGGCGTTTCTTACGGTCGGAATGACTACTCCCGGCTGGCTGCGTTGCGGAACCGACGCCGGAGAAGTCAGGCCCTGAACCACGAAGGTCACCGAGTGGGCGGACTCAAGGTCTCGGATGTTCGCTGCGTGTTTCATGGTCGCGATCAGAGACCTGCGGAAGCTGTCCACCTTGCCCTGGTTGTAGGGTTGTCCCACGGCTTCTCCTCGCAAACCCGTTGCGCCTGGACGCGGCTCCAGGAGCGACCGTTTCGTCTGCGCCCAGACGGGGTCTTCCTGAGACTCGGCTGGCTTCTCCGGCGCTTGGGTCGGGGAGAGCAGGGGGAAATCCACCTGGATGAAGAACGTGGCGCCGTAGCCGCCGATGTAGAGCGGCCTGGCCCGACCCACGGAAGAGAACAGGGCCCTCGGACCGACTGCATCCGGCGACGCGAATCCGCCTATGACGGGCTCTCTCCAGCCGCCCCGGTCGATTCCGTAGGAGGCCAGCACGTTCTTCTCGATGATCCGCGACATGATGCCCAGGTCTTCCATGATCCGGCTCGTCGTCGCGACATCGATCTCCTTGTCGGGGATCACCAGGGCCGGTTCCATCGAGGGTTCGCCCTCGAAGCCGACGTAAAACCAGTCGGCGAACCGAGTCGGCGCGGCGTACGTCGCGACCCCGCTGGAGCGGGGGCCGCCGTACATGTCGACAGCGCCTGCTTCCACAACCTGCACCGGCTCCCGCGCCGACGGGCCGGAGTTGGCGTGAACGTGGCCGACCGCTGCCGTCAGGAAAAGCGATAACGTAAGACAGGTGCGTCTCTTAGGGAAGGCGATCATGGTTCATTCCTTTCAGGAAAGCTCTGGAAGGGTCGCGGATCAGCCTCGAACCCTCCTGGTTGGTAGTTGGTGAACAACTGAACGACGTGCTGTCGCGTGCGAGACAGCTCATCTTCGGTCCGGCTGGCCAGCGTTTGCAGACCGGTGACGAGCTGCGTCTTGTCCTGCACGCGATTGAGTTCGATCTGATGAATCGCCCGTGCGATTCGGGCCAGGTCGTCGGCCTGCGCCTTGTCCATGTTCTCGATGACTTCCGCCAGGAGACGGTTGGTCACCGCGTTCGAGGCCGCCAGGGTCTGGAAGGCATATCGAGTGAGGTCCTCGCGATACTGCTGCGTAAGATCCTCTCTGACCTTGAAGAAGCCGTGTGTCAAGGCGGCCTGGCACCGTTGGCCCATGTCTTCGAGCAATCTCTCGCGAAGGGCCGGC
This sequence comes from uncultured Phycisphaerales bacterium, assembly GCA_937927975.1. Classification (GTDB taxonomy): domain Bacteria; phylum Planctomycetota; class Phycisphaerae; order Sedimentisphaerales; family Anaerobacaceae; genus PLanc-01. The sequence continues at coordinate 29,986 of CALEZT010000074.1, forward strand.
TCGATGGATGCTGCCACCGATGGAACCAGGGCTTCGCGAAGCTCGTCGAGATCCAGAGGGGCCGGGCCTGACAGCCTGCCGATGGCGAAACCCACCAGGATCAATGCGGCGGCGGCCAGGGGCGCCGCCACAGCCATGCGTCCCAGAAAAACGTTGCGAGAACGCCTGTTATCAGGTCTTGCGTCCGCAAACTGAGCGTCAGCGAGTCGTCGGAGGGTCTCATCGACCACCGGTTTGGGAGGTTGCTGCGAGAGGCCCTGTTGCTTGAGTTGAGCGAGGGCCTCGCTCAGAATGTCTCTCTCGTCATTTCTTCTGTCCATGGGATACCTCATCGGATGCGATTGTCGCGCCCAGCGATTCGCGAAGCCGCGTCTTGGCGCGGTGCAGGGACACCCCGACGGCGCCGACGCCGACGTGCAGCTCGCGGGCGATCTGGCGATAGCTCATCTGGCCCAAATGACGCAGGCAGAACACCTGAGCCTCGTGTGGCGGCAGTTCCGCGATGGTTTCTCGCAGCCGGTCGGCAAGGTCCTGCGCCTCGATCGCGTCGATCGGGTCCGCGTTGCAGTCGATCGGTTCCTCGTTGCAGGCGTCGGTTCTGCGACGGCGCCCGTTCTGGCGGAGCCTGTCGATCGCCCGCGTCGTGGCCAGACGCACCAGCAAGCCCGGCAGGTTCCGCACCTCTTGACGGCGCGACAGTTCCAGGGCCGTCAGGAACGTCTCCTGAAAACAGTCCGCGGCGTCCGCGTGATGGGCCAGCAGACGATACGCGGTCTGCCAGACCAGCGGCCCGTACTCCTGAACGATGACCTGCCAGTCGTGCGTCTGCAAGAGCGTCCTCGTCGAATCTCTGCGTTTGCTCTGGTTTTCGTACCCGCCCGTCCGGCGGAAAAAGAACTCCGCGGAATTTTTTCCGCGCCTCGGGTCGGCCCTTCCGGACAACGGCGATCGACGGTTGTGAATCGCCGTCCGTTCCGTACGTATGTCGATTGACAAGGCCAGTTTATTACATCGACTGCGACCGATTCCCGCAAGCCGCGACGATGTCACTCGGTCCGCGAAAAGTGCAACTTTCTTTGTCCTGTCGTGGTTTTTTTGCTTGCATTCCCCTGCGTACGTTGGCAAAATACTCCCGTCAGTCCCACGGAGGTTTTTGCACTGGCAAACCGTGGGATCTCTTTGGAGGCGTCAATGACAGGCAAACAAAGGAGCGCGAAGCCGGTGGCGAAAGAGATTCTGCTACATGTGCTCTTGAGTACAGCCTTGTTTGCTCTCTGGGGGTGCGGTGATGGGGTCCAAACGGTAAGACCGGTCAATACGATTCCGGCGCCCCCGTCCGACAAGACCGAGGCCCAGTTGCTGGCCGAGCTCGACAAGAAGTTCGAGAACCCTCAGGTGCACTACGATCTGGCCCGGCTGTATCACAAGTCTCAGAACTGGAACAAAGCGGAGTATCACTACAACGTCGCGTTAGGATTCCAGCCCGCCAACCGAGCGGCACAGGCCGGCGTCGTGAAGATGAACATCGACCGCGGCCAGACCGCCCAGGCCGAGCAGTTCGCCAACACCTACATCCGCCAGGCCGGGGTCGCAGTCAGCGAGATGCTTCGCCTTGGCTGGGAGTTCGAGCAGCTCGGACTGGACGCGTACGCCTTGCGATGCTTCCGACAGGCGCTCGAAGCGGCGCCGGACTCCCCCGAGGCCAACCGCCAGATCGGGTTTTACTATCTGGGCAAAGGCGATAACACGTTGGCCAAGCAGTACTTGTTGAAGAGTTTCCAGCTCAACCCGAGGCAGCCGGACGTCGCCGGGGCCCTGGGTCGCCTGGGAGTCGTCGTCGAGGCGCCCGCCGAGCCGGCTCCGCTGTCGACAAGACCGAGGTAAGCGCAGTGCCGCAGCGGTGCTCGGCACATCGTGAATGAGAGCTTTTTCGTTGCCCCGTGGCGAATGGATGCGCTGCGGGGTTTTTTCATGCCCGCACCGCAACGGAGAGACCTTCATGTCGCTAAAGCCCTGGTTGCTCATGCTCGTTGCGATCTGCAGCTCGATTGCCTCCGGCGCCGAGGTTCTCCACGACATCCGCGACTACGGCGCAAAACCCGACGGGCAAACGCTTTGCACGCAGGCCGTTCAAGAGGCGATCGATGAGTGCGCCGCAGGCGGCGGGGGAGTCGTGTATGTGCCGCCGGGGAAGTTCCTCTGCGGGACGATCGTGATCAAGAGCGGCGTCACGCTTCGCCTGGACGACGGCGCCACGCTGCTCGCAACGCGGGACCTCGCGCAGTACCCCTCCAAGGTTCCCGCCTACCACTCGTTTACCGACACCTATACCGACAAGAGCCTGATCTACGCCGAGAAGGCGGAGCGGATCGCCATCACCGGACGGGGCGTCATCGATGGCCAAGGCGCCTCGTTCCAAGGGCCTTATAAGGTCCGTCCGTACACGATACGGTTCATCGAATGCCGCGACGTCGTGGTCGAGGGTATAACGATCCGCAACTCGCCCATGTGGGTGCAGCACTATCTGGCCTGCGACGACGTTCGCATCGCCGGCGTCACCGTCAGAAGCCACGTCAACCATAACAACGACGGCATCGACATCGACTCGTGCCACCGAGTCCTCATCACCGCCTGCAACATCGACTCCGGCGACGACGCCATCGTGCTCAAGAGCACCTCCGCCCGCCTGTGCAAGGACGTGGTCGTCACCGGTTGCGTCCTGCGGAGCACATGCAACGCCCTCAAACTGGGCACGGAATCGAACGGCGGCTTCCAGAACATCGTGATGAACACTTGTGCAATCTACGACACCCGACTGGCAGGTATCGCTCTGGAGATCGTCGATGGCGGGACGATGGATCGCGTTGTTGTGACCGGCATCACAATGACCGGCGTCGGCGCGCCGATCTTCATCCGCCTGGGCAACCGAGCCCGGCCTTTTCAGGAGGGCATGCCCAAGCCCGGCGTCGGAACCCTGCGAAACGTCACGATCAGCGATGTCGAAGCGACCGGGGCCGACCGCACAGGCTGCGCCATTGCAGGTTTGCCCGATGCGAACATCGAGAATCTCACGCTCAGCAACATCCGTCTCTCGTTCGCAGGCGGCGGATCGCTGGAGGAGGCTTCGCGTTCGATCCCTGAGAACCCGGACAAGTACCCCGAGTACTCGATGTTCGGGCGATTGCCCGCCTATGGGTTCTACTGCCGCTATGTCCGAGGCCTCAGAATCGCCAACGTGCAACTGCAACTGGCGGGCGAGGACAAGCGACACGCCGTAGTGTTCGAGGATGTGCGAGGCGCGACGGTTGACGGATTGGACGTTCCGCATTCAAATGGAGCCGCGTCGCTGCTGCGGTTCATGGACGTGCAGAGCGTTTCGGTTCGGGGTTGCACCCCGCCGGCGGGCACGGGCCTGTTCCTGAAGCTCCAGGGCGCCGCCAGCGGCTCAGTCACGCTGATAGGCAACGATTTCTGTGGCGTCAATGCGGTGACGCAGGTCGGAGCCGACGTGCCGCGCGGCGCGGTCGCGGAACTGGCGAATCGAACGAACTGACAAGACCGAGGGCGGAGAATTCCGTATACCCATGGGCGTACGACAACACGAGATGTGTTTTGGCAAATACTCGATGGGGGTCGGCGACCGCTTCGGCCGCCAGGGCAAAGCCCAGTTGGCTGCTTTGATGAAAGCGGCGCGGCAGGGCGTGGGAATCACCCCTGTTTGGAACAAATCCAATCGCGAGCATACGATCATCGGCACCCAGCCCTCCGACGTGCGCAAAGAGGCGGATGCAGCGGTCAAAGCCGTCGGCTGGAAGGGGCCGTACTGGGTAGACGCCGACCACATCGGCCTGGGCAATGTCGCCCGATTCATGGACGCCAGCGATTTCTTCACGCTCGACGTGGCAGATTTCGTCGGGCGAAGCGCAAGCGCAGCCGACATCGATTCGTTCGTCGACAAGTATCGCGATCTGCTCGGCTCTCATCGGATCGAAGGCATCTCGCAGCCGATCGAGATCGACGAGTCTGCCATGCGGTCCATCTCAGGCAAGTACCTCCTGGCGGTGCAGCAGGCCGGCGAGATCTTCCGCTGCATCGAAGCGGTCAAGGGCCCAGGCCAGTTCGTCACGGAAGTCTCGATGGACGAGACCGACGCCCCGCAGACGCCGGTGGAGCTGCTGGTGATCCTGGCCGCGATCGCCGACGAGGGCATCCCCGCCGAGACGATCGCGCCGAAGTTCAGCGGGCGGTTCAACAAGGGCGTGGACTATGTCGGCAACGTCAACCAGTTCGCGGAGGAGTTCGAGCAGGACCTGGCCGTGATTCGCTTCGCGGTCGAGCAATTCCCGCTGCCTCATGCGCTCAAGCTCAGCGTCCACTCGGGCAGCGACAAGTTCTCGATCTACGGCGCGATCGGCCGGGCGATCCGCAAGTTCAACGCCGGCCTGCACTTGAAGACCGCCGGCACCACCTGGCTGGAGGAGCTGATCGGCCTGGCCGCCGCGGGAGGCGACGGATTGGCTATCGCCAGGGAGGTCTACACGACCGCGCTGGGTCGCATGGACGAGCTCTGCGGCCCCTACGCCACGGTGATCGATATCGACACGAAGAAGCTGCCCACGCCGGAGGAGGTTGCCGGGTGGGATGGCGAGCGGTTCGCCGCGGCCCTGCGACACGATCAGAAATGCCCGCACTACAATCCAAGTCTCCGCCAGCTCCTGCACGTGGGCTACAAAGTCGCCGCCCAGATGGGCCCGCGTTTCCTGAGCGCCCTGGAGCAATACGAGTCCACGATCGCAGAGAACGTCGCGGCCAATCTCTACGAAAGGCACATCCGGCCGCTGTTCCTGGAGAGCAGGGCATAGGACGGATAGGACCCATGGGACGGATGGGACTTTAGAACTCCATCAGTCCTGCAAAAGCGGTGAAACCGGCGCCGAAGGAAACGAGGAGGGCTTTTTCGCCGGGCAGGGGGGCGGCCTCTCGCAGGACCTTGTCCAGGACGAACATCACCGACGGCGAGGACATGTTGCCGTACTCGCGGAAGATTTCGTAGGAGAAGCGCAGCGTTTCGGGCGCCAGGTCGAGGTGTCTTTCCACCGCCTTGAGCACCTGCGTTCCGCCGGGATGGACGATCCAGCGATGGATGTCGCTCGGACCCAGCCTATTGCGATCCAGCAGTCGCTGGGTGACCTGGCCGACCGCCTTGGCCCCGATCGCCGGCACGCTTCGCGTCAACACGTTTCGCAACCTGCCGCCTTGGGTCGTGTAGCGGAGTTTGTCGCGGTACTCGGGCAGCGTTACGGACTCGAAATCGAGGAATCGCACGAGGCCGTTGTTCGTAGTGACGCCGTAAGGCGTTATTTGTGTCGAGGGCGTCCCGCCCTCGATTCGCGGGCAGGATGCCCGCGACACATATGCCCTTACGGGCACACTACGAACGCTGTCGTCATTGAGATTGGCCTGGAGCACCGCCGCCGAGGCGCCGTCGGCAAAGATGCTGTTGCTGACGATCAGGTCGGGGTCCGGGCCGCGAAAGAAGGTTGCCGAGCAGATCTCCACCGACAGGCACAGGACGGTCTGTCGCGCCCCCGACTGGATCATTCGGCAACCCGCTTCCAGGTTCGGGATCGCACCGCCGCAGCCCATGCCCATCAGGTCCAGAGCCGACGTGAACGCCGGCAGTCCCAGGTCCTCCACCAGATAGGAAGACAGGCCGGGACACAGGTACCCCGTGCAGGTGTTTACGACGAGTCCCTCGATCTGATCGGGGGCCAGGCCCGCCTGGTCCAGGGCCTTGCGGGCCGCCTCGGCCGCGAGCTTGCGCCCGTGCCTTTCGAACCGCCCGATCAGCGAGTCGGGGTCCTGCTGGCAGATCTCCTCGTCCTCATCGACCGCGATGTGCCGACCGCGGATCGGGCCTTCGAGCAACAACTCGCGGTAGAGCGCCCGCTCTTTGTTCTCCATCGCGAAGTGCGTCTCGAAGAACGCGCAGACCTCCTGCTGCGTGGCGTATCGCCTGGGATTGGCAGTGGCCAGGGCTGTCAGCACCGCTTTCATTCGCCCCCTTTGCGGTCGAACCGGACGACCCCGGCGACGCGACTGAACCACGACCGCGTCACGAGCGGGTCCGGATCGTGTTGGCGCAGAATCGTCCGCAGTTCGTCCGGCTTGAAGCCCCGCAGGATCGAGAGTCGGGCATCGTGCCGGATCTCGCGGTCCAGCGGAACCACCAGGATACTACAGACCAGGTAGTTCAACAAGTTGCGATGGAGATCGTTGATCAGCAGGGCCCGGCGCACGAAGCCGCACAGGTGGGTGATCAGCCTGTGAATCTCGGCTTCCGTGAAGTGGTGGAAGGTCATGGAGCTGATCGCATAGTCGAAATCGTTGACAGGCTGATAGGCGAAGATGTCCGCTTCGACCAGCCGGATGCTGGAATCTCCGCCGGCTCGGTCGATGGCCTGTTGCGCCGTTTCCAGGGCCCTGGCGTTGAAGTCGATGCAGGTGAACTCGATTCGATGACCCTGCCGGCGGGCCCAGCCCACGATCGCCAGGGGAATGTCGCCCGCGCCGGCGCCGATGTCGAGGATCCGGATGGGCTCGGCCCTGGGTCGGTCCTTCAACTCGGATTCGAGAAACTCGCGGATCACGCGGGTCCCGCCGCCGATGCGGTTGACCCGCTTCATGAACCGGTAGCTTTCTTCCGCCAGTCGAGGATCGCTGTCGGGTGCGTCCAGGAACTCCGAGCCGCGTGCACGCTCCTCAAACACCCCACAACCTCCCCTCGATCAGCGACCGTCTCGCTTGCCTGAACTGCGCGATCTGCTCCTCGCGGAAAGCAGGATCGACCGTCACCGCCTCGGCGGCGATCTTCCCGCAATAGCCGCAGCTTTCGCAGGACAGCTCACGGCAGCGGCGACGCTCGAATCCTTTCACGAAGTCATCCGGGATCTTGTGAGTGTCGATGCGGAAGGGGCTCTTCTCCAGGGCGAACAGCATGCCCTGTTTCTTGAGCAGCTCGTACAGGGGCCGCAACCGCCACGGGTTGACCTGGCCCGGGCGGAGGAAGTGCCGCAGCGTCCAGAGGCTCTGCTTCCTGGGGGCCTGGCGAAATCCGTAGGGTAGGACCAACTCAGCCAGGTTCTCGCCCGACCTGCGCCGGCTGTAGGCCTCGACGCGCCGGAGCAGTTCCGCCGAGGGGATGCCTCGTTCGAGGAGCTTGAAGTGCTCGTAGCCAAGGGTCTCGTAGAAACCGACGTCCTCCGGCCGGATCCAGCCGGCCTTGATGAGCGTGGACGGGTCCTCCAGACGCTGAAGCGTGCAACTCAGGAAGCAGTAGTCGAGGAACAGGTTCCGCGAACCGTCGGAACTGTGGGCGAAGCCGTTCTGATGGTACGGCTGCATCGCACAGTTCGGCAGGCACGGATGATTGGCGATCAGTTGAAGGTCGCAATCGACCGCCTCGCGGATCGATCGCAGCGTTTCGAAGTCGCGGTTGATCGAGAAGCTCTCGATCGTCAAGGCGTCGGCGCCGAGGTCCCTCCAGAACCGCGCCCGGCGGGGCGTGTCGATCTGGGCATAGATCCCGGCCTTGACGTGGAACTGAGGGAACGCGGCCTTCACCCGCTCCAGCAGGTAGGGCGTCGCGACGGTCAGCCGATGGATGCCCATCGACGCGAGGCGGTCCAGGAGCCGCAGGAGTTTCTTCTGCCAGGGCCGACTCCACTCGCGATTGCCCAGGCACGAGCTGTTCAAGAGGTAGTTGAAAGCGATGCCATGGCGGTCCAGTTCCCTCACGTAGGCGGCCAGGTCCCGCCAGCTCAAGGGCGTACCCATGTAGCTGGGACGCCCGCCTCCGACCGGGTCGGCGGCGAACTTGCCGTAGACCTCGACCACCGGAAACTCCGCGAGTTTCGCGGCCAGAGCCACGTCATAGTTGGCGGCGACCGACAGTCTCATCCTGCTCCCCGTGCTCGTTTGCTCCGGCGACGAGTACTTGTTCGCCTGCTCGGAACGCGTCCGTCGACTGCATATACATCCGAACGCCCGCCAGGGTTGGCAGAATCAGCGAACAATTCTCCCGGCCGTCGAACGCCGGTTACGGATGGTCCGTCGCGAGTCCCTGGCGGTCGAGGTCGATCCCCATCTCTTCGAATTGGGCCGCGGCGTTGAGGAAGTGGGCCGTGATCCAGAAGACCGTCCAATGCTCCGCGTAGCCGCCGCGGGCCCGCGACGGGTCGGACAAGTCGCCCGCCTGGAGGAAGTTGGTGTGCTGTATTTGCTCGCCTTGGCTGCCCCAGGGGTCGATGATCTGCCCGCAACTGCGGTACATCACCGCCGCGAGCTGTTTCAAGTCGTCCCGGCGGAGGTACTCGCCCATGCGCCAGATCTCCGGCGTATAGAGCACGCCGAAGACGTCGAGGTGCTGATTCTGCGCTGAGACGATCGTCCAGCCGCGGGTCTTGAATCCGTGGTCGCGCAGCCGGCCGGGCGGCATGTCGATGTCCCACAGCATGGTGTAGGTGAGCGAGGCGTCCATCGCATGCTGGGCCCATTCCAGATAGCGAGACTCCTTTGTCATCTCATAGACCGCCAGGAACGCCTGGAAGCCCGCCATCGCGCCCTCTTTGTCCTCGCACTGCGCGTCGAGCGTGCCGCCCCAGTAGGGTTCGGTCATGTCGAGGTGCCGCTGGGCGTAATGCTCGGCGGCCTTGATCGCGGCGCGTTTGAAATCCTCGTTGCCGAACAACCCGTACCCTTTGCACAGTGGCGCGACGAAGAACCCTTCGTTCGTCGAGACGGGACGCCAATCATCCCGCAGAATGCGGCCGGCGTGGACCTCGCAGGCCTTTCGCAGGAATGCTTCCCAGGGTTTGGTGTCGATCCCGCCCTGTTTGCGTGCGATCAGGATGGCGCGGGCGAAGTTCTCCATCGCCTGGCCCTGCGAGACCGCGTTTTGCTCCGACCATTTGCCCGAGCCGGCGGAATAGCGCAGCAGGAAGCCGTGCTCGTTGAAGGGCGCGGTCGCCAGGAGGTCGAGCGAGCGAACGGCCATGTCACGGGCTTTCGGGTCGCCCAGGCGCTTCGAGAGGGCCAACAACGCGTAACCCGGCGCGGCGGCCTGTCCGCACCAGCCCATCACGTACTCCGACCCGTCGCCGGGGAACATGTGGAACCCTGGGTCCTTCGACCGATCGCGGAATCGCGAGCGCGCGAAGCGATACTTGTCTCGTACGATCTGATCGAGCGTCGGCAGACCGTCGAGACTCCAGGGTGGATTCAGCGCCATCGCGGTTCGCAGCGGCGTGCGAAAACCCGAGCCCTGTTTCGCCACGGGATAGGCTTCGAGAAAGAAGGTCTTCTCGACGACCGTGCCCGGCCGCAGATTGATCCACACGTCGGGGTAGTCGACGAACTTGCGCTGCAGGGCCTTCACCACGCTGTGCTTACCGTTCGATGCGCACGGGCCCGACAACGCGATCAACTCGCACGCGCCGTCGCGCGCGACCAGGCCGAGCGACCACCACTGGTCGCGGCGGTTGGCGTCGATCGGCATCGAAGGGATCGTGTGCATCGCGGCCCCACGCCACCCGTCGCCCTCATTCCACTCGATGCTGGCGAAGGGCGCCGCGTAGCGATGCTCTTCGTAGATCGACTCCTCGCCGGGCTTGCCCGTGTGAATGGCCACCGCGCCGGCGCCGGTGCGGGCGCCCATCGGGTTGCCGTAGTAGCAGATGCCGGGCAGCAAAGGCAAGGCGTTCCTGGCCCCCGGCGCAAGCCAGCGGACCGACAGCGTGCACTGCGGCAAGGGCTCTTTCCCGGTCCACGTGAATCGTCGCACGCCGCGAACGACGTTGCCCTCGGTTCGATACGAGTCGCGCAGCTCCAGCTTGCCCTGGGGCAATTCGATCGCGCCAGTCACGACGGTCCAGTCGCCGACTCTCGCGACGCCGCCGACGTTCGCATGACGCCAGCCCTCGGGCCAGCCGTCCTTCCAGCCGGTCGCGACCGACCAGAGCCCTTCTTGCGGCGCCTGGAACAGCACGCGGTCGCCCGACCACACCTGGACGCGCCACTGGGGCGCGTCGCCCACGCGTATCGTCGGAGCCGGCTCGGCCCCAACCGCCGCACGACTGAAGAATCCGACCATCGCCAGAGCAATCAGCGCGACCCGCTTCATCAGGCACTTCTTCATCATCGGTATGTCCTCCTGACCTGCGTCACATGTCGAGCCGGATGCATCTTCCGACCCGCAGACTATACCCGCAAGACCCAGGGACTTCAAACCAAATAGGAGGCAGCCGCCTCTGCCAACAGGGATTGGATGGAATCGATCAGCGTTTCGCGCCGAACTCGAACTCTCGGAATCGCAGTTCGCCGACCTTCTCGGGATCGAAGCGAAGGACGAATCCCCCATCGGTCCGTTCATAACCGAGACTTCTTCCGCTGAAAGGATCTTTGGGCAATCCCTCCGGGAGAGTCGCCGGCAATTGTCCCGACTCAACCTGCGCGATCAGAAGCTCCACCGCTGCATTCACACAATGGAATGCGACCGCGTTCGTAACTGCATGCCGATGATGGACCGTGTCCTTTCGGCAGGGCTGCATGAAATAGTCCGTGCGGATCAGTATCTTC
>CALEZT010000075.1 GCA_937927975.1 uncultured Phycisphaerales bacterium
GATCGTATTCGGTGACTGGAGTTCAGACGTGTGCTCTTCCGATCTGTCGTTCCCGGCGCAGGCGAGCGAATGGCCAAAGCGGCGATCCGCCTGCTGAAAGAGCTTCGCAGCTCTGTAGCCCAGCCGCCCTCGGCTGGGTAGTCTTGGGAATCACCCTCGCCTGGGGAATTCTAAGAATCACCCCCGAGGGCGGGGGTGCCACACGACACAGGCCGGATCGCGAGATTGGCAGAGGATAGGGACGTATGCCCTCCGAGGAACCAGAACCTGTAGCCCAGCCGCCCCCGGCTGGGGAATCTTGGGAATCACCCCCGAGGGCGGGGGTGCCACATGATGATGTAGCCCAGCCGCCCTCGGCTGGGGTTCCTCTGGCCAAGCGAGGCAAGGCCGCGTACCGGCGCAACCTTCCCCATCTACAGGCTGAGGGCAAGACGATCTTCTTGACTTTCTGCACGGCGAATCACCTCGTCTTGCCGGAGTCCGTTCGCACGCAGGTATTGCATCATTGCCTGCATGATCACGGGAGCAAAATTCACGTCCATGGGGCTGTCGTGATGCCCGACCATGTACACATGGTTTTCACGCCTTTGTGGGACGAGCAGGGCCATTCGTACACACTGGCCGAGATCACCAACGGGATCAAGGGTGCTTCCGCGCACTCGGTCAATCATCTGCTCAAGCGAAAGGGATCCGTTTGGCAGGATGAGTCGTTTGACCGCGTACTGCGATCCAACGAAGCGGTGAGAGCCAAAGTCGAGTATACTTGTGCCAACCCAGTCCGAAAGGGCCTGTGCCGGAACGCGGATGAATACCCGTGGCTGTGGCGCGAGTGGATCGAAGGTGTAGCCCAGCCGCCCCCGGCTGAGAAATCTGAGGAATCACCCCCCACTGGGGAGTTCTAAGAATCACCCCCGAGGGCGGGGGTGCCACACGATGCAGGCCTGTACCCGCCGTGATCGGGATCGAACATGAGAGACCGGACAGGGCTGGTAGGAAGCCTCGCACGTCCTGTCCGGCAAGTATTCAGCAGCCCGCGGCCACCAAGTAGCGGCGTTCATTTGTGTCCATCCGCGGTTTTCGGTATTCTCTCCTCGCAGACTACTCTACCCGTTCCGCGACGAGGCTGCGGCGCATGTAGCCTGCGATGCGGACGCTGAAGCGTTCGTTCAGCGGCAATCGTTCGTGGACTCCGACGACGATCGGGTAGCTGCCGATTTGTCGCAGGAAGGTCATGTGACCGTTGTGGACTTCGCTCACCAGGTCCTTGAGCACTGTCCCGACGGGGAAGAGCCTTTGCAGCATCGGAATGTCGATCTCCTGGCGGACCTTCTCGATCCAATCCACGTAGTATCGCATGTTCTTGCGGAGGAACTTCCGGCCGACCTGCTGGTGGAGCGGCGTGCCGGGGAAGGGCACGACCCGGCGGATGTTGATCCGGCGGATGAGCAGGCCCTCGTCCAGGATCTGCTTGAGCGCGGCGAGATTCTTGTCCAAGGTCTCGGGCGTCTCGGCGGCCAGACCAAGCAGGATGTTGATCCCAGGCAGCAGGGCGTGACAGCCGTTCTCGCCGCGAAAGCCGCCGATGCGGTTGACCGTGCGGATCGCTTCGAAGGCCATGTCGTAGGGGCAGTTGAGATTGTTCGCCGCGGTGACGCGAGGGTCGAAGGACTCGATCCCCATCGCGGCGGTGCTTCCCGGCGTGAGGTACTTGACGAACAGCTCCGTCCGCTTCTCATCAATCATCTGAGGATTGGCGTTGTCGATGTGCAGCACCGCAGGCTGCATCGCGGCCAGGGGCGAGAGCATCGCTTCGAGCTTCTGGTGGTCGCCTCCTTCGTAGCTGAAAATGCAGGACTGCTTGCCCAGGCGGAAAGCCCTCGCTCCCTGTTCCATCAAGGCTCTGACCTCCTCGACGACCAGCTCGGGGCGGCGCCACTGGACCTTGTTCTTGATCGGCTCGGTGCAGAAGGAGCAGCCCCGCTCGCGGGGACAGCCCCGACCGGTTTCGATCTCGACGATCCGGTTCGCCAGGTTCGGCATCTGCTTGATGAACGGCGCCCCCTTAAGGGCCAGAGGCTGCAACTGGTCGTACGTGTCAAACGTGAGCGGACGAAGCTCGTCGAAGTATTCCGCGTCGGCCACCTGCGGCCGGGCCCCGCCACGAGCCTGCGTGCCCCCGATCAGGACCGGGCCGGTGAGGATCTTGCGGAAAGAACCGCTGCCTCCCTCTTGGAACGACCTCAGCAGCTTCTCGACCTCGTGTAACGTCCCCGGTCGAGCGCTGAGGTACTTGCCCGGCGTCTGCACGCCCACGACGATCACCAGTTCATCGCAATTCTCCAGGATCTGGCGGATCTCCTCATAGCTACGCGTGTGATTGAGCACTTCGAGATGCGTCCGTCCGTAGGGCGGATCGATCACGACCTCAGGGACGCACTCCACGTAGCGGACCAGGCGGATGTCGTCGACGGTCAGATACGTGGGCTCGTCTTCGAGCGTCCCGGCGGCATATCGCGGCCAAACCCCAATGAACGGCGGCACGCCCAGCCCGGCGGGCTCGTCGGTATAACAGTCCAGGATGGCTCTCTTCATCTGCTATCTGCTATTTGCGATTTACTATTTGCGCATTTCAGTTTACGATTCCTCTCCGTGGCCTCCATGCACAATTGTAAATCGTGAATCGTGAATTGTAAATCCTGAGGAGCCCGCCATGACGTCAAGATCTTCCATCGCACCGCTTCTCATCGTTCTGGCCTCCCTGTCGTTTGTTCCTGCTCCATGTCTCGGGACGGGGAAGGTGGTCATCGTCGAGCCGGCCCAAGCCGACCCGCCGGAACGTCTGGCGGCCAGGGAGATCCGGCGATATCTCTATCTGCGGACCGATGCCCTTGTCCCGATCGTCGGCGGGAACGCCGGATTGTCTGCGGACGCCGATCAGATCATCGTCGCAACGTCCCGACCGATGGAAGGGGGTCTTGTCAAGAGTCTCATCCCGCCGGTCAAGTCGGGACAGTATGTGCTCAAGACGTATGCCGGCGGGCCAGACGGGCGCAAGACGTTGTTCGTCGCCGGTGGCGACCCGGTCAGCACGCTCTACGGGGCATATCGACTCGCCGAGCATTTCGGCGTGCGATTCTACCTGCATGGCGACGTCGTGCCCGACGAGAAGATCAAGCTGTCGCTGCCGAACCTGGACGAGCGGGGCGAGGCGCTGTTCAAGACCCGCGGTATCCAGCCGTTCCACGATTTCCCCGAGGGGCCCGACTGGTGGAACACCGACGACTACAAGGCGATCATCGCGCAATTGCCCAAGCTGCGGATGAACTTCATCGGTCTGCACACCTATCCCGAGGGCGGGGTCGGACCCGAGCCCACGGTCTGGATCGGACTCAAGGAGGACGTGAACCCCGACGGCACCGTACGCTTCAGCTCGCAGTCGAGTTATCAGAACACGCTCCGCGGAAACTGGGGCTACGCTGCGAAGAAGACGAGCGACTTCTCCTTCGGCACGGCTCAGCTCTTCGAGCGGGATGACTACGGCCCGGAGGTGATGCGCAGCGCCACTCCCTGGTCCGACACGCCGGAGGAGCGGAATGCGGTCTTTAACAAGACGGGCCAGATGCTCCGCGAGGCGTTCGAATTCGCGCATTCGCTCGGCGTGCAGACGTGCGTCGGCACGGAAACCCCGTTGATCGTACCCAAGCTGGTCAAGGAACGGATCAAGAGCCTGGGCAAAGACCCGAACGATCCGGCCGTCGTTCGCGAGCTCTATGAGGGGATGTTCCATCGCATCGCGAAGGCGTATCCCCTCGATTATTACTGGTTCTGGACGCCGGAGGGCTGGACCTGGGGCAATCCGAAGGACGAGGAAGTGCAGGCCACCGTGGTCGACCTGCAGGCGGCCATCGAGGCAGCCAGGAACGTCAAGTCGCCGTTCACCCTGGCGACTTGCGGCTGGGTTCTGGGACCGCCGAAGGATCGGGCTCTGTTCGACAATATCCTTCCCAAAGAGATGCCGATGAGCTGCATCAATCGGAATGTCGGCTTCGCGCCTGTCGAGGTGGGTTTCGCCCGCGTCCAGGGCCGGCCTCAGTGGGCGATTCCATGGCTGGAGGACGACCCCGGGCTGACCATCCCACAACTGTGGGTCGGTCGGATGAGGCGCGACGCAGCCGATGCGCTGGCCTACGGCTGTTCCGGCCTGCTCGGCATCCACTGGCGGACGCGAATCCTGGCGCCCAACGTCTCGGCCCTGGCGAAGGCCGCCTGGGACCAGAAGCCCTGGAATCCCGATCCGGGCAAGGCGGTCGCGATCCCCGATTTCAAGCGGATGGAGGGTCGATAGGGAGGCAACGTCGCCGGATTCGCCAACCCGATTGCCGACACGGAACACGACGCGCTGTATCAAACCGTCGCCTACGGCATGGCCGCCTATCGGTTGAAGATGCCCAAGGGGACCTACGCCGTGCGACTGCAGTTCTGCGAGCCTCACTATGGCGAAGCGGGCAAGCGGGTCTTCGGCGTGATCCTCCAGGGCCGCAAGGTAATCGACAAGTTGGACGTCTTCGCCGCGGTCGGCAAGGACCGGGCGCTGGATTACACCTTCCCGGGCGTCGAAGTTGTCAACGGCATGCTGGAGATCCAGTTCGACGGAATCGTCGAATTCCCCTGCATCGCGGCCTTCACCGTCGAGGGCAATGGGATCGTTCGCAAGATCAACTGCGGAGGCCCGGCGACCGAGGGATACGAAGCCGATCTGGCTGTGACGGGTCAGGATACAAGGCCGCGAGACCTGCCCTCGGAGGATTTCTACCTCGACTGGGCCAGGGCTGAGTTCGGCGATGGAGCGGCCGCTCCGGCGGCGAGGATCTTCACGCGACTCGACGGAGGCCCCGACCTGGGGATCGGCCGCAAGCGGGACTCCTATCTGCCCCGGCCGGCGACCTGGGTCGACGGTCCCGGCGGCATCGCGCCGGACCCGAGGCCATGGAGCGAAGTCGAGAAAGAGTATGCGTTTGTGGAGGAATTGGCGGCTCTTCGACCGAGCGTGACCGGAGCGGGCAGCCTGGAACGCTTCGACTACTGGCTCAACGTGATGCGGTACACCAGGGCGATGGGGCAGGTCAACTGCACCTGGGCCCGGTTCAACGTCGCGATGGAGCAGGCCAACAAGCAGGACACTGGGGATCAACGCAGTCGGATGATCCGCGAGATGGTCCTACCCATCCGCAGGGAGCTTGTCGGACAGGTGGCCCAAGTACACGAACTGCTGCTTGCGACGATCACAACGACCGGCGGCATGGGAACAGTCGCCAACTGGCAACAACACCTGCTGCCTGGCCTGCTGACCAAACCCGGCAAGGAACTGGCTGAGTTGCTGAGCGAACCGTTGCCGGCGGACGCCGAACCTTCGGATTCCTACACCGGTTCGGCCAGGCTGATCGTGCCGACGGTGCGAACGAGCCTGACGGCGGGGGAGGACCTGCGAGTCAAGGCGATCGTGTTGGGAAAGACGTCTTCGCCGGCCCTGTACTGGCGACCGCTGGGCAGGGGCCCGTTCTCGACGATCGCCATGGAGCACGTGGCCCGCGGAGTCTACAGGGGGAAGATCCCCGCCGGCCGGATTGCAGGCGGCGATTTCGAGTACTACGTGCAGGCCTCTGCCGACGGGGACGCGATCCGCTTCCCCGCCACGGCTCCCGTGATGAACCAGACGGTGGTCGTCCTGTCGCGGATGAACTGATGCGGCACAGAAGAGCCCCGATCAGTACACCGACCGCAGGCCCTTTGAGCTGATCTTGTCGATCAGTTCCTTGAAGTCCTTCAGGAGCACGTTGAGTTGCGTGGTGTTCTCCAGGAGGCTCTCGTAGAGCCGGCCGTCATTGATGAACCGCCCGGCGGCGCCGTCGCCGCTGTTGACCTTCTCCAGGGCCAGCCGCATCTGCGAGATCGCCTTGCTCAGCTCGGTGCTGGTGTTGAGCATCGCGACGACGAGCCGTTCGGCCTTGGCGTCGACGTTCTTGAGCGTGTCGGTCCCCGTCGAGGCCAGCGAGCGGAAATCCTCCAGCGTCTTTCGGGCGTCCTGCATGGTGAGACTGGCTTCCTTCAGGGCGACGGTCAGGCTGCCGGTGGCGTCGGTGAGGTTGGCCATGGTCGCCTTGATGTTCTTCTTGTTGTCCGGATCGCCGATGACGTCGTTGGCGTTGCCGATGAAGGCGCGGATGTCCATGACGAGGTCGTTGAGCATCTGCTGGCTCTCTTCCGGGAAGAACTCGCTGGTCATGCCGGTCGAGCCCTGAAGGAGCATGCCGTTTCGGAGGAAACACGAGTAGGGATCGTTCGGGTCCTGCAGCGGAGCGGGCAGTTTGGCCGGGTCCACTTTGAGTTCAAGATAGCTGCTGCCCAAACCGCGGGTCATCAGCTTGACCTGCACGTTGCAGGGGATGTCCACGTACTTGTTGTTGATGCTCAGGATGCACAGAGTCTGGTGGTATTCTCTGCCCGTGTTCAGGTCGGTCCTGACCTCCGGCGCCATGACGTGAGTGACCCGGCCGATCTGATAGCCCGCGAAGCGGACCGGGGTGTCCTTCTCCACGCCGGGAGCGGTGGGGAACTGCACGTAGATTTCGAAAGACCGCATGCGCGTGATGGCCGTGGGCAGGTCGCCGAACTTGAAGATCATCCACCCCAGAGCGGCCAGTCCGACAATCACGAAAATGCCGACGATCACGTCCCGCCGTCTCTGGGCGGCCTCGTAATCACTCACGCCTGACTCCTTTCCATCTACTATCTAAGACTTACTATTTGCGATCTGCGAGGCGCTGTCGTTTGGCTG
This sequence comes from uncultured Phycisphaerales bacterium, assembly GCA_937927975.1. Taxonomy (GTDB): domain Bacteria; phylum Planctomycetota; class Phycisphaerae; order Sedimentisphaerales; family Anaerobacaceae; genus PLanc-01. Next base: position 6,836 of record CALEZT010000075.1, read on the forward strand.
ATTTCGCAGGCGTCAAATCGTAAGTCGTCAATAGCAGATCGTACATCCCTATGGCCTTCTTTCCATGAAGAGGTCCCGGATCGCCCGCAGGGGGTAGCCGCTTTCGTTCAGCTTCTTGATCAAGCGAATCTGCTCGATGGCTTTGCGACCGAACAACCTTCGCCCGGTCGACGTGACCGCTGTGGGCTCCAACAACCCGACCATCAGATAATATTGCAGAGACTGACGGGAAACGCCAGCTTTTTCCGCTGCCTGCTTGATGGAAACCAGTTCCTTCTCTTCACTCATGGCCGACGATCCTGGCGGTGGATTCGATTGGGGTCTGCCGCCGGGGGGCGGGCGGCGATCGCGGCAAGGGCCAGTACGGACTCTTGGACCCGCTCCATCCCCAGAGCGTGGAGAGTCCTGGCCCCTTCCGGACGCTGCTTGAGCTTTCGTGAAAGGGCCGGCGAGATCATCAGCACGTAATCGAATCCCGCGGGAATGCGATCCTGGCCGTGGCGAAAGGCCTCTCGCAGGAGCCGTTTGAGGCGGTTTCGCACCACCGCCTTGCCGCTGGATTTGCCGACCGAGACCCCCAGGCGGATGCGCCCGGATTCGTTCGGCGCGGCGTAGAGGGTCAGCAGGCTGTCCCCAGCCCGTCGGCCGCGGTCCAGCACGGACTTGAACTGTTGGTTACTCGTCAGCCTTTGGCTTTTCGGAATACTCATGAGCGTCGTGAGTATTATCGGCTTTTTGCTGACGGGACAACACCTCCGCTGCAAGCGAGCGGCGGACGGTCGGGCAATCCAGGACGCCCGCCAGCACGTCGGGCCGATCCGGCTCCACCACCGGCAGGCGGTCGAGGTTGTAGCGCCGGGCCTGCCCAAGGGCCTCCGCCAGCGGCGTTTGCGGCGTCACCGTGGCGACGATCGGCTCGATGATGTCCAGGGCGACCAGCCAGTCGTGCAGTTCCTGCGTCGCGAATGTGTTCCGGATGCCGTGCAGGGTGATGGCCCCGGCCAGGCGGTTTTCGCGATCGACCACCGGGTAATAGTGCGCGTCCGTTCCGCTGACGATGCGAATTACTTCCTTCAAAGACGCTCCGGCCGGGATTATCGGAACTTTCGCGTCCATGACGTCCGCGACGCGGTAGGTTTCGATCAGGTCTTCCTCGCGGACGTTCAGGCCGATCTCGCCGGCCTTCTTCACCCCGAACTTGACGAACAAGGGACCCGCGAGCTGGACGATGAACGTGGTCGAGGCTACGACGAGGATGACCATCGAGCTAATATCGGGCGTGAACCGGTGGCTGGCCAGGATGCTCAGGCCGATGGCTACGCCGCCTTGGGCGAACAGGCACAGGCCCAGGTAGTTCCGCACGCACCGGTTCGCCCCGGACCATTTGCCGCCGAGGTAGGCTCCGCCGATCTTGCCGACGCTGCGGCCCACCACGTAGGCGATCACCAGCAGCACGACGAGCATCGAGAGGCTCTCGATCTTGAGCCGGGCGCCGACGAGCACGAAGAACAGCACGTAAATCGGCGGCGCGAACCGTTTGACGATCTCGAAGGTTCGAGGGCTGCGAAGAGGGGCCACGTTTGCCAGCGTCAGTCCCAGGGCCATCGAAGCCAGGATCACGTCGAGTTCCAGCGCGATCGACAGGCCGATGGCCAACAGCACCGCCCCGACCGCGAACGTCAGTTCCGCGTCCTCGTCCTGCAGTCGGACCAGGATGGCCTTGAGAACGAAGCCGCCGATGCAGCCCACGACCAGCGAGACCGCCAATTCATAAGCTGTCGTCGCCAGGCCGGCTGCGACTCCAGAGCCTGCGTTGCCGGTGAGGATGCCTGCGACGCTGGTGCCGATCGCGTAGAGGGTCAACGCCAGCGCGTCGTCCAGCGCGACCACCGCGATGACCGCTGTGGTCAGGACGCCTCGCGTCTTGTATTCCCAGAGGACCTGGATCGTGGAGGCCGGATCGGTGGCCGAGGAGATCGCGCCCAGCACGACGCCCAGCGCGACGGACATGCGGAGGTCGTGCGTGAACAGGTAGGCCAGCAGGATCGTCGCGCCGGAGACCAGCGTGAAGGCCGCGACGCCTTCGGCCACGAGGATCGCGGTGAATTGCCTGCCGTACTTCCTCAGGATTTCGAGCTTCAACTCGCCGCCGATGAGGAAGCCGATGATCCCCAGCGCGAAGTAGTTCAGAGGCTCGACCGCTTGGACGACGTCTTCGGAGACCAGTCGCAGACCGCTTTGGCCGATGAGCAGGCCGATGAGGATCGAGCCGATGATCTGAGGGATGCGGAACCTGCGGAAGATCCGGGCGCCGACGGTCCCGCCGAACACGGCAACGCCCAGCAGCAACAGCACGTTCAAATGCCGGCTGGGATCGGGTCCCGCGTCCAGTAGGATCGATGATATTGGGTTCACGATGTAAGCGAGTCCTTGATGCTTCGCAAGGTTCGCATCCGTTCGTTTTCGTGCGTTCGCTGCGCAGGGGAGAGCCTCGGGCTCGCCAGGTTCTTTGCGGTCTTGTCCAGCAGGGACTGCACCGCTTCACTCGTGACACCGTGCAGAGCCAGGACGCTGTACGCGATGACCGTCACCGAGTTTTCCGCCACCAGCGCAAAGCCTCCGTCGATGAAGAACTCCAGGTACGCCGTCGAACTGGCGGTTTCGGAGCTTTCGGCGGGCAGTTGCGCGACCTTCATAATGCCCAACCCAAGCTGGCCGAGCATCGGCATGTGATCGACCAGGACGCCGACCTGTCCGTCATGGGCGGGAAAGACGACCGACCCGGTCCGGCAGTCCAACAGCTTGCCCATCGGGCCGATCAATTCGCAGTGAAAGGTCTTCTGTTCGGTGCTCACCATCGGCGCACATCATTACCTGATGAAATCCGAAATTCAAAGCTCGAAATCCGAAACAAATCCGAAGCACAAAACCCAAATGACCGAAACGCTGTCGCCGGCCGGGAGTCTCGTTTTGGATTTCGGATTTTGGCCATTCGTCTTTGTTTCGAGTTTCGAGATTTGGATTTCGAGTTTATCTTTGTGTCAGTGTCTTGGCCTTCTGGGCCGCTTCTTCGACCGAGCCGACGTACATGAACGCCTCCTCCGGCAACTGGTCCCACTTGCCTTCGCAGATCTGCCCGACGCTCTCGATCGTATCGGCCACGCTCACGTACTTGCCTTCCTGGCCGAGGAATTTCTGGGTCACGAGGAACGGCTGCGAGAAGAACCGTTCGAGCCGCCGGGCGCGGGCCACCGTCGTCTGGTCCACCTTGCTCAATTCGTCGATGCCCAGGATCGCGATGATGTCCTGGAGCTCGTTGTACCGCTGGATGTACTCCAGGACGGTCTGGGCGGTGTCGTAGTGGGCGCGTCCGACGATGTTCGGGTCGAGGATGCGGGAAGTGCTCTCCAGCGGATCGACCGCGGGATAAATGCCCTTCTGGGCGATCGCGCGTTTGAGCACGACGAAGGAGTCCAGGTGCGCGAACGTCGTCGCGGGAGCCGGGTCCGTCAGGTCGTCGGCCGGAACGTAGACCGCCTGGACCGAGGTGATCGAACCGGTCTTGGTGGACGCGATGCGTTCCTGGAGCTGGCCCATCTCCGTGGCCAGCGTGGGCTGATACCCCACCGCCGACGGGATGCGCCCCAGCAGCGCGGAGACTTCCGAACCCGCCTGGGCGAAACGAAAGATGTTGTCGATGAACAGCAAGATGTCGCCGATCCCGCTGTCGCGGAAGTGCTCGGCGATGGTCATTGCGGACAGGGCCACCCTCAAGCGGGATCCCGGCGGCTCGTTCATCTGCCCGAACACCAGAGCCGTGTGGTCGAGGACGGTGTCGTCGGCGCCGGGGATCGTGGTCCGCTGCATCTCCAGCCACAGGTCGTTGCCCTCGCGGGTTCGCTCGCCCACGCCGGCAAAGACGGAGTACCCGCCGTGACGGGTGGCGATTCGCGCGATCAGTTCCTGAATGACGACGGTCTTGCCGACACCGGCCCCGCCGAACAGGCCCGTCTTGCCGCCTCGGACGAAGGGACACAGCAGGTCGATGACCTTGATGCCGGTCTCGAACATCTCGCTCTGCGCGGTCAGATCCATCAGGCGAGGCGGTTCGCGGTGAATCGACCGGGTGGTCTTGGCGTCGATGGGACCGCGGTTGTCCACGGACTCGCCGAAGAGGTTCAGGACGCGCCCGAGGGTCTCTTTGCCGACCGCGACTTTCAGGGGGCTGCCGGTGTCGATGACTTCCGCGCCTCGTCGCAGGCCCAGCGTGCTGCCCAGCGCTACGGCGCGGACTCGACCGCCGCCGAGGTGCTGCTGCACTTCTCCGCGGAGCATCTTGGGCCGGCCGTTGAAATCATAATGGATCTCCAGGGCGTGGTTCAGCGACGGCACCTGTTCCGGCGAGAACCTCGCGTCGAAGACGCTCCCGATGACCTGTGTGACTTTTCCTGTGTTCACTTCAACGTCCCCATTCCACTGACGATGTCCAGCAATTCGGACGTAATTTGACTCTGACGCGCGCGGTTGTAGTCGGTCGTGAGCCGGTGGATCATGTCCTCGGCGTTCTCCGTGGCGCTTCGCATGGCCACCATCCTGGCCAGATGCTCGCTCAGGGTGGCGTCGAGGAAGCAACTCTGCATCGAATAGTGCATGAGCATGCGCGCCAGGCTCTCGACGATCGCGTTGCCCGACGGCGACAGATGGAAGTCCTCGAACGTCAGGTCCCACGGCCAGATCACCTGGGCCCGCGTCGTCAGGTCGTCCACCAGCTCCGGCAGGGGCAGGATCGTCAGCGTCTGCGCGTGCTGGCTCGAGGCCGAATAGAACCGCATATAAACGATGCCCAGGGAGTCGAGGCTCCCGGACATGTACTGATCGATGAACTCGTCGGCGATCGCGCGGATCTGCAGGTCGCCGGGCATTTCTTCGAGGTCCGTGTACACCTTGGCCGGAGTCAGGCCGTGAAAATGCAGAACGGTTTCCAGCCGGCCTCGCGGCATGTAGATGTCCAGCTTCCTGCCGCGGGCCCTGGCCTGTTGCACGTGGACCTCCAGCAGGCGGAAGATCTCCGAATTGTACGACCCGCACAGGCCTTTTCGCGAGCCGATCACCAGGATCGCCGTCCGACCCGAGGTGTTCTCCTTGAGCAATGGATGATCGATCGGATGCTCCGGTGTCGCCAGCAGGTACGCGATCCGAGCCAGCGCATCGCGGTAGTCCCCCGTCAGGGCCCATCGGCCCGAATAGGACTTGTACCGCGCCGACGAGATCATCTCCAGCGTCCGGGTCATCCGGGCGATGCTGTCGACCGCCTTGCGGCGAACATAAATCTGCCTGATCGATGCCATAAAGGTAAGAAAACTCGAAATCCGAATTTCGAAATTCGAAACAAATTCAAAACGCTAGAAAACCCAAATGACCGAAACGCTGTCGCAGACCGGGGCTCTCATTTTGGGATTTCCTGATTTTGAACATTCGAGCTTGTTTCGGATTTCGGATTTCGTGCTTACTTCTTGTATACGTCCTTGTACTCTTGAATGCTCTCGGCGATCTTCGCCGAAAGCTCGTTGCTGAGCTTGCCGGTTGTGTTGATCTCGCCGATCCGGTCCGGATACCGCTCGTTGATCCATCGCAGCATGTCCGCGGCAAAGCCGCTGACGGCCTCGACCGCGACGTCGTCCAGCAACCCGCTCGAACCGGCCAGGATCGCGACCACCTGCTCGCCCACGGACATCGGCGTAAACTGCGGCTGCTTGAGCAGCTCGACCATGCGGTTGCCTCGTTCGAGGCGCCGCTGCGAGGCGCGGTCGAGCTCCGTCCCGAGACGGGCGAAGTCCTGGAGTTCATAGTAGGCCGCCAGGTCGATCCGGAGCTTGGCGGCCACCTTCTTCATCGCCTCCACCTGAGCGTCGCCGCCGACCCGGCTGACGCTGACGCCGACGTCGATCGCCGGGCGGACGCCCGCGTGGAACAGGTCCTTCTGCAGGTAGATCTGGCCGTCGGTGATCGAGATGATGTTGGTCGGGATATAGGCGGAGATCTGGCCTTCGAGCGTCTCGACGATCGGCAGGGCGGTCAGCGAGCCGGCGCCGAGCTCTTCGGAAAGCTTGACGCTGCGTTCGAGCAATCGGCTGTGCAGATAGAAGATGTCGCCGGGATAGGCCTCGCGCCCCGCGGGCCGGCGCAGCAGCAGGCTGAGCTGTCGGTACGCGACCGCGTGCTTGCTCAGGTCGTCGTAGACGCACAGCGTGTCGCGATGCTTGTCGTACATGAAATGCTCTGCGACCGCGCAGCCCGCGTAGGGCGCGATGTATTGCATCGGGGCGCTGTCGGCGGCGGAGGCCGCGATCACGACCGTGTATTCCATCGCGCCGTGTCGTCGCAGAGTCTCGATCACTTCCGCGATCGTCGAGTCCTTCTGTCCGATGGCCACATACACGCAGACGACGTTCTTGCCTTTCTGGTTGATGATCGTGTCCAGGGCGATGGCGGTCTTGCCGGTCTTGCGGTCGCCGATGATGAGTTCGCGTTGTCCTCGTCCGATGGGGATCATCGAGTCGATGCTCTTGAGCCCGGTCTGGAGGGGCTGGCGGACGGGCTGGCGATGCGCGATGCCCGGGGCTTCGGACTCGATCAGGCGCGTCCCGGCGGTCTTGATCGGCGGACCGCCGTCCAGGGGCAGGCACAAGGGCGTCAGGACTCGGCCCAGCAGATCCTCCCCGACGGGCACAGCCATCAGCTTGCCTGTGGAGCGGACGTCCGAGCCCTCTCTGACCTTGGTGTAGTCCCCATAGATGACAGCGGCCAGCGAGTCCTCCTCGAGATTGAAGATCTCGCCGACCGTGTCGCCCTCGAACAGGAGCATCTCGCCTGCCTGGGCGTCCTGGAGCCCATAGATGCGGGCGATCCCGTCGCCCACCTCGACGACCCGGCCGACCTTGGCCACGTCGAGTCGCGCCTCATACTGGCTGATCTCCTGCTTCAGGATGCCGGTGATTTCGCTGATGTCGATCTTCATAGAGCCTGCTGTCTTCTTTCAGGATGAGTGATCCGCTCGACGGTTCGCAGGAGCCGGCCCCGGACGGAGTTGTCCAGCATCCTGTCGCCGTGGCGGAAGATGACGCCGCCGAGGATGGAGGGGTCCACGTGTACGTCGAGATCCACCTTTATGTGCATCGCAGCGGCCAGATCCTGAGCGAGCGTGGTCTTCTGGTCCTGGCGCAGGGGATGCGACACGATGGCTGTCACGATCTGATAGCCGCGATGGATGCGGTAGAGCTGTGTGTACCGGTCGATGATCTCCGGGAGGAACGCGCCCCGGTCGTGGTCGATGAGCACCGACAGGAAGTTGAGCGTCAGGTCGTTCAGACGGCCCGCAAGGGCCTTGCGGAGGAGATCTCGCTTGGTCTGCTCGGCGAAGTACGGCGAGGCCAGAAACGCCTGGAAACCCGGCTCCCGCTCCAGCACGGCGGCCACGGCCTCCAGGTCCTCCTCCACGGCGTCGATGATCGCGGACTCCCCGGCCAGATCCAGCAGACTCTGGGCGTAGGTCTCGACGATCCGGGCCGCGACGCCGCTGGTCATTGGAGTCCTCCGTTCCTGCGGATGTGGGCGACCGCTTCGTCGATGAGCCGCTGGTTGTCCTTTTCGGTCAAGGTTCGCCCGAGCACCTCGCTGCCCACCTGCAGCACGATGTCGCTCGCCTGTCTCCACAAGTCGTCCACTGCGGCCGTCCGCGCGCTGGCGATCTCCTCGTGCGCCCGCCGGCGGATCGTTTGCGCTTCCTCCCGGCTCCTCTCGGCCACCTGCTGTTGATGCCGCTGCGCCTGCTCGGTAGCCTGGCGGACGACGGACAAACCCTGCTGCCTGTAGTCGTCGAGCAAGTGCTCCGCTTTGACGCGAGCGTCTTCCGCGGACTTCAACTGCTCTTCGATGTGACTCTGGCGTGCGTTGAGCCCGTTGAGCAGAGGCTTCCAGGCGTACTTTCCCAGCACGACCATCAGAAGCACGAAGGCCGCAATGGTCCAGAGCGAATCGCCGAGCGCGCCGCTGAAGAGGCCGGAGTCGGAACCTTCTGCGTGTCCGGCTTCCTCCGCCCATGCGAGGCCGCACGACAGAGCCAGGATGACAACCGCACAGAATAGCGATGTCTTGACCATGGTCGTTCGATCCTGTCTCAGTGCAGCCAGAAAACCGCGAGGAAGCAAATCAGCAGCGCGAAGAACGTCACGCCTTCGATCAGCGCCGCCGCGATGATCATGCTCATGAAGATGCGTCCGCCGGCCTCGGGCTGGCGGGCGATCGATTCGACGGCCTTGCCCCCGATGATGGCGACGCCGATCGAGGCGCCGACGATGATCACGCCGGCGGCGAGGACCGCCCCGAAGATCGCCCACGAGACCGACGATGGGCCGTTCATTGCCAGAACAGAAGACATCATGCTAATCATTTCGAAGCCTCCAAGACTGTACTAATGCTCCGAGCCGGTGGCCAGCGCGATATACATCGCGGTCAGGAACGTGAAGACGTACGCCTGGATGAAGGCCACCAACAGCTCGAGAAACGACAAGGCGACACAAGCGACCACCGAAACCGACGCGACGCCGAGGTTCTTGAAGATGAACACCAGGCCCAGGATGGTGCCCAGGACCATGTGTCCGGCGACGATGTTGGCGAAGAGTCGAATGGCCAGCGAGAACGGCCGGACGACGGCGCCCAGCAGTTCCAACGGGTAGATCAACGGCATCAACCACATCGGCGCCGGCGGGGCCAGGTGGGCGAAGTAGCCGGCCAGACCGTGCCGGCGGATGCCGTACGCATGGGTCATTACGAACGAGACGACCGCCAGAGCGCCGGTGATCCAGATGTTCGCGGTGGCGGGGCCCCCGAAATGGCTGCGTCTTCCCGTGATCAGGCCGACGAATTTCTCGATCGGGACCATCGCCACGAGGTTCAGCGTCAGGATGAAGAAGAACGCCGTCCAGAGAAAGCCGATGTAGATATCGGTTCGATCACCCAGCAGGGGGCGGGCCATCTGCTCCCGCAGGAACACGCAGACGGACTCGACGAGGTTCTGAAGGCCCTTGGGCACCCGCTGTGGGGACCGAGCGGCCAGGGGAAGGCCGACCAGCAGAATCAGGGTCGCGACAACGACCATGGCCGCGTGGTTGCTCACCACCACGAGGGAATCGCCCAGGTGGAAGGTCAACACCGGCACCGCCGTGATCGGTTCGAGCGGATTGAGCTCCGCCAGAATCCTCATATCTATTGCATCCGTAACCACGTCATTTCACATTTCGAATGGTCCGCAAGCGTTCTGCAGGCGGCACATCGAACAGTTGAACAGATCCGTGCGAGGGGGATCGCGCTGGGGGCACGGTGTTTCCGAGTATACGAAGGGAACGAGCATACCCTGCGAATCGGGCAAATGCAAGTGCGAAGATGAGATTCGGATGCAGAATTCTGAACGTTTCGATCGCGGACCCGCGAAAAAGGAAGGTGGCACGGAAGGTCCTGTCCGACCGTGCCACCGAGGCTCGCGAGTTCCCAGCGGTCCGCCTCTTGCGAGGACGAATCCCCTGGGGCTACTTCTTGTCTACGGTCGTGCCGGGCCAGGTGTCGGTCCGGAACGGCGAAGCCGGCAGACCGGCCTTGTTGTATAGATTGCAGATGGGATTATCGGCCCATGCATAGCGCACCGCCAGCGGGTTGGGGACCTCGCTGCTGGCGACGACGACCGTGTTGCCTTCGATCTTGGCGTCGGCCCAGACGAACTTGCGGTCCTCGCCGGCGATGGCAAAGCCCTTGAGAGGCTCGCCGCCTTTGGCGACCAGTCCGCCGTCGCAATGGTCGAAGTGCAGGACGATCTTGTTGCCGCTCCTCTCCATGGATTTGTAGAGCGGACCGGAATAGGCCACGTCCTTGTCGTAGGCCTTCGCCAGGGCCCACAGGGCCAGACGCTTGCCGACGTCCTGCTTGTTCTTCGGGTGGATGTCCTTGGCGTCGCCAATGTCGATGATCACGGCCATACCGGTGTTGGGCATGTCCAGCGTCATGGTCTGGGCTTCGCGCAGCTCCGCCCAGGCGCTCTCGCCCGGCTCGTCCCTGACCGCCATGAAATTCGCCAACTGCACGAACAGGAAGGGGAAATCGCCCTGGCCCCAGTTGTTCCACCAGCTCTTGATCATGGTGGGGAACAACTCGCGGTACTGGTAGGCCCGGCCGGCGTTCGATTCGCCCTGATACCAGATGGCGCCGCCGACCACAAAGGGGATCAGCGGGGCGATCATCCCGTTGTAGAGGCCCGCCGGGGAATGAGGATGGCCGGGACCGAACGGGGCCCCTGGTCGGTTGCCGGGGGCGGGTTTTCCTTCGGCCTTGGCCTTGGCGGCAGCCTCGTTCCATTTTCCGGTGTCTTCCTTGAACTTCGCCAAGGCCTGGGGATAGGCTGCCACTGCGTCCTTGTATCGTGTCAGGATGGGCTCGAAGTTCGGGTTCTCCTCCAGCATGGGCATGCTCGTCCACGCCTCCGCCGGGGTGCCTCCCCACGACGTGTTGATCAACCCGATGGGCTGGTCCAGCGTCTGATGGAGTTCACGACCGAAGAAGTACGCGACTGCGGAAAATCCCGGGATGGTCTCGGGACTGCACTCGACCCATTTGCCCTTGCAGTCTTCCTGTGGCTGATCGGCAACCGCCTTCTCGACCGTGAACAGGCGGATCTTGGGATATTTTGCGTTGGCGGTCTCCACCTCGCTGTTGGCCGAGTTTCGGACGGACCACTCCATGTTGGATTGGCCCGAGCAGACCCAGACGTGTCCGGCCAGGACATTCTTGATCGAGACGGTGTTCTTGCCTTCCAGGGTGATCGTATACGGCCCACCGACCGCCGGAGCGTTCATGGCGAATTGCCAGTTGCCGGTCTCGTCGGCCTGGATGGGCCACTTGGCGTCTCGCCAGCTCACGGAGATCTTGATCTCCTCGTTCGGATCGGCCCAGCCCCACAGGCGGACCCGGTCGCCCGTCTGAAGGACCATATTGTCTCCGATGATCGCGGGCAGGCGGATGTTCGCCAGGCAGGTCGTCGCGGACATCGCGGCGGCCGTGCACAGGACGAGGACCAAGAGGCGGGAGGAAGCGATCCATTTCATACGCATCTGTCTACTCCTTCATCTGCGGATTGTTCCGGCGCCGAAGGCCGCTCTCGAATGACATGGGCCCCCGGCTCCAACAGTCGCACACAATCTTTCATTATACTCCTGCGTGACGGTCCAGTAAAGACCAAACCCGCTCTGTCGTCCCCTGCGACGCTCCGCTTTCGCGGGCGCTCGGCTGCGGTCGTTCGTTTGACCGAGACCTCCGGATTCGGTACAATATCGATATCTTCTTCACGGAGGATCGCGTGGGCCAGGGAGCGGCAGACTCCGAATCATGGGCGAACGCGGGTTGTGCGATCGTCGCGGGAAGGCTGCGTCATGCGGGTTTCAACCCTCGGTCTGGTGTCGCTGTGTCTGGCCGTGCTGGCCGGGAAGTCCTCCGCCGGACTGATCGCCAACGGCAACTTCGAGTCCGGCGACGGGGGATTTTTCACCGAGTACGTTTACACTTCCGATTTGACCTCCCCTGGCACGGTCGTCGTGGGCTTCGATCCCTGCGACCATCATCCCCTGGCGGCTTCGTACGGCGACCACACGTCCGGCCTGGGCCGGATGCTGATCGCCAACGGCTCCACCAGCGGCAACGCGGCGGTCTGGGAACAGACGATCTCGATCTCTCCGAACACCGAGTACGCGTTCTACTATTGGCTGTCGACCTGGACTCCCAGCACGATCCAGCAGACCCAGATCCGGTGTCTTTTCGACGGTATCCGAACGGGTCCGGCGGGTTTCACCTCCCCCGACGCGGGGGACTGGACCGTCGTCCTGTTCCGCTGGAAATCCGGGTCCGCGTCGCAGGTGAACATCCGTCTTGTGGATCGCACAGGCACGGTCGAAAACAACGACTTCGCACTCGACGACATCGGCATGCTCGCCACCGGAGGGAACAACGTCCTGCTGACCTCTTCGACGCTGGGCGGTTCGGTCTATTCCCCCGGCGAAGGGGCCTTTCTCTATCCGCCCGATGAGACGGTGGCCCTCGAAGCCAAGTGCGATCCCGGCTACGAGTTTGCCGGCTGGGCCGGCGAGTTCTCCGATCCCGGCGTGAGGATCTGGACGCAGATGGACACGGATCGCGTCGCGACAGCGGTCTTTCGCAAACTGGACTACCCGGTGACGATCCAAGCCTCCGCGGCCTTGCCGAACGAATTCGCTGTCTGCGTCGATTCCTCCGACCGGTTGGCGGCCCTCGTGGGAGCCATGGAGTCCCAGACGCCAAACGGTCTGGTGTTGGGCGAACGCTACGGTTTGTGCGGCACGACGTACCGATTTCCTGTGTTTCGTCCTGCCGCCGGGATCGAGGGGGTCTCGCGGATCGTGGTCAACGTCTACGGCTCCATGATTTCCTCGGGCCCGACCGTTTGGATCGCAGGTTCCGGGCCGCATCGTCCGATTGCGGGAAACGTTCGAGTCGCATTCGGTCCGAGCAAGACTTCCGAACTGCTGGAGGATTCGCAGGAGCCTGTGTACTGGCTGCCCGTCCGAGTCGATGCGGCCATGGGAGGCTGGGACCTCGCGTCGGTTCACGTCTCCTACGAGTGCCCAGGGATTCCCGAAGCCCAACTCCGACGATTCCACGACCGTTTCAGCGTCTATCAGGCGCTGGAGCGATACGCGCGGGATCAGGCGATCCGGGACTTGTACACCCTGGGAGGGGTCGGGCAATCCGTCTGTGACGCGACGATGCAAACTGCGGCCCTGGCGGAGGATCGGGCCGACGCGGACGGCACGGCCGTCGTCGTTGATCTCCACAGTTGGATGAACCGATGGCGGCTGCCGCTGGATTCGGGCGATCTGGCGACTCTGGCCGCGTGCGATACGAAGCCAATCGTGTCTTGTCTGGATCGCGCCGTTTCCAGCGGCCGGTCGCACGTCTTCGCCTGTGCGGCGGCTCTGAGCGATGGAGTTCTCTCCTGGGAGGAAGTATCGCTGCTCAACCTGGGGTTGGCGGAATGGGGGACCGACCTGTCTGCCCTGGAGACCGCAATGGAGAGCGTCTTTGAGTTCCTGTGCGCTGTTGGCGGCTCCCAGGATGGCTCTCGCCGCACGGCCGCCGAGACCATGATTCTCGCTATGTCGCCCTGGATGGGAGCGAAGCCGGACGTCTCGGGACGCTGGACCGTGCCGACCTCGACGTACCTGGGGCAGGTCATCCGGGGCCTTCAGGAGTTCGAAGCACAATAGCGGGTGATTTGACCGGCCAATCCCGGCCAGCGGTCACAGGCGGGGCAGTTGAACGACGACCGACGTGCCGGCCTGTGGATCCGACGTGACGGCTATCTCCCCGTGGTGCCGCTGGACAATCTGGTGGACGATGGCCAAGCCCAGGCCCGCGCCGCCGCAATCCTGAGACCGCGAGGGATCGACCCGGTAGAAGCGGTCGAACAGGTGGGGGAGACTCTCGGAGGGGATCGCGCCGCCCTGGTCGTGGACGCAGGCCGTTGCCCATGGACCGGGCCCGTCCCGCACTTCGATGCGGATGGTTCCTTGAGGGGGTCCGTACCGAAGCGCGTTGTCCAACAGATTGGTGAAGAGCTGTCGAAGTTCGTCTTCATCGCCTCCGACGGCGACCGCTGAGCCGTTCTCGAACACGACATGGGCGCCCTGTTTCTCCGCGCGATCGTCATAGACCTCCGCGAGGGACTGCAGCAGGACATCCAGACGAACAGGCGTCGGATGGGCGACCTCGTCGACAGCGTCCAGCCGGGCCAGAGCCAGCAATTGCGACACCAGTTGCTCCATGCGACCGATGTCCCGCAACGCGTCGTCCACGCCTTCCACATATTCCTCGGTCGTGCGGGGTTTCATTCGCAGGGTCTGGAGCGTGCTCTTGATGATCGCCAGAGGCGTGCGCAATTCGTGCGTGACGTCGGCGGTGAGCTGCTCCTTTTGCTCCACCGCTTTGTTCAGACGCACGAGCATTCCGTCCAACGCCGATTTGAAGGGCTGCAATTCCGTCGTGACCGCGTCCATCATCTGGGTTTCCTGCCGCAGACTGCGGTGCGTAATCTGATCCAAGTGCCGGCCGACGATCGAAATCGGCCGTAATCCCCAGGAAACGATCCGAGGCACCAGCAGCAGGGCGGCCAGCATTATGCCTCCTCCGAGCGCCAGCAGCAGTCGAAGAAACTCCCCAACTTCGTGATACACCTGATCGCTCGAACGGGCGACCAGGATGTTCACGACCTGCTGACCGGCAACCTGACGCATCCACAGGACGCGGAGCCAATGCGTTCTGCGTGGCGCGGGGTAGCCGACGCTGTTGAACAGGCTGAGTTCGCCCACCTCGGGTCGTTCCTCGTCCGGCGGGTGAAGGAATCCATCGAGCAAACGCTCTCTCGTCGAATCCGTGGCGAACAGGTCTTTCTCCTCCCCGTCCACCCAGACGCGGCCTTGGCCGGCATAGCCCGGGCGGTCGGAGCCGACGATGGCCCTCATCTCGACTTCGAAGTCCTCGTGGTCCTTTTCATCGAGTTGGGCGCGGACCCCCTCGGCCATGGCTCGCAACGTCGCATCGACGTTGTCCATGAGGGACTCTTTGAACTCGACGTAGGCCGCGACGGACAAGACCGTGATGATGACCAGCGTCAGGAGGGATATCAGCAGCGACAATTGCAGTCGGATCGACAGCGGTTTCACGCAGGGGTCTCCTGAATCACGTAGCCCAGTCCTCGGACGGTGTGAATCCCGACCCGTTGGGAACCCGTGTTCAATTTCCTCCGCAGGGCGGAGACGTGGACTTCGACCACGTTGGAGAAGCTCTCCGCGCCGAAATCATAGAGGTGTTCGAGGATCTCGGTCTTGCTGACGATCTGGCCGGCCCGCAGGACGAGGTACTCCAGGAGTCGATACTCCATGGCGCGCAGGGATATGCGCCGGTCTCCCAGCATCACCGTGCGGCTGGACACGTCCACCGACAGGTCGCCCACGCGGAGGATCGGATCGGGACGGTCGTAGGTTCGACGCACCAGCGCCCGACAGCGGGCAAGGAACTCCCCGATCTCGAAGGGCTTGGTCATATAGTCGTCGCTGCCGCAGTCCAGACCCCGGACGATGTCTTCGGTCGTGTCTTTGGCCGTGAGGATCAGCACGGGAACCTTGCAGCCCTGTCGTCGAAGGCTCTTGAGGATGTCCAGTCCGCTCACTTTGGGCAACATCAGATCGAGGATGATCAGGTCGTAGGGATTGGAGAGAGCCTGGTGCCGGCCATCCTCGCCGTCGGCGGAGATATCGACGGCATAGGACGCTGTCTCTTTGAGCGCCTTGGCGATGTTGCGCGCCAGCCTGGCTTCGTCTTCGACAACCAACACTCTCATAGTCCGATGTCGTTTCTCCCGGTTCTCAGGCGCCGTTCTGATGATCTCAACATCCGATAGCGACCATTGTACTGGTTGTAGGCGACGGTGCAACTTCGGTTCAGGGGAACGCCAATTTGCCCCTGGGTTTTCAGGTTCCGTTCAGGTTTCCCAGGTATGCTGGAACAATGGCCGGTCGATTTGGCTCGGGGGACGCGAGGACAGCGGATCTCCGGCGACCGGCGAGTCTTGGGGTGAGGCCATGGAACGGGTGGCTCAAGAATCACGGACGTCCATCATGCAGGAACACAGCCTATGACGTCGAATGGGGAATCGGGGGTGAGAAACGAACACTCGCCCGAGGCCATCTATCAGAAACTTTCGGATCGGTACGATATCGAGCGGTCGCAGCAGTATTTCACCAAGCATCGAACGGGCTTTTTCCGCAGGCTGTCGACGTGGCGCGATCTGTCGATCGCCCGTCAGGCGTTGGCGCTGGCGGGAAACCCCGAGGTCGTGCTGGATCTTCCATGCGGCGCCGGGCGGTTCTGGCCTCTGCTGGCGGAAAGGCCGGATCGCAGGATTCTGGCCGCCGACAGCAGCGAGGAAATGCTCCAGGTGGCCGCGCAAATGCAGCCCAGGGAGCTGGTCGAACGGGTGGAACGGTTTCAGTGTTCCGCCTTCGACATCAAGCTCGACGACGGCTCTGTGGACAGTATCTTCTGCATGCGGCTGCTTCATCACATCGCGGAATCCTCCCACAGGGTGGCCATGCTCAAGGAGTTTCACCGGGTGACCCGAGACTCGGTCTGCATCTCCCTGTGGGTCGATGGCAACCTCAAGGCGTGTCGGCGCAGCAAGGTGCAGGCCCGCAGACCGCAAGAAGACCATCACAGTCGCTATGTGGTGAAACGTCGGATCGTGGAGGCCGAGTTCCGGCAGGCGGGATTCCGGATCGAGGGTTTCGTTGATTTTCTGAGGTTCTACTCCATGTGGCGAGTCTACGTTCTGCGTAAGGAGTAGAATCGTGAAGGCGATCAGCGTCGTTTCCGACTGCGACCGCGAGATCCTGGCGTACAACGGCCTCGGCACCTTTGAAGCCCTTTGGAGTCTCGAACGCAACTGGTACGAGGAGCCCAACTGCCGCAGGCACGGATGGAGCGGAGTGTCGCGCCACGTCCTGAGAAGCCCGCAAGGGGGGGCCCTGACGGTCTTCGTCAAGCGTCAGCAGAATCACAACTTCAGATCTCTGCGTCATCCGCTTGGCGGACTTCCCACCGCCTACAGGGAATACAGGAATCTTTGCAGGCTGAAGCGGTATGGATTGCCCTGTCCGGAGTTGGTTTTCTATGGGCATCGCCACGCCGGCGGGCAATGGCAGGCGGTTCTCGTGACCCGGTCGCTGACAGGCTACAGGCCGCTGGAGGATTGCCTGAATTCGATCCGACCCGATGACGGCGGCGCAAGGGCGGCGATGCTCGCTTCCGTGGCGGAGACGCTCAGTCGTATCCATCGTCGTCACTTGCGGCATGGCAGCCTCTATGCCAAGCACATTCTCGTCCAGGACCGCAATCAGGGCGGCCCGAATCATGAAGCATGCCGATTCCACTCGGCTGTGATCGACCTTGAGAGAATGCGAACGCACTTTCCGCTGTTCCGGCTGGCTCTCTGCGACCTGGATCAGTTGTATCGGCGGTGGCGTCGCGGAGAGGGCGACTGGGAAGCGTTTGCCGATTGCTACCTGGCTCGAATGGAATTCGGCGTTCTGAGCCGGAGAGTCAAGGCCGCCGTCCTGGCAAGAAATGAGCCCTGTGGACGGGACGCCGATTCTCGCGTCAAGGGATTTCCTGTCGGAATGGACGCGACACCCTCCGGCCAGGGGACCCACACGGTCAGGCCGGCCGTCTGAGAAACCGCATCCTGCCATTTTTCGCATCCTATGGGTCGCAGGGCCTCCGGAGGTCGAAATTTGCATTTGGGGCTTTACTGCGTGGCGACGCCGGGGTATAGTGACCGCTTCGGAACTTTTGTGGGAGCCCGGCGACTCTCTGATGCGGCAGTGTTTTGCGCTCGTTGAGGTCGGTTGGGGCCCTTGTCAAGGAGGTTTCGTTCATGGCCATGAGAAATCGACACGGCATTTATTGGATTACAGCCCTGTTTCTGGCGGTTGTGCTGGTTTTGGGCGTTCTTCACGGCTGCAAACGGCAGCAGGAAGAGCCCAATCAACCGGTTTCGCCGAACAATGTGACCGCGGCGCCGGCCGTTCGGACTGCCCCTGCAGACCCGATCCAGGCCGCGGCCAGCTTGTTCCGCGAGCCCAAAGCCAGTCTGCAGGCGATCATCAACGGCGCGACGCAGAGATGGGATGCCATCGCCAGGGAGTCGTGGGGCACGCTGGCGCCGGATTTCACCTTGACGGACCTCGACGGCGTTTCGCACAAGCTCAGCGAGTATCGCGGCAGGGACGTCATCTTGGCCTTCTGGGTGACGACGCATACCCCGTGCAAGCTGCAAATCCCGGCCTTGAAAGAACTTAGGACGAGTTATGCGAAGGACAAGCTGGCGATTCTGGGCATCTCGAACCAGACGGCAGGCGTGGTCAAAGAAGTCGCGACCGAGCAGGGGATCAACTACACGGTCCTCCTGAACCCTGGCTCGCTGGCTGCGCCGTATCGCGAGATCGGCCAGTATGTGCCCAGTTGTCTGTTCATCGATCCCGAGGGTCGGATCAAGCTGGCGATTCGGGGAGTGGTCCCGGTTGCCGACGCCAAGGCGATTCTCCAGGCCCAGTAAAAAATCTGCCTTAAGGGGCTGGACAGAGCGGCCTTCTGTCGCTATAGTACTTGGTTTACGCGGTTTTGGATTTGGTGACGTTTGGCGTCCTGCAAGGGTGAGAACCGGGTTTCGCAGGGCCCCGCAGAGAAAGCAGAGGTACTGAGCCATGGCACATAAAAAAGGACAAGGTTCTTCGAGAAACGGTCGCGACAGCAATCCGCAGTATCGCGGCGTCAAGCTGTGCGGCGGCCAGTCGGCCAAGATCGGGTCGATCCTGGTCAAGCAGTGCGGCACGAAGTTCTTCCCCGGCGAGAACGTCGGCATGGGCCGGGATTACACGTTGTTCGCCACCGCCGAGGGGCGGGTGCAGTTCAACGGCAGGAAGGTCAACGTCCTCTGATCGACGGGACCTGCGTGTTGGATATTCGAGGGATGGTCGCACGGCCATCCCTTTTTTTGTAGGTGGCCGATGTTTGTAGATGAAGCCGAGATTCATGTCAAGGCCGGCGACGGCGGCAACGGGTGCGTCAGCTTCCGTCGGGAGAAGTTCGTCCCCAAAGGCGGCCCCGACGGCGGCGACGGCGGCAACGGCGGCGACGTGTATTTCGAAACCCTCGCAGACAAAGACACGCTCCTGGATTTCACAGGCAAGCACCATTGGAGGGCCGAGAGCGGCAACGCCGGCGAGGGCAGCGGCAAATCCGGCGCCGCCGGATGCGACCTGGTGATTCCGGTGCCCCCTGGCACGCTGGTCTATGACAAGGACCTGGACCTGCTCATCAAGGACCTCAACGAAGTCGGGATGAAAGTGCTGGTCTGCCAAGGCGGCAAAGGCGGCAAAGGCAACAAGGCCTTCGCGACCTCGACCAACCAGGCGCCCCGCGAGTTCGAGCGGGGGGGGCTGGGCCAGGAGCGGAATCTCCGCCTGGAGCTCAAGCTCATCGCGGACGTCGGGCTGGTCGGCATGCCCAATGCCGGCAAGAGCACGCTGCTGTCCCGCAGCTCCGCGGCCAGACCCAAGATCGCGCCGTATCCTTTCACGACGCTGGAGCCGGTGCTGGGGATTGTTGAGCTGCCGGGGTTTCGGCGGTTCCTCATGGCCGACATCCCCGGCCTGATCGAGGGCGCCAGCCAAGGCGCCGGCCTCGGCCACGACTTCCTGCGGCACATCGAGCGGACCCGCATTCTCGTGCACATCCTCGACATCATGCCGCTGGACGGCTCCGATCCCGTCGCGAACTACCACGCGATCCGAAAGGAGCTGACCCAGCACAGCCAAGTTCTCACCGAGAAAGACGAGGTCGTCGTCGCCAACAAAATCGACCTCGATCCTGACGGCAGTCGGCTCCAGGACCTCCAGGACCGTCTCGACCGCAAGATCGTCCCCATCTCGGCCGCCACCGGCCAAGGCATCCGCGAGTTGTCGGAACTGCTCTGGCGAAAGGTCCGAGGGCAGGAAGAAGAGTAGCAACGTTCTGGTGTGGCGGGGCAGAAGAAAGAGACCCTTGACCTTGGCGATGCACAAGGGCGATGAAGCACGAGTAGAGGAGCTGGGGTCGAACCGGTGCTGATTCCGGCAGGGCGCGAGGAACAGAGCGCGCGATAGAGTAGGTGCTTATGAACATCATCGCAGTGGACATCGGGAACACCAATATCGGCGTGGGTCTCTTTCTCGAAGGGAAAGAGGATTTCATCCGTTCGGTCTCAGGCGGGGCGGAGGCGGATCTTCGCCAGTGCCTGGTCGATGCCTGGGCCAAGGTCCCCGTGCTGGAGAGCTCCAGAGAAGGCAAACGCGACGGCGTGATCGTCGTCAGCAGCGTCAAACCCGCCTGGACCGACATGATCCGCCGGATCGCCGATGAGGACCTTGGAGAGAACATCCGCGTGATCGGCGAGGATATTCCCTTGCCGATCTCGACGTGGGTGGAGGAGCCGAGCAAGGTGGGCACCGATCGCATTGTGGCGGCCGCGGCGGCGTTCGACGTGGTCGAGGACGCAGTCGTCGTGGCCGACTTCGGCACCGCGGTGACGATCGATCTGGTGGATGAGCATGGCGTCTTCCAGGGCGGGGTGATTTGTCCCGGTTTCGAGATTAGCGCCCAGGCGCTGAAGGACAACACCGCCCAACTGCCCAAGGTCACGGTCCATCGGCCCGATGCCCCCTACGGCAAGAACACCGCCGACGCGATCAATTGCGGCCTGTATTACTCGATCATCGGCGCCATGGAGGAAATCATCCGACGGTACGCCGAGCAGATCGGCCGCTGGCCCCAGACGATCATGACCGGTTCGGCCGCCGCGACGATCAAGGAGGACGTCCCCTTCGTGGATAACTACGTCCCGCATCTGGTCGTCAAAGGCATCGTTCTGGCGTACATGAAGTACATCGAGGCAAAGAGCGATCCGGCGTGACCCATGGCTCCCATCGCGGCAGTGATGACCGGTCCGGGTGCGGGGGCCATCGCCACAATTGAGCTCGTCGGCGATTCCGCGGAGGCGGTCTTGCTGGACATCTTCCATCGGTCGGACGGCAACCGCTCGGAACTCACCGTCGGCCGAATCCACCTGGGCGACATCGTCGAAGAAGGGCAGACGATCGACCATGTCACGGTCGGTTGCGAGGGGCCCGGCGTGTTCGCGATCCATTGCCACGGGAATCCCCTGATCGTGGATCGGATCATGCGATTGCTCGGCCGTCGCGGCGTTCATCCTGTGCGGCCCGAGCAGTTGATAGCCCGGCAGACCGAGGATTCCATCGCAGCGGAGGCCAAGCTCGCTGTCGCGAGGGTCAAGACGATCGAAGGGGCGAACCTCATCGCCAACCAGGTGAAAGGGGGGCTCGCCGCGACAGCCCGGCGATGGCAGGCCGGGCTCGATTGCATTTCGCTTGAACCGATTGTCACACAAGCGAAGCAGATCCTGGCGGACAGCGACAAGGCCCGCCTGATCCTCTCCGGCTGCACCGTTGCGTTGATCGGCCCGCCGAATACGGGCAAGAGCACGCTGCTCAACGCGCTGGCCGGCCGGGAGAAGGCGATCGTGACGGACCTGCGCGGGACCACTCGCGATTGGGTGACTGCGGAGATCCGTATTCCGCCCCTTGCGGTCACCCTCATCGATACCGCGGGACTCGACCCCAGCCTGGCAGCGTCGGGCGATATCGATCGTGCCGCGCAGGGCAAGAGCGTCGAGGCGATGAATCGCGCCGACGCGGTGTTTCTGGTTCTGGACGCCGGAGAGTCTGCGAATCAGCTGTCGGGAGCGGTTGTCGATTCGCTGGTGAACCGTCGAGTGATTACCGTGCTCAACAAGGCCGACCTTCCGCCGCGGCTCGACCCCGCGTCGTTGCCGGTGTTCCTGCAACGTGCGGTTCGCATCAGTGCGAAAGAGGAAACCGGGATCGACGATCTGATTCGAGCCGTTCACGAGGCTTTCGGTCTGACGGGTTTCTCGCTGAACACCGCCGTGACGTTCACGGATCGCCAGCGAACCCTCATCGAGCAACTGAGGGCGGCCCGCTCCCCCCAGGAGGTTTGTGCCTCTGTTGGCCAACTTCTACACGGTTCGATTCGGTAGCACTGTCGCCTACTTACCCGGCGTCGGTGCGGCCGTTTGCCAATTCATCGGGTCGCTGCCGGAATGGCCGGGAGCGGTGGCGATCCGGTGGAGGGCCTTGCCGTCGCCGTCGGCGCCGGCGGGCCAGGGCGACGCATCGCTGTAGATCACTTCGTCCACGACCGCCCAGGCGGTCGGTTCTGCAGCATTGCCTTTGGGCAGAGATCTCTCCAGGGCCACTCGCTCGCCTCGGTTCGAGAGATTGCCAGCCCACGGACCGGCGAACTGCACAGCCTGCGAGGACGGGCTGATCCTGTACCCCACCAGGAATGCGATCAGCCGCGAGGTCTCGACCTCGGGATCGAAACCCACGATCACGAGCCGCCCGCCGGCGGGAATCCACGTGCCGGCGGGGAAGTCGAAGTCCACCGCCCCGTCGAGACGCCACGAGATCGTCCCGTTGCCGAGATCGACCTTTCGATTCAGCGGATTGTACAGCTCGATGTACTCGTCGTTGGGATCGATGGGATGGTACATCAGCTCGGTGATCGTCACATCGGCGATCGGATTTGGGTTGGCCTCGCCGGGCGAGGGCGTCAGGCGGAACCAGTAGTCGCCGCCGTCCGGATATCGTCCTTGCGAAACGTCGACTTCCTGGCCCTTGAACCGCACCGCGTCCGCGACGCGGCCCTGGGCGTCGGCGGGCAGGTGCGACAAGAGAAGCTCCTCGCCGTCCCGGCTCAGGCCGAACCCACCGATGGAAAAGGCCGCGCAGCCCTGAGGGGGAACCGATCCCGTCGGGAGGGCCCACTTCGAGAGCTTGTCGCGGTCGTCGCTGAGGAACCAATCGACGAGGCTTACGCTCGCGTCGGTCGGATTGTAGAGCTCGACCCAGTCGTCGGAAACGCCGCTCGTCGGGCCCGGATTGGCCAGGAACTCGTTGATCACCACGCTGGGCAGAGCAGCGGGATCATCCCTTCCAGGCGAGCCGTGCAGGTACGTGCTGGCCCTCCAGTTGCCGGGGTAGTTCAGCGAGCCTCGCGGCTGATCGAGCAGCGCGGAATCCAGCGGAACGAGGGAATGCCCGCCTCCGTCGGCCGCCAGAGGCCAGCCGGGACCGTCGCCATATTGGAACTGGACGATCGTTCCGTTCCAGACGTCCACGAGCGAGACGGTCTCGCCGTCGTTGGCGAGCTTGCCGTCGTATTCGCCTGCGATCAGGGGCAAGAGGTCCTGGCCGTAACGGGCGAGGAACGCGGAGGTGTTCTTGACGACCAGAACGAACCGGCCCGGCCCAAGACTCCTGACCGCGCCGGTCGCGAAGTCGAAGGTCACGCCTTCGGTGAAGGAGATGCTGCTCAGATCGAGCGTCTCGTCGCCGACGTTCTTGAGCTCGATGAACTCGAACCGCTCGCTGTCGACGCCGGAATCCGTCTCGGGCGGCTGGTACATCAGCTCGGTGATCCGCAGGTCCGCCAGGATGCCCGCCGCGATGGGTTCGCCCGCCACGAACTGGACGGGATTGGACCATTTGCTCCAGCGGCCGGTGTCGTCCTTCATCCGACAGCGGACGCGGTAGGTCCGTCCGGGGCGCACCGCGGCGGCCGGGATGACAATGTCGCTTGCGAACGTCCGGATCTCCTCGCTCTCCCAGGCGGCCTCGATCTCATACTTGCCGGGCCGGCGACGCGTGACGCTCGGCGTTACGACCGGGCCGGGCTGGGTAGTGCCCTGCGACTTCTCGCCCGAGAGGCTCACGTCGATGAAGCAGTCGGAGCTGCCCGAGAGCGAGGAGTTGAGCACCTGGACCGCGATCACATTGCGTCCCTGGACGAGCCTGGCGCGGGGATCGCCCAGGTCGTACCGAACGAAATCGAGGTTCTCGATGGACGTGGAGGCCAGGGCGGTGCGGGGAAGGTTCTCGCCCGCGACGTTGTCCTGATAGACCAGCTTGCCGTTGATCCAGACGTTGACGCCGTCGTCGTACTTGACGTTGAGGACCAACCGGTCGAACAAATCGAGGCTGGTCACGTCGAAGGTCTTGCGGAGATAGAGACTGGAGTAGTTGCCTCGCATGTCGGACAGGACGGTGTTGAGGAAGGTCTCGCCGAAGCCGATGGCGGCCAGGCCCGAGAACCAGGCAGAGTCGTCGAAGCCCAGTTGCCGCCAGGCGCCCTGCGTGGCGGAGGGCTCGGTCATGCCCTTGAAGTACCGCCAGGTGGAGCTTTCGGAGATGAGCGTGATCGCGCCGGCTCCGTTGCCCGCGGGAGCCTGCGAACCGGGCGAGATTTCCGCGATCCGCCACTTCATCGCGGCGAAGCTGCCCGCGCCCTGCGGGTCGGCGAAGGGCGACGTGGTGAAGGTCAAAGCGTTGGCGGGGAAGCCCGCCGGGGCGGTGGAGGCGATCGTCGGCGTGTTCGGAATCGCCGCGTCGGCGCCCTTGCCGTTGAGGTAGGCGACGCGTTGGACGACGTAGTCCTTCATCACCTTGACCATGCCCTCGAAGGACCGCTCGTAGCCGCGTTCGGCCGCTTCTTCATAGAAGCGGCCCTGGCCCGCCTTGTTGCTGGCCGGCTGGTTGATGTACTGCGGATACGCGGCGTTGCCGACCACCCAGTGGTGATCCCACATGCACCGGTCGGCGTCGACGAGAGACAGCCCGCCGGCGGGGTCGTTGATGATCGCGGCGTACTCGTCGATCAACTGGTTGGCCTGTTCGGTGTTGAACAGCAGGTCGACGACCTCGCGGAGGCGGTTCTTACTCGCGATGTCGATGACGCTGTGGTTGAGCGCGCCGGCCCTGCGGAACGGGTCGCTCGGGTCGTTGCTGCCGTAGTAGGTGGTCCAGGTCAGGTCGAGGTCCCACGGAAGCTGCCACCACTGGTCCGTCTCGGGGTGGCGATAGAGGAACCAGTTCTTTTCGGTGATGTCGCCGTGATGAATGGCCTGGTAGATCGCGTAATAAGCGTGGTAGGCGTCCAGATTCACGTTCTGCAGCCACCAGTCGGCGGAGGCGTTGCCCCGATAGGCGGACGTGAACGCGCTCAAATCGGAGCCATTCGTGGGGTGCGTCGGCCCCTGGTTATTGAGCGTGCCCCCGCTCTCCATCTTGTACAGGTTGCCGTCGGGCAGGTCGTGCTCGTCGAGGAACTGTCCGTCCAACTGCTCGATGGTCAGATACAGGCCCCAGAAGTCCCCATCGTACTGCGTGCCCTGGGCCGTGATGGGCGAGTGGGCGGCGTTCATCGGGCCGTCCTCATGTGCCTCGTCGATGATCCGAAACTGGATGTAGTTGGTTTTGGACGCAGGGCACCCGGCCAGGTTGAACATGCGGAACGAGACCGCCTCGAACATGCCCTGTTCGCCTCGCTGACCGAAGCTGCCCTGCTGGATGCAGGCCGAGAGGTTCAGCTTGTCCCACCGGGTCTTGTACGGATTTC
The DNA here is from genome assembly GCA_937927975.1 of uncultured Phycisphaerales bacterium. Classification (GTDB taxonomy): domain Bacteria; phylum Planctomycetota; class Phycisphaerae; order Sedimentisphaerales; family Anaerobacaceae; genus PLanc-01. The sequence continues at coordinate 32,057 of CALEZT010000075.1, forward strand.
CGTAGTCGTCATGGGCCTGGAAGTAATGCCCGCGCAGGAAGTCCACCTTCCACATGTTCTTGCCCATGGCGTATCGCCAGACTCCGCCTCTGGCTCGATAGCGGATGTGGTCGTAGACCTGGCCGTCGCAGACGAAGGTGCCGTACCAGCGATAGTCGCTGCCGCTGTATTTCGAGAGCCACGTGCAGTCCTCGACATCGGCTTTCTTGCTGATCAAGTGGTACGCCGGCAGGCTCCGCATCACCTCCGCGGGGAAGTCGATCGGCTGCGTCACGCCCGGCTGCACCGCCCCCCGCCAGGCTGGCACGCCATCGTACACGAAGTACGCGAAGTTCGGCTGCGGGTCGTCCGAGTACGGCGCCGTCGTGACCGCGCCCTGCTTGTCGGTCGCCACGATCCGGTATCGAACCAGGTTCCGGTGCACCTGCTGGGTGGCCGGGATCTGGGCGGTGAAAACGCCGTCGTCCGCCAAGGCGTCGCCGGCCAGACCGTCGTCTCGCATCGCAATGCTGGTCCACGCCGAGACGTACTGCGAATCCGTCCTGGCGATGTAGCTGCCCGGCTTGACCGTCTGATACCGCAACAGGACCGAATCGAGCCCGTCCTCGTCGGTAATCTTGGCGGTGATGGTGACGACCTGCCCTGTGACGGGCTGTCGGGGAGAATGCTTGACTTGCCGCACATGCGGTGACAAAAGCGTTGAGAACACCCGGTTCGCCTGCGTCGGCGACGGAAATGCCGAACGCCAGCTCCCGCCGAGGTTGTTGTCGAACCGCGGGTTCACCAGTTGCAGCGACGCCCCCAGCCCCGGCGAACTCTCCGGCACCGCATCCCCCACGGTCGGCCAGGGGAATCCGAGCCCATACTCGACCTCGTCCACGATCCGCCCGTCCGCGTCGCACAGGACGACCCGTTCGCCGTCGCTGTCCAGCGCCCCGCCGTAGGGCCCGAAAACCCGACTGCCGGGCAATCCGATGCGTTCGGTGCCGAACTTGGCATTGAGCTGCTCGGGGTTCTGGGCCACGACGATGTACCCGCCGGCAGGCAGCATCGCCCCGGCCGGGAAGGTGTAGAACACGCCCTCGGAGAACGACCATCCCGAAAGGTCCGCCGCGACCGACCCGTAATTGTACAGCTCCACGAACTCGACCAACTCGGTCTTGACGTCGGGATTGGTGTGCAGTTCATTGATGACCACATGGGGCGTCGCAACGCTCGGTTTCTCGTCCGTGGGGCCGGCCTTGCAGGGCTCCGACGCCGAGATGTTCAACAGGCAGACCGCTACCGCCGCTATCGACGCCCAGGGGTGTTTGCGTGATGTGTGCAAGTTTCGTCCTCTTCCTTTTCAAGATTGCTGCCATGCGACAGGCCGTCGTGGCGTGCGTCACCGACCCGGGGGGATGCGATACCGAATCCGCACCGCCGCTCTGCTATTTTACCCTTTTTAACATCCTCCGGTCAAGGGTTTGCGCCGGTCGGGAATCATGCGGTTCCGATGGTTGACTGGGTCTGCATGGCGTGATATCGTCTGGACCTGAACAGGGGGATCACAAGGAGATGTCGTTATGATGGGTATTCGTTCGGCTGTGGTGGGCGCTGGATTCATTGGGCCGGTGCATGTGGAAGGGCTCAAGCGCGCGGGTGTGGAGGTCGCCGGGATCCTGGGAGTGTCCGACGAAGAATCGCAGCGAGCGGCCAAGTCGCTGGGTCTTGCGAAGGCCTACAGAGACTTCGACGAGGTTCTGGCCGACCAGGACGTGCAGGTGGTGCACATCGCCACCCCGAACCGCCTGCACTACCCGATGGCCAAGGCCGCGCTGAAGGCGGGCAAGCACGTGCTCTGCGAGAAGCCGCTGGCGATGGATTCACGGGAGTCCGCGGAACTGGTCAGGCTGGCCGATCGCGCAGGGCTCGCGGCGGGCGTCAACTACAACATCCGCTACTATCCGCTCAACATCGAGGCCGCGGACAGGATGCAGCGAGGCGACCTCGGGCGAATCTACTCCGTCTGCGGCAGCTACGTCCAGGACTGGCTCTTCCACCCCACCGACTACAACTGGCGGGTCCTGGCCGAAGAAGGCGGCGAACTGCGGGCGGTCGCGGACATCGGCACCCACTGGCTCGATCTGGTGCACGCGATCACAGGTCTGGAGGTGGAGGCGGTGTGCGCCGATCTGTCCACCGTGCATCCGGTTCGCCAGAGGCCGCTCGGCGAGGTGGAGACCTTCAAGGGCAAGCAGCAGAAGACTCGCGTGAAGACCGAACCCATCGACATCGCCACCGAGGACGTGGGCTGCATCCTCCTGCGATTCGCAGGCGGGGCCAAGGGGTGCCTCTGGGTCTCGCAGGTGACCGCGGGCCGCAAGAACTGTCTGCGGTACGAGATCGCCGGTTCCCAGCAGGCTCTGGCCTGGTGCAGCGAGCAGCCCAACGAGATGTGGATCGGGCATCGCGACAAACCCAACGAGAGCCTGATTCGCGACCCGTCGCTGGTTTCCGATCGGGCCCGGCGGTTCATCCACTACCCCGGCGGGCACAACGAAGGCTTCCCGGACACGTTCAAGCAGTGCTTCCGTGCGTTCTATGAATACATCAGAGCGGGGGATTTCTCGGCGCAGCCGACGTTCCCCACGTTCGCGGACGGCCATCGCGAGATCCTGTTGTGCGAGGCCATCTTGAAGAGCCATCGCCGGGGCAGATGGATGCCGGTGAAAGGAGGACGTTCATGAAACTCGGATTCGTCAGTGCGATTCTGCCGGACTTGTCGTTGCAGCAGGTGATCGAGTTCGCTTCGGAATCGGGCTATTCGTGCGTGGAGCTGATGTGCTGGCCGAAGGGCAAGGCGGAACGCAGGTATGCCGGCGTGACCCATCTCGATGTCACGGACTTCGGGCCCCGACAGGCCGACGAAGTGCGCAAACTCCTGGCAAAGTCCGGCGTGACCATCAGTTCGCTGGGGTACTATCCCAACTACCTGAGTCCCGATCCCGACGAGGCCAAACAGGTCTTGGCCCATTTCAAGAAGGTGATCCGCGCCTCGGCGCAGCTCGGCGTCGGATGCGCGACGACGTTCATCGGTCGGGACTGGACCAAGTCGGTCGACGAAAACTGGACGCGGTTCCGGAAGGTCTGGCCGTCTTTGGTGAAGCTCGCAGAGGACCACAACGTGCGGATCGGCATCGAGAACTGCCCCATGCTGTTCTCGAACGACGAATGGCCCGGCGGCAAGAACCTCGCGCACAGCCCCACCATCTGGCGGCGGATGTTCGAGGAGATCCCGTCCAGGAACTTCGGGCTCAACTATGATCCATCGCACATGGTCTGGCAGCACATGGACTACATCAAGCCCCTCTGGGAGTTCCGCGATCGCATCTTCCACGTCCACGCCAAGGACGTACGCGTCGACCGGCAGCGGCTCGACGACGTCGGCATTCTCGCCACGCCGTTGCAGTACCACACGCCGAAACTGCCTGGACTGGGCGAGGTGAACTGGGGGCGATTCTGCTCCGTGCTGGGCGACGTCGGCTACAGCGGTCCTGTCTGCGTGGAAGTGGAGGACCGCGCGTACGAGGGCTCGGTCGAGACCCGCAAGGCCGCGTTGCAGCAGAGCGCCCGATTCCTTCTTCAGTATATGCCGTGAGCGATCCCCAGGCCGGATCGACGGCGCATCAGGAGTATGCGATGGATTACACGTATCTCGATATCGCCAAGATGATCGACCATTCCCTGCTGAACCCGACTCTCACGGCGTCGGATCTCGAAGCAGGCTGCAAGCTGGCCCTCGAATACGACACCGCCAGCGTCTGCATCCTGCCCTACTATCTCAGGAGATGCGCCGAGATCCTCAGGGGCAGCGACGTGAAAGCCAGTACGACCATTGGATTCCCGCATGGCGGACACGCCACCGCGATCAAGGTCGCGGAGGCCAGGCAGGCCCTCGACGACGGCGGCCAGGAGCTGGACATGGTCGTCAACATCAGCAAGGTCCTCAGCGGCGACTGGGACTACGTCCGTCGGGACATCGCCGCGGTCGTGGACATGACGCACCAGCGCGGCCAGAAAGTCAAGGTAATTTTCGAGAACTGCTACCTTAAGGACGAGCACAAGATCAGGCTGTGCGAGATCTGCGGGGCCCTCGGCGCCGACTGGGTCAAGACCTCCACCGGCTACGGCACGTCAGGGGCGACGATCGAGGACCTCAAGCTGATGCGCAAGCACTCGCCCGCTCACGTGCAGGTGAAGGCGGCCGGGGGCGTTCGCGATCTCGATAAGCTCCTGGAGGTCCGCGCGATCGGGGTGACTCGCGCCGGCGCCACCCGCACCGCGGAGATGCTCACCGAGTGCAAACGCCGGCTCGGAATGGCACAGGGCTGAGTCTCGCATCAAACGGAAGGAGATCGGGATCAGTTTTCGGAATGTCGGGCAATGGCATGGCGGCGGCGTTCCCCCGCGCGACGCCTGCGTGAACGATCCGGATACCGGGGGACAGAAGGACGTTGCGATGAAGATTGGATTCCATACCGATGCGTTCAACAGTTCCTACTTCAGCTTCGAGAAGTGCCTCCAGTGGGCGCAGAAGAATGAGGTCCACTACATCGAGTGCGGCCTGATCGATGGCGTGAGCTGGATCCACGGCCTGGGCTACCAGCCGCACGTGGCTCTCTACGAAGACCCGGTCCTGCTCAAACGCAAGATGGCCTCCTACGGCGTATCGGGCTTCTCCCAAGTCGATGCGGCCTACCCGCTCTCGGGCAAGGACGGCCCGATCCGCGGCGTGCCCTACGTGATGAAGTCGATTCAGTGGGCGCACCTGGTCGGCTGCCCCTGTGTGGACACCACCGACGGCATGAACCCGCCGCAAGGGCTCAGCGACCAGGAGGCCATGGACCTGATGAAGTTCAGCTATAGCCAGATCATCGAGGTCGCCGAGGCGCATGAGATCATCGTGAACATTGAGCCGCATGGCTACTTCACGACCAAACCCGACATGATGTCGCGGATGCTCGAATTCTGCGACAGCAAGTACCTCCGCATGAACATGGACACAGGCAACACCTTCATCGCAGGCCAGGACCCGGTCGCGTTCCTCAAGCGTTTCATCGACCGAGTCAGTCACGTACACATCAAGGACGTCTCCGAGTCGCTGGCCGCCGCGGTGCGAGGCAATCAGACCGGTATCGCAGTCAGCCAATGCGCCATCGGCGACGGCGTCAACGCGAATAACATCCGCAAGTGCTTGGAGATGCTCCGCGACCACAACTACAAAGGCGTCCTGAGCATGGAATGCGAAGGCCAAGGCGGACCCATGATCGAAAAGTCCCTGGCATGGCTGCGAAAGACTCTCGGCGAACTGAAGATTCAGATTGAAGCATGAAACCGCTGATGAACGCAGATAGACGCTGATAGGGCGGCAATTGTGCAGCCCACATGACATCATACCGCGATCCAGAGTTCATCCTCCACGTCGCCCATCTCATCTTATCGCCGTTTCTTTCCGCGTTCATCTGGGGCTCCCTCTCCTTCCCCGCTCCACGTTCAAAGCCCGAAACCCTCTCGCGGGACGCATACCTATTCCGGATCCTCATTTAGTATGATGTCCCCAGATCCCCAAGTATGATGTCCCCAGATCCCGAATGCACTCCCGACATCCGATTCTCCTTTGGGCACAGGTGCGGTGATAATGCGCCCCGGCGAGCAAGGCAAGAAGAAAGTGATCGATTCGATTCCTTCATGCTTATGTGCCGGGGCAGTCCCCTGCGACCTGGGACGCTGTCCTCGGGCCTCTGGCATTCTCCTCTTTGCGTCGGCAGCATGAGAGGCGTGTTTCGTGAGCGTGCCCTGTGATTCGTAGCATGCACGCCGGGGCACGGGGCACAGGCCACAGGCCACGGGTCACTTCGTCATGCTGGGGGGCCAACGGGGCAGATGTCGGAGGCGGCGGGCAGGGCCCTCGCAACACAGGCGCGTGTGCGAAGAAGGCGCGCGTGATCTTGGGTAGTCGAAAGGGGGCGGAATCTGTATAATCGCGCCATGGCCCAGAACATGGAAAATCTCAGTCCGGCGATGAAGCAGTTTCATCATTTCAAGAGCAAGCACCCGGACTGCATTCTGTTCTTCCGCATGGGCGATTTCTACGAAACGTTCTACGAGGACGCCAAAACCTGCTCCCGCGTGCTCGGGCTGACGCTGACGAGCCGGGACAAGAACAGCGAGAGCCCCGTCCCGCTGGCGGGCGTCCCGTACCACGCCATCGACGGATACCTCAAGAAGATGCTTCAGGCAGGTTTTCGCGTCGCGGTCTGCGAGCAGATCGAGGACCCCAAGACCGCCAAGGGCGTGGTCAAACGCGATGTCGTCCGCATCGTGACGCCCGGCACGCTCACCGACGATATGCTGCTCGAGGACAAGAAGGACAACTTCCTGTGCGCGATCGACCTGGACGTCAAAGGATACGCCGCGTTGAGCTGGGTCGATATTTCGACAGGGCACTTCTTCGTCCAGCGCGTGCCGGAGAAGGAACTGCTCAGCGAGTTGCAGAGGCTCGCGCCGGCAGAGTGCCTGCTGGCGAACCGTCGAGGCGAATTGTTCGAGGCGGAGACTCGTCGGCTCGCCAACGACATCGGCCGGCTCACCCGCGCGATCATCACCGAGCGGCCAAGCTGGTACTTCGATCCGTACCAGGCGAGGCAGCGGCTGCTCAAGCACTTCGGGACTGCGAGCCTGGAAGGCTTCGGCATCCGCGACGGCGACCAGGACCTCATCCCGCCGGCCGGGGCGATCATCGAGTACCTGAACGAGACGCAGCGAACCACCCTCGGGCACATTCAGAGCCTGCGTCGGGTCAGCCGGCGGAACTTCCTGCAGATCGATCCCGTCTCGCTTCGCAGCCTGGAGATTCTCCAGACGATCCGGACCGAGAGCCGCAAGGGGTCGCTGCTGGCCTGTCTCGATGAGACCCAGACCGGCATGGGCGGCCGGATGTTCCGCAATTGGCTGTGCATGCCTTTGTGCGACGTGGCCGCCATCGGTCAACGTCAAGACGCGGTCGAGGAACTGAAGGAGAACTCCCAGGTTCTGACGCAACTCCGCGACCTGCTGGCCAAGATCGCGGACACCGAGCGAATCGCGGCGAGGATCAGCACGTTCCGCGCCAGTCCTCGTGACTTGCTCGCCCTGGTCCGCACGCTGCGCCAGGTGCCGCAACTGCGCGGGTTGCTGAGCCAGATGCGAACAGACCTGCTCACCTGTCTGGCAGGGCAGTGCGACAGCATGGACGAGTTGGCGAACCTGCTCGAATCGGCGGTCGAGCCCGACTGCCCCGCCCACCTCCGTGACGGCGGATTCATTCGAAGCGGATTCTCGGCCGAGTTGGATCACCTGCGGTCGATCTCCACCGACGGCCAGAGCTGGCTTCGCGAGTATCAGAAGCAGGAATCGCAGCGGACCGGCATCGCGAACCTCAAGGTCGGGTTCAACAAGGTGTTCGGCTACTACATCGAGATCAACCACGCCGCGGCCGACAAGGCGCCGCCCGACTACATCCGCAAGCAGACGGTCAAGAACGCTGAGCGGTACATCACCGAGCGGCTCAAGGAATACGAGAACGAGGTCCTCACCGCCGAGGAGCGGGCCCTGACGCTGGAGCAGAAGCTGTTCGAGGAACTCCGCCAGGAATCGGCGACCTATGTCGCTCGGATGCAGCAGCTCGCGGATACGGTCGCTCACTGCGATTGCCTGGCGTGCCTGGCCTACGTGGCCGCCCGTCGCAACTTCACTCGGCCCAAGGTCACCGACGACGGCCGACTGGTGATCCGCGAGGGCAAGCACCCTGTGCTGGCGGAGATGCTGGGGGCCGAGTTCGTGCCCAACGACGTGGACTTGGGCGATGGCAGCGGCCAGATCGCCCTCATCACCGGCCCGAACATGAGCGGCAAGAGCACCTACATCCGCCAGGTCGCGCTCTTGACGCTGATGGCCCAGACGGGCTCCTTCATCCCGGCCAAAGAGGCCGAGATCGGCCTGGTGGATCGCATCTTCACCCGCGTCGGGGCCTCGGACGAACTGACCCGCGGCCAGTCCACGTTCATGGTCGAGATGACCGAGACCGCCAACATCATCAACAACGCCACCGCCAAGTCGCTCGTGATCCTCGACGAGGTCGGTCGCGGCACGAGCACCTACGATGGCCTGTCGCTTGCCTGGGCCATCACGGAGCACCTGGCCACGAACTTGAAGTGCCGAACGCTCTTCGCCACGCACTACCACGAACTGACGGAACTGGCCGAGTTGTTCGGCAATATCCGCAACTACAACGTGGCCGTGCGCGAGTGGATGGACGAGGTCGTGTTCCTGCACCGCATCCTGCCCGGCGGCACGGACAAGAGTTACGGCATCCACGTCGCTAAGCTCGCAGGCATCCCCAAACCGATCCTGACTCGCTCGAACGAAATCCTCGAAGAACTCGAATCGGTCTTCGCCAAAGAAGCCACAGGCGACCGCCTCGCCCGCCACAAAACCAAGGAATCCGACAACGACACCCTCTTCGCCCAAAAGCACAAGAGCGTCCTGGACAAGCTCGCCTCGATCGACGTCAACCACCTGACTCCCATCGAAGCCATGAACCTCCTGAACCAGATCAGGAACGAGATCGCGGAAGGGTGATCCTTGCGGATTTGAGTCCGAACTCCTAGAATGGAAATATGATCAGCGACGAAGTACTGAATGAGGTGAAACGGCGTCTGGTGGACGGCTTCAACCCGGACAAGATCATCCTCTTCGGCTCCCAGGCCCGAGGCACGGCCGACAACCGAAGCGACGTGGATATTCTTGTGATTTGCCCCATCGGTGAAGACCGAAGAACTGTGACGCTGGCCATGGACAGGTCCCTGTGGGGTCTGAGGTTGGCGAGAGATATCGTCGTCTTGACACCGGAGGAATACGAGCGAGACCGGGGGATTCCCGGAACCATAGCCCGGCCTGCCTCGCTGGAGGGAAAAATCCTCTGTGAAAACGCCGGATGAGAAGGTCGACTCTGATGGCGGGGCGATAGGAAGGGCAGGATGCTCTGTCGCGAGATTTCTTTGGAAGTTGCCGTAAGAGCAGGAATC
>CALEZT010000076.1 GCA_937927975.1 uncultured Phycisphaerales bacterium
CGATGCGCGAGCTGCGAAAGGAGCGCGAGGCCCGCAAGGCGGCCGGGCCGGAACCGAGCCTCGCCGAAGAGCCAAGAAGTCATGCCACAGAGGGCACAGAGGGACACAGAGAAAAGCCAGGGCAGGAAGGGAAGAACGCTGCGACTTGTGGACCTCTCGTCTGTTCGCCTGGTTCTTGCCTTCCCGCCTCTGTGCCCTCTGTGCCCTCTGTGGCCAAAACTCCCCTCTTTGCCTCGGATTCACAGAGCGGCCTTGCGGCGGAATTGGCTTCGTTTGGCGAAGGAGTTTCAAGTGTGAAGTGTCAAGTTTCAAGTGAGCAGGGGCCGGTCTCCGGCGACGACTCTGACTTCACACTTCAAACTTCACACTTGAAACTCGCGTCAGCGTCGTGCGAAACGAACCCAATTTCGGCTGAAGGCGGGTGTGACTGGGGCACAGACAAGGGGGCGAAGACCGAATGAGGCCTTTTGAATCGGTTCCGCGGGAGGAACTACTTGTTGCGGTCGAGCAGGACCACAGCCAGGCGTCGAAGGATGTCCGCGCCGGCGCCGAAAGGCTCCAGAAGGGTCGTGGCCTCCTGGGCCAGCGCTCGCTCCAATTCGCGGGCCTTCTCGATGCCCACGACCGCCGGGTAGGTGCACTTGGCGGCCGCGGCGTCCTTGCCCGCGGTTTTACCCAACTGCTCGCTCGACGCGCAGACGTCGAGGATGTCGTCGGCGATCTGAAAACCCAGGCCGATCTTCAGGCCGTAACGGCCCAGGGCCTCCACCTGCGAGGGGGTCGCCCCGCCGCACAAAGCGCCCATTCGCGCGGCGCAGCGGAACATCTTGGCGGTCTTGTTGATGTGGATGTACTCCAGGACCTCGACCGTCCCGACCGTGTCCTCGGCCTGGAGGTCGGCCACCTGTCCGGCGATCATGCCCGCCGGACCCGCTGCCTGGGCCAGCTCGCGGACAAGGGCCACCGCCAGACTGGCGTCGTCGATCCCGTCGGCGAGGACCTCGAAGGCCAGCGTCAGGAGCCCGTCGCCAGCCAGGATCGCGGTGGCTTCGTCGAACGCCTTGTGGCAGGTGGGCCTGCCGCGACGAAGATCGTCGTCGTCCATCGCAGGCAAATCGTCGTGCACGAGCGAATAGGTGTGCACCATCTCGATGGCCGCGGCGGCCACTCTGGCGTTGGGGTTGTCTTGGCCCGCGATCAGCTCGCAGCACCACAGAACCAAAGCCGGGCGAATCCGCTTGCCCGGCGAGGAGAGCGTGTATCGAAGGGCCTTTGCCAGATGCTCGGGGATCTCCCTCTGTCCGGCCAGGAGGCGGTCGAGCGTCTCATTGACGATCCGCACCCGCTCGGTCAACGAGCCGTCGAAATCCGGATGAACCATGCGTGATGCCATAACAGCGAATTTACTACTTGCGATTTACGATTTACAATTGGGCCGAGCGTGCCCCGACAGGGCCTGGAGCAACGGGCAGGATTTATAATAAGTAATAAATGGAAAATAGCAAATCAAGAATGGTTCTGGTTCTCGGCGTGACCGCGTCGGGCAAGGCCCGCCTGGGGTTTGAGCTGGCCAAATCCCTGGACGGCGAGATCATCAGCGTCGACTCGATGAAGGTCTACCGGAGAATGGACATCGGCACCGCCAAGCCCTCGAAGGAAGCCCAGCAGCAGGTCCGTCACCACCTGATCGACGTGGTCGAGCCCAGCGAGTCGTTCAGCGTGGGCCTGTTCCTGGAGAGAGCCCTGGCGGCCATCGACGACATCCAGAGCCGAGGCAAGACCGTCGTCGCGGTGGGCGGCACGGCCCTCTACATCAAAGCCCTGCTCTACGGCCTCTTCGAAGGTCCCGGCGGCGACGAGATGATCCGCGCCGAGTTGCGGGCCCAGGCTCATCGCGAGGGACTGGCCAAATTGCACGAGGCCCTTGGGCGGATCGACCCCCAGGCCGCGAGTCGGATCGACGCCAACGACGCCAAACGCATCATCCGCGCCCTGGAGGTCTACCAACTGACCGGCCGGCCCATATCGAGCTTTCAGAAACAGTTCGAGGCCGAGAAGCCGATGCACGACTGGACCATCCTGGGTTTGCGCCGCGAGAAGGAGCAAGAGAGCCGGCGGATGAACGCACGGGTCAAGAAGATGATCGATCAGGGTCTCGTGGAGGAGGTCCGATCGCTCTTGGCCGAGGAGAGGCCGCTGAGCCGCCAGGCCCGCTGCGCGATCGGGTACGCCGAGATCATCGAACACCTCGAAGGTCGGATGAGCCTGGAGGACGCGGTCGAGGAGGTCAAGAAGAACACCCGCCGGCTCGCCAAGGGGCAGCGCACCTGGTTCAAGACGTTCAAGGGAGTTCGCTGGATCGACGTGGGACCCGAGGAAGGCGCCGAATCGGTGATCGAGCGGGCGAAGAAGAAACTGGACGGATAGGACGGATGCAGGGAGACGCCGGTTCAGGCGTTCTGCAGATCTCGCTGGGCTCGCAGGACCGTGGCGGTTTCGCCCAGGACGAGCTGCTTGAGCAGGCTCTGGGGGACCAGGGTCATGCCCATGTTGAAGATCCGCTCCTCCACCATCGCGGCGACCACCCGGGCCATCTGGCGGGAAAGACCCGACTGCTCGGTCAGTTCGTCGATGATCCGGCTCTTGTCCCAGGGGATCCGCTCGGGACTCTGACGGGCGAGATGCAGCTTCTCCACATCGGCGAAGTCCTGCATGTCCACGGCCAGGACTTCGGTCCGCGCGCGACTGAGCCGCCGGCCGATGGCGTGCTCACCCAAGGCCAGGGCCGCGGCCTCGAAACCGGTCGAAACGAGAACCGCCTTGATCATCGAGAGGATCTCGCTGGAGCCGACCTGCCGGTCGTCCTGCCTGCGGTAGAGGTAATAGGTCACCACCTCGGCCAGATCCTCGGCCATGGCCATATCGGGCCGACCGCCGGCGGACAGGGCGTTGTTGATCGTCCCGATGACCTTGGTGTGAATGTACTCCTCGGTCGTTCCGTCGGTCTTGATGACCAGCAATTGCTTGCGCATGATGACCGTTTGCCTCCGTGCTGACAACGCCCGCGAAGTCGGCCTCGTGACGCTTGCCGCCGGGCCGACTTCCTTCGTTCGCAGGCTGTTCAATGATCAAAGAGCTTAAGCTGCTCGGCCGGCTCGGTCTCCTGGATCGCCCGGCTGACTTCGTCGATCAGCTCGCCCGCGTCGTCGAACTCGCGATAGACGCTGGCGAACCGGATGTACGCGACTTTGTCCACGTCGCGCAGGTGCCTCATCACGCATTCCCCGATGAACGCCGAGGTCACCTCTTTGTCGAAACTGCGGAAGATGTCCTCCTCGGTCTTGTCGGCGATCTGCTGGATCTGCTCGGCCGAGATCTGGCGTTTGTAGCAGGCCTTCTGCAGGCCTGAGAGGATCTTCTCCCGTTCGTACGGCACGCGGGACTTGTCTTTCTTGACCACGTGCAGCTTGAAGCTTTCGCCGGTTCGTTCGTAGGTGGTGAACCGCCTTTCGCACGCCAGGCATTGGCGGCGCCGTCGAATCACGCGTCCTGAATCGCTGGAGCGCGAGTCGACGACCTTATCGCTGTCTTCCTTGCAGAAAGGACACCTCACGACCCGATCCGACCTCCCGAGACAACCATCGTCCAAACCCCCGACGCAAGGTCCGGCACCCGATCCCTGCGCCAGAAATCCTTCTACTCTATATAGCTATGGCCCCTATTGTAGGACCCAGATGTAGCGTGTCAACGCAAATATCGCCGGGATCGCCACAACAATCGGCGAACCCGCCGGCTGATCGACCTGCGACTTGGTCCCCGCAGGATGATTGGGCTACCTCCCATGCTGCCAGCGCAGTTGCGGGTAGTCGTTGATCATCCCGATCCAGACGTCGTCGGCGCCGTTCTTCGACTCGCCCACGAAATCCCACCCGGCGGCAAGAAACGTGAAGAAGTCCTTCATCTGAGCGGTATTCAGACCGGTTCCACTGGTGCTCCAACTGGCCCCTGTCGCCTGTCGATCCCAGAAGCAATCAGTCTCTTGTCCGGACCAGAATGCCGTGAGTCCGCCAGGGAGGGAATCGCCGCTGAGTTTGCCGCAACTGTAGCACCTGTCGAGCATACCGGTGCTCTGTACGACGAACCCGGCGATGGTTCGCCCAGAGACCGAGCTTCTGCTGTAGGAATCGGCCACAACTCCGTAGTAGTTCCCGCCAATGAGGCCTCCGGCAAAGGATCCATCGCACACGATGCTCCCGGTGCTAAAAGACTCGTGCACAGTGGCACAGTCGTTGAAGCCTATCAATCCCCCCAGGTAAGAATCGCCGCCAACAGAAGCTGTGCTGGCACACCGCGATATCGCGCCCCGGTAATTGTACCCGATCAATCCTCCGACCTCCCGTTCGCCCCTGACTACCCCTTGCCCGGAGCACCGCACCAGATCGCCTCGATTAAATCCCGCGAGACCGCCGACATCGCGAGTGCCGCTGACCGTGGCGCTGCTGCTGGAATGGGAAACCCGCCCGCGGTTGATCCCGATGAGGCCCCCAATGCACTTTGCACCGACGATAACGCCCGTCGTGGAACAGGATGAGACGACACCATAGTTGTGCCCCGCCAGTCCCCCGATATAGTCGGCTCCGGCCAAGTTCACATCCGTAACGCTCAGATCTCGCACTTCCGCGGTTCTCTCCAGCACTCCGAACAACCCCAGATCCTGATCGCCGGCAACCGTCAGACCTCGCACGATTACGCCATTGCCGTTGAACGCGCCATAGAACAGAGGGACTGGAGGAATCGTCCATTTCATCCCGGAGAAATCCATGGAGGCGACGAGTCTGTAGCAAGCCCCCGGGGCGTAACACACAGACGCAAGCTCTTGAGCGGTGGACACTACAAAGGGCTCGGATGTCGTGCCGCGACCCGCGAGCGCGGGTGAGTAGTGCCCATGGAGCACGCTCAGCACCGGATATCCCCCGTTCTCCGGCATGTGCCACGTCTCCGACAGACCGTTGGCCGTCTCACCGGTGAAATCCCAGCCGGCGGCCAGGTAGGCGCCGAGGTCCTGCATCTGAATTGTGGTCAGACCTTCTCCACCGGCGCTGAACGTTTGGCCGGAGGCATCCACGTCCCAGAAACAACTCCGCACGATGCCTTCATTGCTGTTCGCGAGCAGCCCGCCAACGTTGTGCTCGGCAAGGGCGAAGATCGCCCCGCGAATCGAAGGAGACGCCGAGCTGCCGGCGACCGCTGCTGCTGCGTAGCAGTTGACAAAACGACCGTATTTCGTGCCACTCGCAAGGCCGGCGACCTTCAGATTGCCGCTGACTGTGGTCCTGCTGTAGCAATCGATCAGATCACCGTCCTCGACGAATCCGAGAAGTCCACCGAGCGTGTCATGACCACGGATCGCGCCCTCGGTGCAGCAGTGGATCAGACTTGCCCGGCTGTACCCCGCCAATCCCCCGATCCAGTCCCAGCCTGCGATGTTGACGTCCTCAACCGCCAGATTGTGGACACGGGCGGCGCTGTCCAGAATCCCGAACAAACCGAGGTAGCTGCCGCCCTGGATCGTCAGACCACGGATCGTCTGGTTATTCCCATCAAATGTACCGCAAAATACCGGAATAACCGGCCCGGAGTACCGGACTGCGGTGAGGTCGATGGGAGCCTCCAATCGATAGCTGGCCTCGGGATTGTGATAGACATGCTCCAAATCAGCGGACGTCGAGATCCGATAAGGGTCTCGCGGCGTACCCTGCCCCACGAGCGGAGGTGGAACCTGGCCAGCGAATGCGCTGAGCACTGGGTATCCCCCTTCCTTGGGCATCTGCCAGAAATCCTGGGAGCCGTTGCCCTCTTCCCCCACGAAGTCCCATCCCGCGGCCAAGAAGGCCTCGGGACTCATCATTCGATCCGTGGAAAGACCCGTCGCGCTCGGGTCCGTGACGCGAGTCGATGTGTCAGTATCCCAGAAGCAGTTGACTACACGTCCCGTGTTGATGCCCACAAAGCCGTTGGTGTTGTTCTGGCCGGACCACTGTTGAGAGACATGTCCTGTCGCGAGGCAATCAGTCAAGCCGCCGCTGTTTTTCCCTGCGAAACCGCCCGCGCGAACCCAACCGATGACAGTCCCGGTGCTATAACAGTTGGATACCGCCCCCCAATTGGATCCTATGAAGCCGCCTGCGTCGGTACTGCCAATGATGTCGCCCTCGCTGTAGCACCCAATCACCAGTCCATAGTTCTCCCCGACAAGGCCCCCGGCCGAGCCGTCCCCGTCGACCTTTGCCGCGCTGTGACAATTGACGATGCTGCTACCTTCCCCATTGTTCCCAACAAGTCCCCCGACCCCCCAGGAAACGCCAAGAACGGCGCCTTCGCTATGGCAGCCCGTCAGATGACCCGCTTGGTTTTGCGACACGAGACCGGCGGCAGACAACTTGCCTGTGACGGAGGTCACGCTGGAGCAATTGGTCACGCGGCCACGGTTGAATACGACCAGTCCCCCAGCGTAACGGTCGCCCTTGACAGTGCCGCTGCTATGGCAGTTGATGAGCCGGCCATAGTTGGTTTCGGCCAATGGCGTGGCGTTGTCTGTGCTGATGACGTCCGCTCCTTCCACGCTCAGGTCCCTGACACATGCTTCGGAAAAGAGCGTGCCGAAAAGGCCGGCATCCGGGAAGAAACCCCCTTCGACACGAATTCTCAGGTTGAGGATTCTTCGGCTGTTGCCATTGAGGGTGCCCGAGAATGTAGGGATCACCGCGCCTGAGAACGTTCTGCCGGACAGGTCGATGTCGGCTGTCAGGATGAAGTGTCTGGACTTCAGAGCCTCGTCCTGTCCGATCGCGATCAACTGCTCTGCCGTCGCGACCTGATAGGGATCGTTCGGCTCGCCTGCGCCGCCGGCGAAGGGATAGGCGTACGCCGGACCGATCCAGAAGAGCAACCCCGCAAGAATGACCGCCGCCCGCGCGCGGGCAGAGATGCACGAATGCGACGAACTTGTGTGTGGTGTACCCATCTCTCCAACCTCCACTGCTTCCACGATCCTCGCGGGACTTCTCGCTCGCCAAACATGGGTTCGCTGCCACGTTCCATACCTCAGTATAGGGTTTCGCCGGCAGGGAATCAATGGATTGAGGCTGGCGGAGTATACGATCGGATGGAGAGCCATGAGGCCGGCCGGGACCGAAGAGGACCACGCGTCTCACGAACCAATAGAAAAGGCCTCTGCGCCAAGGGGCGCAGAGGCTGGCTCGGAAAGAAACTCACGTAGCCCCCCCAAAGTTTGTCACGGCTCGGCTCACCTTCCGAGTATGCCGTCGCAGATGGGGTTTCGGGGTCCCCAACGCGGTCAAGCGTTGGGGATCCCTCCGAGACGCAGCACGCTGCGCCCGGACGCCCCTAAGCCTGGGGTCTTTCGGGGTCCCCGACACGGAGCCCGTGACGAGTTCCCCCCTCCTGTCTATGAGGCAGGCTTCTGCTTCAAAGACTCTGTCATGACTGTTGCATCCTGCTTTCCCTCCTCCGTCGTTACCTAAAGTCTACGACACAAAACGGGAAAGGCAAAGGACAAGTGTGAAGTTTCAAGTTCAAAGTGTGAAGTCAGAAAGAGAGTGCCGAGAGCCGGCTCTGACTTCAAACTTGAAACTTTACACTTCAAACTTCTTCCACCTTCGCCTTGCTTCGCAGCGAATCGAGGTACTCGCCGAGGGCCTGCTCTCGCTTGTGCTCTGCCGCCTGCTCAGCGACCTGGTCGCGGACCTCTTTCAACGGCGGGACCGCAGGCGGCCGGCGGTCGTACAGCTTGGCGATGTGGAAGCCGAACCGTGTGCGAAAGACGTCGCTGACCTGGCCGGGATTCAGATTGAACACGACGTCTTCGAACTCCTCGACGAGCTGGCCGCGCACGACGTAGCCCAGGTCGCCGCCGCGGTCGGCGCAGTCGGTGTACTTGGGCGCGACGATCTCGAACGCCGCGCCGCCAGCGATCTCGGCGTGAGCCTGCGAAACCGCCTGGTGCGCCGCGGCCTCGTCGGTCTGCCAGTTGACGTATTTGACGATGTGGGCGACGCGGATCTGCTCGCCGGAGGCGAATCGCTCCTGGTTCTGCTCGAAGTACTCCGCGATCTCGGCCTCCGTGGGCTTGGAGGTCTTGGCGTAGATCTCGCCGATCTTGTGCTCGACCTTCATCTGGAGCTCGATCATCTCCTTGACCTTCTCGTCGCTGTCGGCGTCGAACTCCTTGTGGAGGTCCTCGATCTTTTCGTACCGCTCCTTGAGCCGGGCGAAGGCCGCTTCGACGTCGCTCGTCGGGATCGCAGGACCCGAGCTCCCGGCCTCCTGTCGGAGCAGGACCCGCTCGATCACGTTCTCCTTCGACCAGTCCAGAAGCTGGGCCTCGCGGGCCGACGGCTCCAGGGTGGAGAAGACCTGCTCGTAGCTGGGCCGCAGACGGGCCGCCTCTTCCTGAATCTCTCGGTCTTCAATTCGCTGACCATTGACTACAATCGCCATTCTCTGCTCCTGAGTCTTTCAAATCCGAAATCCGAAACTCGAAATCCGAAACAAATTCAAATGACGAAAGCCCAAATGACCGAAACGCTGTCGCACGTCGGGCAGTCCGTTTTGAATTTCGAGCTTTGGTCATTCGTGCTTGTTTCGGATTTCGAAATTCGGATTTCGTGCTTTTCTCGCAGCGGTCTTATCCCCGCGCTTTGGCGAACCAATCGGGGTCCTTCGCCAGCTTCTCCCTGGCCTCCTGCGTCATCATCTCGAACGCGGGATGATTGCTCTTCCAGGCTCGCTGCGCGAAGGGGGTCTTCCGCATCTTCTCGATCTCCACCGCGGCTTCGCGGAGGTAGCTGCCATAGATGTGCAGCGAGTCGCTGATGTCCACGTAGCGTCCCACGCGGACCGGCTCGCCTCGCTTCTTGGCGATCGCCTCCGCGATCGTCCGCTGCAGGTCGGTCAAGGCGTAGACGTTCATGAACCAGGCCTTGTACAGGTCCCGGCTTCGCCAGTGCGTGTTCATGTTCAGCGTCCAGCCGCCGGCCTCGTCGGCGATGAGCCTGCACCAGATCCGCTGCAAGCACGGCGGATCGTCCGTCTGCGGGTCGGCGGTGGGCATCCAGGTGACCGCCTGGGCCCGGCGGGTGTGGCCCGCTTCGGACAGGCTGTCGATGATGTACTGGATCTGGTCGACCGCACCGAACGGCTTGGGACTCTTGGGATCGCGAAGATCCTCGACCGGCCGATACGCGAACAGCCTCTCGTGATAGGTATAGGTCCACTTGCCGGCGGCGGGGTCGATCCAGTGGTCATGAATGCCGCCGACCACCTCCTGGCGGTAGGCTTCGAGTTCTTCCGGCCCGCCGGGGAAGTTCTTGTGAATCCGAGGCTCGTTGAACGGGTTCGTCACCGCGATCATCACCGTCGCGTCCTTGCTGGGCGGATCGCCCGGCTTGTCGTACTGGGTCTTGACCTCGTACCCCTGGTCCCACACAGCCAGCACGGCCTTCTCCCAGGCTTCGGGCAGGCACCCGGCGGTGATCGAAATCACGGGCATTCCATCGATCGCGGTCTTCGTCATCGTTGCACAGGCTCCACAGTGGCCGGCTCGGTCCCTCGTCTGGGCTTCAAGAACCGGCTGATGTCCAACTCTTGCGGCGTGATCTTGTACTGAGCTCCATGGCGTTCGGAGATGTCCTCCAGCATCTGCTTGGCTCGGAAGGCGTACCAGCTCTCCGGCCAACGCTGGAGAATATCGCGGGCGGCCTTGACCATCTGGCCATACTGCATCATCGGAAGCCGACCGATGCTGCGACCGGCAACCGCCCAGGGCAAAAGCTGCTGTGCCGCGATATCCTCGGTCTCATCCAGCGGGATGAAATGCAGAGTGGTCGGCTTGGTGATGCTGCTGGGCAGAACCACGCCGGGGACCTGAGCGGTCGGTTGAGGCTCCTGCGCAGGGGTCTGGGCTTGAGTCTCAGGGACAGGCTGCTGCTGCACCGGCTCGGGCGCGGGCTCCGCGGGCTTAGGAGCCTGGCCGAACTGCTTGTCCCGGTCGGCCATGTCGTAGAAGGTCTTGTCCTTCTCCGCAGGCGACGGCTCCGACCCGTTCCCGCCGAACCGGCCGAGAACGACGATCACCAGGACGATCGCGACGACCGCTCCTGCAATCTTGACCCATATCGAATCCACGATTTTCGCTCCTTTCCCCATCGAGACAGCCGCTTGGTCGCCTCGACGACAATCTCTGAGAGCCTTTTTTCACTGCCCGGCCATCTTAGCACGCCCGGCTCCCCTCGCAAATGAGATTTCGCGACAGCGGCGTTTGTGTATGCGTCTATATTCCCTGGGGGCATCCTGGGCCTTTGTCATGCTGAGCGAAGCGAAGCATCTGGCCTTCGGATGCAACGAACGCACGCCCGCATTCTGTGCCCAGATCCCTCGCTTCGCTCAGGATGACAGAGTGGGAGCCCCCACGCCCCACGAAATCCAGTCGCACACGCGTTTGTAGTGACGCCGTGAGGCGTTATCTTCATCCTCCGGGAACGGCAAAGAGAAGATATGCCCTTACGGGCACACTACGAACGCAGGAACAATTGTTTGACAGGCTGGGGTTCCAGATCATAGCATAGGCCTACGGCTCAAGGAGGAGCGGGAGGTGATCCCGAGCGATGCTTTCGCGGCGGGAATCCGAAACGCCGTGAGAGATAAGCAGGTATGTTCACTGGACTTATAGAAGCTGTATGCGAGGTCAAGTCGGTCGCCCCTGGCGCCTCCCAGGGCGGTTCGCTCGCGGTGGACCTGGGCGAACTGGCGGGGGATTGCCGACTGGGGGACAGCGTCGCAGTCAGCGGGGTGTGCCTGACCGTGACGCGGCTCCAGGGCTCGCTTGCCACCTTTGGCCTGAGCCCTGAGACGCTGGAGCGATCGTCGCTGGCGAACCTTCGGCCTGGCTCGAGGGTCAACATCGAGCGGGCGATGAAGGCCACCGACCGCTTCGGCGGACACATCGTGCAGGGCCACATCGACGGCGTCGGCGCCGTTCGCTCGGTCAAGACGCTGGGCGAGTTCGCCGAAGTAGAGTTTGCCGTCGACCGCGAACTCCTGGACCAGATGGTCCCCAAGGGCTCGGTCGCGGTGGACGGCGTGAGCCTGACGATTGCGGGCCTGGGCGCAGGCGGTTTTCGCATTGCGGCGATTCCCGAAACCCTGAACAGGACCACGCTGGGCAGCGCATATGAAGGCAGGCGCGTCAATATCGAAGTGGACATCCTGGTCAAGATCGTCCGACGGCAACTGGAGGTTCTGCTGCCTTCGCAGCAGCCGTTGACCGTCGACCGATTGCGTCAGATGGGATTTTAGAATCGACGATCTACGAATTACTGTTTGCGATCTGGCTCTCGCCAGGGCCGAGTCGTGGGTCGCATCTGTAGATCGTAAATAAAAAATAGCAGATAGTAGATTGAAAATGGCCAAGGGCGCTCGCAACTCGATCTCGGAACAGATGGTCATCGGGGTGACCATGGGAGATCCCGCGGGCATCGGGCCCGAGGTGGTGGTCAAGGCGCTGGCCGATCCCGAGGTCCGTCGGGCGGCCAAGTTCATCGTCTTCGGCATGAACGAGCAGCTCTGCTACGCCGCGGACCGGGCGGAGATCGAGCCGTTCTGGGGTCGGCACCAGCACGAGAAGATCAGTCGGGACTATCCTTATAAAGCGGTGGTCGCCGACTACGACGAGTTCAGCGTGCCTCCCTGGCTGAAGGAGCCCAGCCGGGTATCGGGCGAGGCTTCGATCAAGTTCTGCACCGACGCCATCGCCGCCGCCAAGGCGGGCATCATCGACGGGATCGTGACTGCCCCCATCAGCAAGGCGAGCTGGAAGATGGCCGACGCGACCTGGCCGGGACATACGGAGCTCTTCGCCCAGAAGTGCAAGGCCCCTCGCAAGGCGATGATGTTCGTCGCCGGACCGCTGAAAGTGGCCCTGGCGACGATCCACCTGGGCTTGTTCGACGTCCGCAACAAGTTCACGATCGGCTGCGTCTTCGAGCCGATCGACCTGCTCAACGACGCCTTGAGGGAGTATTTCGGCATTGAGAACCCGCACATCGGGGTGGCGGGTCTCAATCCGCACGCAGGCGAGCAAGGCCAGTTCGGCGACGAGGAAGAGCGGATCATCCGCCCCGCGATCCTGCTGGCCCAGGAGCAGGGCATCGACTGCGTCGGCCCGATCCCCGCTGATGCCCTCTTCGTCAAGGCCATCCGTGGCGAGTACGACGCAGTGGTCGCCATGTACCACGACCAGGGCATGATCCCGGTCAAGCTGCTGGACTTCGACCACGCGGTCAACATCACGATCGGCCTGCCCCTGGTGCGAACCAGCCCAGCCCATGGGACCGCGTTCGATATCGCCGGACGCAATTTGGCGAATCCATCGAGCATGAAGTCCGCCATCCTGATGGCGATCCAGATGGCCAAGACCCGCCGGGCCTTTAAGCCGGCCCCGGTGACGCCCAGCGGACGATCCGTCAACGGAGCCTCCTCCGAAGGCCGCGAGGAGCCCAGCGACGTCGCATAGGGGCCGCCAAATCCGAATATCGAAATTCGAAATCCGACCCCGCCTCTGGCGGGAACGTCAACAAACCCAAATGACCGAAATCCAAATGACAGAAACGTTGGCGGCGTCCGGACGAGCCGTTTTGGACATGGGGTTTTTGGATTTTGGATTTGTTTCGGATTTCGAATTTCGGATTTCGAGTTTCTCTTCCTGATGCAGACCAAACGCCAAATCCAGGAACTCCTCACCGCCGCGGGCGTGGCCCCCAACCGCCGGCTGGGCCAGCATTTCCTCGTGGACTTGAACCTCATGCGTCTGGTGGTCGATTCGGCGGGAATCGGGCCTTGCGACGTGGTCCTGGAGATCGGGACCGGGACCGCGTCACTGACCGAGGCCCTGGCCGAACAGGCGGGACAGGTCGTCACCGTCGAGCTGGACACCACCCTGGCGGGCATCGCACGGTTCCGCCTGGCTGAAAAGGCCAATGTGCAAGCACTCCACACCGATGCGCTCTCGAACAAAGGCTCGATGGCTCCGACGGTCATTGAGGCGATCGGTGCGGCGAAGTCGCAGCTTATGGGGATGGGACGGATAGGACCTATGGGACCTATCGGTCAGGAACGGGCCGAGGCTCGGCTCCTGCTCGTGGCGAATCTGCCTTATGACGTGGCCTCGCCGATCATGATCAACCTGGTCAAAGGGCCCCTGATCGTCGATGCGATGTGCGTGACCGTGCAGAAGGAGGTCGCCGAGCGGATGATCGCCTCCCCAGGCCGGCGGGACTACGGGACTTTGAGCATTTTCCTGCAGGCGACCGGCAAGGTCGAGAGGCTCAGGACCCTGCCGCCCAGCGCGTTCTGGCCTCCGCCGCAGGTGGATTCTGCAATCGTCCGCTACACCCGCGACCCGGCCAAGGTCCACAGCATCGAGGATATGGGCCTTTTCGGGGCTGTTGTGAGCCTTTTTATCGGCCATCGACGCAAGATGCTTCGGGCCTGCGTCAAGACCGCCCCGCCGGAGCTGCCTGCGCGGGACTTGTGGTCTGGAATCTTCGAACGGTGCTCCATCGACCCCACCTGCCGGCCGGAGGAGCTATCCCCCGATCAGTACGTCGCCCTGGCGAACGCCTGCCGGACACTTGGCTGATCGCGAATCGCAGGAGAAATTGGGCAGCGGAGAACTGGGTGATTTGTAGAGTTTAGATTTGCATCGCGTTAAAACCGCCGATATAATGGCCAGCGTGGGTCAAGGTGTGTACTGGGATCAAGAAAAAGCAGGATTTGGTGGAACAGGATGCCCCTTCTTGGCATCTTTCGTTCGTAGGCGTCGGTATATCCTGTCTGGAAGGAGTGTTGGTATGTGTAGGCGACGTGGCTTCACGCTGATCGAACTTCTGGTAGTTATCGCCATCATTGCGGTCCTGATGGCCATTTTGATGCCGTCTCTGTCGAGGGTGCGAGATCAGGCCCGCCAGATCAACTGCATGGCGAACCTGCGCAACTGGAATCTCTCGTTCAACATGTACATCAACGAAAACAACGGCACGTTCTACTCAGGGACGACGGCCCAGGGTTATTGGTGGCTCCACCAGTTGCCGGAGAAGGAGCAGGACTGGAGACAGTGCGAGATGTCGTTCTGCCCGACGGCAACCAAGCCAATCTACAATGAAGCGGGAACTCCAGCACAGACGCTGAACATCTACAACGCCTGGGGTATCTTCAGGTCTCCGACTTCGCAGACATGGAATGGCAAAACCTACGTCATGAATAAGAACGGCTTCAACGGCAGTTTCGCCTTGAACGGCTACCTCCTGACCATCCCGGCGACCGGCACGTTCGAAGGCGGCGTCCCGGCCAAGAACGGCTTCCGCAAGATCAGTGAAGCCCAGAACGCCAGTAACATCCCGGTCATGATGGATGGCCTGCGTTTCGACACATGGCCTCTGGAGAATCAGGCGCCGGCAACTAACGAACACGAAGCCTGGTCCAGCAACAACATGGGACGCATCTGCATCAACCGTCACCGGGGCTTTACCGACGTGTCCTTCGCCGACTGGTCCGTCCGCAAGGTGGGCCTGAAGGAACTTTACACGCTGCAGTGGCACAAGGCCTGGAACGTCAACGGGCCCTTTACGAAGGCCGGTGGCGTAGATCCGTCCCGTTGGCCGGACTGGATTCGTCCGCACAAAGAGTATTGATCGACAGATCGTGAAGGATCGCCGGCCCCCAGGTCGGCGGTTCCTTCAGTATAGGAGCACAGTGGTACGATCCATAGGAGGCGTTGTACTGCGATGAAGTACGACAAGGAACACGAACGACAAGGATCGGGGTTCACGCTCATCGAGCTGCTGGTCGTGATCGCGGTCATCGCGGTCTTGATGTCGGTCCTGATGCCGGCGCTGAACCGGGCCAGGGAACAAGGCCGACGGGCCGGCTGTCTGAGCAATCTCAAGAACCTCACGCTCGCCTGGATCATGTACGCCGACGAGAACGGGGACAAGCTCGTCAACGGCTCTTCCGGCGAGTACAACACCGAAGCGACCAACGGGACGTACTGGGTGAAGCTGGACTACGATCGGAACATGACGAAATTCACCAAGGAGCAGGCCATCATGAACGGAGCGCTGTGGCCGTACACGAGGACCCTCAAGGTCTACAAGTGTGCGACCGCGACGAACAGCGTCTCCTACATCACCGGCAGCATCAGCGCTCCCGTCCGTTCCTACTCGATCGCAGACTCGATGAACTGCAGGGGGTGGGAGAGTCAGATGAACAAGTTCGTCACGCCCATCAAGCTGCGGATGAAGATCAAGGACCCGACCACCCGCATGGTGTTCCTCGACGACGGCGGCACCTGTCCCTCCGCGATGGGCGGATGGACGGTATGGGCGACCAAGTTCTCCTGGTGGGATCCCCCGCCGGTGCGGCACGGAGACGGGACCCAGTGCTCCTTCGCGGATGGGCACGGCGAGTACCGCAAGTGGGTCGATCAGCGAACGCTCGAGTTCGGCAAGCGCGTTCCTCTGGTGGCGAACAACGGCGAAATCCAGCAGGACAATCAGGACATGGTGTGGTCGTCCCTGGTCGTCTGGGGCCAGGAGGCCACCACGATCCGCTAGGACTTTGCAGGGCAACAACGATGTCCCGACTGCCGAGCAGACACGAATGACAGTGCCGGACCGCCACCTTGGGCGGTCCTTTTTTTTGGCGACCCGGTAGAAAGACAAGAAGAGAAGCCACAGAGGGCACAGAGGAACACAGATAAGAAGGGCAGCGAGTGACTGTGCTTCATTCTCTCTGTGATCTCTGTGGCCTCTGTGGCCAAACTGCTGTCTTCGTTTTGGAGCAGTTCATACGGATTCGGATTGATTCGTGCGCGGGTCTTGTCATCCTGAACGCAGCGCAGCGAAGTGAAGGATCTGGCTGGCGAACGAGAGAAACCTCTCGTCCTGTAGCCAGGTCCTTCGGCTGCGCCTCAGGACGACAAATTCTCGCCGCGTACGAATCATTCCGAGTCCGTGTCACGCGTAGTTTTTTTGCGTCGGGGCTTCTGTGGGGCGACCCCATCGGGTATCCTGGAGAGGTCCGGCGCCGAAACAGATGTGCTTTGGATTTGAAGGAGTGCGTCATGAGCAAATGCAAGGCTTTTACCCTGATCGAACTGCTCGTCGTGATCGCCGTGATTGCCGTTCTCATGGCCATCCTCATGCCTGCGTTGAACATCGCCCGAGAGCAGGCTCGCGGCATCACCTGCATGGCCAACCAGCGGTCCCTCGCGCAGGCGTACGTCATGTACGCGGATGAGAACGCCGGGTCCATGGTCGGCGGCATGGCCTCGCACACCAAGCTCAACGGCGTCCCTGCCTGGGTGATGCCTCCCCTGGACTACTCCGGCAAGACGATCGTCGGCATGGCCACCGGCAACGTGACGCTCCAGCAGCGGTTCAACGGTCTCCGCGAGGGCGCCTTGTACCCCTACGTCAAGGAGGTCAAGGTCTATCACTGCCCAGGCGACAACCGCAAGAACCTCGGCACCCCTCTGGGGAGCACGGCTGCCTATCAGATTTATCGCAGCTATTCCCTGCCCGATTATCTCAAGGCGACCGAGCCCAAGGACCCGAAGAAGCTGTTCACCTTCAAAGACGCGGCCAACAAGATGCTGTTCGTCGAGGAGATCTACGACGGCGCCTCGGGTAACTTCAATCACGGCGGCTGGTCGTATTCGCCGTTCACCGGCGCCATGTGGGACCCGCTGGGCGTCTTCCACAGCGACGCCTGCACGTTCAGCTTCATGGACGGGCACGCCGAACGCAAGAAGTGGGACGACAAGCGGACCATCGTCTATTGCATGAGCCGAGCGGAGGCCGCCGCCAAAGGGTACGGCAAGAACGTCCCGTTCAATCCGCCCAACGTGGACACCGACTGGCTCGACCTGCACTATCCCGGCAAGACCAACATCGCTCAGTAGCTGAAGCGACAACCGAAAGAGGAAGGGGCTAATGAAGAAAACGAAAGCCTTCACGCTGATCGAACTGCTGGTGGTGATCGCGATCATCGCGCTGCTGATGTCGATCCTGATGCCCGCGCTGCAGCGGGTCCGCAAGCAAGCCCGCGCGGTGATCTGCCAGTCGAACCTCAAGCAATGGGGCACGATCTGGGCCATGTACACCGACGACAACAACGGCATGTTCCCCAGACGGACTGCCAGCAGCGGTCGTTGGATCGACGTGCTGTTCGACTATTATCACAAGGATGAAGAATTCCGCGTCTGCCCGGTGGCGACGAAAGTCGCGGCTCCCGGCGGCGCGACTGCCACATTGGAGTTGGGCGGCGACGCGATCACCGCCTGGGGCATCGTGGCCCCCAGCGGAGGCCGGCCCGTGGGCACCTGGGGCAGCTACGGCATCAACGGATGGGTCTATCAGAACGCGCAGCCCTCGGGCGGCGACCTGTACGGCAAGCCCGCCAAGTTCTTCTGGAAGACGCCCAACGTCAAGAGCGCAGCCCAGATTCCGCTGTTCCTGGACTGCTGGTTCTGGTGCGGCTGGCCTGAGAACACGAACACCCCGCCCACAGAGGACAGCCGAGAGGCACGATACCCCGGCGACGACAACGCCATGAACCGGTTCTGCATCAATCGTCATCAGCAGGCGATCAACGCCGTCTACCTCGACTATCACGTCGAGAAGGTCTGGCTCAAAGACCTCTGGCGCCAGAAGTGGAGCGGGCGGTTCGACACCGGAGGCCCGCTGCCGGATTGGAGGAGCGCGGCCCCCTGGATGGCTTCCTTCAAAGGCGGGGACGAGTAACGCGTGTAAGGAGTCATACGGATTCGGAGTCATTCGTGCGCGGGTCTTGTCATCCTGAACGTAGCGCAGCGAAGTGAAGGATCTGGCTCGCGACAGAAAGAAACCTCTCATCCTGTGCCCAGGTCCTTCGGCTTCGCCTCAGGACGACAAACCTTCGCCGCGCACGGATCATTCCGAATCCGTATCATTTGTTCCGTGGAGGAATTTGTCGTCCTGAGGCGCGTAGCCGAGTTTGTCCCATCGGTAGTTGAAGGTTGAAAAAGCGGTGGCTACTCCGGCC
>CALEZT010000077.1 GCA_937927975.1 uncultured Phycisphaerales bacterium
AACCTAGTTGCGAACCTAGTTGCGAACCTAGTTGCGAACCTAGTTGCGAACCTAGTTGCGAACCTAGACCCCTACTACCCAGTCCAGTCCAGTCCAGTCCAGTCCAGTATAGACCTCCTACGGAGGTTTGTCCGGCACCGTCGCAGGCGACGGACGCCAGACCGGCAGCCGCCGAGGAGGCGTATTTGGAGTTTCCGATCAAGGGGACCGGGCCAAGCACCTGGACGCTGACGCGGGCGAAATTCGAGGAGTACGTCGAGGCGTTCCCGGGGGTGGACGTGCCGGCCGAACTGCGGTCCTTGCGGCAATGGTGCCGTGACAACCCGACGCGGCGAAAGACGTCCGCCGGGATGCTGGCGTTTTTGACGAAGAACCTGGGCCGAAGCCAGTGCGGCGCTCGTGGTTCGCCGGATCCGCCACCGAAGCGCGAACGGATTGATTTTTCCAAACTAGGGAGGCGACACGATGACGAGTGACGAATTCGACCAATGGAGCGCGTATCACACCGGGAGATTCCCGGGGATCGAGAAGTGGCTTCTTGCCATGCCGGACCAGGGCGACGACGCGATTGGCGCATGGCGGATCACGCTGGGACTGATCCCGCTCGATGCCGCCAAGCGTGCTTCCGACGAGATGCACGCGGACGCGAACCTTCAGCCGCCTTACGAACGGCACCCGGCTTTGGTCCGCGACCTGGCTCGCAAGCACATGGGCGAAACGCGGCGGTACATCGACGGAGAGGCCACGCGGTGCGGACTGTGCGACGACCAGCGGTTCGTGCTGATCTGGCAGCCGAGGCTTGTTAGCGCGATTCGATGCACGCTGTCCGAGCGCGCGACCGACGAACAGCGCGCCGAGGCCGAGGCGGCGATAGACCGCTACCGACGATCCAGCGGGACATGCGTGGTCCGATGCACGTGCCGTGAGGCGGCCGGCTGCTACGCTGGTCCAGACGGCAAGCGAGTCTACGACCGGGACCGGCACATCCGCGTCGGCCTGCACGATCCACAGCCGGTTCCGCCGGAGGTCCGTTACGGCAAAGGCCTGTTTCGCGGCGTGAAATGCGATACAATGCGTGGCTGGCATGGGATCGACGACCTGATCGGGATCGTGGCCGCACGGCGAGCGTCGTCTGTCAACGGCACGGAGTGGACCCCATGACAGTGAAGCACGTGTTTTTTCGCGTCGAAGGCCAGCCGATTCCCGAAGGCTCGATGAAGGCGTTCCGGCACCCGGGCCGCTTCGCGTCGATCGTGCCGGCGAACCAGAAGGACCTGCTGCATTGGCGTCGGGCCGTCGCCTACGCGGCATCGGAGGCGTGGCAGGAGGGCTTCGAAAGGCCGGTTCCGACCACCCGACCCGCCGAGGTCCATGCGACGTTTTGGTTTCGCCGGCCGAAGGGTCACTTCGGCACTGGTCGAAACCGCGCGACGCTCAAGCCGTCGGCGCCGCGGCGGCACACCGTAAAGCCGGACACGGACAAGCTGCAGCGCGCGATCGGGGATGCGCTGACCGGGATCGTCCTGGTCGACGATTCCCAGATTTACGCCTGGGCCAGACCGGAGAAGTTCTGGTTGCCGCAACCGGACGATGAGCCGTATGCGGAAATTGCCGTCGTCTTCGACGACCCATAAGGCAAGTCGCGACCACCGCAAGGATGCACCGACCACATGGACAAACCGGTACCGACAACTCTCGGCACGTCTCTCGCCTGTCTCGAAGCCGAAGCCGCTTGGTTCGTCTCACAGGGACACGATCCCGAGCAGGTAGCACTCTGGATCGACGAGCCGGTTGAATTCGTCGTGAACGCCGTTGGGGACCCTGAGGCGCGAGTCTGGCACGTCTGGGTTTACAATCGGTGGCAGCGGCGCGTGACGGTCGTCGATGATGCCGCCTCCCCAACGCCGGACGAGATTGTCGTCGCCGCCGCCGAATGCCGCAAGGCCGCCGTAGTCGCGGCAAAGTCCCGCCGTGGCTTCACCGACGACGAACTCTGGGCGGCGATGAAGGCCGCGCACGGAAGAGCGTATGACGCCGCCGTGATTCTGAAATGCCACGTGTCGACCGTCTATGAGCGGCTGAAAAAAGTCTGAGGCAGACTGGCCTAGCCAGGGGAGACGAGACCCCATAGGTTGTGCGCATTGTGGACTTTTCACTGCACGCACAGGCGAGGTGGATGATGAATGGAAGCCGACTCAGGGGGCTCTTTGAACAGATCAGGAAGATGCTGGCGGCCATCGCCGCAAGCGGTCTATCGCTCGAAAAGCTGCTGGCGGTACTGCCGTACCTGCTACCCGTTTTCACCCTCCCGGACTGGAAGGTGTCCGAATCGGTGCGGCTGTGGGCCATGAAGTTGACGGACCTCCTCGACATCCTGGCGGAGATGACCGACACGGTGCTCGATGACAAGGCGGTCGACTGGTTGAATACCCTTGTGGCCGACGACGAGTCATGGTTCACGATCTACGGTCTGTTCTTCGACGCGATTGACAGCGGGGCGACCCTCGAGGAAGCCCGGGTAAAGGCCGCCGCTGACAAGGTGGATCTCGACCCCACCGTGTTGATCATGCTGGTTGAGCTGGCCCTGCAAATCTGGAGCTGGTGGAAGAAACGATGAGAGCGAAAGCCCCCTGGATGGCGACGCTGTTATGCTACGTGCTGGCGGCGTCCTGTTTCGCGACCGACCCGGTCATAGACCAACCCCCGGCAATCGAGATTATCGGCCCGGACGAGGTAGACGCGGGCGACCTGGTGATCCTCACGGCGGATGTGCCAGACGGCGCCGACCTCGATTGGAAGATCACCCCGCCCGAGGCCGTCGCGAAACTCTACATCGACTCGACCGGACGGACAGCGGTATTCGCGACACGAGCCAAGGGCGAATACGTATTCTCGCTGGCCGTGGCACATGAGAACCAAGCCACCTGCGTCGTTCACGTCTTGCAGAACGGCGTTAGACCCGAGCCAGAACCTGAGCCCGAACCAGAGCCGGAGCCGGAACCCACGCCCACCCCGGGCAAGCGGTTCGTCCTGGTCGTCATGGAATCGGAAACCCGGACCCCGAAGCAGGCCGCCGTGCTCATGGCTGTGCGGACCTACTCGCAGGAGAAGGGCCACGAATACAGAGCCGTCGACCCTGACATCATCGACAAGAGCGGCAAGCCGCCTGCCTGGTTTCAGAGCTACCAAGCCGACATCGACAAAGTTTCGACCGTCGAGAAAACATGCGGGCCGAACGGATGTACCACCCGGCTCGCGCAGCCCGTTCTGATCATCGGCGTGCTCAACCCCGATAGGACCGTGACGCAGCGGTGGTCTGGCGTGCTCCCAGAGACGCCGGAGGCGGCAGTCGAGGCCATACAAAAGCGAGGTGGATAATGCGGAGGGTATTCAACTGGGAGCCGTCCGACAAACTGTTCGAGCATCCCGACTGGACAAGCGAGGAGGTCCAGGAGTACACGGCTGAGTGGGGTACGAGCCACAAGCCGGGGTGCCGCCCGCGAATCTCGCAGGCAGGCGAATGGTGCCCGATGGCATCGGAGCGGATCAAGATCATCCCCGAGAACGAATGGTCGGACATTCTCGCCGATCCGAACCGCGTCGACCTTCGTACTGCGGTATTCGATATCCTCGACCAGGACGGCGTCGGCTCATGTGCGACGGAAGCGACGGCCGGTGCGATCATGGCGACCGGCAGCTTCGCGGGACGCCCCACCGAAATCCTCAACCCCTGGGCAATGTACAGGGTGGTATCGGGCGGGATCGACCGGGGCTCGAATATCGACACCTGCCTAGCCTACGCCAGGGAGAATGGCATACCGCCTGAGCGGTTGCATCCACGGAACCTGGGATGGCGGGCGAAGCCGTCCGATGAGGCCGTCGCGGCCGCGCTCGAAAACCGCATCGTCGAGTTCTACGATATCCAGAACAAGACCGAGTTTGGCTCCGCACTGCTACAAGGGTTCGCGGTCGTGTACGGACGAAGGGGTCATGCCCTGTGCGGCCTGTGGCTGGCGTCTCTTCGCGAGTTCGTCTTCGGCAACTCCTGGGACGAGAGCTGGGGAAACAACGGCATGGGCCAGGAATCACTGTCCGGGATCAACTGGGGATACGGCGCATTCGCGGTACGCACCTTAACCGACCGGGAAGCCCCGGTACGTCAGCGCGTATCGGAGATTCCGCCGCTGCCGCCCGGACTGCGAGGATGAAAACCCTGCTATGGATAGCGTCGTACCTGTTGGCATGGGGCCTACTTGTACTCAGGAAGATCGGCAAGAGCATTGGCGTATGAAGTTTGCAATCATGGTCATCGCATCGAACGTATTGCTGGGAGTCGGCACCCTCACAGACGACCCGCTCGCAACGCTGGCGCAGCTCGGAGCCGTCGCGGCCCTGTCATACCTCGCAATCTGGGAGAGATGTAAAGGCACGCCAGCCGCCCAGAAAGCCCACCAGAAGGAACGCGCCGAAGCGTGGGCGCAGGTGAAAGCGATGGACGAGCAGCATAGCGCAGATAGCAAGCAACTGCGCGATACGCTCGAACGCATGTTGGCGCACTGCATGAAAGAACATTGAACGATGGATTCCTGCAAGGGTTCCGGCGCGGACAAATGAAGACACTGCTGACCGCACTCATCGCAACGCTTTTTGTCAACGGCTATTCGCCGTCTGTCAATGAACGATTCCGCAATCACGATTCGTTCGTCGGCCGCCAATACGACTGGTCTGGGGTCGGCAATGTGGGGACGCGGACGTTGACGATGATTTCGCCGATGTACTTCGTGTCGGCGAAACACCACTTTCCGGCACCGGGTTCAACGGCCGTGTTTTGGCCGACCAATGACAAGAGTGGTGGTTCGGTAACCGCTGTTGTCGACGATTGGAGGCAGTCGCTGCTCGAACATGATTCACCAGGCGGGGTCTATGAAAGTGACCTGATGGTAGGCCGCTTGAATACTTCTTTGCCGCCAACGATTTGCCACTATCAGATCGATCCACGCATGGACTACAAAGGCAAACCCGCGCTGATTTGTGGCGTTGGTCAGCGGATCGGCAGGTGTACGATAGACCACGTCACGCAGTGGAACGCCTGGGCGCGTAACGGATGGGCCGCCGTGTTGGTTTACACGGCGCAGCCTGGCGAAGCGGCCGCACAGATGGGCGATTCTGGCGCTCCGCTCATGGTCGTACACGACAACGCACTCTGCCTAGTCGGGACAAACTGGCAGTATCACGGTCATGTACCACCTACTGGAATCGGCGACTTTACGGTCGTTGCATTCGCGCCGAAGTTTTTTGACCAGATATGCACGTTCGCCATTGACGGAGACATGAACGGCGACCAACAGGTGAACAGTAAAGATTTGGATATTGCACGGACTAGGTCGTCTAAAGAGTTAGATATGGTGCGTGCGAATTGGGGCCATAAGGGGCCGCGATGGTTTCAGCGACACTACGACCCCGGGAGCCGTAAATGAGCACAATCAACATGAACCACCCGCTTGCGAAAGGTTTGGTTGCGTGGAATTTCGGCAAGGTGCCACGCCCGGACATGCGACCCAGCATGCCGATTATCCGCGTTGAAAAGACGGATTTGCAACGCGAGTTCGAGCGGATTCGAGACGAACGGTTTTTGAACTAGAAGGAAAGACATGGCTTATACCGACATTTACACGGCGGCGACGGACGACACGCATGTGTTGCGGAAGCAGTGTGCCGTCGCCTGTTACAAGGCGGCGTTGGACGTAATCAACGAGGACCCGGAAACGGCGAATCATGGGAATCGTCTGGCGTGGGCGAGGAAAATAACCCAGGACGCTAATGCACCGACGCAAGCGGCGGCCCGGTGGGTGTGGGCATTGTTCGCCGATGCGACGATTCGCGACAATCCAACGACGGCGTCGGATGCGACGGTGCAAAACGCCGTCAATGGAATCCTGAACACGATGGCGAATCGAGGGTAAGACATGGCAGCCGGAGACGTAACCGTCGCGATGGGGACGCCCGTATTCTGGGCTGACACGTCCGACTTTTCAAGCACGAATAGCGGTCTAACTGGCACGCCGAACCAGATAAACCTCTTGAGCCTTGCCGATGGCGATGCGCGTCAAGGTGTCAAGGTTGACCTCGGAGCTACGCGGGCTCCGTCCTATGCCGCGAGTGCCTGCTTGGCGTTCACCTCGGCCCCGACGGCCGGCGAGGTCGTCCATATTATGTGGGCGTCGTCATTCTCGGGGACGGCCGGAACCGGCAACTCGGGTGGCGCGGCGTCTACCGGTGCAGACGCGGACTGGGACCCGGGCGGGGCGGCGGAGGCGGACCGACTCGAATACATGCGGCATTTGACGCGGATCGGGACGTTCGTGTGTGCCGGGGACGCAACGCGACAGGTGGCAGCGCTAAACGACGACTTTCGGCCTCCGACACGGTACGGATTCCCCATCGTGTTCAATCAAGCGGGTGTGGCGTTGGACGATAGCGTCGTCGAAATGTACATCGCGTTGATTCCGATTACGGAGAACGTAGCGGCCTCATGATGAAACAACAATTCCATACACCCCGACAGAAGATCGGAAGAGCACACGTCTGAACTCCAGTCACCGAATACGATATCG
>CALEZT010000078.1 GCA_937927975.1 uncultured Phycisphaerales bacterium
CGACTGAGTCCTAGAACACCAAGGGGAGGGCTGATCTTCAGCTCTCCCCTTCTCTATTTCACAACGCAAGGCGGACAGGCGTTCCCTGGGAAGATGCCACGCCGGAATCTCGCGTGTTCTCAGGCATGTCTGAGGGATATTAGAGGACCCAAGAGGCAGATCACGTGTGCCCTTGACGAGGGATCGTTTCGTCTTGTGCGTACCCCCTAGATATCGAGGGTAAAATAGGTAAGACAGTGAAAATAGGCTTGACAGAAGGGGTGAATTCTGGTATTGTTGGGGAATCGGATTTGGGGCTCCTGCCAGGACACCATGACGGTCCTGGGGGAGGCAGCACCATGGGTTGGGGGTGTTTCACGGAAATCGCCAGAAAGAGGGCAAGTGCCTGCTCTGGAATGCCGAAGACAACCGGCAGAATCGGCGTAGGACTGACCGCACGTATTCTACGCCCAGAGGCACAGATCAAGTGAAATTTGAGAGTGCTGGAGTAATCATGGTGTACGGAAAGCAATCAACGCAGGTGGAAGCGAATCTCTCGAAACGCCGAGCGAACGCCGCGGTTCGCAGCAGCGGCGGCCCTCTGGCAAGAGTTATCGGAATCGCGGCCTTCGTGCTGCTGGCGACGAGCTCTGCATTCGGCGAGTTCATCGTTCAGCCCATTATCCTCAGACAGCAGGTCACCCCGGGCAGGCCGAACGTTCGGCTGAATTTCACCCTGGAGAACATCAGTCGGGATGCGACCGAGACCGTATCGCTGCGGATCGCCGACCTTAGCCAGGACTCCGACGGCGTGTGGACGGAGGTTCGGCCCGACGAACCCTCCAGCACGATGGACATGTCCGCTCTCAGAAGCTGCAAGGATTGGCTCAGGTGCAACGTGGAGAGCGCGGTCGTCGACCCGTTCCAGCGCGTCCCGGCCACGGTCTTCGCCAATATTCCCGCGGGCACGCGAGGCTTCTACTTCGCGGCGCTGATCGCCGAGACGGAGCCTCGCGAGACGGACATCGACGGTCCGTACGGCGGGGCGCTGCTGGGCATGCAATACCTCGTGCCGATCATCCTGGAGGCGCAGAACATCCCGATTCAGCACCGGGTGGAACTGCAGGACGTGGGCCTGATTTACGAAGAACCGACGGTCGAGAACCCTCTGCCCTCGGTAAAGGGGACCGTGACCATCGCCAACAGCGGCGGCACCTATTCGCGTCTGACCGGACAGATCCGCGTCTGGCAGTCCAGGCAGGGCCACTGGGCCAAGGTGGCGGAGGTGCGGCTCCCGGACAACGGCATCATCCCGGGCGTGAAGCTGACCCTCAAACAGGATCTCGGCATCCTGCTTCCCAGCGGCAAGTACAAGATCGAAGGCTTTCTCTGGGTGGACGGGCGCCGGGGCAACGGCGTCAATAAGGAGATCGATTTCGTCGGCGACCAAGTCGTCGGCAAGGGGATGGGACTGGCGCCGATCGACCTGGACAAGGAAAACGTGTTCATCGACGTGACGCCGGGCTCGACCCGAACCGGACAGATCACGGTCGGCAACGGGTCTGAGGACCCGGTCACCGTGAACGTGGAGTTCATTCTGCCCGAACATATGCTGCACGTCATCAACGGCAGCGGCATCAAGGGCGAGGACCTCGGGTGCGTCGACTGGGTGACGGTGCAGCCCCAGCAGTTCACGATGCAGGGCTACGGCCGACGGACGCTCAACCTGATCGTCCGCACGCCGGCCACCGCCACGCAGTACTCGAACTACTATGGCACGCTCCGGCTCCACACGACGTATCGGGACGGATCGCCGGCGGGCATGAAGACGACGCACGTGTGCCTCAAGAACGGCAGGGCCACCGCGACAAACGTGATCAGCCCGATGTCGATTTCCTTCGCCGGGCTGACTCCGGCGCGGTACATGGTCACGTCCAGCTTCCTCAACAACGGCGTGACTCACGTGACGCCGCGATGCAAGGGGATTCTGACGCCGGTGGGCGAGCCGGACGCCAAGTATCAGCAGTTCCTCATGAGCAGCGAAGCCAGCCTCCAGAGAGGCATCTTCCTGCCCTTCGAGACGCGGACGTTCTCCGGCGTGCTGGATGTGTCCAATATGCCGTTGGGTTTCTATCGTCTGACGGCGGTCCTGGAGTACACCGGACGCAACTCCTCGGGCCAGATCAGCCAGGAGAATCAGCAGAACCAGATGCTCATCGAGATCTATGAACAGGACGGCCAGAAGGCCGCGAAATTCGCCGAATGGGACAGAGCCCCGGAAGGCGCCAGGACCAAGATCAACATCAAGTTGTAGGGCGTATAGCAGTACGGCAGAGGAGGTTTCTGCTAAAGCGAGGCACAGGATTGCCGATACAGGTGAAGCCGCAGGGTGGTGAAGTGACGGCTGCAGAAAGGGACCTTGACCTATGGCCAAGCGATTTGTCGGTACAATGCCTTTGAGCGGGATGATTGCCTTCTGTGCGATCTTGCTGTTCGCGCCGGTGGCCCGCAGCCAGGATCTCGGTATCGTCATCAAGAAGAAGATGTTTACGATTTCCGGCAACATCGGGCTGGCGGGGGTGTCGCTCCCGGGGTTCCCTGGAGCGCCGACCACCGATGAGAACGGCGTCTTTTCCGTCACCGTCGAGCACGGCTGGAGCGGAAAGGTCACGCCGGTGAAGCTGGGCTTCACGTTCCAGCCGCCGTCGCGCGAGTACACCCGGGTCACGGCCAACATGCCCGACCAGGATTTCTTGCCCACCATGCAGACCTACACGATCAGCGGATCGGTGGGCCAGGCGGACGTGAGAATGGGCGGTTTCCCCACCGATGTTGTCAGCGATGCAAGCGGTCGCTACACGGCCAAGGTGGAATACGGCTGGAGCGGTACCGTTGCGCCCGACAAGACGGGCTTCCGTTTCGATCCTCCCAGTCGCTCGTACAGCCAGGTCACCAGGAACTTCAGCGACGACAGCTACAAGCCCACGGAAGTCACGTTCACCATCTCCGGTTCGGTCGGCGCGCCCGACGTCGTGATGCAGGGCCTGCCCGGCAATCCCAAGAGCGACGCGAACGGACGCTACAGCGCCGAAGTCCGGTATGGAACCACGAATCTCAAGGTCACGCCAATCCGAGAAGGGCACGAGTTCACGCCGGAGTCCTACGACTATCCGATCGTGCTCAGCTCGTTTGAGAACCAGGATTTCAGCGTTCACGTCATCACCTACGTTGTCTCCGGCTCCACCGGTCTGCCCGGCGTCATGCTCAAGGGTTTCGGGCCCGATCCGGTCCTGTCCGACGAGAACGGGTTCTACCAGACGACAGTCGTCCACGGCTGGAAAGGCACCGTGGTTCCCGAGAAGCCCGGTTACACGTTCGAGCCGGCTTCCCGACCCTACGCCAAGGTGACGGCGGACATCGAGAACGAGAACTACACAGGGAGCGTCGTTTACCTGAAGATCGAAGGCACGATTCCCGGCCTGGGCGCGGTGGAACTGACGGGATTCCCCGGCGGTACGGTGACGACAGACGACAAAGGCGTTTACAGCGTGCGGGTCGAGTACGGTTTCACCAGCACGATTGTGCCGGTCAAGGAGGGGTACAGCTTCACGCCCGCCGAACGTCCGTATAACGCCATCGCGACCGATCAGCTCAAGCAGGATTTCAAAGGCGAGAAGATCTTCTACGAGATCTCCGGCATCGTCGGCCAGCCTGGCGTCTTCCTCAAAGGGTTCCCCACCTCGGTGGTTTCCCGCAGCGACGGTTCCTATTCCGCCAAGGTGCCCTACAATTGGGAAGGGACCGTGACGCCGACGAAGCAGGGGTTCATGTTCCAACCCGCGGAGCAGCGGTACACGAGCGTGCTGGCCAACGAAACGAACCAGGATTACTCGCCTCGGATCATCCAGTACGCGATCTCGGGCAAGGTCGTCGACAAGAGCGGCGTGCCGATTCCGGACGTGTCGATCACCGCCGGCGGCCAGGTCCAATCGGCCCTGACGGACGCCGACGGCTTGTTCGAGCTGATGGTGGACCACGGCTGGAAGGGCAGGATCACGGTGGAAAGGGACGGTTACACGTTCAGCCCGGCCACCAAGGCCTTCGATATCGCGGTGATGGCGCCGATCGCGAACCAGACGA
The DNA here is from genome assembly GCA_937927975.1 of uncultured Phycisphaerales bacterium. GTDB lineage: Bacteria > Planctomycetota > Phycisphaerae > Sedimentisphaerales > Anaerobacaceae > PLanc-01. The sequence continues at coordinate 4,120 of CALEZT010000078.1, forward strand.
TCACAGGCGAAGTCAAGATGATGACGATCACCAACACGATCAAGGCCGGGACGGAGGCCATTCAAGGCGTAAAGGTGACCGCGAATCCGGGCGGCTACACCGCCATGACGGACGTCAACGGCAAGTATGCGGTCAAAGTCCCCTATGGCTGGACCGGTTCGCTCGAGTTCTTCAAAGAGGATCTGGACATCGAGGGGACGGTCGACTACGTGAACGTCGTCACGGACATGGAAGGGCTTACGCCCAAGGGCGGCGCGACGACGACCCCACCGGCTGGCGGCACCGCGACGACTCCACCGACCGGCAGGACTCAGACAACTCCGCCGACTGGCAGCACGGCGACGACTCCGCCGGCTGGCGGCACTGCGACGACTCCACCGACCGGCAGGATTACGACGACTCCGCCGACCGGTGGCGCTACGACGACTCCGCCGACGGGCGGCACTGCGACGGCTCCACCGACTGGCGTTACTCCGACGATTCCGGATATAATTGAGACGCCTCGCACGGCCTTGCTCCAGAAGGCGGCGCAACTGAAGCAGGAACTCGACACCCTGTTGGATCAGGAAATGACCGCGGCCACCCAGGCCAGGATTCGCGATGTGCTCAGTCGGTACAACAGCCTCAGGGCGATGGCCGAAGGCAGAATGCCGATCGACGCCCCCGGGATCGATTCGCTCGGAGGCGGCGATGACCCGCTCATCGACGGCCCCGGCCGGCCCAGGTTGCTCAGCACGCTCGTGGAGATCTCGCGGCAGTCGGGCACCAAGATCGCGGTGGATCTGACGGTCAAGGATGAAGATATCGCCAAGGGCATCGGGACCCTCCAGGGCATGCCCGTCAACCTGGCGTTGGCGGAGATCCTTAAGGGGACGAAGAAGGAATACACGTTCAAGGTCCAGCCCGACGGCACGTACCTGGTCTATCATCCGATCTCGAACACGTTCGCCGGCAGCGACATTCTGATGGCCTTGGACGCCATGTCGAGCGAAGCGGAAGTGCCGATCATCCCGGACCCGAACGTCAGCGGCAGGGCCAACGCCAACTTCGAGAATCTATCGCTGGAAGAAGCCCTGACCATGGTCCTGGCGGCGACCCCCTACGTGTACAAGAACATGGGCACGTTCTACATCGTCGGCGACCGCAGCCCCACCGGTCCTGCGTTCTTCGAGCTCAGCGAGACGCGACAGCTGCGCCTCAACCACCAGGTGCCTGTGAAGGTCAAGGAGATGCTGGCTCTGCAGTATCAGCAGTACGTCCAGGCGGAGACCCCCAGCACCAACGACCCCAACGACCAGGGGCACATCCTCGTGGTCACCGCGCCCAAGGCGATCGCCGGCACGATCATCGATACGGTCCGCAGGCTGGACATGCCTCGCCGGCAGGTCCTGCTGGACGCCCGCGTGGTGGCGATGGAGCGCGGCAACCTGCTGAATCTGGGCGTTCAGTGGCAGTTCCCGACCATGTCGGCCGGAGCGTTCTACGACGGAGACGTCTGGACCAAGGGGCTCCAGCTCGGCTACTCGGCCGACTCGACGTTCACGAACTCCTTGATGGCGACGTTGAATCTGCTGCAGTCGATGAGCCAGGCGGACATCGTGACCAACCCGCAGTTGATCGCGCAGGACGGCAAGCAAGCCCAACTGAGATCCATCCGCGAAGAATGGTTCATGATGAGCGATACCCAGAACTCGAATCAGTTCTACTCGCGAGCCGAGTTGGAGAAGATCGAGTCCGGCACGATCCTGACCATCACGCCGAAGATCGGCGACAGCAACGAAATCACACTCGAGATGGCTGTCGAGGTCAGCACGAGCGTTGCCAAGGGTCGGGACAGCGATCTGCCGATCGTGACGCGCCGCCAGGCGAGGAACTCGGTCACCGTCCAGAACGGCGGTACCGTCGCGGTGGCCGGTTTGACGGAGACCCGCACGGCGCAGGTCGAGCAAAAAGTGCCTGTGCTGGGCAGTCTGCCGATCATCGGGCGGGCCTTCCGCAACAACAGCAACGACAAGGAGACTCGCGAGATCGCGGTGTTCGTGACGGCCACCCTGATTCCGGACATCGGCAGCGTGACGACCAGTCGGCCGCCGGCCGGGATCGCCGCCGGTCCGGGAAGCCCCGGTGCGCAGCCCCAGCCGGCCGGGGAGGAATTCACCTCCGGCCTTCGCGACGCCTTGAATCGTCAGCCGTAGCAAGAACCCTGAAATGAGGAGCGCGGAAACCCGTGATCGGCAATCGTGGATCCAGATTGGGAACAGGTACTGACGTGCAGCGGTCCCCCAACGCTCTGTCGGAGCGGCCGTGGGCCGAGAGCTTGCGAAGGTTCGCCGCCCGGGGTCTTCCGCTGGCGCTGGTTCTGCTGGCTTTGGGCGTCGCAGGCTGCAACGGGTGGTTCAGGCCGGTGGACTGGTCCGACAAGAGGCCCGAACCGCAGTCGCCGTTCCGGGTGATTCCCAGGCACAACACGCAGGTCGCAACGCTCAGTCCCGACGACATCGTTCGAATCATGCAGCGAGTCGGGTTCCGGGATGAGCAGATCATGGAATTGGGAACGAGTTTGCACAACGCGATTCGGTTTCAGGGATCGGCCGTGATCGTCTACAAGAAAGAGACGCTGGCGATCTTCGCCGCCGACGGCGATTTCGTGCGGGTTCGCACCCGCACGGGAGACCTGGACTACCAGATCTCGAAGGGGCAGTTCGTCTCGGCGCCGCCGAGGGGCCGGTAGGCATCGGTCCCAAACGGAGGATGGTGAACGGCGGCGCGAGCGATCCTGCCGAAGGCCTGGCATCCGATCGCGGCGGGGTTGACGAGTTGTCTCTCGAGGGTGGAGATTCGGCAAGGACGCCTGTATCCGGCCAAGGTCTCGAGGGACCGGCGCCGGAGGAGGGTGATCCCTTTTCTTCAGACGCCGGGCCGGGAAGCGCCCGGCGTCGAATTCCCACAAGAACCAGGCGCACCCGGTCTCGAGATCCATCGTTCCCCGATTTGGCGCGCGACGTCGTCGCTACGCATTTCCCCATGGCAGAAGGATGCTCCCGCAGGTTATAATCCCGGACGGTGCGGGCCTGTCGTGACGTCTGAGCGACCGTGTGGAATCGACGGGGCCCGCGGGATCGCAGGGACAACACGATGGACGAACCGATCAAGCGAATGGACTGGCTCCGGCGGGAGATCCGCGAACACGACCACCTCTACTACGTCCGCAACGAGCCGCGGATCACGGACCAGCAGTACGACGAGTTGTTCGCGGAGCTCAAGTCGCTGGAAGCCAGGCACCCCGAGCTGGTGACGCCCGATTCGCCCACGCAGCGCGTCGCGGGAAGGCCGCTGGGGGAATTCGCCACCATCCGCCACAGCATCCCGATGTTGAGCGTGGACAACACGTACAACGCCGATGAACTGAAGGCGTTCGACGAGCGGGTCCGCAAGCAGTTGGGCGAGGCCGATTACGATTACGTGGTCGAGCTGAAGATCGACGGCCTGGCGGTGAGCCTGCGGTACGAGCACGGCGTCCTGGCGACCGGCGCCACGCGCGGCGACGGCGAGGTGGGCGACGATGTCACGACCAACATCCGAACGATTCGCTCGATCCCGCTGCGTCTGCACGACGCCCTCGCCACGCGGATTCCAGCGGCGCTGGAGGTTCGCGGCGAGGTGTACATGCCCACCCGTTCGTTTGCGGCGCTGAACAAGATCCGGGCCGAGGCGGGGGAGCCCGCCTTCGCCAATCCCCGCAACGCGGCGGCCGGCTCGCTGAAGCTGCTCGACGCCCGCATCACGGCCACGCGGAATCTGTCGTTCTTCGCCTACGCGATCGGCGAGATCTCCGAACCGCTGGCGGATGATCACTGGCACGCGCTCCAGCGGCTCAAGGATCTGGGGCTGCCCATCAATCCGCACGTCCAGAAGGCCAGAGACATCGCCGAGGTGATCGAGATCTGCATCAGTTGGGCGGACCGGCGTTCGAAGCTCGACTATCAGATCGACGGCATGGTGATCAAAATCAACCGGTACGATCAGCGGGACATCCTGGGCGCTACCGGTCGGGCCCCTCGCTGGTGCATCTCGTACAAGTTCCCCGCCGAGCGGGCCCGGACCGTTGTGGAATCCATCGCGGTCCAGGTGGGCAAGACCGGCGCGCTGACGCCGGTGGCGAATTTGCAGCCCGTGCTGCTGGCGGGGACGACGGTCAAGCGCGCCAGCCTGCACAACTTCGACGAGATGCAGCGTCTGGACGTCCGACCGGGCGACACGGTCCTGATCGAGAAGGCCGGCGAGATCATTCCCCAGGTGGTCGAGGTCAGGAAGGAATTCCGACCGGAGGGGACCGAGCCGTTCCCGGTGCCGACGCAATGCCCTGTTTGCGGCAGCGAGGCGGTTCGTCGGAAGAATGAGGTCGCGCTGCGTTGCCCAAACCCGACCTGTCCTGCGGTCACGCGAGAAGCCATCGTGCACTACGCTTCTCGCGGGGGCATGGATATCGAGGGTCTCGGCGAGAAGGTGGTCGATCAACTCCTTGACGCCGGGCTGATTCGCGACTTGGCGGATCTGTATTCGCTCCGCGCCGAAGATGTCGCGGCGTTGGACCGCCAGGGCGAGACGTCGGCCTCAAACCTGATCGAAGCCATCGGTGAATCCAAGGGGCGCGATCTGACGCGTCTTCTCAATGCGCTGGCCATTCCGCACGTAGGCGAGGAGACGGCCCTGCTGCTGGCTCGACACTTTCGTTCGATGGACAAGCTGCTTGAGGCGAGTCTGGACGAATTCCTCGATCGCGAGCCCGGCAAGAAGAAAGTGACTCCGAAAATCGCCGGCGTCGGGGAAGTCATGGCCAGGGCGATTGTGGAGGATCTTTCACGTCCGGACAAACGGGAGCGGATCCATCGTCTCATGGTCGCTGGGGTCAACATGCTCTTGCAGTCCGGTCCCGCACCTTCCCAGTCGTCTCTCAGCGGCAAGACGGTCGTTATTACCGGCACATTGAAGACGTTCTCCCGCCAGCAGGCCGAGCAGGCTGTCCGCGAAGCCGGCGGAAAGGTCTCAAGCAGCGTGAGCAAGAAGACCGACTTTGTAGTAGCGGGCGAGGACCCCGGGAGCAAGCTGCAAAAAGCCCAGGGGCTCGGCGTGAAAGTGCTCGACGAAGAGCAGTTCAAGAAATTGCTGGCAGGAAAGGAAGTATGACGTGAACGCACAGGACGAGAAATTCATGCGGTCGGCCCTGAAGCTGGCGGAGAAGGGCCTGGGGTCCGTGGAGCCGAACCCGGCGGTGGGCTGCGTGATCGTCAAGGCCGGACAGGTGATCGGCAAGGGCTACCACAAGAAGTTCGGCGGGCCGCATGCGGAGGTCAATGCGATCGCGGACTGCGCGACGCTGGGCGTTCGCCCGGACGGCGCCACGATGTACGTCACGCTCGAACCCTGCTGCCACGTGGGCAAGACCGGGCCCTGCACGCAGGCGATCTTCGACGCGAGGATCGCGCGGGTCGTGGTCGCGGTGGGGGACCCATCGGCGCATGCATCCGGCAAGGGACTGGACCAACTGCGCCAGGCGGGGATCGAGGTCGAAGTCGGTCTGTGCGAGCAAGAGGCTCGGCTGCTCAATGCCCCTTTCTTCAAGTACGCCTCGACCGGCAAGTGCTGGGTCGTGCTCAAATGGGCCCAGAGCATCGACGGCAAGCTGGCCTATGCGGATCAGTCGGCCGAGCGGCGATGGATCACGAACGAGCTGAGTCGGGCCGACGCCCACCGGCTGCGTCGCCGGTCGGGGGCGGTGCTCGTGGGGATCAACACGGTGCTCGCGGACGATCCCATGCTGACGCCCCGTCCGAGCAAGGGCAAGAAGCCGACTCGCATTGTCCTGGATGATTCGCTGCGCATTCCGCTGAAGTCCCGGCTCCTGCGGACGACCAGGACCAGTCCCGTCCTGATCGTCACGCGAAAAGCGGCCGCCGACGGCAACGCCAAACACGTCGAGCGGATTCGCAAGAGAGGGGCGGAGGTCCTCGTCTGCGAGAACTCCGGCGAGACCACGGACCTCCACGGTCTGCTCGATCAACTGAGTTCTCGCGGCGTTCAGCAGGTGCTCGTCGAGGGGGGGCCGCGCGTCCTGGCGTCGTTCCTCCGCGAGGGCCTGGCCGACGAAATCTGCGTCTACATCGCGCCGAAGATCCTCGGCGCCGACGGGACCGCGTTCATCGGCGAGCCGATGGCGGACCTGATGCAGGGCATCGGGCTGGACCACGTCCAGATCAGGACCTTCGGCGACGACATGTGCATGAGGGGCGTGCTGGCCGATCCGAGCATTCAGCAATCGCCCACGCCGGAGTGCGCGGCGGGCGTCGGGTCCTGAGCCCGCGGTCGTTATCGGGCTGGCATGCGCCGATTGAGAAAGCCGATGAGAATCTGAACGATTTCGGCCCGATCCTGCGCAAATCCATTTGACCGGGGGCCCGTCGTGTCGTATGATATAAGTGTTGCGGGTGCAGACGGAGATCAGTGGGTCTCGAACGCACTACCCGCGGTATCGTGCATTTCTGGCACACCGCAACTAGGAGACCGGCCTACAACACGTTATTCTGTCGTCGCCTGGTCTCCTTTTTTCATGCGCACATCTGGCCGGACGGTTTCCCGTTGACCGACGATATCTTCACGTCATAATCTCGTGGACAAAGAGTCCGTTCGGATGAGATCCTATGAGCATATCCAAGCCCCCGATTCCCGAAGCCGTTCTCGCCTGGCTTCTCGAAGACGACTACTGGGGCCGGCTCCAGACCAACATCGAGAAAAGAGGAAAGCCCAGCAAGTGGATCACGCTGACCGCGCTTCGAGTGATGAAACGGATGGGTACGCGCGTCTAAGGGGGCGTGCGACTTGCCTTTCTGCTCCGCATGTGGTTTGATGGGTTTCGGCATCGGCCGCGTGGGCGGCTTCGTTGGTTTCTCTCAAGCTGGAAGGAGATCGTGCAATGACGCGAAGATGGGCGGTCCTCGGTTGCGTTGGGTTGATTGTGTCGGGCATGGCGATGGCCGCGAACGCGCAGGATTTGGAGCAGGGGTGGATCAGCCTGTTCGACGGCAAGAGCCTCGACGGATGGAAGACCGCCGAGGAGAGTCCCGGCACCTTCTCGATTCGTGACGGTGCGATCGTGGCCAGGGGAGCGCGGTGTCACCTGTTCTACGTCGGACCGGTGGAGAAGGCCGACTTCCGCGATTTCGAACTGAAGGTTGACGTCAAGACCGAGCCCGGCTCCAACGGCGGCGTCTATTTTCATACCCGATGGCAGAAGGACAACTGGCCCGACAAAGGGTTCGAGGTCCAGGTCAACAACAGCTACCGCTCCGACGCCCGCAAGACCGCCAGCCTCTACCGGATGAAGGACATCGACGAACAGCTCGCCAAAGACGACCAGTGGTTCACGCTGCATGTCACCGTCTGGGGCAAGCACGTGAATGTGAGCATCGACGGCAAGGAGGTCCTGGACTGGGTCGAGCCCTTTCCGGCGAATCCGCCGTCGGATATGCGAGGCCGCGTGCTGGATCGCGGGACATTCGCTCTGCAGGGGCACGATCCGCGAAGCACGGTTCACTACAGGAACGTTCGCGTCAAGCCGCTGCCGGTCCTGACCGACTATCACGTCCATCTGAAAGGGGGTCTGACGCTCGAAGAGGCGATCCGGATGGCCGACCAGCGGCGGATGAAGTTTGGCATCGCGGAGAACTGCGGCGTGGGATTCCCGACGACCACCGACGCGGCCCTGGAGCCGTTTCTGGCGAAGCTCGATGGCAAGCCCGTGCACCGGGCGATGCAGGCCGAGGGACGCGAGTGGGTGACGATGTTCTCGCCTGCGACGATCGCGAAGTTCGATTATGCGTTCACCGATTCGATGACCTGGACGAACGACCACGGCAAGCGGATGCGGCTGTGGATTCCGAACGAGGTCGAGGTCGGCGACAAGCAGGCGTTCATGGACATGCTCGTCGAGAGGACCGTCGGCATTCTGACCCGCGAGCCCATCGACATCTACGTGAATCCGACGTTCCTGCCGGACGTGATCGCTGCCGAATACGACACGCTTTGGACCGAGGAACGAATGGGTCGCGTGATCCAGGCCGCGGTGAAGAACGGCGTCGCGATCGAGATCAATTCGCGGTACAAGCTGCCCAGCGAGAAGTTCATTCAGAAGGCCAAGGAGGCGGGAGCGAAGTTCGCCTTCGGCACCAACAACGGCGACAAGGACCTCGGCGATCTCGCCTACAGCCGACGGATGGCCAGGAAATACAACCTGACGAGAGAGGACTTCTTCGTCCCCAAGCCCGACGGCCAGAAGCCGGTCCAAGTCAAGGGACTACCTCGATAGAAGCGACAAGACATGCGATGTCCTATTCGTCCTACAGGTCCTATCAGTCCTATAGGACGAATGGGACGGATAGGACCAATAGGACTTCGCCCTCGAATCACCGCTGCAGAATCGGCACGTGCGGGCAGTCGCTCGTGACGATCTTGCAGCCGGTCTCGGTGATGAGGATGTCGTCCTCAAGGCGGATGCCGAGCTTGCCGGGGATGTAGATTCCCGGCTCGATGGTGAGAATCTGGCCCGCCTTCAGCTTGCCCACAGCAGTCTCCTTGAGGAAGGGGTTCTCGTGGATCTCCAGGCCGATTCCGTGCCCCGTGCCGTGGCCGTAGACCGGAAGTCCGCTCTCGCGAATGACCGCTCTCGCGGCGGCATCGACCTCCACCAGATCGACGCCGGCTTTGGCCACTGCGATCGCTGCGGCCTGGGCCTGCTGCACGACCATGTACGCGGCTCTGTAATCCGAGGTGGGCGTGCCGAAGGCGAAAGAGCGGGTAATGTCGCTGCAATACCCTTGATATCGAGCCCCGAAGTCGATCAGGATCGCGTCCCTGGCCTTGAGTTTTCTCTGCGTGGGGTGGTGATGGGGTCGTGAGCCGTTGGCGCCGAAGGCGACGATGGTCTCGAAACTGTTCTTGGCGCCGAGCTTACGCATCTCCAGGTCGAGCGCGCCGGCCAGTTCGTTTTCCGTGATGCCCGGCACGATCTGCTGGAGGATCTCGCCGAAGGCCTTGGCCGCGATGGAGGCGGCGGTGCGAATGACGGAAGCCTCGCTCTTATCCTTGATCTCTCGCGGTTCCTCGACGATCCCTGCGACGGGTTTGAGCGGGATGCGAGCGTTCTTCTTGAGGACCTCGTACATCCCAACCGAGATGGATTTCTCCACGCCGAGGGTCTTGACCCCCTTGAGCGTGCGGATGAACTTGCCGCCCGCCTGGGCGATGGGTTCGGCGCCGGGGCGTTGAAAGATTTTCGTATCGACGCATTCCTTCTCGGCCTGCTCGGTGTACCGGCTGTCGGTGACCAGATACAGCGCGGTCCGGGTCACAATGGCCCAACTGTCCTCGCCTGCGAAGCCGGTCAGGTAGGTGGCATTCTCCGGCTTGGTGAGGATCAGCCCATCGAGACCCAGGCTGCGAAGCTGTGCTCGAACGGTTCCGACTCGCTGTTTTCTGTTCTCTGTATCCATGTCGTACTGCATACCAGGAAATTGAACGAAACGGAAGGGTTTTCTTCCCTCGTCATTTGGCCCGGCGTCATTTGCGGTCCATACTTTACATGAGGGGATTCAGTGGAGGCGGGCGTGCGGTTCGGCCGGTGGGTGCTGTCTTCCGCTGGGGAGAAACGATGCCGCACGTGACTTGCAGAACTCGGGGACTTGGGTACTTCTGTCCTCCTTAGCAACTCATTCCCATGAGTAGGGACGGCTTGGCCGAGGCCGTCCCTTTTTCCTCGCTTGTCCGGACCGGACCCGACCGCTACAATAGGCCGTGTTGAAACGACGCAGAATCGGACCTATTGGAAACCGTTGACGAATGTTCCTACCCATCCGGACGAATATCGGGCCGCGGAGGCCCCCCTATGCGAACTACGCTCTGATCGCGATCAACGTCGTTCTCTTTCTACTCTCCTATGGCGGGCCCTATCGGTATCATATCGCCGGCCAGTTGATCATCCTTCCGATTCGCGAATGGGCGGCGCATTGGATGCTTTTGCCGGCTGCTTGGCAGGCCCACCAGTTTCTGACCTACGCCTTCCTGCATGGCGGCTGGGAGCACATCCTCGGCAACATGTTCTTCCTCTACCTGTTCGGAAACAACATCAATGATAAGATGGGCAATCTGTGGTACATCGTTTTCTACCTCGCAGGGGCGATCTTCAGCGGCCTCGGCCACGCGCTGGTGAACTTGAACTCCCTGAGCCCCACGCTGGGCGCCAGCGGGGCGGTGGCTGCGGTCACCGGGGCGTACCTGGTCTTGTATCCACAGACCCTGATCACGGTGCTGTACTGGTTCTTTTTCATCGGAACGGTTGAAGTCCCGGCCCTGTATTTCATCGGCTTCAAGCTGATCATCATCGACAACGTGATCGCCCGCCTGTCGAACAGCGTGGCCTACGACGCGCACCTGGCGGGCTACGCGTTCGGCATTCTCATCACTCTGGGCCTGCTGGCAACACGCCTCGTCGGCGCCAGCCAGTTCGATCTGTGGGCGATGATCAGACGCTGGAATCGTCGGCGCGAGTATCGAGACGCGGTGGCAGGGGGGTACGATCCGTTCACCGGGGCAGGGGCCCGAAAGCGTGTCGACGCGCGGGAAGTGGTGTCGCCGGCCGAGCAGCAGAGGCTGGCGAGGATCGATCAGATCCGCCATCTGATGGCCGAATACGTCGGCCAGCGAAACGTCGCCGCGGCGGCCGATCTGTACCTCGACTTGCTGCGTCTGGGGCCCGAACAGGTTCTGCCTCGCCAGTTGCTGCTGGACATCGCCAACCAGTTGGCGGGGGCCCGCCGGCCCGCCGAGGCGGCTCGCGCGTACGAGCAGTTCCTGACCGTCTACGGCGACAGCGACCACGCCGAGCAGGTGGAGCTGATGCTGGGCATTCTCTATGCCCGCTACCTGAACGACCCGCCGCGGGCGATCGAGCACCTGCGTAAAGCCGTCGGACGCCTCTCGGACCCGGGCCAGTTGAAAATGTGTCGGGACGAACTGGCGAGACTGGGCGACTAGGGTGATATTTTTGCGGATTATCTGACCTGCCGAAGCACTTGATCCTTGACAAATCCCTTGTCGAATCGTAATTTGTGCGCTCGAAGGATCGCCCTGCCTAGCGGGCATTCCAAGGCATCTGTGGATATGTTTTAGGGAGGTAACAAGGATGCAGGCTCGCGTGAATCTTCCTGTGCGTTCGGCAAGGACAAGGTTGTCTGCCGCCGGGAGGCTCGTTTTACTCGCTGTCGCGGCGTTGGCGGTGGCCGCTCCCGGTTGGGCCCAGCAGGGGCAGCCGGGGACGATGGCGCAAACGTCCCTCGCGGGCGCCGACCCCGCCGTGGTCAAGCCGGCCATGGAGCCCTATGTGGCCGAAGCCACCGGAAACGACGTGTTCATCCGTTCCGGTCCCGGCACCAACTTCTATCAGTGCGGCAAACTCTACGCAGGCGACCGCGTCCAGGTGATCAGTACGCAAAGCGGCTGGTCCTGCATCATTCCGCCGGTCGGGTGCTTCTCCTGGGTCTCGATGCAGTATGTGAGCATCAACCTGGACAACCCGACGATGGGCATGATCACCGGGGACAACGTCGGCGTCTACGCCGGCTCGGACTTCGTGCTGCCGATGCACTCGACCAGCAAGCAGGTGGTGCTCAATCGCGGCCAGGAGGTCAAGCTGCTCGGGGAAGAGAAGGACGACTACTACAAGATCGCTCCGCCGCAGGGGGCGTATCTGTGGGTGAGCACGCAGTTCCTCCAGCCGACGGACCGCACGGTGGTGGTTAAGCCCGCCGATTCGAACGCGGTGGCCGCGGTGGTGAAACCTGGCGACAAGCCCGCCGCGTCGCAGGACCCGAACCAGCCGAAAACGGATCTGGAAATCTACTATGCTTTGGCCGAGCAGATCAAGGTCATTCAGGCCAAGCCGACCGCCGAACGGGACTACGCCGCTATCAAGGCCAAGCTGACGGAACTGGTCGCGAAGAAGGACTCGGGCCGGGCGGCCCGCTACGCGGAGTACACGCTCAAGAATGTCGAGCGATTCGAACTGGCCGACAAGTCCGCCAGGGAACTCGAACTCCAGAAGAAAGAGTTGTCCAAGACCGTTTCGAAAATCGAGGAAGCCCGCGCCGCCAATCTGGCGCAGATCCCCGATTACAGCAAGTTCGCGGTCATGGGCAAGTTGGAGAGGTCGAGCGTCTACGATGGCGGGCCGATCAAGCGGTATCGTCTGCTCGACGACACCGGAAAGACGATCGCCTATGTGACGCCGGTGGGCGCCAAGGCGATCGCGGAGAGCGAAAAGCTCGTCGGTCACAGGGTGGGCCTGGTGGGCAAGATCGAGCCGCACGAGGCCTCCGCTCGGGCGTTCATCGAGTACACGGAAATCGTTCCGCTCGATTGATCGCTTCGGCTCCGAACGGTAGCCCCTCATCGCACAAAACAGAAGAAGTCGCGTCTCTTGCGGGACGCGACTTCTTTCATTTTCAGAGAGTGTTTGATGCGGATTGCCGTCGTCGTGTCATCCTGAACGAAGCGCAGCGTAGTGAAGGATCTGGCCTGCGACCGAGAGAAACCTCTACTTCAATGCCCAGATCCTTCGGCTGTGCCTCAGGATGACAAGACTCTGCCTTTGCGCGGGGCATTCATAATCCGTGTCACACCTCGAAGCTGTCGCAGGCGCGGTAGGCGTCGATCATGGCTCGCTCGCCTTCTTTGCCCCGCTTGCTCTTGCCGTGCTCCATGCACAGCACGCCCTGATAGCCCTTGCGGTAGAGGTGCCGGAAGATGTTCTTGTAGTTGATCTCGCCGGTGCCGGGCTCGTTGCGGCCGGGGTTGTCGCCCAGGTGGAAGGCGCCGATCTCGCTCCAGGCCTTGTCGATGTTGGGGATCAGATTGCCTTCGGTGATCTGCTGATGGTACAGGTCGTTGACGATCTTGCACGAGGGGCTGTTGACCGCGCGGCAGACCAGGTAGGCCTGCGGGATCTTCTGGAGGAACAGGCCCGGGTGGTTGGCCCACCAGTTCAGCGGCTCCAGCACGATGACGACGCCCGCGGGCTCGGCGATCTCGACGCAGCGACGCACGTTGTCGATCAGGTTGGCCGTCTGGTAGTCGATCTCCATCCGCTGGCTGATGCAGCCGGGGGCGATCAGGGCATACTTGGCCCCCGTCCGCTTGGACACCTCGACTGCGTTCTTCATCGTGTTGACGATCTGATCCTGGAACTCCTTGTCCTGGGTGACGAACGTCGGCTTGCCGAACTCCGCGTACATGACGAACGGCCCGAAGGTCATGCCGAGCCGGTCCATCTCCTTGGCGATCTTCTCCTGCAGTTCCGGCGGCTTGCCCGGCAGGCCGTTGTCGAACATCGCGGAAAAGCCCTCGTCGGCCATGAACTTGATCTGATCGATGGGATCATTGCCCGCGTGGGCCCCGAAAGTACCGAGGCTCGGCGCGTACTTGAGCTTGAATTTCCTCGACGACTCCGCAGCCGAGACGGTCGTCGTCGCGACGCTCGTCGCGAGAGTCGCTGCTGCTGCGCTGGCGATGAAGCCGCGGCGGGAGACCTGCGTGTTCTGGTTGTTCTGCATGGGAAATGCTCCTGTCACTGGATTGGTGCTGATCCGCTCCTCCACAAGCCTCTACGCGAGTTGTGGTCTGTTTCCCCCCTGACAAGACGGCTCGGCGCACGCGAGGGGTGCGCCGAGCCGCGAAACCTGCGACCGGCTGATTGCCGGGTGACGTTACTGTTTCATGGGCGTCCACTTCTGATCGCTCTTGGAGCTGGCGACGACCGTCTCGATGAAGAGCATGCCGCGGACGCCTTCATTGACGCTCGGGAAATCGATGGCCAGTTCACTGGGCTTCTCGCCGGCGATGGCGCACTTGACCGTCTCCGCGAAGTTCATGTAGTTGTTGGCGAAGGCTTCGAGGAAGGCTTCCGGGTGGCCCGAGGGGATGCGGCTGCCGCGTGCGGCCGCTGCGCTGTAGGCTCCGACGTAGCCGTTGCCTCTCTTCCAGACCTGTTCCGGCTTGTCGTTCTCGCGGGTGTACAGGTAATTCGGGTGCTCCTGGTGCCATTCGAGGCTGGCCTTCTCGCCGTGGACCCAGATCGCGAGGTTGTTTTCTTCGCCGATCGAGATCTGGCTGGCGTGCAGGACGCCCTTGGCGCCGTTGTCGAACTTCAGCAGGCAGTTGCAGTCGTCGTCCACCGGGCGTCCGGCGACGAAGGTCGTCAGTTCAGCGCAGATGTGCGTGATCTTGAGGCCCGAGATGTACTCGGCCAGATTCGCGGCGTGGGTGCCGATGTCGCCGACGCAGCCGCCGATGCCGGTCTGCTTGGGATCGGTCCGCCAGCTCGCCTGCAATTGCCCGGTCTTCTCCAACGCGGTCGCCAGCCAGCCCTGCGGGTACTGGACGACGATCTTGCGGATCTTGCCCAGGTCGCCCTTCTTGACCATGTCTTTGGCGAGCTTGGCCATGGGGTAGCCGGTGTAGTTGTGCATCAGGCCGAAGACCACCTTCTTCTCCTGCACGAGCTTCTGGAGTTCCTTGGCTTCGTCGGAGGTCAGGGTCATGGGCTTCTCGCACATCACGTGGAACCCGGCCTTGAGGAAGTCGCGGGCGATGGGGAAGTGCCAATTGTTCGGCGTGGTCACGGCTACGAAGTCGATCCGCTTGTCCGCTGGCAGCGCCAACTCGGCCTGGATCATGTCCTGGTACGTGTTGTACACGCGTTTGGGGTCCAGGGCCAGGTGCTTGCCCATGTCCTGCGATTTCTTGGGATCGATATCGAACGCGCCGGCCACAAGCTCGATCTCCCCATCCAGGCGGGAGGCCTTGCGGTGGACCTCGCCGATGAACGCGCCGGGACCTCCGCCAATCAAACCCATTCTCAACTTTCGGTCGAGTTTCATACTTTCTCCTTTCCAATTCCTGCTGTGGACGACGTCGCAATCGTGACGCTTTTCACGGGACTTTCGTGCGCGAACCACGCCGCCTCGCGCACGCAAGACCATGGGCGATTATAGGCGTTCGGGGCGGCAACGCAACCCCCCAGACCGGCTTTTGTCAGGGGCATGGTTGACAATGTCCAGGCCAGACCTTACCTTCCTGTGCACGGGTCCCGCCGGGCAGGCGGAGCCTTTCGGGCCATGGTGAGGTGGTATGAAGAGCAGGATTCGTCCGACAGCCGTTGATCTGTATTTCCTACCCGTCCAGACACGGGTCCCGCTGAAGTTCGGTCCCGAGACGCTCACCTCGGTGATCTGCGCTCGCGTGGCGATGACCGTGACGGACGAGCGGGGCAAGCGCGCCCAAGGCTGGGGCGAGACCCCCTTGAGTGTGCAGTGGACCTGGCCGAGCGGCTTGAGCTACCAGGACCGCTGCGACGCGATGCAGGCCTTCTGCCGGAGGCTGGGCCAGGCGTGGATCGGCCTGGTCGACGAAGGCCATCCCATTGAATTGGGCCATCGGTTCAACGAGTCCGTGCTGCCGAGTCTCTTGGCCCAGGCCAACGCCGAGCGGGGGGCGGATGCTGAGCGGATGCCCTGGCTGGCGGCTCTGGTCTGTTCCTCCGCTTTCGACATCGCTCTGCACGACGCCTATGGACAGCTTCTGGGGTCGCCGGTGTACTCGACTTATGGCCCCGAGTTCCTGAGCGCGGATCTGTCCCATTTCCTGGAACCGGCGCCAGGGGCCGCGGTTTCCTTTGCAGGCAAGTATCCTGCGGATTACCTCCAGTCGCCGCCTTCGCGGTTGCCCGCCTGGCACCTGGTGGGAGGCAAGGACCTGCTCGATGCTTCGGAATTGGCGGGCGACGAGCCGAAGGATGGCTACCCCGTTCTCCTGCGAGACTGGATCGATCGCGACGAACTCACCTGCCTGAAGGTCAAGCTGCGGGGCAACGATGCCTCGTGGGACTACGATCGCCTCGTGAACGTGGGTCGCATCGCGATCGAGAAGGATGTCCTGTGGCTGACCACGGACTTCAACTGCACGGTCACCGACCCGGCCTACGTCAACGAGATCCTGAACCGGCTGATGGCGGAACATCCTCGCATCTATCAGATGATCCTGTACGTGGAGCAGCCGTTCCCGTACGACCTGGAGGCCAACCAGATCGACGTGCACAGCGTCTCGGCCCGAAAGCCGCTGTTCATGGATGAAAGCGCCCACGACTGGAAACTGATCCGCCTGGGACGCCAACTCGGCTGGACGGGCGTCGCACTCAAGACCTGCAAGACCCAGACCGGGGCCTTGCTGAGCCTGTGCTGGGCCAAAGCCCACGGCATGACGCTCATGGTCCAGGATCTGACCAATCCCATGCTGGCCCAGGTCCCGCACGTGCTCCTGGCGGCGCACGCGGGAACGATCATGGGGGTGGAAACCAACGCGATGCAGTTCTACCCCGCGGCGTCTGTGCCTGAGGAGGCCGTGCATCCGGGACTGTACCGGCGGCGAGCAGGGCAGGTGGATCTATCCAGCATTCGTGGTCCGGGTTTCGGCTACCGCCTGAACGAAATCGAACGGCGATTGCCTGAGAAATCAGCCTGCTTTTCGAAATGAGTGATCTGAACGCAGAATTGTCATGCTGAACGAAGTGAAGCATCTGGCCCGGGAACACGAGTCTTCTCTCGTTCGAGGCCCAGATCCTTCGCTTCGCTCGGGATGACAGATCGGATGCCTGACAGCACGACGAATTTAGGAGTGACGAGAATGGCCAAGCTGAGCGC
>CALEZT010000079.1 GCA_937927975.1 uncultured Phycisphaerales bacterium
GGCACGGGCCACCTCGACAGTACGACCGTGAAGAACTACGCAACGGGCCGGCTCGGGCTCTGGTCTGCCAGCGGCAAAGTGAAGACAATCAAGGACTTAGACTCCGCACAGTCCGTCGCCATCGCCAATCCCAAGCACGCCCCCTACGGGATGGCCGCCGACGAGTTGTTGAGGCGGGAGAGTTCGTTTGGTCAACTTCAAAGGAAGCTGGTTCTGGCCGAGAACGTCCGCCAGGCCTTCGAATTCGCCCGGACCGGCAACGCCGACGCGGTCATCACCTCCTGGACCATGCTTTATGACAAAGGCGGCATCTTCCTTCCGGACTCCGGCCACAAGCCGATCCGCCAGAGCGGGGGCGTGGTGAAGACTTCCAGGAACCAGGCCGCCGCCCGCCGTTTCCTCGACTTCCTCACCGGCCCCCAAGGCCAGGCGATCCTCCAGGCCGGCGGGCTGTTCCCGCCGAAGTGAGAAAATCCGCGATTCCTCCCATCCGCCCGGAGCATCGATTGATGCAGATATGGCTGAACTCAAGGTTGGATCCAAGGCGCCTGACTTCACGGCGCTCACCGATGCGGGCGAGAAGCTGAAACTGTCCTCGTTCAAGGGCAAGAAGGTGGTCCTGTACTTCTACCCCAAGGCCGACACGCCCGGTTGCACGAAAGAGGCCTGCGGCTTTCGCGACGAGATGCCGAGGATCGAGGCGGCGAACACGGCGGTCCTCGGCGCCAGCCCCGACCCGGTGAAGGCCGTGGCCAAGTTCAAGCAGAAGTACGCGCTGCCGTTCACGCTGCTGGCCGACGAAGACCACGCCGTGGCCGAGAAGTACGGCGTCTGGGTGGAGAAGTCGATGTACGGCAAGACCTACATGGGCGTCGAGCGCACCACGTTCGTCATCGGCACTGACGGCAAGATCTCGGCGATCTTCCGCAAGGTGAAGGTGGACGGCCACACCGAAGAGGTGATAGCGGCCGTCCAGGCTGCCGGCTAATTGCAATACTGTTCACTTAACGATTTTTATAGCCTTACAGATGTCGATTGGCGGCAAGACGCTGGCGTATCGTGGGCGAAGCGGGAAGTTGCTCATTTTGCGCTTTACCCCGCGATGGTTGCGCCGGGTGCGGCTGGACACAACCCGCTCGTCGAGGATCTCATCGAGCACCGCCTCATGAAACGCTTTCCTCCTCTGAGGGGGGAATAGCGCCGTAGGCCGCCAGCTTGCGCCGGACGACACGTACGGCGTGCAAGAAGGACAGGCGGTCCGGGTCGACATCGGCCCTCAGTGCGGCCTCGTGCATCAGCCCCCGGATGGCGAAGTGGGCCATCATCAGGCCGTAGAATTCCTGGCGCACCAGGTCGGGCGTCTTGCTCCGCAGCACGATCTTGGAGCCGCGCAGATGGGTTTTCAATTCGTCGAGCGCGGTTTCTATTTCCCAGCGCTCGTGATACAGACCCGCCAGTTCCTTGGCCGGCGCGCCTTTGTGATCCAGGATCGTGGTGACCAGCCGGTAGATGGGCTCAGCGCCCTCCACACCGTCCAGTTTGTAGTCAATCACCCGCACGATGATACCGCCGGTCCTGTGCCGCCAGTCCCTCTCCGAGGCATAGACGCAACTCAGATACGAACCGTCCGGAAGGCGCCTTTCGCACTCCAGACGCATGTTCTTCTTCACTCGCCACAGCAGTTCCGCGCCCGTCGCCTGCGCCTGTTCCCACAGCTTGAACCCGAAGAAGTTCCGATCGGCCAAACACAGCATGCCCTGGCGTAAGCACGGCAGCACCCGCTTGGCCAGCGTGATTTCGCCCGTGCCGTAGGCGTCCAACTGGCTGCCAAACAACACGTGCGTCCCGCTCTCCACCAGAGCGACAAAACGAATCTGCGGATAGGCGCTGCTGCCGCGACTGGCTCCAGGGCGGCCAAACGACTCTTCATTGGCCTTCTCGTCGGCGACGTCGAGCGTGCTTCCATCCAGGCTGACAAGCCGCCATTGTCGATACCAGGCGCCTTGGGTGGTTTCGACCGCAATGGGTTTGACCAGTTCATCGTGCAATTGCCGTAGCGGTTCCCAACCCAGCCGTGCGCGGGCCTGCGAGATGCCCGACTTGCCCGCCACCTTGACATTGGCCGAAGGATCCCGCAGCCACTGGATGCCTTCCAGCAGGCAGCGCAAGACCTCGCGATAGGACGACTGCATGTAGAGCGCGAGGGCGATGACGTAATAGACGACCACGTGCGCAGGCAGATCGCGCTGGCGCACACTGGCCTTGCGGGTCTCCGCCAGAGCCGCGCGGATAGCGGTCAAAGGGAAGGTCTTGGCGATGACGCCGAGACTGATGTAGTCGGTAATGCGGCTGCCGGGGGGCAGAGTTGCGACGGTGCGAGCCATTCCGGGGGCCTCCCGCCCCAAACAGAATAGCACAGAAATGTTCTTAAGTGAACAGTATTA
>CALEZT010000080.1 GCA_937927975.1 uncultured Phycisphaerales bacterium
ATCGTATTCGGTGACTGGAGTTCAGACGTGTGCTCTTCCGATCTGGCTTTCTGTTGGGCGCGCTACCTCGCGGGGAGTGGTCTGTCGAATCCGTCGTCCTCTTGCCCGGTGACAGGGTCCTTCTGTACACGGATGGCGTGGTCGAGGCTGAAGTCCAAGGGCAGCCCTTCGGCCTTGAGGGGCTGGCCTGCCTGCTCGGCCGAACAACCGACCAGAGCCTGCATGAACAGACTCAGACAGTGATCGAGACCGTCACACCTACAAACGGCGACCCCCAGAGGGACGATATGACCCTCCTGGCCTTCCAGTATGATCCCGAATCGGACGGCAGGCGTGTTTAGAGGAGTACAGTACCATAGAATGTCGTCGGGCTCTTCTGTGGCGTTCAGGCTGAATTGCGGCGTTTTTTCCGGAACTCTCGACAGGATTCGAACGTTTAGACGGGCAGACAAGTAAATAGATGCATGGAGAACCCTGAACGTTTCGAGCAGGTCGCACTGCCGCATTTGGACAGCGTCTACAGAGCGGCGATTGCCATCTGTGGACGGTCTGACCAAGCGGACGACCTGACGCAGACAACGTTTCTAAAGGCCCTTGAGCGGTTCGGTACATTTGAACCGGGGACCAACTGCAAGGCTTGGCTCTTTCAAATCATGAGGAATCTCTGGATCGACCAGCTCAGGCATGGGAAGATCGCCGGCAATGCGGTCCCCATCGAGGAGGAATTGCTCCCCTCAAGACCCTCCATTGAGGCGAGTGCGTGGTCTAACGCAAACGATCTGCTGGAGAATTTCTCGGACGAACAGGTCATTTGCGCCCTGAAGAAGCTGCCCGCAGACCAGCGATTGACGCTGTTCTTGACAGATGTCGAGCAACTGAGCCAGGAGGAAGTGGCCCAGATCACCGGCGTGGCCGTCGGCACGGTCAAGAGCCGCACCAGCCGTGCCAGGATGGAATTGAAGAACCATCTACTGGCATACGCAAAGGAAATGGGCTTCGTAGGACGACAGCAATGAGCCATCTGACAGACGGACAATTCGAGGACGTTCTGCACGGGAACATGAGCATCCCGGAGCATGTTGCCGGTTGTGCGATTTGCCGGGCGCGTCTGGAGGAGAAGCGTGCCATCGCCCAGCGAGTTCGCAGGGCATTTGACTGCGTTGAGGTTCCTCCGGCCTTGGCCGAGCGAATACGCGCGACCGTTGCGGCTTCCCGGGAACCGCCCGCCACCGTGCAGGGGCGAGTCCGCATCATCTCGCTGCATATCCGGCAGCACTTGTGGTACGGGATCGCCGCGGCGGCGGCCATTCTGATCTTTGCCCTGCCGATAGGATTTTACGTCGGTACGGGCTCACAGGCGAACGCCGCACAAGTGGCGCTGGCGGGGATTCATCACGCCAATCTCGGCTCCCTCGGGCAGCTTGTCAGCAACGACGATCCCCGTGCTCTCCGCGACTATCTCGGAAACCAGGTCGGTCACAGTCCAGCCATGATGTGCACGGGATCAGGGCTGAACATGTGTGGCTGCTGTGTGCGTCAATTCCAGGGCCGGCCCGTGGCCAGTTACGTCGTCCAGTGCGAACGCACTCCGATCTCTGTCATCGCGGTCCCCGAATCCCCCGAAGCTCTCGGCATGACCCCGGCGGGAAGCAAGACCCCCTCCGGCAGCGACCTCTGGCAAGCCAAACACGGATGCTGCCGCATGGCATCCGTCCGCATAGGTGAATACTCGTACTGTGCTATCGGCGAAGTCACACAGGAGGAATTGGCAGCCGTCTTGGGAGCCCTCATGGAATAGGCCAAACCACTCGGGCATGATACCCCCTCCTTCCTGCAATCAATCTGGAGGCGATGATGCACGCAGTTGAAGATGGTAGAACAGGAAAGGCGGGACAACCCATACCAGACACGGTTCTCCTGTCTCCACAAGGATGGCACCAAATGGGGGTAGTCACCATCCGGCAGCAACTGACCCAAGGGCAATATGACGTAGGCAGAAGGCTCAGTATTGCCCTCGACAGGCTGCTGGAAGATGTCTTGGCCAAGGCGAACTGGCTGGTTTTACCCGATCCTTGACATCAACAGTCACGCTGGCGGGATCTGACAGCGCCCACGCTTCGCGTCTGATCATACCCGGCAATGCGACACAGACCTCCTCCACATATGGCATCTACGACATCCGGACTGCGGCCAAGCGTCAATGATGAGATGCGTGATCTGGCGTTTCTCATGCTTGGCCCGGCGATTCCATCAGGGCAAGAACAGCATTGCAGACAGGACAGCGGGATTTCTCCACTCCCTGAGGCAGGTGCACATGGTAAGCCGAACTGCAACGTACACACTGCCTTTGAATTGGCGTTGGGCGCCCAGCGGTTTTGTCACTTAGGACCAGCCCAGCCATCCCGCCCAGCAGAGCGCCGCCACCAGTGGCTGCGACCAACACTCCCAGGCCAGCGGAAACCAGTACCGTGCCAAGTACATGAGAATCATCATAAGACTCGATGATCTTCCTGATGTACCCGAGGTAATTGTCGTTTGGCTCATAAACCACATAGTGGCGCAATTGCGGAGTGACCACGGAGATTCGTCCACTTTCAGAAAGCCGCTCGAACACCCAGATGTCCTTGTTGTTCTGGGTTGCCACACCGGTTTCCCACACGACCCAATCTCGCGTGTGCACGACGGCCTCCACGTGAGGACTGAGAATAACAAAGACAGCTTGAGATTGCTTGATATCATCGCCTATCTGGAGCGACGTGATGCTCCCACTCACGATCTTCTCGAACTCCTCGAAGACCAGTTTTACCTTTGTTCCAGCTCCAGCCTTGGAGAAGAAGTTCACCAAGTCGCCATCTCTTGCACTGTGCGAAATAAAGATTTGAGCCATATTTCACTCCCGATTCTGACTGCCCCCTATCGAGGGACTTGCCGATTCTCACGGGTGATGTACCTCACAGCATCCGGCCGCACATCAACAGCAGGGACGCATCAGACCGGCACTGATCCCGCATATTGGTTCCCCCACAATTGAACACTGATTTCGCTACAGCGTGTAGTGATCGCCGTTAGCCTCCAACCAAGCCTCAATCTCGGAATAGTTCGGTACCGCCCTCCGCAGACGCTCATAGAATGCCGGGCTGTGGTTGTGTTCATGCAGATGAACGAGTTCGTGCAGGATCAGGTAGCGTACGGCTTTCGGCGGGAGGAGAATCACACGCCAGTGGAAATAGACATCCCCGGCGGGGTTACACGAACCCCACCTGAACTTCAGATCGCGGACGGTGATGGAACGTGGTCGAGCAAGCACGCGATCTTTAAGCATCTCGGCGGCCTGACGAATCCATTCCTGCCCTTGTTGCGTGTACCACTTGATGAAATGATGGCGCCCTTCTGCCGCGGCCGATCGAGGCATCAGGAAACGTCCATTCAGAAGCTTAAGCGGTGGAGTATCGGCTGCCACATCCTCTGGATTAACGAGCTGCAGACGGTACTTCTTGCCAAGATAGTAGAACCCTTCCCCCGAGACGTATTCTTTGCGACCGCCCGCCGTAAGAACGCTTTCCTTCTGGTCGAGCTTGGTGTATATCCAGCCCTGTTTCTCTCTGACGATGGCCTCCAACTGTTGCGATGGAAGGGCTTCGGGAATGTTGATGACTACGTCCCCAGACCTGTCCACAATCAGGTCCACCGTGCGACGCCGTCTGCTTCGCCGGACCTCCACGTGAAGATCGTCGATAAGATCGGAAGAGCGTCGTGTAGGGAAAGAGTGTAGATCTCGGTGG
>CALEZT010000081.1 GCA_937927975.1 uncultured Phycisphaerales bacterium
AGATCGTATTCGGTGACTGGAGTTCAGACGTGTGCTCTTCCGATCTGCGCCCGCATGGAGTCCGAATCTCATGCCCCGCACAAGATTCAGTTCCTTCGCAAGCTGTGAGCCGGTCATGTACACCCCATCGACGGGCTGGCCGGAGTCGATGCGAATCGCCCCGCCGCGGCAGGCAATCACCAGTGGATCGGTCGAGACAATCGTGCCTGGCGACGTCTTGTCGGTGTCGCATGAAACGACGGATACGGACCAGAACAGGCACTTCTTGTCCCCCAGATGACTGAACGCACCGGGGTAGGGCCGCGTCACCGCCCGGACCAGATTTCGGATTTGCTGAGGCCTGTTGGCCCAGTCGATTTCGCCGTCCGCGGGTCGTCGGCCGCCGAAGTACGTTGCCTCCGCAGCATCCTGCGGAGTCCGCGGGGCCGTGCCATTCTTGATCCGGGGCAGAATCTCGTCGAGGAGTTCCCCGGACGCCCGGGCCAGCTTCTCGTGCAGGCTTCTGGCCGTATCCTCCTCCGCAATGGCGATCTTCCTCTGCGAGACAATGTCGCCGGCATCGGGCGCGGCCGTCATGTGGTGCAGGGTGACCCCCGTTTCGGTCTCGCCGTTCAGCAGGACCCAGTTGGCTGGGCAGCGTCCACGGTACTTCGGCAGGAGAGACCCGTGCAGATTGAAGCAGCCTGCCGGCGGGATGTCGAGAATGGCCGGCTTGACCATGCTGCGATAGTATAACGAGAAGAGAAGATCCGGCGCCATGTCCTTGATTCGACGAACCCACAGCGGATGATTGACGTCCTCCGGAGCGAACACGGGGATATTGCGGGCTGCGGCCAGTTCCGCCACGGAATGGAACCAGAGATTCTCCTGAGGATCGTCCACGTGCGTAAAGACGGCTGCAATTTCGATGCCGTTCCTCAGCAGCGCCTCGATGCCCACGCAGCCGATATCATGATAAGCCAGAACCACTGCTCTCATTTCAACACCTCCGATTCCGATTGGATGGACATGCTCCGTTCCCTGGATTCCCGCCACCCAACGACCTGATGAACAAAATATCGCGGCCGAGCCCGCACATCATGGTAGATACGGCCGATGTATTCTCCAAGCAGACCCATCCCGACAAACTCGGCGCCGGTAAAAATGAACAGAACGGCGAAGAGCGTAAAGACCCCTTCGGCCGCCCACCCCGCACCGTGAACTAACCGCATAATAAGCAGAAAGATGCCGAATCCTACGCCCAGGATCGATGTAATGCCGCCGAGCACGCTCAGTAGACGCAGGGGAAACGTCGTCATGCTCGTCAACAGATCGAACTGGAGATTGATCAATTTCCACAGGCTGTACTTCGAATCTCCCCGGGATCGCTCGGCGTGGTGGACCTCGATTTCCGTCGGCCGCCGGGCAAAACTGTTGGCCAGGACGGGAATGAACGTGCTCCGCTCATGACACTGAAGTACCGCGTCGACAACGTGGCGTCGATAGGCGCGGAGCATGCAACCGTAGTCGTGCATCATCACGCCGGTGGCCCGCCGAGCCGCGTGGTTGACAATGCGAGAGGCCACGCGTCGAAACAGTGGGTCCCGTCGGGGCGTGCGGACTGTGCCGACTACGTCGTATCCTTCCGCCATCTTTCGCACCAGTTCGGGAATCTCCTCCGGCGGATTCTGCAGATCCGCGTCGAGAGTCACCACGATCTCCCCTCGGGATTCGCCAAAGCCTGCCATCACGGCGGCGTGCTGGCCGTAGTTACGGTTCAGTAGGACCCCCACAATGCTGCCGGCGCTCCGTTCCGCCGCCTCGGCGATGATCTGTGGCGAAGCATCCACGCTGCCGTCGTCAACCAAGACAATCTCGAACGACTCTCCCGTATCGCCACATGCCTTCAGACAACGCGTCAGAAGTTCCTGAAGGTTCTGTTCCTCATTGAATACAGGGATGACCACAGACACGTGCGGGCGCTCCCCTGTCAGGGGAGGCTCGTCAGGGCCGCTGTCCCATTTGCCTCTCTCTTGCGACGGCGCCATCGGGTGAGACCGAGGTGACGCCTGGGGCGGATGAAGCAAGCCCATCTCCCTCTGTCCGGGATGATCCAAGCCATGAAGGGATCCTTCTGCTCTTCCCATACGTTCTTCTTCTCCTTCAATGTCGGTTCGGCCGTTACCCCGTCGGGCATGGCTTGAACCAACTCCTTCACGAAGTTGCTGCGGGACATCACGACCTCAATCGTGACGGTCGCACAGCACGTCTTTCACCGCATTCACCACATCGTCCACATCATCGGATGTCATGTCGGGGAACAGAGGCAACGAACAGATCCGATCAGAGTTCCATTCAGTGTTCGGGAGCATGCCCCGGCGCATCCCCATCGTCTCCCTGTAGTATTTCTGTAGATGAACAGCCCGAAAGTGAAGTCCCGTCCCGATGTTCCTCTGCTTCAGTCGCTTCATGAATTCATCGCGGGTGAGCCCGGCTTTGTCGATGTCCAGCCGCACGATGAATAGATGCCATGCGTGTGTCATCGGATAGGAAGGATCACGCAGGGAAATGACCTCATCGACCTCCGAGAGCCGCTTCCGGTATCGCATAGCCAGCTCCGTCCGTCTGGTATTGAGCGTATCCACACGGGCCAGTTGTCTCAATCCCAGAACGGCGGATATGTCCGTCATGTTGTACTTGTATCCAGGCTCCAGGACCTCCGCCTGCGGCGAACGTCCCTGCGTCTGGCGATCGTAGGCGTCCACCCCCAGCCCATGGAACTTCAATCGCCTGACGTGTTCCAGGAGGCCCTCGTCGTCCGAGCAGAACATCCCTCCTTCGCCTGTCGTGATGTTCTTGATGGGGTGAAACGAGAAGATCGAGGTACCGCAATGGCCCACATGGAGACCGCTGTACCTTGTCCCGAGAGCGTGTGCGGCATCCTCGACAAGGGGAATCTCTCGGGTCATCGCCAACTGACGAATCGGCTCGATGTCCACCGGCGCCCCGGCAAAGTGCACCGGGATGATCGCCCGCGTTCTGTCGGTCAGGCACGCCTCGATCGACTGCCGGGAGACCATCAGCGTGTCCCGATCCACATCGGCAAAGACCGGCGTGGCGCCGGCCAGGACAATCAGATTCACGGTGGAAACCCATGTCATCGAAGGCGTAATCACCTCGTCGCCGGGACCGAGGTTCAATGCCTTCAGCGTCACGTGCATGCCGGCGGTCGCCGAGGATAACGCCACAGCCCCGGGACAGCCGACGTATTCGCGGAACTTCTGCTCGAACTCCGTCGTCTTCGGGCCGGTCGTGATCCAGCCGCTGCGCAGCACGTCCGCCACGGCGGCAATATCCTCTTCCGTGATCGATGGCCGAGAAAATGGCAGAAACTCAGATCGCATCATTCGCACCTTCACGATTCTCCGTCGCGCCTGCCGCATCGGAGGGCTGTCCCCATGACCAGGCCGCCCACTTCTCCTTCTTCGAGGATTTGGACTCCCACGGCTGTATTCTCTCGTGAAGGCTCTTCCGCTTCTGCAGTTCGTTCACGATCTCAGGGGGAAGTCCAGCCGCGTACCGATTCTGGATGATCACCACGCCGGGGACACCCGATTCCAGAAAACTACGGAGCTGATCCACGTTTTTGAGAATCCGGATCGGCTTGTCGGCATGAAGATAGAACAGGATGTTCGAATTCACCTGCGGGAACATGGCGATTCTCTCCGGCGGGAACGCGGCGGACCTCGCCCGCAATTCCTGGGTGAATGGATACCCCGTCCGATTCCTGTCGAGGATGCCCTGCTGCCAGCAGAAATAGCCGCCCAACAGGACCGCTGCGACTCCGATCCACGGCTGGATAACTCCGCGTTCGTCCAGGGAGAACCTCGGCCATTTGAATAGATCGAGGCCGAAGCCCACAAGAATCGCAGTCGTCCCAACGGCAAGACTGGCCACATGGAATATCAGATGAGTATGGAATTGCCACACTTTCCCGGCGATGATCAGGATCAGAGGGGTCGCCAGGTCGAACACAATCAACCCAATGAGTAGGACTCTCTGAACGGCCAGCCCCTTTTGACGCAGTTCATCCGTCCAGGGTTCGCGCATCCAGACAACGAACACGGCCATCAGGAGCGCGCACAGCGGGAGGATCGGCAGAATGTAGTAGCTGCGTCGAGAGCCGGAGAGGCTGAAAAACATGAACACAAGCACGATGGCCCAGACCAGCCATCGCGTATGGCTGTCGAGACTCCTCCTGCACCTGACCACTCCGAAAGCCGCCAGCGTAAACAAGGGTGTCCACGGCAACAGGAGGACCGGAAGCTCGTAAAGGTACATGTAGAAGGCGCCCTTGTGGTCGAATGGGCGGAAGTACCGAAGGACGTTCTCCTGAAAGACCAACGCCAAACCACTGGACTGATAGCTGGCGGGCCGCGTCAGGGAAGCGTACACAAAGGGCGACAGATAGACGAGCACGGCGAGCCCGAACGCCGCTATGTGCCTGATGCCAAAGAGAATGCGCCATCGTCTCTCAATGAGCATGTCCGGCAGTACGATGCAGATGGGAACCGCCACTGCGGTCAGCCCCTTGGTCAGTGCGCCAACGAAGGCAATCAGATAGAAGATGAGCATGGCTGAGAAGCCCAGACGGTCACGTCTCGACCAGTACCAGGCAACCGCCAGCGTGATCGCAGCCAGATTCTCGGCGTCGGCCATTCCGGTCCGGGCCCAGAAGAGAAACGCATACATCGTCAGAAGAAACCAGCCGGCGATCCTTCCCGTTCCGGCCGACCACAAACGGCTCCCAATCTTCATCGTTGCCCAGACGGCCGCCAGGCCAGCGAGCGCACTGGGAAGCCGCACAGTCAGTTCATTGAGCCTACCGGTCAGCGCGAAGATGGCTGCACGGAGCCAGTATGTCAGGAGCGGCTTGTCAAAATAGGGCTCTCCCCCGATCGTGGGATGAAAGAAATCACCGGTCAGGAGCATCTCCCGTGTGATTTGGGCCCACCGTCCCTCGGCTGCCCAGAGGCTTCGAACGCCCAGCCCCCAGAACAAGAGAAACACCGCCGTCAACATAAGGAAGAGCGAACCGCGTCTCTGAAGCACAATACTCGACCTGTCGCGCACAGTGACCAGAGGCTCAACCAAACAAGATCCGCCCTGATCGTTCACTACTTCTCCTCTTCGACGATCCGGCCGGCATCCGTCAACTTCAGGGCGACCGCGTTGCCCTTCTTCTTGCCTTCGACCTCATAGAAGGTCTTGCCGTTCTCGACTTCCCGGGAGGCTTTCAGTTCTGCGGCCGAGCCGAAGTACTTCTCGGCCGAGGCCCGGACTACCGCCGGCAGGGAGGCGTAAGGAACGCTCTCTTCGACCGTCAGCACCGTGCCGTCGCCGGCCACATCATACTCCACGGCCTTCTCACCCACCGTCGCCTCGACATCGTAGACTACCTTGCCGTCCACTTCTTCCTTCTCGATCTTCCTGATTTCACCTCCGGCGATCAACTTCTCCATGACGATACGGGCGGGTTCGGGAACTGTCGACAGTGGCACTTGCTGGGCGGATGCATCTTCCCTCGCCTCCCGTTTCGATATGGCCCCGCAGCCCGATAGCCCGGCGATCAACACGGCAACCAGCACACATTCAAGAACACGGCATTGCATTCTCCTGACTCCTTTCTATCTTGTGTGGCATTTTCGGCCAGCGCCCCCCAAGAGAACCTGAGCAAGCAGACCTCATTCTTGATGAATGAGCATGCCCAGCCCAACCTGTCATCGCCAGTTATCTTGTGGAGAGTACCCCCCGAACCTTAACGGAACATGAAGAAGGCCAACGAAGTTGAAAAATAAGGAAAATACTGGATGGCGGAATCCGGCGTGCTTTCTTCACGTCGAGCCCGCCTCACAGGGGAGCGTCCTGCGGTCTCTCTCGGGCACGGACGCCGGCGGGAGCCTGCGAAGGCAAAGAGCGTGGTTGTATATCCCCGCCGGGCAGGTATAATAAATGAGTTTTGGGCACAAGGGCAAGGGACATAGATCAGAGAACACCTCCCGTGATCGCAGGGAATTGGGGCCGGAAAATGAGAGTGTTGATCGTCGAAGATGAGGCCAGACTCGCCCGCAATATCGCCAAGGCGATCAAGGAGACCTTGTCGTACGCGGTCGATATTTCCACCGACGGCGAGGACGGCCGGCACCAGGCAATCTCGAATCCATACGACCTGATCGTGCTCGATCTGATGCTGCCGAAGGTGCCCGGGCTGGACATCCTCGCGCGTCTGCGACGTGACGGGAATCGCGTCCCTGTCCTCATACTCACCGCCAAGGACACGTCCCAGGACATTGTCCGGGGTCTGGACTCGGGCAGCGATGATTACCTGACCAAACCTTTCGACATGGGGGAGTTCCTGGCCCGGTGCAAAGCCCTTGTGCGACGAACCTACGACCGCCCCGATCCGGTCGTGCGCGTCGGCGGACTGTCGCTGGACACATCCAGCCGCATCGTTACCTTGCAGGGGCAGCGGGTCGTCCTGCGTCCGATG
This sequence comes from uncultured Phycisphaerales bacterium, assembly GCA_937927975.1. Classification (GTDB taxonomy): domain Bacteria; phylum Planctomycetota; class Phycisphaerae; order Sedimentisphaerales; family Anaerobacaceae; genus PLanc-01. Next base: position 6,530 of record CALEZT010000081.1, read on the forward strand.
GAGTATCGACTCCTGGAGTATCTCATGTTCCGGGCAGGACAGGTCGTCAGCAAGGAGGAGATTCTCGATCATCTCTATGATTTCAACGCAGAGAGCTTCTCCAACGTCATCGAGGTGTACGTTTCTTCCCTTCGGAAGAAAGTAGTAGCGGAGTCCGCCCAGGTTTCCATTCGTACGATCCGAGGCCAGGGCTATGTAATTGAGGAGACGCCGACGTGAAACCCCTGTCGATCAGACTGCAGTTGTCACTGATGATGTCGCTCCTGACCCTGTCCATCATCACGGTCCTGTCCGTCGTGGCTTACATCGAATTCGAGGAGTCTCTGCTGGGCAACATCGACGCGACGTTGCGAGCCATGGGCGCGGGAATGCGAATCGAATTCGTTGAAGAAGAAGGAGAAGAAGAGGAAGCGGAAAATCATGAAGCTGAATTTCGAGCGATCATGGGGTATGGCACATCAGAATACTCCAGTCAGTGTCGAATCTGGATGGAGGGAAGCCAAAAGGACATATTCACCAGCGATGCACCCAACACTCCGCTGGCCCAAGGACTTCTTCAGCCGCCCGCTGAAGAACAACCGGACGTGGGCGATTTCAGCCTGTTCGATATCACCGGCGGCGAGAAATCAGGCAGAAGAGATACACTGCGTGTCATGTGGATGCGTGAAGTCACGTCCCAAGGGATTGCG
>CALEZT010000082.1 GCA_937927975.1 uncultured Phycisphaerales bacterium
GCTCCTACGGATGGTTATCGGCCAAAGACACTGTTTTGAGATAGTTTCTAAGGGGTGCAAATTGTCGCGCAGAGATCCGGACTGTCCCGGTATAGAGAAGGATTTGTATGGAGAACCCTTCACAAAAAATGATCTTGTTCTGCCTGAGATAGTAATGGAGGACTTTGAGTGCGATGTGGCGAAGCAAATGGAACCGGCCTTCGAGATCGTCTGGAACGCTGCGGGCCTGCCACGAGCGAAGACCACCCAGGCTGGCTCCTAATCACTGAGAACGAATCCTATCTGCCTCTGATGGCTTGTTCGGCAAGACGTTGCATTACCTTGGCGGGGGTGGTAGAATAGCCGTGACTGGAAAGCGTATTGTTGGTCACAGGTCAGAAGGTGAAGGCAACATGAAGACGGAGATTTTGGTACCCAATCCAATTCTTGAGGCCGCCGAGCGGTTGGCGCAGGAACTTGGCATGTCTTTGAGCGAGTTCTATGTCGCCGCCCTGACCGCCTACATGGCAACCTATCAGAATGGAGACATCACCAAGAAGCTCGATGAGGTCTACGCGAGAGAGAAATCCACACTGGAACCGGGGGTGATCGCGATTCAGATTGCTTCGATAGGTGAAGAAGAGTGGTGATCCAGCGGGGAGAGATCTGGTGGGCGAGTCTTCCTGAACCGGCAGGATCGGAGCCGGGTTACCGCAGGCCTGTGCTTGTGGTTCAATCCGATGACTTCAATCAAAGCCGAATTGCGACCGCGATCGCGCTGGTCATCACCTCCAATCTCAGGTTGGCCCAGGCTCCAGGCAATGTGTTTCTTCCCCAGAAGTTGACCGGGCTCTCGAAGGATTCTGTCGCCAACGTGTCGCAGATCGTAACCGTGGACAAGAGCTTCCTGACGGATAAGATCGGCATCCTTCCCCTGAGCGTGATCGAGCAAATCGACAAGGGACTGCATCTGGTCCTACACCTGTGATAGCTACGTGGCAACGAGTGACCGGCCGCTGGTCTTCTGACCACTCCCACAGCACAGGAATCCACAACCAAAGCATGCGACAAGGGAGGCGGTGCCTGGAGTAACCTTACCCCCCGTTCGAGCGTACAATACGTGGTGATCCCAAGTGAGGATTGTCAGTTCAACGGGCGTGGTTTGTGCGTGGGAGGTCGTGGGATGGCCGGAAAGACCTTTGTGACGGCGGGAATCGTGTGCGTGGTGGGGTTGGCTTCTCTTCTGGGGGCGACGGAGCCGCCGCCGATTCCGCCGGGGTATGAGAGCGAGCTGGCGGTCATGGCCGCGCTGGCGACGCGTCAGGTCAAGCTGATCGACGGGAAGAACCTCGTCGTGCCCGCCGGGGTCGAAGAGACGCTCGGCGTCGAATACGGCCAAGGCGGCGGCCGGCCCCTCCAGTTGGACCTCTATGTTCCCACGGGACGCGCCAAAGCGGGGCCCGCCATCCTCTTCATCCACGGCGGCGCCTGGAAGAGCGGCAAGCGCGGCGACCTGAAATACTACTGCGTGAAATTCGCGGAGAAAGGGTATGTCACCGCCACCGCGAGCTACCGCCTGACGCAGGAAGCGCCGTTCCCCGCTGCGGTCGAGGACGTCAAGTGCGCGGTTCGATGGCTTCGCGCCAACGCCGCGACGTATCAGATCGATCCGAATCGCATTGCGGTCTCAGGCAATTCCGCGGGCGGACACCTGGCCTTAATGGTCGGGTACTCGGACGATCCGTCGCTGGAAGGCGCCGGCGGCAATCCCGGCGTCAGCAGCCGGGTTTGCGCGGTGGTCGATTTCTACGGCCCGGCCGACCTGACCACGGAGTACGCCAGGAAGCAGAAACTCATCACCGACTTCCTGGGCGGCAAGACGTTCGAAGAGGCGCCCGAAGTCTTCAAGCAGGCGTCGCCCCTGGCGCACCTGACCAAAGATGATCCGCCTACGCTCATCTTCCAGGGGACCCTCGACAACCTGGTTCCCGTCGCCCAGTCCGACGCGCTGGCGGTGAAGCTCAAGGAGCTGGGAATCGACCGCGTCTACGAGCGATACGAAGGCTGGCCGCACGCGATGGACGTCGCGGAAGCGGTGAATCGCAGATGCCTGTACCAGATGGAGCAGTTCTTCAGGAAACACGTCAGCAACGAGTAGTCTGAAGAATAGCCAAGGCCAGGCTCCGCCAGCCTGGCCTTGGGGATCGACGTGTTGATACCTCTCTACTGGCGGGGGCGGATCAGCAGGCCGCAGGAACCGAATGTGGTGATTGGTCCCTTGGGGGCGCCACCCGTGAACGGCGTGACCCACAGGCCCTCGGGCTTCTGAATCAGTTCGAACCCGCTCTGCGGATCGACGCCGACCTTCAATGCGTAGGAGGTCACCGGGATCAGGCTCTTCAGGACGGTCTTGATTGTGTCCCCCTCGCGGGGCAGATCGCTCAACGAGACGTGCCACTGGAAGAGGAGTTTCGCAGGTCCCGCGGCCAGCTTGTCCAACGGCAGTTCGACGTTGTACGTTCCTTCGCCGGTCTGCTGAAAGGTCAACGGCTCGCGGTCGAGCAGCACTGCCTCCAGCGGGGCGTTCGGGTAGGGCAGCGCGACCGGCATCGACGATACGCCCGTCGGGCCCTTGAGCAGCGTCACGTACGCCTTGACCCGGGCCTTCTCTTCCGGCAGGATCATCCAGTAATCCTCCTGCGTCCCGACGAACTCGGGCTTGGACCACTGCTGATAGGCGATCGGTTTCTCCTCAACATCATCGGCATCCAGCGGTTCGGGCAGCTTGTCCGAAGGGACGTCCTCGACACGCAGATCACCGTAGATGACGCGGTAGGTCGCTGAGTCCTTCGGCCGGTACCAGAAGATCGGGGTCGCGGCGTCGCCGAGCTGCACGCCTTTGCCGCGGTAGTACCACTTGCCCTCGCCCTTGAAGAAGCGGAGGAACAGGAGGTGTTTCGAGAGTTTCGTGCCGATCTCGGTCTTCTGCTCGTCGGACAGGGTGGACTCGTCCATCTTCTTCTTGAGGTCGCCGGCGCCCTTGAGGTACTCATCCAGCGAGACCCCGTCGGGGAACAGGCCGTCGTTGAAGGTCTCGGCCAGGACGTGAAGGCCCTCGATGAAGTCCGCCTCGGTCGAGCCGAGCAGGTCCAGCTCCATCTTCTGCTCGGTGTACCCCGCCGGCACCTCCATGTTGAACAGCGACTCGTCCAGGGAGACGCCGAATTGTAAGTTCTTGCAGATGACGGTCAGTTGGCCTTCCTTCTGTTCGATCCGGACGGGCAATCCCGTCTCGGCGTCGGCCCAGAGCACGATCTCGGTTTTCGGATGCCTCATGCGAAAGCCGACCGCGTCCCGACCATCGATCTGCCGGATGCCGAGGTCCTCCGTCACGAAGTTGGGGCTTTCCTGAAGCTTGACCAGGACGGTCTTGAGGTGTTCGAGGTAGTTCGGGATCGAAGGTATTCCTTTCAGATTGATGTGAGCCGCTTCTCTCTTCGATTCATCGAGAGTGAGGATGCGCCCGGCCTCGATGTCGATGATGCTGACGTTCCCCGGCGCGTTGGAGATCGTTCGCCGGATGCGAGAGCCTATGATCATGTCCCGGACGACAGGGGCGTCCTCCTTCTCTTCACCGACGACGATGTCGAGGATCGCGGTGTTGGCGTTGAGGATGGGCTGGATGGCCTGGGCGAACGTGACGCCGGAAGTGCCGGCGAATTGCAGTCCGAGCAGGACCGCGACGACGATCACCGCCGCGGCGGCGAGTTTAATGGCTTTGCTGTTCATGACGATTCTCCACGCGCCGGGACGGGCGTCGCCCATAGCCCGGCGGTTCTCCAAGTCCGCCAGGGCGTCGGCCAGAATCCGTCGATCGACCTGTTCGGACGATGTGATCTGCGATTGATGAATGAGTTTCTTTATGTCGTCTGCTGGTTGCATTCAGTGACCTCGTTGTCGCAGCGCCGCTGCGCGTCGGGGTTGAGGGTAACCCGCAGTTTGTCAATTCCGTACCGGTATCGGCTCTTGGCCGTATTCGTGGATATCTGCATGGCCTTGGCGATCGCGTGGAACGTCATCCGCCCATGCAGGTGCAGCATGACGATCTCGCGCTGCTCGAAGGGCAGCTCGGCCAAAGCCCGGCCCAGCATCTCAAGCTCCTCGTTGCAGACCACGCTCTCCAGCGTGTCGCGGGCATCCTGCCCGCGTTCCGAGGGCGGCCCCAGACCCAAGGGCCGCTGCGCGTCCGGCTCGACACAGCCCCCGGCGCCGACTCGCAACCGCACGCGCTGGGCCTTGTTCCAGTTGCGAGCGTGGTTGGCCGTGCAGGTCAGGAGAAATCCCTTGAGGCTGCCGGTCAATCGGAACTGGTCCAGGTAGCGGACGAAGGACAGGAACACGTCGTGCACGACGTCCTCCGCCGCGGTCTTGTCGTTGAGCAGACCCATGGCCAGCAGCAGCAAATCCGCCTTGTACTTCTCATAGATCCGCGTGAGAGCCTCGCGGCTCCCACGCCTGGATTGGAACACGAGCAACGTGTCTTCCATAAGCCGGCCTATCGGGTACCCAGTAACGTCCGTTCGCCAATATAACAACTGCCGCGGCGGTTTGGGTCTACCGAGCCGACAAATCTTCGCGTGGGGAGAAGGAGGGCAGATGGATGCGTGGGATCACCCCCGAGGGCGGGGGTGCCACACGGTTCGATTGCCGATCTTGCTCGTCAAAACTCATCAGGATGGGGCTCGCCCTGTCGAAAGCCCCGCCCGCGCTACCTGTCGTTGCCGGGTAGTGCGGGCGGGTGTCAGCGATTCGGATTACCGTGATGCGCCAGGCTACCTCTTCAGGTACTCTCTGGCCGGGACGAGACTGTCCACGAGACGATGCAACTCCTCATCGGTCACAGGGCCGTTGATCGCCAGCGCGGGGAAGGTGCCCGCGGGCGATTCCAGCACGTAGCCGGTGCGGTTTTCGGAGGGCGGGTCCTTGATGATATACTTGGCGCTTTGCAGCAGGATGCCGGAATACCACTTCTGCGGCCCGCCGCCCCAGACCTTGAAGCCGTTCGGCGAGGTGTACGCGATCTGGCCCTGTTTCACGATCCGGCCGAGCATCGCGTTGTACGTGGGCGACTGCACCAGGACCAGGTGCCGGCCGTCCTCGGCGCGGGCCGCCATGGCGAACATCCGCCCGCCGGGACTGGCCGGATCGATGGCGTCGGTGATGTCGATGGCGCCGGTCCACGCGGATTTGGCCGAGAAGACGTAGGTCTCGAAGGTCGCCTTCTCGACCATGTGCTGCACGGAGACGTGCGGCACGACCATGTCCGGCGTAACGGTGACCTGCGGCGCCGGGCGGGCGGCGCCGCCTTCGATTCCGCCGAGGTTCCAGGCGACCACCGGTGCATCGACCGGCTCGGTCAGGACGCGACGGATGAGCAGTTGCGGGTGGCCCTGCAGGATGAACTCTTTCTCCGCGATTGTGGAGTCGTCATGCAGCACCCTGAAGAGCCACCAACTGCTCAACTGCCCGTCCGGATCGGGCGTGCCCACCTTGAAGATGGTCACAGGCCGGCCGTCCGAGAGAGTGCCAACCTCGACGCCCTGGACCTGCGTACTGTCGGCGCCCAGCGAGGTCTTGAGCCCGGCGGCCAGGCCCAGGTACTCCGCGGGGTTCTGCGGCGGCTTGAAACCCTCCGCTACCGGCTGGCCGACCACCTGGATCGCCCCTTCCGAGGCGATGATCGCGCCGTAGATCGTCCGGCCGTCGCAGGCGTTCGCGAAGACCACCGCATCGCCCGCCTTCAGGACCCGGCTGAAGCAGCCGCTCAGCGGATCGTACCAGGAGTGGTCGGTCACCACGTAGGATTCGGGCTCGACCGCCAGCTTCAACTGGTTGATTTGCAGTTGCCCGTCGGGCTTGAGCGAGCACATGGGAATCCAGGTGTAGTTGGGTTCCCCCGCCTGCTCCTCGGCGCTGCGGGCGTGCACGACGATCTCGTTCTGGATGTGGATGATCCGCGTCCCGGCAAAGAGCGCCTCCTCGGCCGCGCAGGCCGTCGCCAGAAGACTCACGCCGTGGGATGACGGGAATTGGGTGATCCCGAAAAGCGCGACGGCGATCAGAACGGCCGCCGCCACAGCGAACTTCATACCTGACCTTGTCATGATTCTTCTCCATGCAAAGACCCGCCGGGTGCCCGGCCGGGCCGTTGTCTCCATTTCCTGTTCTCCGCGCATCGCGGCAAAGAGATGATCGCGGGCCGATGCATGCAACGAGTCATCGGCCGACAGGCTCCTGCGTCGCCCGGCACAACCAAGCAACTGCTCGATTTGCGCCAGTTCCGCCCGGCACGAGTCGCACCGTTCCACGTGGGCCCGGACCTCGGCCTGCTGCGGCTCGGGCAGTTCCCCGAGGGCAAGGCTCGCCAGTTGGCGTCTCATCGACTCATGATTGTCCATAGATCACCTGTCGTCATCAGCTCAGGTACTCGCTCATCTCGCGGGCCAGTTCCTTGACGGCCCGATGCAACGACACGCGGACGCTATTCCGCGAACAACCCAAAATCTCGGCGATCGCCCCATGATCCAGACCCTCGATCCGCGACAGGATGAACACCTCCGCCTGCTGCTTCGGCAGCTTCGCCAGGGCCCGCGTGAGCCCGCGCTGCATCTCGTCCAGGCGCAGGCCGGCGTCCGCACCGACGCCGGGGGCCGGAGGATCGCAATCCTCCAGGGACGCCGGCACGAGCCGCCGGGCCCGGGCCAGTTCCAGCGCCTTGCGCACGGTCACCCGGTAGAGGTACGAGCCCCAGTGGACGGAGGCGTCGTAGGAGTCCCATCGCCGCCAGATGGCCAGAAAGACCTCCTGGTAGACGTCTTTCGCCGTCTCCGGGTCGCCGAGGACCCGCAGGGCGACGCTCAGCACGTCCCGGCCGTGGGTGTTCACCAGTTCTTCGAATCGCTTGTCGGACAACGTTTGACCGCCTGACTCAACGGTTCCTGAATTCAAGTCCCGGCTGCGCAGCCGCGAGATCTCTATCCACATAGAGGCCCCGCCGAGCCGAGCATTACCGGAAAAATCGACCGTCTCGCATTCTATCAGCGGGCAGACCGCCCGCGCAACGAAAAGGCCGGGCTTCGTGGGCCCGGCCTCGGGTGATTCGGGACCTCGAGTTCGTCGGTCTACTTGGGCAAGGCCGCCTCCAGCGTGGCCAGCGCCTCGCTCGAAACCGTCTCGGCGTGCAGGTCGCCGAAGACGACCCGGTACTCGCTGTCCGAGAGTTTCCATCGCATGAGCGGCAGTTTGATATCGCTCGGCGTAACCACATCGCCGCGATAGACCGGGTCTTTCTGCTGGGCGCCCAGCATCTTGTGGAACATGGCCAGCGGCATGAGCTTCATCATCAGCGGCTGGATGGCCATCGCGGCAGCCTCTTTGGATCCCGCATTCTTGATCTGCTCGCGCCATTGCTGAGCCGCGGGCTTGTCGCTCGTCATCATGGCGCCGGCCACGTCCATCGAGACCTTCCGCAGCCCCTCGGTATCGATCGCCTCCGGGTAGCGTCCCGTGAACTCCACGACCATCTGCAGCGCCTCGATGAAGCCCTTCTCGCTGAAGGACGGCATCTGGGTCCCGTCCATCGGATCGGCGGCGAAGTCCGCTGGGATCTCGGGCCTGAACTCGGCGGTGCTCACCGGCAGGTCCCACTGATAATCGTAGTCCACGGCGTCGATCCGGAGGCCTTCCCGAGTCTCCATCTTCGTCTCGGACCGGACCGGGAGCCCGGACTCGGCATCGACCCACAGCGTCACATGAACCCGTTCGCGCGTGCCGCCCAGATACCCCGGGTCCGTCGTCTCAAATCCCTGCACCTTCCTCCCGTCGATCACAGAGGTTCCGAGTTCCTTGTACCGGCACCCCAGGAGCGACTTGAGGGTCTCGCGCGGGTCGCGGTTCTGCGTTCGCGCGTTCTCCAGCACGGCATCGTCGAGCGCCATTCGGGCATATCGCTTCTCACCCAGGTTGACCAGGACCACCGCCTTCTCCTGCGGCAGCATGTACGTCACGAGCCGCGTATGCGTCTCCTGTCCGTCTTTCACGTGGGTGCCGGTCTGGTCGATCCGCATCCCGTACTCGTTCGACACGAGCACGGTGCTCTCCGTCGCAGTCGTGCCGATCATCGGATCTTCCATGGTCGTCTTCGTCTTGTACATGTACGCCTGGATCTGTTCCACCTTCGCCAGGACTTCCGCCAGCGCGATGGACTGGGTGCCTGTCCAGAGCATCGCGCCAACGGCACAGGCCACCACCACCGCGGCGGCGGCCGCTATTCTTGTCTTTGGATTGTTCATAATCAGTCTCCTGATGCGAAGGCCCGTCCCGGCCTGTGCGGCCGACCTGAACCTCGCGTTCTGTTCTTGAATGATCCGGTTCATCACGTCGTCTTCGACGCTGGCCTGAGCCAGCGCCTTGCCGTTGCCGACCAGGCGTTGCCGCAGGGTCTGCAGCCCCTGGAGCTCCGCCCGACACGTCTCACACGTCTTGAGGTGTTCCCTGACGGCCTGCTCCTGCGAATCGTTCAGCAGTCCCTCAAGCCTTTCCACCAACAGTTCCTTGCATCCTGCGCAGTTCATGCTTGCACCTCTCTTACTGTCTGCCGCTGCAGGGCGTCCCGCAGCAGGGCGTAGGCCCGCGAAAGCGTCTTGGTCACCGTGCCCAGGGGCGTATCGAGCTGGCTGGCGATCCCGCTGCACGATAGTCCGCCGTAGTATCGCAGCAGAATCACCTCTCGATACGCCTCGGGCAAGGCTGCAATCGCCGCCTCGAGAACGTAATCCTGGGAGAGTTCCGGTTCGGGCGTCTCTTCGCAGAACGCGCGGACGGACTCGCGCCGGCGGCGAATCTGCTCGGCCCGCTGCTGCTCTTTCGCCACGTTGTCGGCGATCCCGAGCAGCCACGGGAAGAACGATTCGGGCTTCTTGAGTTTGTCCATCCTGAAGTAAGCCCGCACGAACGTCTCCTGGGCGGCCTCCTCAGCCCTGTCCCGTCGGCCCAACTTGCCGGCAAGATGGGCCAGCAGGACCGGCTGGTACCGCCGCACCAGGTGGCGGAAGTCGTCCGGATGGCCATCCAGACATCGCTCCACGTAGTATTGGTCTGTTTCCGTCATACGACACCTCAACGAACTCTCGGAGATTGCGTTCTCGCTATATAGTGCGGTCTCGGACGGTTTTGCGACAGAAAATCGGCGGGGGGGAGAAAAAGAGCGTTTCCGGCCACTAGCATGCGGTTTCTGGCGGTTCGCGCCCCTCATGAGGGCGAAGGACCAAAGGAATCCGGCCCGCACCGGGAGTGACATCTCCTCCGGTGCCCAGATCCTTCGCTTCGCTCAGGATGACAAGATTTCTGCCATGTGTCGGCTGTTCAACATGGGTTGGAGATCGTCTGTGTGTAGGTCAAGACCTGTCATCCTGAGCGAAGCGAAGGATCTGGCTTGCGGATGGAATGAGTGTTACAATATGCCCATGCGAGGGACCAGAACCTACTACGTCTACATCCTGACCAACAAGTCCGGGACTCTCTACACAGGTGTTACAGGCACGCTCAGAGGCCGCGTCTGGCAGCACAAGACCAAGCAGGTCGAAGGGTTCACGAAGCGGTACAACATCGACAGGCTGGTCTATTACGAGACGTTCTGCGATGTCTGGTCGGCAATCTCCAGGGAGAAACAGATCAAAGGCTGGTTACGCCGTAAGAAGCTGGACCTGATCGCCGGTTTGAATCCCGAATGGCAGGACCTCAGCGAAGGCTGGTACACGCCGGAGCAGTCGCGGGAACAAGAGGACGACCAGAGCCACACCTCGTGAGGGACCCGGATTCGGGGTACTTCGTATACGCGAAGGGGGCTTGTCATCCTGAGCGCAGCGAAGGATCTGGGTGACGAGCGCGAAGGTCGCTCCCGGTCGCAGGCCGGATGCTTCACTTCGTTCAGCATGACACAATCGTGCTTGTGCTTATGGTCCTATCCGGCGTATCCCTCGTCCACCGGCAGGTCTCTGCTCGACGCGGCTTTCTTGGAGAGGACGTCGCAGATCTCGTTATACTGGTGGCCGGCGTGGCCCTTGATCCAGACGAATTTCACCGTGTGACGCTCGCAGGCCGTCAGCAGCCGTTCCCAGAGGTCAGGGTTGACCGCCTTGTCCGTCTTGTTGCGACGCCAGCCGTTGGCCTTCCACCGCCGGGCCCAGCCCAGGCTCATGGCGTCGACGACGTACTTCGAGTCGCTGTAGAGCGTGACCGCGCAGGGACCCTTGAGGGTTTCCAGGCCCACGATCGCGCCCATGATCTCCATGCGGTTGTTGGTCGTCAGTCGAAAGCCGCCGGAGAGTCGCTTCTCGTGCTCGCCGTAGCGCAGCACGACGCCGTAGCCGCCGGGCCCGGGATTGCCCAGGCACCCGCCGTCGGTGTAGATGTTGACGTTCTTCTTCTGGTCTTCCATCGTGGCGGCATTCTCGCAGTCTCCGTCGCGATCGTCAACTGCATCTCGATTGTACGGTGGTTCCTCCCCACAAGACGCGGGGGACGCAGAGTCGTTGGGAACTGCCTTCTTGTTCTCCCGCAGAGACGCGGAGGCGCAGAGAAAGGCAAGATGGAACGTCTTTCTGCCTCTGCGCCTCCGCGTCTCTGCGCGCAAACAACTCTTCTCCCACACGCTTCGATGATCCCCCCGAACCAGCGAGTTCCTCACGCAGATCAAGCTTCTATTGACAAGTCGCTTCCTGGATCAGGAAGTCGAGCTTCCTCGATTCCAAGAACTCCGGCCTCGTTCAGCGTACGCCCATCTCATAGCACCGCTCGCGGCGCAAAACAAGGAACGGGCGATGCGCAAGAAAAAAGCCGGGCATCAGGGCCCGGCGCGGTTGTTGTTCGATAGTTGATTCGGTTTATTTCGGCAGGTTCGCAGCATCGACGTCCGCCACGTGCAGGTCGGCGTAGATGACCCGCCAGGTGGGCGAGCCCGCCGGCTGGTACCAGAAGATCGGCACAGCGGGGTCGCCGAACGAGACGTTCTGGCCGGCGTATCGCCACGTCCCTGTGGGCAACTGGCCCACGAACACGAACCCGCGGTACATGATCTGCGGCTGTTTCTCCTGGCCGTAGGCGGGGGCGTACGGCCCGACGAACTTCCCCTCGCGGGCCATCTGCACCGCGATTTTGGCGATTTCCGGGCTTCCCACGATCGGCGGGAAGCTCGCGTCGACCGTCCAGTTCGACCACAGGCGGAGGAGTTCGATGAAGTCCCGCTCGCCCACCTGCGAGGCATCCGCGCTGACCTGCACGGACGTATACCCCTGGGGTGGTTCGAGGCTGAACAGCGAATCGTCCAGGGGCGCGTCGAGCTGGAAGTCGCTCAGAATCACGTTCATCCCCGGTGCGCTGCCAAAACCAAGCTCCGCGCGGACAAGCTGGCCGGTCTTGGCATCGACCCAGACCCTCGTCGTGGCGCCGTCCTGGCGGACCTCAAATCCGTCGAGGGTCCGCCCGTCGATTTCCCTGCGTCCCAGCGATTCGTCGGCCTGCGTCGGCAGGGCCTTGAGCCGCTCGAGACTCACCCAGGGGTCCTTGGCGGGATCGTCCGGCACATTGGTCATCTCGAACACCACGTAGCTCTTCGTGGCCGGCACCAGACTGATGCCTTTGGCGCCGGTGGCCGTGGTTTCCAGGACGGTGACGTATCCGTCGGCCGTCGCGAGCCGGACGTGGCCGGTGTCCCGGTACGCCAGGTCCAGCCGGACCGTCGGCATGCTCTCGACGCCTGTCTTCGTAATCAGGCTGAAAGTCAGCGTGTGGGCGCCGTGCAACTGGTCCACCATGCGGGCGTAGGCCTTGCCGCTCCCGCCGCTGGAAAACAGGTTCCACCCCCCAATCACGGCCAAGGCGACCACGGCCGCCACGGCCCATTTCGTCATTCGATGGTTCATGATCGTTCTCCCGAGAATCGCCGTCCGCGATGTCTGGCGGCGACGTGATTGATTCTGATCGTTTGCCTCGGCAGCCAGCAGAACCGCACGGTTCGCCGACTCCACATTCTCCGTATTCTCCGCCGGCGCGCCCATGCGGTCGGCGCAGTCGAGCAGCGATTGCAGCCGCCCGGCCGTCCGCCTGCACGGCTCGCATCGGTCCAGGTGTGTCCGGATCTCACGAGCTTGTTCCGCAGGCAACTCGCCAAGCACGAACTCAACGAGCTGCTCATTGGTCACGTTGTGAGGACTCATGGTTCACCTTCATCGATCCAGGTACTCGTGCAACTCTTCAGCCAGCTTCAGCACGGCCCGGTGCAGATGGACCCGCACCGTGGGCTCGGAACAACCCAGGAGCTTCGCAATCTCCGCGGTTTCCCGCTTCTCGATGCGAGACAGGATGAACGCGTCCGCCTGTCGTCGGGGCAGCCGGGCCAGGGCCGCCGCCAGCTTGTGCTGCAGCTCATCGGCCCGCATGGAAGCGTCGGGGGTGGCGGGAGCGTGAAATGCACCGTCATCTTCACCTGAAACCTGACGCTTCAAACTGGAACCTGTCTTCTGGTCCCGCCCTCGGGCGAGCTCCAAGGCCTTCCGCACGGTCGCCCGGTACAGGTACGCCGGCCAACTCACGTTGCCGTTGTACCGATGCCAGCGCCGCCAGACGGCCAGGAACACCTCCTGATGCACGTCCTGCGCCAGGTTGGCGTCGCGCAGAACCCGCGTCGCCGTGCCCAACACCTGCCGGCCGTGCTCGTTCACCAGGTTTTCAAAACTCTTGTCCGACACTGTCGTACGACTCTCAAACAGAACCGCTTCGGGCCAAGCCCGGCTGCATGTAACCTGAGATCTCTACCCCTATAGAGTGCGCCGCATTCCCATGCGTTTACAGAGAATTCGCCCCGCTGGCATCACCCTCGTGCAGATCGGGGATTCCACAGGGGAGATTTTTTGCGTGAGAGCAAAGAAAAGCACGGCCGCGCGAACCTGGGCCGTTTTTCACAGTACTTTTCTATGAATTATCCAGAAGTGCATTCCGCATGCTCTTTCGCATTGAGGCGCCATCGAAACTCATCGACCTGGAGGACATCATGAATTCGAGACAGATTTCAAAGCTCGCGTATTTTGTACTGGGTATGTTGGCGTTGGCCTTCGGGCCGGCCCATGCACAATCCTACGACGTCGCCTGGACTTTCGGAGACGTAGGCATGATGGCCTACCGCCTGGACGGGTTCGAGCCGACGAGCCTCCAGTTCCCGCCGCTGGGCACGGAGAACCCGACCCTGCCCCTGGAACTGGGCAAACGCTATCAGATCCGGGTGACCAACCCCGGCGCCCACCCGCTGGAAATCATGGCCAAGGCCGCTTCGCCCGCGCAGGACGTGGTCCTTCTGTCCATGTCGGTTCAGGGTTCGTTCGAATCCAATGCAGGCGTCGCCTGGACCGACAACGGCCAGGGCACCGTGCGATTCACGCTCACCGGGGCTCTCTATGAAGCGATGACCCAGGGGGGCCGTAAGCCGGGCTATCGCTGCAGACCGCATTCTGCGACCATGCGCGGCGACTTCACCGTCGCAGGCCTGCCCATCGCCGATCGCATCGCGCCGTCGCCCGTCCGCGTCGATCTGCAAACGGTCGCGTCGGGTCTGGCGGCCCCGGTCCTGCTCGTGCCGGACCCCGCCCGGGTCGGCCGACTCCACATCGTGGATCAGGTCGGCCTCGTCCGCGTGGTCGAGCACGGCCAACTCCGCGATGCGCCGTTCCTGGATCTGACGAGCCTCGTCGTGCCCGTCCGCGTCAATTATGACGAACGCGGATTCCTCGGCCTGGCCTTCCATCCGGGTTATGCCGACCCCAGCAGCATCGGGTACGGTCGTTTCTACACCTACACGAGCGAGCCCGTCCAGGGATCGGCCGACTTCACGGTGCAGGTGCCCGCCGGAACCGCGATGAACCACCAGAGCGTCGTCCGCGAATGGCACTGGGACGGCGTCAGCGAGCAGGTCGATCCGGCTTCGTCCCGCGAGGTCCTGCGCGTCGACCAGCCTCAATCCAACCACAACGCCGGACACATGGAGTTCGGACCCGACGGCTATCTCTACATCGCCTTCGGCGACGGGGGAGGCGCCAACGACACCGCGGTCGGTCACGGCCCGACCGGCAACGGTCAGAACATCAACACCATCCTGGGCACGATCGCACGGATCGATCCGCTGCATCCGACTTTGACGCCGAACAGCGGGGACCCGGCGAGCGCCAACGGTCGCTATCGTGTGCCCGCGGACAATCCCTTCGTCGGCGCCGACGGCATCGACGAGATCTTCGCCTATGGCTTGCGAAATCCCTACCGCTTCAGCTTCGACGCGTTCAGCGGGGCGCTGATCGTTCCCGACGTGGGCCAGAACCGCGTCGAGGAGGTCAATATCGTACGCAAAGGCCGCAACTACGGCTGGAACGTCAAGGAGGGCACGTTCGCCTTCGTGCCCGCCACAGGTGCGATCGGTGGGGTCTTGAACGATCCGAGATTCTCCGATCCGGTCGTTCAGTACGACCACGACGACGGCCTGTCGATCATCGGAGGCTACACCTACTACGGGACCGCGATCCCGCAACTGTGGGGCCAGTACGTCTGCGGGGATTTCTCCCGCCAGTTCTCCGTCCCCGAGGGCCGGCTCTTCGTCGCGGACCTCTTCACCGGCCAGATTCAGGAGCTCCTGATCGGTCCCACGGGCGATCCGCTCGGACTGTTCGTCAAGGGCTTCGGCCAGGACCTCGAAGGCGAGGTCTACCTGCTGGCCAGCACCGCGCTGGGCCCGGTGGGCGATACAGGCCTGGTCCTGAAGCTCGTGGCCGCAAGGACCGGATTGACCGCGGTGCTCAAAGGAGCCGACGCAGGGACGAATTCCGCCGCGACCGGCCTGGCGACCCTGCAACTGAACGCCGCCAGGGACACGGTGGCGTACCAGCTCAAGGTCCAGGGCATTGCGAACGTCACGATGGCGCACATCCACGTCTCGATCGAACCCGGCGCCAACGGCCCTCCGGCCGTCTGGTTGTTCCCGTCGGCCCCGCCGGCAATGCTGATCCCCGGCGAATTCACCGGACCCCTGGGCGCAGGCAACGTCACGGCCGCCAACTTCGTCGGCCCCCTGGCGGGCAAGACGATGGCGGACCTGCTGGCCGCGATCCGCGAAGGTCGCGCGTATGTCAACGTCCATACCGAGCAGTTCCCTGCCGGCGAGATCCGCGGGCAGTTGAAATAGCCTTCGAATCCTTTAGCTTCGGACCCGCACTGCGGTTCCTCCGATGACGGCCTCCACGCCCCGGCCTGCGACACCCTCTCGCAGACCGGGGTTTCTTTCTGCGCTCCTGTCGCCCCACGCGCCTGCCGGCAGAAAGAGAAATGGGGAACCATCTGAAATACCGGCCCGACCCGCCCGACTAATAGTACGAATCGTACTATTGGAGATCGAAAGATGAACAAGAAAACGGAGTTATCGAGGCTGTCGCTGGCGATTCTGGGTCTCATCCGCCAGCAGCCCCAGACGGGTTACGACCTCCGCAAGCTGTTCGCGACCACCCCGCTGGGGCACTTCAGCGACAGTCCAGGGGCGATCTACCCCGCCCTCAAACGGATCGGGGATCTCGGCTGGATTCGCGGCCGGACCCGCCAGGGCAAGACCCGCCGGGAGCGAGTGGTCTACGAAATCACCCCAAAGGGACTGGGCGTCCTGACGGAGCATCTGGTGCGACCGGTCACCCAGGACGACGTCCTCTGGCGGATGGACGATCTGATGCTGCGGTTCGCGTTCATGGACCCGGTGGTCGGGCGCGAGGCGACGCTGAGGTTTCTGCGGGACTTCGCGGCACGGATCGATGCCCACGTCGCAGGCCTGCGCCGCTACCTCGACGACACGCGGGACATCCTGCCGATCTGCGGCCGATTGGCCATGGAAAGCGGCATCGAAAACTACGAAACGAACGCACGATGGGCCAGGCGGGCCATCGAGAAATTGGGATGCGATTGAGCGAGGATAGTGTGCATGGCACACCCTGCAGGAAAGGAAAAGGCTATGACTGCGATGCAGATGTTCAGAATGGCGATCGGGAATTCGTGGCGGTTGGGGTTGTGCGCGTTGGCCAACATCCTGGGAACCGTGATCGGCGGAGCTCTGATCTCCGCGCTTGGAATGACGGTGCCCGAGTCGCCTGGACAGGCGGGCCAACAAGTGGCGGGCCTGCTCCTGTTCTTCGCCAGCTTCGTCCTGGCGGCCGGACTGATCCCCCTGGCTCGACGGCTCCACGGTCCGTACTGGAAGCGATGGCTGTCGGTCGCGGCCCTTTGTTACGTGTGCCTGGGCCTTGCCTCCCCCCTGGAAGGGGCGATCTTCACCACGCTGGGCGGCATGGCGTCCATCCCTGTGCTGTTCATCCCGCCGTGCCTGCTGTTCGCGGCCGCCGTGACGGCTCTGTTCAAACCGACCCCAACGGGTCTCCCGCCACACGCGACCGTCCGGCGTTTCTTCCGCGACAGGACCCCGCGCCGGTGGGCGCTGCGTCTCCTCGCGGCGACCCTCGCCTTTCCTGTCGTCTACTGGACCTTCGGCCTGATGGTCGCGCCCCTCGTCATGCCGTATTACCAGCAAGGCCAGTTCGATCTGTCGATCCCGAGTCCCGGCGTGATCGTCCTGACCCAGTTCGCCAGAGGGCTGCTCTTCCTGGCAGGCAGCGTGCCCATCCTGATCCTGTGGTCCGGCTCGCGACGACAAGTGGTCCTGGCCCTGGGCCTGGCGTTCTATATGCTCGTGGGCCTGTTCGGCATGGTCCAGAGCTACTGGCTGGCGCCCACGCTCCAGATCCTGCACAACACCGAGATCCTTGCCGATTCGATGGTCTACGCTTTGGCGATCGCTCTGCTGCTCGCACGCAAGGACCAAGCGAAACGCACTGAACCCTGTGTCGGCCTCGCGGTTTGCCGGAAACAAGTCGCTGTCGTGAACTGACGAACAACACCCATTCAGGAGACCATGAACCATGAAGACCATCCGCATTTCGACCATCGTGACCTTGGCGACGCTCTGCAGTTCCCTCTGTTCCGGGGCCGATGACGCCAAGCGTCCAAACGATTCGATTCTACGCAGAACATTCGACCTGGCCGCTCCGCGATCGAACGAGGCGCAGGTATTTGAAATGGAGACCCGCGTCCTCACCTACGCCCTCGACGGCCGACGCGTGAACACCGACGTCCTGAAGCTGTCGCTCACGTGTACACCAGGCAAAGAGGCCGGCGACGCCGACCGGTACACCTGCACCCGGTTCGCGGTGCAGTTCGGGACCGGGCCCGAAATCGAGATCCCCGCCATGGCAGGCTGGAGCTATCCGTTCAAGCATGGCGGCACAGGCATCGACGAGAAAGGCCAGGTCTTCGGCATCGACCACGCGAAGTTCGAGAAGCTCGCCGACGCCAACGGCAAGCCTCTGCCCGTGGACAAGGCGTACTTCGTCTACAACACGTTCATCGACTTCCACGCGTTCTGCAACGTCTTCGCAGAACCCGTGACAGAGGGCAAGGGCATCCAGGATTTGAAACGCCTCGGCGACAAGATCGTGCACGCCGCCGCCAACACCGAAGCGCCGGTGAACCTCGGCGCAGGCATCCAGAAAGACTCGACCTTCAAGAACGGCCAAGTCACCCTCGAATTCAAGGGCCTCAGTCTCGTGGACAACGCTCCCTGCGTCGTGGTGGCCTACGACTCCGGCGAAAGCTCCTTCCAAATGATCGTGACGCCCATGCCCAGCATGGAGGTCCGCTCGGTCGGCAGCTCCCACTACAAGGGCGACCTCCACATCGACCTGGCGACCCGCTGGGTCCGCAAGGCGACCATGGACGAACTGGTCGTCACCGAGACCACCGTGCCGGGCATGGCCAACAAGATCAACGCGGTGATCGAGCGAGCCACCACGATCCGCAACGTCGCCGACAAGTCCCAAGGTTGAGTCCCCGCGACGGGCGGCAGCGACAAGCGCCGGGTGGCAGCGACAAGCGGAGTCTTCGGAGCTTGTCGATGGTTGATCGTTCGTCCGTGAGACACCATCGACAAGCTGCGCTTGCCGCTGCCACCCGGGATCGAGTCCTTCCTTGTGCATCCCTCCGTGCGCCGTCACCGGCGCGCGGGCTTTCCATAGACCTCGACCTCGATGTAGTGGTTCAGATCGTCGGCGGTGTTGCCGTTGCTGTAGAGTCGGACGTACCGGCCGCGAAGGCCCCTGGCGTCGAAGATCTCGCCGAAGTGGGTATCGACATAGTGCATGTCGGCGCCGACGCCCAGGCCCGCGGAGTTGTCCATGTCGTTGTTGAAGACCGTCTTGACGCCCTCGATGAAGTCCGGATCGTTCGAGATCTGAATGATTATATCGAAGTACACCCGCGGCTCCTTATGGAAGTGCCAGACCCGCACGCCGTAGACCTCGTGCTCGCCCTCCAGATCGATCGTAACGTGCTGAAGCAATGGCCCCAGCTCCACGTAGCTGCCGTCGGCCGCTTCTTTGTCGCCATCTGTGATCATCTCCAACTCTCCGGTGATCGGCTCGGGGTCGCTGGAAGAAACGGGCTTGCCCAGCGCGACATTCGTGGTTCCAGCCGGCGCCAGGAAGGGCGGGCCGGCCTCCATCTGTACTGCCTTGGTCCGCGGAGCCCGGAAATCCTTGGGCGTCCCCTCGAACACCCTCCCAGGCAGAATCGTGTCCACCGGCGCCAGTCGCGCCGCCGGACTCGTGACGGCCGCTTCATCCTGGATCGCCCGCACGAGGCGGAATCCGTTGTTGTAGTGACTGGCGGAAGGCTGCGTGCCCATGCGGCAGCCCGAGGCGAGCCACCCGGGCGGGTTGCCGATGGAACCGCCGCGGGAGACCACGTCCGTCGGGCCGTCCACGTTCCAGCGGGGCCGACCGTCGGTCGGCGCGCCCTCGTAGCTGGTCGTGAAGAAATCCAGGCACCATTCCCAGACGTTGCCGTGCATGTCGTAGAGACCCCAGGCGTTGGGCTGCTTCTGCGCGACCGGGTGCACGCGGCCCCCCGAGTTGTGCTGCGACCAGCCCATCGCGCCGAGCTCGCCTGCAAAGAGGCCCGCGGTCCCCGCCCGGCAGGCGTACTCCCACTCGGCCTCGCTGGGCAGGCGGATCTGCTGCCCGCTCTCGACGGACAGCCACCGGCAGAACGCCATCGCGTCGTACCAACTGACCAGCGTCGCGGGGCAATCGTCGGACTCGTCGGCAGTCACGCGGCGCCAGTCCAGGTTGTCCTCGCACTGCCAGTCCTGCGTTCCCTGTCGCAGCCAGCCGTAGCCTTCTTTCTGGCCGTCGCTGACGTAACCCGTCGCTTCGAGGAAGGCGCGGAACTGCGCGATTGTGACTTCGGTCACGCCCATCTCGAATTCGCACCCGATCTGCACCTTGTGCCAGGGCTTCTCGATCTCTCCGGTGCCGCCCATCGTGAACTCGCCCGCGGGAATCCGGACGAACTCGAACCGCACGCCGCGAGCGGTCAGGAGGGTTCGCCCTTTCTGCTCGTCGCGGATGCACTTCGCGTCGCCTCGCTTCTCCGCGCGGACAACCGCGGCCGGCTTCGCAGCGCCGGGATCGCCTGAAGACACCACGATTCGAAATCCCGTGTCGGGCCTGGCGAAGTTCCGGATGCGCCGCGACCGGTAGGAGGGGGAAAGCTGCCGAGCCGGGCCGGACCAGGACCCGCCTCGCAGGACGTAGCGCCACGCAGGCTGCGGCAGCGCCGGATCGTCCGTCCGCGCGCCGCTGTCCTCGCAGACGCCGTCGTAGCCCGGCTGATAGACGTCCAGACACCACTCGAAGGCGTTGCCCTGCATGTCGCACAAGCCCCAGGCGTTGGCTCTCCTGCCGCCGACGGGCCGTGCACGGGAGGCGTTCTCTTCGTACCACGCCGCATCGCTCACATCTTCCACGCCATCTTCCG
Organism: uncultured Phycisphaerales bacterium; assembly: GCA_937927975.1. Lineage (GTDB taxonomy): Bacteria > Planctomycetota > Phycisphaerae > Sedimentisphaerales > Anaerobacaceae > PLanc-01. The sequence goes on from CALEZT010000082.1 coordinate 19,984, forward strand.
CGCCGCCGGCGCGGGCGGCGTACTCCCACTCGGCCTCCGTCGGCAGGCGGACAGCCCGACCCGTCCGCTCGCTCAGCCACCCACAGAAAGCCATCGCATCGTTGCGGCTGATCACAAGCGCCGGATGCTCGTCGGTCGTCTCGAAGCCGGGCCGGCGCCAGTCGAGGCCTCGTTCATGCGAGTGCAGCCCGGGCAGCGGGCACGTGTACGCCCAGCCCGCCTTCTCGGCGTCGGTCTTGTACCCGGTCGCCTCCACAAATGCCCGAAACTGGCGGACCGTCACTTCGGTTCGCCCCATGTGGAAATCGTAATCGATGCAAACCTCATGAACCGGTCGCTCATCGCGGTCGCCATCCTCGGAGCCCATGAGGAACCGCCCCGGCGGGATACGCACGAGCTCGAATTCGACGTTCCCGGCCTTGAGAGTCGTGAGTTCGCTCGGGCATGCTCGATCCGCGGATAGCAGTCCCACGATCAGCAGAGCCGCGAACCTTCTTGCCGCCGTGCTTTGCGTAGCCTGTTCTCGCTTCATGATCTAATCCTCCACAGTTCGCTTTCAGGGTTTTGGCACATCGCACACGAGGCGAAAGCCGTTGTTGGAGTGGACCATGTGGCCCAGCGGCGTCTGCATCCGGATGTAGGACCGACACAGCCATGCGGGATTGAAGAAGGAGCCGCCGCGGGTGATGCCGCGAGGATCGACGTCGGTCGTGTCCAGCCAGGCCGAGCCGTCGGTCGGGGCGCCCGTGCAATCCCGATGGTAGAGATCCTCGACCCATTCCCAGGCGTTGCCGTGCATGTCGTACAGGCCCCAGGCGTTCGGCTGCTTCTGCGCCACCGGGTGCGTCCGCGATGCGCTGTTCCATGCGTACCAGCCCATCGCATCGAGACTGCCTGCGTATTCGCCCGTCGTGCCCGCCCGACAGGCGTACTCCCACTCGGCCTCGCTGGGCAGGCGGAGGGTGCGACCGGTCTTTTCGCTCAGCCACCGACAGAACGCATGCGCGTCGCTCCTGCCCAGACATACGACGGGCTCGCGGCCGGTCTGCGCGTAGCCGGGCCATTGCCAGTCGACCAGGTACTCGAAATGCCAGCCCGTGTCCGCAGGCGAGAAAACACAACCTCGTTTCTGTGCCTCGGTGACATAGCCCGTCTGCTCGACGAACAGGCGGAACTGCTCCACCGTGACCTCCGTCACGCCCATGTAGTACGCACGACGGATGGTCACCTCGTGGGCCGGCATCTCGTACGTCCAGTTGTATTCATCCACGTAACGATGCGGACTTCCCATCGTGAAACGGCCGGGATCGATCCGAACGAAGTCGAACGTCACGTCGTCGACCTGGAGCGCGAGTCTGGCCGGAACGACAGGCCGACTCGCTTGGGCAGGGGCTCTCTCCGTCGCATGGCTCAAAAGGATCGCCGTAACGAGCAGGCAGAATCCGCGCGCAGCGTGTCTGTGTTTCATGATGGGTTCTCCGCACATTCGTCGTCAGTTGCTCTGGATCGACTTCAGCGGTCTTCCGTAGACCTCGACCTCGGTATAGTGGTTCAGCTCGTCGTGGCTGTTGCCGTTGCTGTAGCAGCGGACGTACCGGCCCCGCACGCTCTTGGCGTCGATCAGCTTGCCCTCGTACGTCTCGGTGTACGTCAAATCCCGTCCCGCGCCCAGGCCCAGCGTATTGTCCGCGTCGTTGTTGAAGATCGTCCGCACCCCCCGCTTGAACGACCGGTCGTCCGAAACCTGCACCACCACGTCGTGATAGGAGCGAGGCCAGCGGTGATGGTGCCACAGCACGACCGCGTAGATCTCGCACGATTCCAGCAGGTCGATCGTGATGAACTGCGGCCTGGGACCCAGCTCGACGACCCCGCCTTCGACCGCCTCCTTGTCCCCGTCGGTGATCAAGTCCAGACTGCCTGCGATCGGCTCGCGATCGCTCGACGCAACCGGCTTGCCCCTGGCGAGGTTGACCGTCCCGGCCGGCGCCAGGAACGGCGGGCGCGGACCGCCGCGAGGCCTCTCCAGATTGGCCGTGCGACCGTCCTGGGGCGTGCCGCTGAACTTGGCCTTGGGCAATTCGATCTGGAGCGGTTCGAGCCGGAATCCGCCCGACGCCGGCGGCGGCGTCAGCGACGCGCTCCAATCCCCCGGCGTGCCGCGATAGTTCTGGCGTGTGTCGAACACGCGGGCCGCGCGGGGCACGCCCAGATCGTAGACGCTGGCCGGACCCGACGCGGGATAGCTCATCGCCCACTCCTCACGCGCCAGCACGTTGCCCCGCGTCCCCTGGTGCTCGACGTTGGCCGCGACGATCCGGCGGGTCCTCGGGTCCGCCAGCACGGTCATCCGCAGGCGCGCCACCGGCTTGCCGTCGATGCTGTAGGCCGGCGCGTTGGCGTCGATCGCGTAGGCCCACACGGTCCGGCCTTCATGCTCGACGCTCGATTCCTCCAGCACTGCGTCCGCCCTGGCGGCGAAGACCGCGAAGGACGCGACGAAGTTGTAGGCGGATTCCGCGCCGAAAGGCCCGGTCCTGGGCAACTCCGAGACCACCAGCGTCTTGATTCTCGGGCTGTAAGCGAGTTTCACCTGGCGCTGCCCGTAGTCGTAGGCGACGACCGTCTCGTCGTCGGTGAGCACGTAGGTCTGCTTGTCCGCCAGGTTGCACCACTGCCGCTCGGTGGACGACTGGCCGCTGGTGTACCGCGTGGCGACCGCCAGCATCCAGGGCGCGCCCTCGGTGGCCAGGCGCACGCGTTCCAGACCGCTCGGCGAGCGGGACGAGCCCAACCACATCCAGGCGCCGACGCCTGCGACGACGAGAATCGCCGCCGCAACGGCCAGCCATGCGGCACGAATGGATCGGACAGGGGCGGGCGTCAAACCCGCCCCCGCGACGTCGGCCTGCGCGTCGCCGACGGCGCAGGCCTGTTCGAAGGCGGTCATCATCTGCCGACGGAGCCGTTCCCGATGAAGCGGGTTGGGCTCGTCGTCGGTCCTCAGGCCCGCAACGATCTTTCGGAAGTTGTTTTCGCGTTCGGACATCTACTCATCTCCACCCAGATCCCCCCGCAATACATCCTCCAACCGGCGGAGTATCCGGTGCAGCGTTACGCGGATCGTCGCGGGTCGTGCCTTGACGATCCGAGCGATCTCGTCGTAATCCATGTTCTCGAAGAACCGCAGCGTCAGCAGGGTCTGGTGCTCGGGCTTGAGCTGACCGACCGCCGCGTACAGCGTCGGCCAGTCCAGGTTCGACCACGCGCCCTGTTCCGGCGAATCTTCCATCCTCGCGGCCACCACGTTCTTCATCAGCCGCTGACGACGCAGGGTCTTGCGAATGTGGGCGTTCGCCTGGTTGGCCGCGATGGTGTAGAGCCAACTGCGAAAGTCCTGCTCCGTCCGCCCTTTGAACTCCCGCATCGTGCGAGCGACCGTCAGGAAGACCGACGAGGTCACGTCCTCTGCGGCCGAGCGGTTGAACAGCCGGTGGACGCAGAAGCGAAAGATCCGGTCGTAATACAGCTCGTACAGCCTGCCCAGGGCCGAGGCCTGGCTTTTCGCCAGGATCACCAGATCGTCGTAAACCGTTTGTTCAACGGGTTTTGCCATAATCGCGACCATTGCATGGTTTCAATTGCGCATCCGCCCGTCATGTTACACGCCCGCCGGCCCAAAATCTCCCAAAAACAGGCTCATCCGGCTTTTGCGTACTGGGAGATAGGGCAACGACCGGCCGCCGGGGACGCCGTCCCCGGACCCCTGGGATTTCCCGCTTTGGGCCAGAAACATCAGGTGCAGAGCGGAGCCGATCCGTGTTCCAGGAAAACCGACACCACTTGCTTTCTGTCCTCCCGCCTGGCGTTGGCTCGGGCGGATCTCTTGTCGCAGGTCCCGCTCTGCTGGGCAGCAACCCGCCCCCCGGCGAGAGCCCGCGTTGCGGGAGGGCCACGGTCCAGGGACCTGGGCGACGTTGCCTGTGTGGTTCGTCGCCTTCCCCTATGCCATGTTTCTGGCGCAAAGCGACAAATCCCAGGGGGCTGGGGACAGCGTCCCCAAAGGCCATGGAAGTACGCGAAAACCGGATGAGCCACAAATGCTCATGATGCCCCCACGAAATCGAATGGCACACACGTACGCGCCACACGCGCCATGTAAAAATGTTGGCGCGTGTGGCGCGTTTGGCGCGGAGGACGGCCCGCAGAGTCTGCGCGATTTTACAGGCCCTTGGGCCGCGTCCGACGCGGTTTTCCGGGTCGCCGGGGCGTCCGACCCCCTGCCGGGGCCCTGACAACGCGGTTGCCTGAAGTGGCGGCATAACCGCAACTGTGGGCAGGCTGTGAGGCTTCCCAATCCCCCGTTCCTCCGTGGGAATCGCAAAATTCGTGCAACATCTGAAACCCCAAAACACCCCGGACGCACAATTTTTTTTATTCCTTTCATCAGCTCAGGTTATGTGTATTTCAACCATCGCGAAAACACGAATTTTTCGACAAATTCGTGCAACATCGGGCAAGGGTAGAGGGACGCCTCATTGCGAGCGGCCCCGAAACCGGACGAAAAAAAGGACGCAAGGAGAGGATCATGAGCACTGCTGCAGTGAGTGGAAACCAGGGTTCGATGAATCCGTTCGAGTTGGTGCTGTCGAAGCTGCCGGACGCCAGGCCGGTGGCGGGCAGTTCGCACAAGGCGTGGAAGGCCCGATGTCCCGCCCATGCGGACAGCGACCCCAGTCTGTCGGTCACGCTCGGGGACCAGGGCGGCGCGTTGATCCACTGCTACGCAGGCTGCTCGCCCGAGGCGGTCGTCGGAGCGCTGGGCCTGACGATGGCCGACCTCATGCCGCCGCGGGAAACACAAAGGGGACATTCTACTTTTCCCGCTTGCCCCAACCATCCGCCGGAGAAGGCCAACGCGCCGGTTGAAAAAGCAGAATGTCCCCTTTGTGTCTCGGCAGGTTCCTGTCCGGGTGGCAGCGACAAGCACCAGCTTGTCGATGGTCTTGTGAACACGCGAGGGCCATCGACAAGCTCCGAAGACTCCGCTTGTCGCTGCCACGCGGGATTGGATTCGGACTCCTTGCATTCCTCAAGCCCCCCACGAAATCCAGCCGCGAGCTTCCCATGACGCGAGCGGTTTTTTGGCGTTTCGACGGCGCGCGGGAGGGGCTATAATGTCTGCGTGCGACGGACCCTGGAGACTCGATGATTGAAAGGAGGCCGGATCATGCGGCTGTTTCGACTGGCGATTCTGGCGGTGGCGGCGGTTTGTGCGGGGGGTTCGATCGGATGGGGTCAGGAGTATGGCCGGGCGGACCGCGATCAGCCGGGCGATGCGATGATCCAGGAGTACCTGGCCCGCGAGGCGCAGCGGATTCATGAGACCTTCGCAGAGGACCTCGCATCGAAGGACCAGTGGGAGACGCTGCGGACGCGGTATCGGCGCGAGTACCTCTACATGCTGGGCCTGTGGCCGATGCCCGAGAAGACCCCGCTGAAGGCCATCGTCACCGGCACGCTGGAAGGCGACGGGTACGTCGTGGACATGCTCCACTACCAGAGCACGCCGGGATTGTACGTCACGGGGAACCTCTGGCGGCCCGCGAAGGTCGAGCCGGGAGAGCGGCTGCCTGCGGTGCTGTACGTCTGCGGGCACACCCCCTGCGGCCGCAACGGCACCAAGGCCGCCTATCAATCGCACGGCCTGTGGTTCGCGCGGCATGGCTACGTGTGCCTGGTCCTGGACACGCTCCAGCTCGGCGAGATCGCGGCGATCCATCACGGGACATACCGCGAGAATCGATGGTGGTGGCACTCGCGAGGGTATACGTCCGCCGGAGTCGAGTGCCTCAACGGAATTCGCGGGATCGACTACCTCGTCGGTCGAGCGGACGTGGACCCGCAGCGCATCGCGGTGACGGGAATCAGCGGCGGAGGCGCCGCCACCTTCTGGATCGCGGCCGCCGACTATCGCGTGAAGGTCGCGGTCCCTGTCAGCGGCATGGCGGACCTGCCGTCCTACGCCTCCAATCGCGTCGTCAACGGCCACTGCGACTGCATGTTCCTGTACAATACGTACGAATGGCCCTGGACCCGCATCGCGGCGTTGATCGCGCCGCGTGCGATGCTCTTTGCCAACAGCGACGCGGACGCCATCTTCCCGATGGACGCCAACCAGCGCGTCATCAACCGTCTGGAGCGGATCTACAGCCTCTACGGCGCATCGGACTTCGTCGACAGCTTCGTCAGCATCGGCGACCACGCCTACCGCCAGGACCTCCGCCAGGCTGCGTACCGCTTCATCAACACGCACCTCAAGAACGACCCGCGCGTCGTCGAGGACAGCGAGGTGGACATCCCGACCGGCCCTCGCGACAAGCGAGAGTATTCCATCGACCCGGTGAAACTCCGCGTCTTTCCCACGGACGCCGACCTTCCGAAGGACGAACTGAACACGACGATCGACAGGCATTTCGTGCCCATGGCCGAAGTCGAGCCGCCGACGAAGGGCACATTCGACGGCTGGAAGATCACGCTCCTGAGCGCTCTGCGCAACGTGACATTCCGCCATTTCAGCGAACCGATCCCGGCGGCGGAAGCGCTCGAACAGGACGGGTCGCAACAGTCGTGGCTGTCCTCCGAGCCGGGTATCCGCGTGCGGTTGCGATTGCTGGCGAATCCCGCCGGGGCCACGCGGATCCTGCTGGTCGTGCAGGATGCGGACGCCAGCGAGACTCTCGACTGGCTCGACCGCGTGCGCCAGCCCGATGACGTTGTCTACGTGCTCGCGCCACGCGGCGTGGGCGAGACCCGCTGGACGCGGAAGAATCCGCCGAACTACGTCGAACGCTCGCACGTGCTGCTCGGTCGGACCGTCGATGAAGGACGAATCCGCGACGTGATCGCAGTGGCGAAGTACCTCCGCGATAAGCACGAGGGCGCGGTCCCGGTCCACCTCTGCGGCCGGCGCGGCGCAGCGATCCTGGCTGCCTACGCGGCTCTGCACGACGCCAGACGAATCGCAGGCGTCACAGCCGTCGACCCGCCGGCGTCGCACATGGACCCCGACGCCCCGCAACTGCTGAACGTCCTGCGGGTGTGCGATATCCCGGATGCGCTCGGGATGCTCGCGCCGCGACCGCTGACGATCCATGGCCAGGCGGCCGACTGGGAGAAAGTGTCACGGATCTATTCAGCGGCGGACGCTCGCGACAAGCTGCAATTCAAAGCCGCCGCACCCTGACCGACACGCACCCTCTTCGACGCGGCAAATCCGGTTGATGTTCGCACGCCGAATCGTACAATGGAAGCGTGCGAGGCTTCGGGCCTCGACGCAGAGTGCATCCCCGGCATACCTCTGTGGATTGGTAGGAAATCCGTTGGAGATTCAGTGGTGCGTATCGCGTTAGGGCAGTTCAACGCCACGGTCGGCGACCTGGCCGGCAATGTGGCGAAGATGAAGAAGATTTGGACCCAGGCTGTCCAGGCCGGGGCGGACCTGGTGGCGTTTCCGGAGATGGCGATCTGCGGGTATCCGCCGGAGGACCTGGTGTACAACCGCCAGTTCGTCCGCGATGGCCGGGCGGCACTGGAGGATTTGGCTTCGTTTTGCAGGAAGGGGACCGTCGTCGCGGGCTTCGTCGAGAGCGGCGCCCACAGCCTGTACAACGCCGCCGCGGTGATTCAGAAGGGCCGGATCGTCCACACCTACCACAAAGCCAACCTGCCCAACTACAGCGTCTTCGACGAACAGCGCTATTTCCGGGCAGGCGAGCGGCCGGTGGTCTTCAACGTCAACGGTCTGCGCGTCGCGGTGACCATCTGCGAGGACCTGTGGAACCCGCAACGACTGACCGATCTGCTGATGGGCGTCAGCCGGTTCCACGTGCTGCTGAACATCTCCGCTTCGCCGTTCGACGTGGGCAAGATCTCCCGGCGGGAAGACGTCATCCGCAAATGCACGGATGTCTTCGACTGCGCCGTCGCCTACTGCAATCTGGTAGGCGGCCAGGACGAGCTGGTCTTCGACGGTCGGAGCATCCTCATGGACTCTTCGGGCCGGGTGGCGGGCAAGGCGAAGGCTTTCGACGAGGATCTGCTCATCGCCGACGTCCAGGAGGGCGCCGAAGGGGTCACGTTGGCGCCGACGCAGCCGGCGGCGGTTCAGCCGGCCGACAAGGTCGAGGAAGTCTACGAGGCCCTGGTGCTGGCGACCCGCGACTACGTAATCAAGAACGGGTTCAAGCAGACGATCCTGGGCATCAGCGGCGGCATCGACTCGGCGGTCACAGCGGCCATCGCCGCCGCGGCGCTGGGACCCGAGAACGTCCAGTGCGTGACGATGCCCTCGCGGTTCAACAGTCCTGAGACGATCGCCGACTCCAAGCTCGTCGCGGACAACCTGGGATGTCCCTTGCTCGCGATCCCGATCGAGCCGATCCTGACGCAGTTCAGTCGGTCTCTCCAGGCGGACCCGCGGTGGACCGAGGGCGGCATCGCCTACGAGAATCTCCAGGCCCGCATCCGCGGCATGATCCTGATGTCCCTGAGCAACCAGGTGGGCTCGCTCGTTCTGACCACAGGCAACAAGAGCGAAGTCTCCGTCGGCTACAGCACGCTGTATGGCGATTCCGCGGGCGGCTTCGGCATCATCAAGGACCTGCTCAAGACGATGGTCTACCAACTGGCCGAGTACATCAACCGGCGCGCCGGGCGCGAGGTCATCCCGGCGGCCGTGATCCGGCGGATTCCCAGCGCGGAGCTCCGACCCGACCAGAAGGACACGGATTCGCTGCCCGACTACGATCTGCTCGACCGGATCATCACCGGTTACGTCGAAGAGGACAAATCCGCACGGGAACTGGTGGAGTCGGGCTTGCCCGCCGAGACGGTGGAGCGGGTGATCCGCATGATCGATCGGAACGAGTACAAGCGAAGACAGTCGGCCCCCGGCGTGCGGATCACGCCCAAGGCCTTCGGCAAAGACCGCCGACTGCCCATCACCAATCGCTACACAACCACAGTGAACCCCCAAGGCCGGCAAGGGCGACCCTAGCTGTCCGAGCACCCCCGCCTGTGAATGGCGCCCCCCTGGGGGATCGGTTCGCCGATTCGCCCGATCCCGGTTTGGAATTGCCGTCGGGGCAGTTGGCGGTTACACTGGGGATTTGGCAACCGACGGATTTTTGAGGTTCAGATGAAGATTGCTTTGGGCACGGATCACGCAGGATACGAATACAAGGAACGCATCAAGAAGCACCTGATCGGGAAGGGGCACGAGGTGATGGATTTCGGGGCCCATTCGAGCGAGTCGTGCGACTACCCCGATTTCATCTATCCCGCGGCCCTGGCGGTCGCGAAAGGCCAGTGCGACCGGGCGATCGTCATGGGCGGCAGCGGCAACGGCGAGACGATCGTCGCCAACAAAGTCCGCGGCGTCCGCTGCGCCGTGGTCTGGACCGAGGAGCTGGCGCGCCTGAGCCGGGCCCACAACGACGCCAACGTCATCTCCATCGGCGCCCGCACGGTGTCGGTCGAGCTGGCCCTCAAGATGGTCGACGTCTGGCTGACGACCCCCTTCGACGGCGGCCGCCACACCGAGCGAGTCCGCAAGATCGCGGAACTCGACCGCTGCTCGCTGTAAGAGATTTCACCACAGAGACACAGAGTGCACAGAGAAGAATAGGAGAATTGAGATGTGGGATGCGAAGACTATTAATCAACAGTCAACCCTCAACAATCACCCCTCTCTTCTCCGTGTCCTCCGTGTCTCTGTGGTGAACGCTCTTCTCTTCTGCTTCGTCGCGTCCGCCGCCGGCGGGCAGGTCCTGATCGAGGCCGAGAGCTTCGACAACCCCGGCGGGTGGGTCGTCGATCAGCAGTTCATGGGCCAGATGGGCTCGTCCATGCTCCTGGCGCACGGAATGGGAGTTCCGGTGCCCGACGCTGTGACGAACGTCGCAATCCCGGCGGGCCAGTACCGCGTCTGGGTCCGCACGCGGAACTGGGTCCCGACGAGCGAAGGACCCGATGCGCCCGGCCGGTTCCAGGTCCTGATCGACGGCGCGCCGCTGCAGACCACCTTCGGCACGGAAGGGGCCGACTGGCACTGGCAGAACGGTGGCGAGGTCGAGATCAAGAAGGACAAGATCAAGCTGGCGATCCGCGACCTGACCGGCTTCGACGGCCGATGCGATGCGATCGCGTTCATGAGCGACCTGTCGGCGCGACCGCCTGAAGGCGAGGCGCTGGCTTCGTTGCGACGTTCGGAGAAACCGCAGGAAGCGGGGCAGTTCGATCTCGTCGTGGTCGGAGGCGGAATGGCAGGGACCTGCACCGCGATCTCCGCCGCTCGGCTCGGACTGAAGGTGGCCCTCGTCCACGACCGGCCCGTCCTGGGCGGCAACAACAGCTCGGAGGTCCGCGTCCACCTCAACGGCCAGATCAACCTGCCGCCGTATCCGCGGATCGGCGACGTCGTCGCCGAGCTGGACCCGGCCAACCAGGGCAACGCCCAGGCCGCGGCCTTCTACAACGACCAGAAGAAGCTCCGCATCGTGAAGAACGAACCCAATCTCCGCCTGTTCCTCAATATGCACGCCTATGCGGTCGAGAAGCAGGGCGACCGGATCGCCGCGGTCGTCGCCAAGGACATCCGGACCGCGAAGGACCTTCGCTTCGTCGCGCCGTTGTTCGCCGACTGCACAGGCGACGGGACCATCGGCTTCCTGGCGGGCGCCGATTTCCGCATGGGACGCGAGGGCTGGCAGGAGACGGGCGAAACGCTCGCGCCGCAGGAGCCGGACAAGATGACGATGGGCGCCTCGACGCAGTGGTACACGGTCGAGACGCTCAGACCCGCTCCGTTCCCCGAGTGCCCCTGGGCGCTGCCCTTCACCGAGGCAAGCTGCGAGCACGCGACTCGCGGCGACTGGAACTGGGAGACCGGCCTGAACAAGGACCAGATCGCGGACTTCGAGTCGATCCGCGACCACGCGCTGCGGGCCGTCTACGGCAACTGGTCCTTCCTCAAGAACCACAGCAAGGACAAGGCGAAATACACCCACCGCCAGCTCTCCTGGGTCGCGTACATCGCAGGCAAGCGCGAGAGCCGCCGGCTGCTGGGCGACGTGATCCTCACGCAGCAGGACGTGCAGGAGCAGAAGGTCTATCCCGACGCGATGGTCACGACGACCTGGTCGATCGACCTGCACTACCCCGATCCCAAGAACACCGAGCACTTCCCCGGCGAGGAGTTCAAGACGATCTGCAAGACCCCTGCGATCAAGCCCTACGCGATCCCGTACCGCTGCCTGTACTCGCGCAACGTGGAGAACCTGTTCATGGCCGGACGCGACATCAGCGTCACGCACGTGGCGCTGGGCACCGTCCGCGTCATGCGGACCGGCGGCATGATGGGCGAGGTCGTCGGCATGGCCGCGTCGATCTGCAAGAACCGCGACACGACCCCGCGAGGCGTCTTCGTGGAGCACCTTCCCGAGCTGAAGGAACTCGCCACCCGCGGCGTGGGGAAGAAGAAATAACATTCACCACAGAGACACGGAGGACACGGAGAACAGAAGAAGGGAGGGGAGATGGATAGGAATGAGATTACCGAACGGGTGATTGGGGCCGCGATTGAAGTGCACCGCGCGCTGGGGCCTGGATTGCTGGAATCCGCCTATGAGGAGTGTCTCGCGCATGAGCTTGCGCTGGGGGGCGTGACGTTCGACCGGCAGCGGCCGTTGCCTGTCGAGTACAAGGGAGTCATGCTCGATTGCGAATATCGTTTGGATCTGCTTGTCGAGAATACGGTCGTCGTGGAGATCAAGGCGGTCTCGGAGATCGAGCCTGTGCACGAGGCGCAACTGTTGACCTACCTCCGCCTGGGCGGCTGGCGGGTCGGCCTCCTGATCAACTTCAACGTCCCTGTCCTGAAAAACGGCATTCGTCGGAGGGTTTTATGATTCCCTTTCTTCTCCGTGTCCTCTGTGTCTCCGTGGTGAACACTCTTCCCGTCCCTCCGGCCGCGGTCGAGCAGGCAACCGATTCGGCGCGGATCGCCGGCTATGCCATGAGCAAGGTCCAGCGATGGCTGCATGAGACCGCGCTGCCTGTCATCGACCCGAACACCGGGCTCTATCCCGCCGACGGGCTCTGGAACTACCGCGACACCGCCGCGGACTGCTATCCCTTCCTGTGCTGGGCCGCGTTCGTTACCGATCTCGATGCGCTCAACGGGCCCGTTCGGAACGTCCTGCGCGTCGAGCAGAAACTCTGCAACCATCTCGACCGCATCCCGGTCCCGTACGATTGGAGGAAGGGCCGAAAGCTCGCCCCCGAGTACGACGAGCTGATCTTCCAAGCCTCCGAGTACGTCAAGGACGGACTGATCGCCATCGTCGAGGTCACCGGCCGCGACGAGTGGTTCGATCGGATGCTCGCCATCGAGGAAGACATCTGGAAACACGCGAGGATCGACACGCCCTTCGGCAGGATCCCCTCGCTGAACGTCGAGGTCAATGGCGAGCAGCTCCAGGCCCTGGCCCGCCTGTACACCATGACCGGACGCGAAGAGTTCGTCGTGTGGGCCGAGCGACTGGCGGACTATTACTTCGCCCAGCCGGACTTCGTCCCCGAGCGGCTTCGCGATCACGGCTGCGAGATCATCGGCGGCCTGGGCCTGCTCCTGGCGGTCGAGACCCAGAACAACCGACCGAAGGCCAGAGAATACCAGGCCAAGCTCAAACACGTCTTCAACACGATCCTGGCCCAGGGCTGCAACGAGGACGGCCTGATGTTCAACCACCTCACAAAACGCGACGGCGGCAACGGCGCCCTGAGCGACGGGTGGGGCTACAACTACGTCGGCTATCTCTGCTACGACATGGCCGTGGGCCGGCCCCTCTATCGCGAGCAGGTCCGTCGAACGCTGGCCAACCTCCGCAAGCCCGCCTACGACCGCTACAACTGGGAGGGCAACTACTCGATCGACGGCTTCGCCGACTCGATCGAAGGAGCGATCTACCTGCTCAACCGCGTCCCGGTCGAGGAGGGCTTCCAATGGGTGGACCGCGAGATGGCCCGCAGTGTCACGCGGTCGAGCGAGCCGCTGGAGACCGCGAAGCTCTGGGGCACGATGAAGCTGGAGTCCAACGGCGTCCGCACCGTCCTGATGCATGCGCTGATGCACACGCAAGGCGTGATCGCGCGACCCTGGCGAAAGGGCCTGGAACTCGGCGCGGCCCGCACGGACGAGGGGCTCGTCCTGGTGATCCGGTCGGACAAGCCCTGGTCGGGCAAGCTCTGCTTCGACATCCCCCGCCACAGAGAGTACATGGGCTTTGAGAAGGACTGGCCCCGCATGAACACGCTGCCCGAGTGGTTCACGGTCGAGCCCGCGCGGCAATACACGATCCGCGACCTCGACACCGGCTCCCAAACCCCCCGCACCGGCAGACAACTCCACGAAGGCTGGGACCTCGTCCTCGCCCCCGGCGTCGCCCGGCGCCTGGCGATCCGATGACAGACAAGGAAACGGACTGAAACCGACAGGGTCTCTTGGAGATTCCGTCGGTGTGCGACGCGGGTTTTCCTTGACAAGCACGGTCGAAAAAGGTATACTGATCGAAGTGGTGCAGGGAAGGACGGCGTTTCGGGTTGTCTGGGTGCGTTCGCGTAACAAGTCACTTTATCATTGGAGGTGGGTCGTGAAACAATGGGCAATTGTTCTGGCGGTTCTTGCGGTTCTTCCGACGGCATCCTGGGCGGGCTTGCACTCCTTCCCGTCCGAGACTTCCACGGTCGTCGGCGCGGTCGGATTCATTGACGGTGAGCAGATCGGGTACTTCTGGAGCGTCGATAGAGGCGATCGGGTCGTGCAGACGTTCGCCGATCCGCTGGCCTCTGTAAACCGGGCGATCTTCGATTTCGCGGTGCCTTACAATGTCCTCTCGGGCGGAGCCACGGTGGAGTGGGACATCCTGATCAACTCCACGCCGGTCGGCGACTTCACGATCGTTCAGAACTTCACGGGTCCTGTGCATCTGGACCTGTCGTTCGCACCGGTCGCCAACATCGGCGGCGACTATACCGTGGCCTTCGTCGTCACGAACGAAGTCCCCGGCGGCTCCGGCTCCCACACGCTGGGCTATGCGGGCAACTGGTTGCACTCGGTGGAATTGCTCAGCACCGGCGCCGCCGTCCCGGTTCCTGGGGCTGTGGTTCTGGCCGGTCTGGGTTCGGGCCTGGTGGGCTGGCTCCGCAGACGCCGTTCGCTCTAGACAACCGCTGTCCCTGTCGCAAGACTTCAAGGCTGCAAGCTCCGGCTCGCAGCCTTTTTTGTTGTTCCCGTTCGTGGGCGGCGAGGATCTGTCGTCCTGAGGCGCAGCCGAAGAGCCTGCCCTGAGCAACGCGAAGGGATGACAAGACCCGCGCACGAATCATTCCGAATCCGGATGAGCGGTATCTTTGATGCGTATCCGTTGACGCGCCACGCGTGTGGACCACGATCCAGTTGCCGCCGTAGAGGCGGTTGAAGGCCAGGCGCATCGAGTCGGCGCAGGCGGCGACGTAGTCGGGATCGCCCTGACGCGAGAGAGGTCGGACGTAGACGGGCTTTCGCACACCCGCCAGGTGGGGTTTGTCCCTGGGCGGCTCGAGGCATTCGAGAAAGACGTTCGTCTCCGGCACGTCGCGGGTCCTGCGGTCGTGCCCCGCCGACGGTTCCGCCAGGGCGCGGGCCTTGGCCAGGAAGCGGCCCAGCACCGGGCGGTGCGCGTTGACCGTCAGCTCGGCAAAGCACGCCTGCGCCGCGCGTCGGGCGAGGACATAGTCGAGCGTCGCCAGCTCGGCCATCCAGACCCGCAGCTCGGCGTCGGTGGGCTGCCACTGGGGCCAGAGGCCCTTGAGGTCCTCGTTGAAGAACCTCGTTCGTTCGGTCGCGTTCACAGGCCCTCCTCGCGCTCCAGGCGCGCCAGCTGGTCGGCGATGCTCTCGGATCGGGCGCCTGCCGCGGCGCGGGCCATCTCCAGCTCCAGGCGGTCGAAGTGCTTCCGCAACGCGGCGGGACTGAGGATGTTCACCGACCAGAACGGGTCCCGCTGCGACCACCGGATCACCGCCTCGACCCGCTCGGGACTGCGCCCGTCGAGTTCCAGCATCGCGGCCATCGGCTCCCGCCACGGCTCCCTCGGCGGCTCGCAGAAATCGCTCTTCCTCCGTCGGATCTCCTGCGAAAGCAACTCACAGAGGAGCTCTCCTTTCTCCTTCTTTTCATTCTTATCTTTCTTCTCATTCTTGTTAGTTGTTGGCTGTGTGTTGGTCGTTTGTTGCTCGTTTGTTGTCTGTTGGTTGTTTGTTTGTTGGGCAGGGGTGTCGTTGATGTCGTAAATCCTGTGGTCCAGGAGCTGTGCGATCGTGCCGCGGCTTGTTGGCTTGAACGCGGCCAGGCCCCAACCGGCGAGATGTTTCTGCGCAGTGCGGTATTGTTGGTGCGTCAGGCCGTACCGTCGGTAGTCGCCGAGGAGGGCTTGGCCGGTCTTGAGGTTGTGAATGTTGAACTCGTCGGTGCGTCGGGCCCGCATCGCAATGACCGTCAGCAGGGCGAAGGCGTTCGGGTCGTTGAGCAGCTCCAGCGTCTCGTTGGAGCGGTTGAGCTTGATGAAACCGGTCATGGATATCTCCTTAAGCAGATGGGTGTTTTTCCTTGACAGCCCGCTGCACAAAGGGTAGGCTGCGAGCCATACTCCAAAGGATGAGGGGTCGGCATATCCGCCACGGCTGGCAGTTGGCTTGCCGTATCTGATGTGTGTGGTCGGAATCATCGTCTGTGTTTCTCTCCCAAGAGGGACAACACGCGGAATGTTCACGAACAGAAAATGGAGGAGAAGAAAGTCATGAATGGCAGGAACATCAGTGCGTTGGCCGTCGTGTGTGGTATCGTCCTTAGCGTCTCGGCCGGCCTCGCGACGGCGACCCCCGTGCTCGATCAGGAGTCGCCGTATTGGGGCATTCGAATTACTGTGAGTCCCTATTTCATCCTCCAGCAGGAGGTGGCCGTCGGAATCGCGGGGCAGCTCTCGCGGATCGAGCTCTACACGCAGAACGCCGGGACGACGCCGGTGTTCATCAACAGCGGAAGCCCGTGGCAGAGTGACGCCAGCGAGTTCTCCACGCTGCTCACGTCGGCTGGCGAGGGTTGGGTGACGATTGACACCTCCTCCGCGGGCCTCTTCTTCAACGCCGGCGACAAGTTCGTGATCGGCGTAGGTGGCTCCGGCAGCGACTGGCTAGGGATGGGCGCCAACGTCGCCTCTCCGAACGGTGGCTATCCAGCCGGGCGACCCTGGGCACAAGACCCGGAGGGCATTGGGCGATACGCCCGTGAATACGACCTGGCTTTCCGCACGTATGTCGGATCGCCGGACGGTCCGGCGGCGGCGGTGCCTGCCCCAGCGGCATTCGCACTGAGTGCCCTCGGCGCCGGCCTGGTCGGCTGGTTCCGCAGACGGCGCACGCTCTAAGCGATCGCGATCGAAATTCGAACCACGTCAACTTCAGGCTGCAAGCTCCAGCTCGCAGCCTTTTCTATTTGACCGTGCTCACTCTCGATTGGCTCTACCCGTTTGAGGGCGCAGGAGGGTGGGACTTGCCCCACCGTCGTCTCTGACGTCCGTTCTGCGGCGGGGCAAGCCCCACCCTACCTGTTGGCAACCTCGCTCGGGAAGAGATCGTCAGACGGGTTCGAGAACCTCGCGGCTGCGTTCACTTGCTCAGCCCGCCACCTTGGATAGAATCGGCCTGCCCCATGGATGTGTACTTGCGGCGGAACTTTTCCGTGAACCGCCAGTCGAGTTGGCATGCGAGTCCGATGTCTGCGAGGATTTCCTCCAGAGACACTCCTTGCTCGCTTCTGCCCAAGACTCCGAGGGCTCTGAACACACTTCCGTCGGCGGCGCAGATCCTCCAGTCGTCCGGCTCACCGCACAGAAATGCGAGGGCTTCCTTTTCCCCATCGTGCAGAAGAGCTTTGTAGGAGAGGTCAAATTTGTCATGGAAGGCTTTGACGCACGACAATGGGACATCCTCTATCCGAATACGATGATCGCGTTCATAGGCGTCGAGATCGATGCGGATGTCTTCTGACTCGCCGCTCGCCCAACGGGCCTCTTCCGCGACGGTTCGACAAATCGTCAGATCGCACTTGGCGATGAACGCTTCCCAAAGACCTAACCTGAAGAGTTCGAGGATCGGTCCGGCGTCAAGCAACAGAAACCGATATTTCTTCATCCGCCAGATTCTCCCGATCCGTCAGATACTGTTGCGCTTCCCTGTAGGAGAGGCCCGTGTATTTTGCGAACTGAATCAGAGACACCTTTCCGTCGCGAAGAGCCCGAACCGCCAGGCTCCAATACCGCTCAGGCAGTGGATCAGGCTGATCCGAGCGTCGCGGCGGACGCATCAACTTCAGTCTTTCGCCTTCCTCGATCAACAGTTGGATTTCCTCGACGCTCTTGTTGTAGAGATACAGGAGCCTCCACAGGAGCGCGTTGAGTGAAACGCCGAATTCTCGCGCGATCTCGTCCAATTGCTCCAAGCCGATCTGACCCTTGTCGTTCTTGAGATCGTCTATTCTGTTTCTGACAGCGTCCGTTGGAAGAAGCAACCGGCTGGCGAATGCATCCGCAAGTTTCTCTTCCTGCTCCGTGGCGGCGCACGTGACAGGAGCAGAAACACGAAATACGCTCCATGTGAGAAGGTGAAACAGCTCATGCGCCAGATCGAAATTCCGACGCCACAACTTGCTGCTGGAATTCAATAAAACTGCAGGACCGAATTCAGGGGACAACGTCGAGATCGCGCTGCCTGAAAACGACAGGTGGAATACTTTGATGGAGAACCGTTCCTCCAGCACTTGTCTGAGCGAGGCGCTGGGTATCTCGCCCGGCAGAAACTGCTTCTGGAAGTTCTCTGCCAGACGAGCGCTGTCCTTGAAAGTGAACCTCTCCGATGAACCCTCAGCTTGCGGCAAACCCGGACCTTTCGGTTCGTCAAGCAGCAATTCCAACCGGTGATACTGCTCACAAAGCCGCCGGAATTCCGCTTCAGTGCTCTTGATCTGTTCGTCCTGCGATGGGGGGTCGCGCCAAAGCATCAACTCGTCGACCACGAGACGGTCGTTCAGAAAGAAGTCCACCGACCTCCGATAGAATTCCGCCAATCGACTCAACTGAGAGAACCGAGGTTCTCTCTTGCCGTTCTCAAACTCACACAACGAGGATTGACCGATTCCGGTTCCCTCTGCTACTTTTTCGAGAGTATAGCCAATAGCGTTACGTGCAAGCCGCAGTCTTTCACTGAGTTGCATACGCCAACCTCCTTCGCATATCTAGAAGATCATACTGTAATTATCGACCCAAGACAAGCCGTCTTTTCTGCAATACGAAATTTATGCGGAAGTGTTCGTGATATGGTTAGTTTTCCACATCTTTAGTACGCCCGGCTGACGGATTGCACGGGTCGCTTGCGGTGGATGAAGAAGTAGCGCAGCGCGTCGATCGGGTGGTCGTGGACGCCGTCCTTGAAGGGCAGCTCGCCGGATACGGCGCGGGCGTCGTCGGGGTAATGGTAGCATTCCATTGCCTCGATCAGGCGCACGCAGCGGGGCGAGATCGCCAGCGAGGTCGAGCCGTCGCCCGCCCGCACGGATCGACGGATCAGCTCGATGCCTTCGAGGATCGCGCTGCGTCGGTACTTGACCGCGATGCCCAGGCTTCGCAGTTCGCGGACGCTGCTGGTGCCGGTGACGTCGTTGGAGCCGGAGCCCGCGGGATCGCAGTAGGTGGCCGCCACCTGCTCCTCGGGGCAGGGCGTGCGGGCCTTCATTTCTTTGGCATGCACGTCGATCGTCGCGCGGCTGCGGACGTACTCGTCGATCACGCGGACCTTGCCTTCGCCATCGACCTGGACCCACAGGCACACGAACGGGTTCACGAACCCGAAGTCCAGCGTCCGATAGAGCGGCAGGTTCGGATCGTAGTCGACGGGTCGCACGTGCACGCTCGCGTCGAACTCGCTGAAGACAACGTTCTCCGACGAGGGACGGATGCACAGCATCTCGGACTCCCACGCGGCCCGGCTGCTGCGTCGCATCTGCGCGATGCAGTCGTCGATTCGCAGGTAGCCTGCGGCGTGTTGGGCCCGCCCGCCGCAATCGGACCAGAGGGGGCAGCGCGAGCAGTCGCGGCCGACGCACTTTTGGATCGTCTCCCACAGGCACCACTTGAAGACCGGGACGCCCAGCTCCTTGGCCGCTGCGACCTCGCGCTGCATGATCCCATAGGGCTTGTGCATCGTGCTGATCAGCTCCATCGACCCGACGCAGACGTCGGTGCTGAGCGTGGTGAACTTGGCGGCCGCGAAGACGTCCTCGTCGAAGAGCTCGACCTCGTCGCAGCGGAGTTTCTGGACGTGTGTGCCGCGGACGCTGGTGGCCGACTGCGTGAGGACCTCGACGGATGAGCCGTTGGCGAATCGGCAGCCTCCTTTGCGGACGGGTCCGGCCAGCGACTCCTCGAACCCGCGGCGCAGGAAGCGCACGAGGTAGTCGTACAGGCGCGAGGACTGCTCGCCCGAGCCGCCCAGGATGCGGACGTGACAGTTGGGCTTGAAGAAGGCGTCGAGCAGCGTCGCGATCGCGGCCAGCTCGGTCTTGCCGCCCGCGCGGTTGGCCCAAACGATGGAGTCGGAGCATGGAGGATGGATGACCGACGATTGATGATGGATTATGGATGATGGATTATCAATGGAAAAGCTGTTCCACAGGTAGTCCATCGGGCTGCTGTGGTCGGGGCAGAGCCGCACGTCGGGAACGTCGAGGTCGAGGAAGGTCTTGACGTAGGTCTTGAGCTCCTCGCGGGTGCGGGGCCGGGCGTGACGCAGGGTCTCGCGATGACGGGCCCCGGCGAGGGACTCTTGATTCATCATGGATTCTTCAGAAAGCAGATTCGTCTCAGTCATGGGGAGGGCCTCCAAATTGGGGTTCTGTCTTGTCGTGGACGTGGTAGAATGATGGCAGTGATGAGTGTTCCTGCCATTTCACGGGATGAAGTTCTATGACGACAAACTCGGTAGCCGTAATGGGTCTTTCGATCATAGCTGTGCTCTTCGGCGTCGCGGTGCTGGTCTTCACGACCGTGGGGATCCGGTGGGCCGTGCAGAACGATTTCTACTTGCTGGCGAGAGACTACGATCCGAACATCCCGGCGGCCGAGCGACCGTCGGCGACGTACCGGGAGCTCTATGGCTGGACGGACAATCTGATCCGCCAGCGCAATCACGACGTATTGGCGTTCCACTACACGCTGGGGACGTCGTGCATAGTCATCGGATTGCTCCTGATCGCCTGGACGGTGGACCGCGAGCGACTGCGGCGCAGAGCCAGGAACGGCGACACGTTGTGAGCCGCGTGCCTGGGGACTCTGTCCCCAGACCCCTGGGATTTTGCGCTTTGCGCCAGTAACAGGTTGATGAGGAAAAGCTGGGATGTTCGAGTTGTCTGGGTCATGGGGTATCCTCCATAGTGTGGTTTCAATTGTCGGGATCGATTGCGTTGAACAGAAGCTACGCCGGGGGTAGAATGGCTGTGTCGGCAACGCGTTCTCCGGTTGGGTGAAAGGTTGACGGATGGAAGAGCGAGGTCTCGTGTCGCGGGCTATCAGGCGGGTGGCGTTTGCGGTCGTCTTCGGACTCGTGGCGGGCGCGCTGATACACGTCCTGATGAGCGCTCGCTGGTATTACCTCCGGGGCGACCTGTTCCGCGCGACGCGCCAGGACGGATCGCGCATGGGGTTCATCGAGTACACGGTCTATCACGATCCCTGGCTCGGCATCGGGACCCTCGCAATCACGTTCGGCATCGCACTGTGGAAGGGTCCGGGAGATTGGATGGAGCCATGACGACGCGATCGGGAATCCTCATCGGATTTTTCATGTTGGCCCTGCTTTGCGGGGTCGCTCAGCTTGTCCTCACGGCGGTGAGGGCGACGCCTGTTACAGCCGGGAAATACTTCCTCGTTCTGAATGCCATGCGGTATGATCCCAACGCGGATGCCAGTCAACAACATGAGCGACTCCGTACCTGGACGGAACACGTGCTGTGCCAGCGCATTCACTATGAGCGAGCATTCGACTGCACGCTGGGCGCGTCGTGCGTAGTCGTCAGCCTGCTGCTGATCGCCTGGACGGTGGACCGCGAGAGGCTGCGGCGCAGAGCCAGGAATGGCGACACGATGTAGGGCGCGTACCTGGGGACGCTGTCCCCAGACCCCTGGGATTTTGCGATTGGAGCCAGTAACAGGTTGATGGGAGAGGATGGGTGTCATCTGTCAATTGCCTGGACCCCGTCATTCCTGCGAAAGCAGGAATCCAGGGATACTGGAATCGTCGGTATCCGCTGACGCGGATTCCCGCCTCTGATCGGGTCGGGGGCAGGCCTTCCGCGGAATGGCCATCCGAGGCGAAGCCTGTGATTCGCCGGATCTTCACGTTGGCGTCCTTTCGCCCGCCAGGGAATCTGGGCATACCCGGAACGTCGCTATCGCCAGAACTTCCTTGCGGAGATAGGTGGCATATGATATCCTGAACTGTGCCGTCACAGAGGATAGGGCTCTGCCGGGAGGCAACCCGAGCGCTGTGGCGGGCCGGTGACAGGGCGACGCGCCGCGAATGGCGCGTCGCCTGCTTGACATGAGCCTGTTGCCGGCCCAAAGCGGAAAATCCCAGGGGTCAGGGGACAGCGTCCCCAGGTATGGGCAGGGACGTGGGGATTTGTCACGAACCTTCGTCGTCGAAGTTGCTGTCGATTTGGCGGTTGACGCGGGGGGACCGCGCCTCTATCGTGTGCTTCGGTTTCGAGAGGTCCTCGGGCAGCTCGGCTGGTCCCGGCAGACCGCTTCTTTCGCTTTGCATAGGGAGACCTGTCATGGGACACAGGACGTACGTGGTTCTTGGGGTGGTCGCGATGACGCTTTCGCTAACCGGTGTAGCGGGTGCGGCGTTCGAGGATTGGGCGATCGGGGCCAAGGCCGGGACGCTGGGCATCGGAGGCGAGCTGACGACGAACCTCGCGCCGGACGTGCACCTTCGCGCCGGGGTCCAGGGGCTGGGCTTCGACTTCGAAGCGGAATTCGACGACATCGACTACGACGTGGACGTCGACCTGCTCAACCCCATGCTCGTCCTGGACTGGTATCCCTTCTCGGGCAGCTTCCGCGTCAGCGCGGGCGTCGTATTCAACAACAGCGACATCAGCCTGGAGGCGACGTCGAGCCAACCCATTGAGATCGGCGGCTCAACCTACGACCCGGCGGACCTGGGCAGCATCCGCGGCGAGTCGGATTTCGACGCCATCGCGCCCTACATCGGCATCGGGTTCGGCAACCCGTTCTCCTCGGACGGCCGGTGGGGGTTCAGAACCGACGCGGGAATCGCGTTCATCGGCTCGCCGAACGTCACATTGCGTGCGACTGGCCCTTTTGCGAACGACCCTGCCTTGCTGGCGGATCTGGCTCTCGAAGAGGAAGAGATCGAAGACGACCTGGACGTTGTGCGGCTCTACCCGGTCCTGTCCTTCACGTTGTACTACCGCTTCTGACTGGGCTTCCGCGATAGTCCGGTTTTGCCTTTTGCAGAAGAGCCTTGTACGCCGCTTCTCCTGTCCTTCGGCACTGTGCTTTGGATGGTCTGGCGAGATAAGAAATAAGGCTCATCCGATTCTCGCGCACTCTTGTGGTTTCGGCACGCCCCAAGCGGCTTGCGGAGGAGATTTTCCGCTTTGAGCCAATAGCATGGAGGGGCGATCCGTGACCGGTGATCCGAGACACCAGCCATGGACCACCAGCTAGGCGTACGCAGCACGCCGTCCATGCTGCCGGCGAAAAGCGCAAAATCTCCCAGGCCCGCCCGCTTCGGGCGGGATCGAAGTACGCGAAAACCGGATGAGCCATAATTCCCATGGGACAACCTCGCGAAACGGCCCGCTTGGACGTGCCGGAGGCATGCAAAAATTGCGTTCTCCTGGCAAAAATACCTACTTGTACGGATAGCAGGCCCCTCGCAGGGCGGATATTCTGACTCTGTTCGGAGTGGCTGGAGTCAAATGAGGTTAGTTTGCAGGATCAATATAGGAGAAAGGCTTATGCGTGCCAGAATCATAACAGCGCGAGCTCGCGAAGCCGTTCCTTCGCCATGAATGGCTCTGCAACTATGGCGCAGGGATACAGGGGTCCATCTCTTGTTTTCTTATTCTACTTAAATTTCCTGTTTTTTCATCTACATCCGGCAAGCGACAGACGCCTTGATTGAGTGGCAGTCCGACGGCATATGGTGTCTGTGGCCGCAGTGACTTCGGTGTAGTCCTAGGCGTCGCCAACAAGGTTTCCGCGTGCAACGAATCAACGCATTCTCGTATGTCTCGAAGGGCGGAGAGATAGTGGAACAGTGCGGTAGACACCTTTTCAGCAACGTGGCGCCATGAAAAGCGAATCGCGAAGGCGTATCTATTGCTACGGAAAGGAACCTCAGGTCCGCCACATGGTGGAAACGGCGCTGGGACGCGCGGACAAGCTGCTCGGCTACTTCTCCCAGTGCCGGGATTGCCTGGAGAAACTGTCCGCCAAACCCTGTGACATTCTCATCGTGGATCTGGAGGGGGCCGAGGGAGAAGGGTTGGAGTTGCTGTCGCAGGTCCGTCGAATGGCGCCGTGGGTATCCACTGTGGCGATCGTCGAGCGGGCCGCGGTGCCAATGGCCGTAAAGGCTGTCAAGGCCGGGGCTTGTGAGTGCCTTGAGAAACCCGTCGTGGCCGACCGCTTGTGCGAAGCGATCGAAACCCAACTGGTGCGGATTGCCTCATCGTCCCGTACTCAGCGGGCCCTGACCCAGATGGAGATTCAGATCATGAAGTTGATCCTGGCCGGCAAGACCAGCCAGGACATCGCAGTCCACCTGCACCGCTCCAAGCGAACCGTCGACGTCCACCGCAAGCACATCATGCGAAAGCTCCAGGCGTGCAGCCTGGTGGACCTCATCAGACGGGCCCTGAGCATGGGCCTGATCGACGACGGAGAGCCCAACGGACATTCCGAATTCAACGGCACCACCCACTCCGCCGACGATTCGACCCCGTTGTGTTCCTGAAACAGACGCAGCCTGCACATTTGTTCATCGTCTGCCCCCACCGCCAGCGAATCAAGATGAAGACGAGTTCATACTCTGCCTGATCGGTGATACAGCAGGGATCTCGCGTTTGCGAGAATGTTAAAGACTCTTTATGAAGTTGTCACAGAGCGCGCTCGCAGGCACCTATGACCGTCGGCCAGTCGTCTCGTCGCGTGCCTGCGTGAGGAACTGCCCTGCGATCTGCGTCAAAGCCGCAGCCCTTCCGGCGGCGCGACTGCGTTCTTGGGCAGACGGGTCCGCAGCGAGGAGGGCCTCTTCGATCTGTTGCTGCTGTCCGTCGTCCACGAAGAACACCATCGCTTTGGCGAACGCGGAGGCCTTCTGTGCCGTCGCGCGGCCGAGCGGCTGGGAACTTGTGAGCCGTTCGATCTGGCCGAGCGTGGCAGGCAGCAGCCGGGCCAGCTTGCGGATGGGAATCCGACGGACCAGGCGTCGCAGCAGCGCGAGCTTCTTGTCGAGGCAGTCCCGACCACCGAGACGGTTCAGAGTGCCCAGCAGGATGTCCGCCTGCTCGTCATCGACGTCCCAGACGACCGCCTCCGCGGCGGGGAGCCCGAGCTTGCGAATCGCTTCGCAGCGGTGCCGACCGTTGAGTATCTGGTAGAAACCGTCCCGGCGGGGGCAGGGGCGGACCACGAGCGGCTCGTACCGCCCGGTCCGCTCGATGTTGTGCAGCAGCTTGTCGGCGTTCGCCCGGCTCATGCGGTTGGGGCTGTCCGGATGGGGCACGAGCCGGTCCAGAGGGATGTGCTCGATCGTTGTCCTTCTCATGGTTTGGCCTCCGTCATCGATGGGTTGAACCAGATATAGTACGAGGGGCGGTGGGTCAGCTTGCCCAGCAGATAGCGAGTCCGCTCGATGCCGCGGGGCATGGTTCGGCGTGTGCCGTGGCTCCTGAGAAAATCCGCGATGTGGTGCTCGATGAACGCCTTGCGCGAGCCGGTCAGGCGATCGAGACGCTCTTGCACGGTCGCCGGCGAGACGAGATCCCGTTCCTCCACACCCGTTGCGCTGAACGCCTCGATCAGCTTGACGTGCTCGACCGCGACCCGCGGCTCGCAGACCTTCATGCCGGCCCGTTCGAGGAATGGATTCGCCAGGGGCATGATGCCCAGCGCCTCGACGATCGGCACGTTCATCGCGGGCATCGTCTCGCGCACCAGTCGCGTCGCCAGGCCGATGCCGCGCAGTCGCGGCTCGACGATCACCCTCGCGATGCAGCGGACGCTTCGGTTGAGCATCGCCAGTTCCGTCTGGCGGTCCAGGCCCGCGAAGAGGCCGCCGGTGGCGAGGGTTCGCAGTTCCACGCGCGGGTTGGGCATCGTGTAGACGATCACGCCCGCGGTCTTTCGCCCGAACGAGCCCAGCGGTTCGACGGGACGCAGCGCATACACCGCCTTGACCGCGACCGGGCGCTCCTGGCGGTAGTGATGCACGGCCAGTTGCGTGTAGTCGCTCATGTCCCCAGAGACAAGTTTCAGCGATCGCATGATGGAACATGTGTGCATGGGTTCTCCTTGTAGATGACCTGGGCGGGTCCCGTGAAGTCCTTGCGGATCAGCACGTCGGGCGCCAGGTCGATCAGGAAGTCGTCCCGACCGGAGGCCAGGATCAGCGTGAGCCTGGCCCGCCTGGCGAAGCGATGCACGTTGAACGCGACCGTCGCGGCGGTGATGCGGTCCAGCTCGCTGCAGAACTCGTCGGCAAAGAGGAAGGGCCGCCCTGAGGCCAGAGCCTTCGCCAGGCGAAAGCGGTGCTTCTGTCCCTCGCTCAGATGCGACGGACGGTTCAGGATGGAGAACACGTCCGCCAGACCGACCGCGCTGAGCGTCTGGAGGCTGGCGACGAGGTCGTCACAGAAGCAATCGATCACCGTGCGGTCGTCGGGCAACTCGATCTCGTCCAGATCGACCGCGTCCCGGGCAGGCACGCAGCTCTGAAGCTCGCGGAGCAAGACGCTCTTGCCCGCGCCGGAAGGACCGGTGATGTAGACGATGTCCCCCGGTGCGATTCGGACTCTGCACGCGTGCTCGGGGGCTCCCGCGGTGAGTCGATCGACGGTGAGCCCGAACATGCGACAGATCCGCACCGCCCGTTCGCTCAAGGGGCCCTGCCAGGTGAATCGTTTCGAAACCGTGTACGTTGTCATGCGAAATTCCTCCTGCTCGTATCAGTTCTGCGACCGATCGGAGACGCAGGTCAGGACTGCGCCGGTTGCGAGAGGTCTCTCGCTTTGTCGACGATCGCGCGGACGCGGTAATAGCGCAGGCCGGAGTCCCGCGCGATCCTCGCGAGAGACAGGCCTCGGATCAGGTGGTCCCGAAGAACATCCATCTCCTGATCGCTGAACCTGTCCCGGCTCGCCAGGCACGCCAGGTACGTGCGGTCGGAGAGCCTGCGGAGGATCTTTCCAATCCGCCGGGAAATGGAGGATCGGTTCATCCCGGTCAATCGGCCGAGCTGCTGGAAGCTGCACCCGGCCTGGATGTACAGGGTCAACAGGGTTCGGTCTACGCCGATGAGCCAATCCGCTTGTCGCCGGAGGAGGTCCACGCCGTCCCGTTGCACGGGGGCGCAATGCAGATCCCGTTCCGCCGGCTGCTTGCTGAGGCGTCGCATACTCCCATCTCCTAACAATACAGTGGTTGCGCCAGTCTTCAACAAGGATGCCGAATCTCGTGAGGGTCTCGCTCAGACCCCCTGGCTCTGTTCTGTGCAGAACCAACTGGAGTACAAGTTTAACAGACAACCGGACTCTGTCAACATAAATTGTTGTATACTGACTGAACTTTTATGGTTCATTTATCATAACCCCCTATCCCTCAGGGGTTTGGGGCAAGAAAAAAACGTCCCGAAATTCAAAGAAAAGGGCAGGATCGCTTTCCCAGACGCCTGTGCGGAAGCCCGTCGCGATTGACGGATCAGGGGGTCGTACTTTATCCTTGAGGCGTGACGTGGTTTCGTAAGGTGGAGTCGCAGCATGAATGAACGAATCGGCGGGCGAATCGGTTGGGTCGTCCTGGGATGCCTGCTGGCGGGTGGATGTCAGGGACCGAGTTCCCAGTCGGCCCAGGCGATCAGGACGGTGATGCGGCCGGAGATGGCCAGGCCGACGGTGGCCGGACCCCACCGGGAACTGGTCGTTCCGCGACGGCAGGAGAAGATCCTCGCGGGCGCTCTGCGGGTCTTCAAGGACACAGGAGTCGAGCCGACCGCGGCCTGGGAACCTCAGGAGGGGTTCTGGCTGCTGGGCAAATCCCTGGCAGGACGACAGGTGCTGATCGATATCGTGCCGATTGTGCCCGGGCGGTTCGTGGTTCGGATCACCGTCGAAGGAGCCGACCGGGTCACCAAAGACCTCCTGGAGGACATCGCCCGCAAGCTCACGGCCCGGATCGGCTGACGATCCCCAGGGCGCATGGAAAAGGGGCGGTCGAATCGAGATCGACCCCCCCTTGGGAAGCCCCTGCTATATGCAGTCGATCGCTTGTCAGATCGACTTTCGTCTGCGAAGCCAGCCGACCAGGCCGGCCCCGAGCGTTCCAAGCAGAATCGCGCCGGGGGCAGGCACCGCCGCGACGTCCACCCGCAGTCCTCCTCTGCCCATCTGGAACGGGTTGACGGAAGCGAACAATGTGATGGCGTGTTCGCCGGGCTCCAGGCGAAACTCGCCCGAGCTCCAGAGGGGGCTCGCAAATGCCTGGTCGAAGTTGTCCGTCCACGTGTCGGTGCCGGCCGGTGCCGAAGTCGTCCCGATCAAGACGCCGAGATCGTAGACTTCGAATCGGTCGAAGTCCGTGCCGATGTCTGTCACCTTCAGAGTGGTCCAGGAGTCTGAAAGGAACGTGAAGGCTCCCTCATCGTTCCAGGCGTCCTGATCGAAACCCCACCAGAATTCCTGCCAACCGCCATCCACTGTCAAGGGGACCGCCTGCGCCGCGCCTGCAAGAACCGTCAACAACACAACCGCCAGGCCGATTCTACCGATGGTCTTCATAATCACTCTCCTTGCGAAAGAAAGATCCTTGACTCAACAGTCGCGCGTCATTGTATGGGGCGAGGCTGCCCCTGTCAAATCGATCTGGCCCCCGATGCACCCTGCAGGCAGCTTGGCCTAAGGTTTTTCCTTGATTTTTCGGAAGGCTTGGTGCGTCTTGTAGACAAGAGAGATGACCATTCGATCGGACCGCAACCGCACGATGAGCGACGAAGGAGTGAAGATGGATAAGATCGATCCAAGGCACGAACAGACGAGAAGCGTTCTTCGCACGGTGGGGATTGTCCTGCTTCTTGTGGGCGGGACTTTCCTGGTCGTCGGCATCGCCAGTTTCTTCGCGGCGTTCGGGGGGATGGAGCCGCCGCGATACTTCTGGTGTGCGTTCGTCGGCATGCCGATCCTCTTTGCGGGAGGGGTCCTGACGTCCTATGGCTTCATGGGCACGGTCATGCGGTATTCCGCCCAGGAAATGGCCCCGGTCGGCAAGGACACTTTCAACTACATGGCGCAAGGCACGAAAGACTCGGTCAAGACCCTGGCTTCCGCGGTCGGCGAAGGCCTGCGATCCGGCGCGCCGGCGCCCGCAGAACGGGTTCGCTGTCACAAGTGCAACCAACCCAACGACGCGAGCGCGAAGTTCTGCAGCGGGTGCGGAACCTCGCTGGGCAAGACGAAGGGCTGTCCCGCCTGCAACGAGCTGAACGATCCCGACGCCAAATTCTGCGACCACTGCGGCCGGCCGTTGGGCTCGTGAAAGGGGCTGTCTCAATCGTGACGATACAGCGTGACGCGGAGGAAACAGTGCACTCGACGGGCGGAATCGAGTATGATGATGTCAAAGCGGGGCGTGCGCCGCATGCCCTTGAAGACGCAGGCATTTGACAGTGGAGGATTCTCGCAATGACGTGGCGTATAGATACCAGGAGCGTGGTGTTGGGCGTCGTGCTCGGAGCAGGGCTGTGCGTGCTGGTCGGAGCGGCCAGGAATGAATTGCTCGGTCCGGTCGGGCGATATCAGGCCTGTTCTTCTCAGAACACCGCCTATCTCGTCGATACGATCACCGGGCAGGTCTGGCTCAGCAGCGAGCGGGAATTCCGACCGCCCAAGCTGCGGCCTGCGACCGCGGTCGAGACTCCGAGCGCCAAGAGCCCGATCCTTCCCGACCCGACGGCGCCGGCTCCGACCGCCCAGGACCCCGCGCCGGCAAGACCGCCTGCAGCGAGGACCCCTGTCTTCGAGATCCCCAGGACGACTCCTCGCCCGACGGGCTTCGTCGGCAAGTGGGTCCTGAAGCATCCGACCGAGGGCGAGTTCGGCATCCAGATCCTGGCGGGCGGACGAGCGGTCCTGACCCTGGGCGATCAGAAGTCCGAAGGCAAATGGGAGATGGCGGACAATCAGATCAAAGTCACCACCGATCAGGAATCCATGACCGCCCGGCTCGACGACCAGGGCAGGCTCCTGGTCAGCCAGGGCGACAGCGAGCCGATCGCATTCGAATGGACTGAATGACGACCGACGAATCCCTGCGAGGGAGGTCGAAGCGATGGCTGATGACAACGTCGAGACGAATGAGTCCGAAGACGAGGGACCCGCGACGCCGTTGTGCCTGCGGTGCCTCAAACCCGTGGACCCGGTTTCGCACTTCTGCGCCAATTGCGGATATGCGACGGGGCAACTGACGCCGTATCTGCCCTTCGAGAGCATCCCGTGGGAAACCGGCATCTGGGGCCAGATGTGGCGCCAGCTCGGTTCACCCAGGGTGTCCGGCGCAGGCTGGTTCCTGCGGCTGGTCATGATCGTCCTGAACGCGCCGGTGTTGCTGATCGGCCTGCTCTTTCCCCGGCGCGATGCGGGCTCGGGCAAGCCGCAACAGTCGTGACATGCCCACAATGAAACCGCCGCGGAATATCCTGTTGGCCGCCGTCGCAGCGAGCGTTCTCCTTATCGTGCTGCTGCACGCGGTGTTCATGCGGCCGACCGCTCAGGCCAATCGCTTCTGTCGCGACGCAGGGTTCGGCGGTCTGCCCCCCTCCGCGCGGGATCTGCACATCGAACGCCGGGGTCCGCCTTTCACGACGCAGAGTCTATACCTTCGATTCCAGACGACCCCCGCGGAGGCCAAGTCGTTCTTCCATCGCAGCGGCATCGATCCCAACGATCCCAATCAGGAGCCCGGACCGATGCAGACCATTCGCTTTGGACCCAAGGCCCCGCCCTGGATGCACTGGTCCGATCCGATTAACGGACGCATCTACAATCTCCGAAGGCGAAGCGCCAGCGTCTGGCTGGCGATCGACGACGATTCCCACACGATCTACATGGCGATGCACGAATCCCGTCCTCCCTGGTTTCGCAATCTTCTGGAACGGCTCGGATTGGGTTGACCCTGTCCGGTGACGTGTCCCAGGGAGTGGATTGGCGCTTCTGCGGGAATGACATTCCGGGTTCTCCATGAACCCCTGTTGCACGTGTGCCAATACGGTCACACACCGGGCCTCGGGCCCGGTTTGCCCCATTGCATTTATATTGACAATCGGGGTGGATAATGGTATCTTCACAGAATGGAGGAGCAGGCTGGTTGTCCTCGAATGGTCGCCTTCGGCGGCGAGGGAGGCAGGTTCGCAAGTGTACGCCGAGCCGGGAGACGGTTCCACGGCGTGGATATCCGATCAGTAGGTGGTCTGACTCGTGGAGGGTTGAGAAATGGCTGTGTCCGTTCGATCGCGTATTCAGCGGGGATTCGTGTTGGCTTGTGTCGCTCTCGGGCTCGTCTCCACCGCTTGGGGCAGTCCCGTGTGGGTCCAGGTTACCGGGGAGGTAAGGTACTCGGACTTCTTAACCATCGGCGTTGGCAGCCCGGTCACGGGCTTCTACACCTACGACGACCATGCCGAGCCATTGCCGGAGTCCGGCGAAAATCCCATCTGGTACGAAGCGATCGCGATGGGTCTGACCTTCGTTGACGGCTCCTCGATCCAGACAAACACAGTCGCGATCATGATCAACAACAACAGTGGCGGCAAAGTGACGGGGGTCGATGAATACGCCGTCGACTTCGACCTCCTATTCGCTGGAGGCACGTGGACCGGCGCGTTCGAGGGACCAGTCTGGGACATTCTTCACGGATCGATCATCCGACACGATCCAGCGGGAACGGCCTGGGACGATGTCGCCCTGCCGGACCCTGAGACGGTCCTGGCTCTGCTGCCCGACGACGACAGTTGGGTAAACTTCTACGACTACGTGGGCGAAGGCAGCGTCGGCATCAGGTCCATCCGTTTTGAGGTTATGGATCTGTCCGTCGTTTCCGCACCGGTGCCCGTGCCCGGGGCCCTGATGCTTGCGGCCATCGGCGCAGGCTGCTGCCGCTGGGTGCTCAGGCGCAAGACGGCGTGATGGACATCCGACAATTCCCTGCTCCTTGCTCCGTCCAAGGTCTACCACAGGTGGTCTGCGCGCGGTAGACTGATCGTGCTGGTTCGACATGACACGATTAGGAGAAACCATGATGGACAGGGCGGCAGATCATCCGATGGGGACGAGCGGTCGAATTCTCGTTGTGGCGGCGATCCTTGCGAAGATGGCGGTCTCGTCGGTCCAGGCCCAACCTCCATCTCGTCAGACAGACCCGCCCAACGCGACTGTACTTCGAGATATCGCGTATGTGCCGGACGGCCACGAGCGGCAGAAATTCGATCTGTATCTGCCGAAGGGGCCTCCAAAGGACGGTGGAAGGCCGCTGATCGTCTGGGTCCACGGCGGGGCCTGGCTGGGCGGCAGCAAGGACAACTGCCCGGCGGTGCGGTTCGTCAGCGACGGCTACGCGGTCGCCAGCATCAACTATCGACTGAGTCAGCACGCGATCTTCCCTGCCCAGATCCAGGACTGCAAAGCCGCGATCCGCTGGCTGCGGGCCAACGCCGACACGCACGGAATCGACCCCAACCGCATCGGCGCCTGGGGCGCCTCGGCGGGCGGACACCTGGTCGCTCTGCTCGGGACCGCAGGCGACGTGAAGGACTTCGACGTCGGGCCCCATGCAGGCGTCTCCAGCCGGGTGCAGGCGGTGTGCGATTTCTTCGGACCCACCGACTTCACGCAGATGGGCAAGTTCCCCAGCTCGATGGATCACGACGCGGCCGATGCTCCCGAGGCGAAGCTGATCGGCGGACCCATCCCGCAGAACAAGGACAAAGCCCAGCGAGCCAACCCGATCACCTACGTGACCAAGGACGATCCGCCCTTCCTGATCGTCCACGGCGACAAGGACCCGCTGGTCCCGCACAACCAAAGCGAACTGCTCTGCGACGCCCTCAAAGCCGTCGGCGTAAGCGTCGTGTTCTACACCGTCCAGGGCGGCGGTCACGGCGGCTTCAAAGATCCCCAGGTGGACGTCCTCGTCACCGAGTTCTTCAAGAAACAGTTGAAGCCGACCCCACCCGCGCAGATATAGACCGCCTTTCGACTGCACCGATGGTTCTCATAACAGCTTGCCCGTTCGGTCTGACTTCACTTACGGCAAATCGTCGCCATAATCCTCGATGCCGGTCGCGGCTTCCCCGGCGTCGACCAGACCGTCCCCCTGCTGGATGGCCGGCAGTTCTATGTCGTCAGCCGTCGTGAAGATGTTCAGGGACAGGGCCAACGTCCCGGCTACGTGCGGCGCCGCCATGCTGGTGCCGCTCAAGGTTGCATAGCCGCCTCCCTTGTAGGTGGAGTAGATACTGACGCCGGGAGCTGCAATATCGACTCCGATCCCGAAGTTGCTGAATGAGGCGAAGGCGTCCGAACTATCCGTGGCCGATACGCCGATCACGTTGGCATAGGCTGCCGGATAGCTGACAGCGCCGCTCTCATTACCTGCGGCCGCCACAATTTGCACCTCCGCCGCGGCAGCTGCATCACAGAGATTCTGGAACTCCTGAATGTACGAGCCGCCGCCAAGGCTCATGTTGACTACGTCCATCCCTTCCGTGATGCACCAGTCCACACCCGCCATGATATCCGATGTCCAGCCCATTCCGCTTCGGTTCAGGACCTTGACTGCGTAGAGGGATGCCGCCGGGGCCACGCCGATCACACCGATCGCATTGTCCCTGGCCGCAATGATTCCGGCAACATGGGTCCCGTGGCCGTTGTCGTCCGCGTACGATTTGGCGGGGTTGATGATATTGATGCCGCCTGCGACGCCCAAATCAGGATGCGTCAAGTCGATGCCGGTGTCCACTACGGCCACCTTCGCCCCCTGACCGAGATAATCTTTGGCGTGTGCCCATTCCGCGTCGATCCGGTTTATGCCCCAGGGCAGGGTCTGGGCGGGGGGCGTCGGCGGTTGCTTAGGTGGTTTTGCCATAGTGGAGACAATCGAGTCTGGCTCAATGTCGACGATGAGGGGATTCCGCTGCAGCCCTGCCAAGGCCTGCGCAGGGACTTGGATGGCGATGGCCGGAATGTTGTCGTAAACGTGGATTACGCTTCCGCCTGCGCGCATGACCGCCTCCGCCGCCTGTTCTGTGGGGGCCTGAATCGTAACGATATACCGGCCTGACTGCTGGGCGTCGCTCGGGCACACGAGGATCGCGCACACCAGGATCAAAAAGGACAACAAGAATCTCGTTTGCAGCTTCATTTTCGTCCCCTTCAATTTGCGGATGAAACACGATTGCTGGAGCAGCCTACCAGAACAGACAACCAAGCCCGACGCGGCCCGCACAGGAATTGACCGAACTCCTGAGGGCTGTCTCCCAGACATGGTGCACCTCCAAGGTAAGCATAGCTCCAGTTTGGTTGGCGTTGGTGGTCAGGACCAGCGTGATGCCGAAGAACATGAGACGTCGCCAAGTACAATCACTATATCGGCCAATCGGGACGTTGTCCAGGTAAATTCAGGGGAATTGGAGGAATTCCCCATGCCCTGGGCTGACTGGCGGATAACCAGCGGCTTTTGGTCTTGCATCGGACTCCATTCCTGAGATGATGGAACGGTCGCCCGTCGGACGTCCGAATTGGAAAGGAATACTATGGGAAATGTCGGCGATGAGTTTCAGCAGCAGACGAAATACCGGCCGGATATGATGGGGACCGAGGTGGTGCGGCGCGGACCCCGGCCGGAGTTGTACAAGACCTATCCCGACAGCAAGAAGGTCTCGCTGCCGATGTTCGAGCCGGAGGTGCTCATGACGCTCGACAGGATTCTGGGCGATCGAAAGAGCGTCCGCAGCTTTGGGGCCAAGCCTCTGTCGCTGGGGCAGTTGAGCTATCTGCTCTGGGCCTCGAACATGTCCGTCGTCGGCGTCCCGGCATAGAAGGAAGGATCGACCGCCGAACCTATGGACCACGCCGCACCACCGCAGAGCTCCCTGGATGAGCTGTTCGAGGCGTTGAAGCGATCAGGGTTCCGCAGCCGGTTCCGGCTTCGGGGCAAAGAGGCGGCGTACCTGCGGGAAAAGGGTCTGGAGACCGTCCTGGAGCACGCGAGGG
Source organism: uncultured Phycisphaerales bacterium (assembly GCA_937927975.1). Lineage (GTDB taxonomy): Bacteria > Planctomycetota > Phycisphaerae > Sedimentisphaerales > Anaerobacaceae > PLanc-01. The sequence continues at coordinate 54,707 of CALEZT010000082.1, forward strand.
ATTTCGTCGTGAAGAGGCTCGCGCCCGCGAGGATCGCCAACGACGGCAAGCAGACCCCCATGCGAAACCACCCGGTCTTCGTCGCCCAGCACGCGACCGCCACCTGCTGTCGCGGCTGCCTGGAGAAATGGCACAACATTCCTAAAGGTCACGCGTTATCCGACCGAGAAGTCCTGTACGTGGTGGCTGTTATCCGACGGTGGCTTAGTTCACAGCAGCCGCAATAGGGCAGTTCCGACCCCTGCGTCCGGAAAAACCCGTTGCCGCAATAACGTTGCGGCACTATAGTGGAGTCCGATCATCGAAGGTCAATCAGGTACACGAACAGGTAGCAACATGACGGAACGGAATCCGAAAATCGTAGTCATCGGAAGCACGTACATCGACCTTGCGGTCAAGTGCAGCAATATCCCCACCCCCAGCCAGGCCGTCAGCGGTTCTTCCCTGGCGTGCACCCTCGCGGGTCCCGGCCCGATCCAGGCGGTGCAGGCGGCTTTGTGCCGATGCGAGGTCTCTCTGATCAGCAAGGTCGGAGGCGACGCCTTCGCACAGATGGCCCTCAAGAGCCTGGCGGAATACAAGGTGGACACCGAGTACGTGTTCTTCGCGGAGTCCAAGACCACCGGCGTCATCGTCACGCTGGTCAACTGCGAAGGCGAAAACGCCACCTGCCACTACACCGGCGCCAACTGCGCCCTGCAGCCTGCGGACATCCAACTGGCTGAGGAACGCATCGCCCAGGCGGACGTCTGCCTCATCCACGGCTGTCTGCCTCAGGATGCGATCGCGGCGGCCATCCACTGCGCCAACCTCCACGGGACCCGCGTGATCCTCAACCCCGCCCGACCGATCGAGCAGACGGACCAACACCGCGTGGACCTGCCTTCGGAGTACTTCACGGCCGACGTCCTGGTGGCCAACCTGGAGAAGGCCGCGGAGATTGCCGAACAGGCGGCAGCCCATGTCCGCACCGCCAAGATGATCGGCTCGGACCTCATCGCACGCGGCGCCCACAGCGCGGTCATCACGATGGGTCGTCGCGGCTGCGTGGTCGTGGACCGCAACGGCGCCGACCACGTCCAAGGCTTCGAGGTCGATTGGGTGGACCGAACCGGCAGCGGAGACGCCTTCGCCGGGGCGCTGGCCGCCTATTGCGGGGTCAAGCACGATCTTCGCGCCGCGGTCAAATTCGCCTCCGCGGCGGGCGCCCTGGCCTGCACGAAATTCGGCGCGATCGAGTCCCTGCCCTCCAAAGCCGAGATCATCCAACTCCTCCAGAACGAAGACATCGACCTGCTCCATCACAGCCAGTGAAATGGTGCGTCGTACGCACCCTACAAGACTACAAGACGCATCGCCACAGCCTGTAGGGTGCGTACCACGCACCATCTTCTCAGATTTCGCTCAATAATCCTTGAATTTCCGCATCCACGCCGGCCACTGCTCCGGCTGCACCTCGCCGGCCTTCGTCCAGGGCCCGTTCGTATCGAATTCCTTGTGCCACTTGAGCGTCCAGAGTTCTTTCAGACCCACCCTGCGGACCGACCAGTCGAGAAACACCATGTTGATCCCCTGGCCATGACGCTCTGTGAATAGATACGACACACGATCGCCATAATAGGAGCTGGGATTCAGCTCGGGGGGCGGCGTGAACGGCTGCTTGGGTGGCGGGTCCAGATGATGAAGTCCCGCGAACCAATGGGTGCAATCGAAGAACACCGGTACCCGCGAGGGCCCCTTGACATCCGCGGTACGCCACATGCGTCCTTTCCACGGGTACATCTCGTCGCGGGTGTAGTCCAACCACGTGTTCCAACCGAGACTGCCATACCCCGTGACACTCCGTTCCTCCGGTGGCGCCGCAGGGTCCACTCGTCCGAAGGCATACGCATGAAACGCATCACCCCAGGGGACGGGCGGCCCGGGTAAGGGTGTCAGGGCAAGAGGACAGAGCCGCAGTCTGGGCTCCAAAGCCCGGCTCTCGTGCCAGAAAACACGCCAGACGCCACCGAGACCCGACTGCTCGCCTCCTGGCGAGCCGATGTGCTCCTGCATGTAGATGGCCGACAGCAGACCCAGCTCGCGCAGCCTTGACTGGCAGACGACGCCTTTCGCCTGTTTCCGGACCCGCTGGAGCGTCGGGAGCAGGATCGCCATCAGCAGGGCGACGATGGAGATCATCACGAGCAGTTCGATGAGGGTGAACGCCCTGCGAGAGTGGTTCTGAGCGAGGCACGGCCGGAATATCCCTTCACCGCTCATGGTTTCTCCCTGCCAACAAACCTTCATCGATTCTACCCACTCCCTGCGTTGTGATGCAAGCGAAAGACCGCAGATTTCTCGCCGGGGAGACCCTCTTTCGCGGGGCATGATGGCCAGTACGGCCTGTCGCCCGGTCAGGTCTTTATGGCGTAGTACAGCTTCCGCAGGAGCCGGCCGTGCTCGCTGATGTCCTCGCGTCGCTCGGCGATGAACGTATCGATGGCGCGGGTTGCGCCGCGGTACTCCTGGTTGTCGTAGTCGTCGAAGACGCAGCATCCGCCCGGCGACAACCGGGGCCATACGGTTCTGGCCGCATAGAGCATGCTGTCGTGCAGGTCGCAGTCGATGAAAGCGAAGCAGAAGGGGCCCTGGAGCGTATCCAGCGTCGTCTGGAACAACCCCTGGACCAGGACGACCCGATCGGCCACGCCGAGACGCTCCAGCTTGCGGCGGACATAGTGGAGATCGGTTTCTTTGAAGGAATGGCGTCGTGTGGCGTCGCCGGCTTCCTGCTCCCGCCGGATCTCCTCGGGATCGAAGCCCGCGAACGTGTCGCACGCGTAGATGCGTTTGGGAAGCTGCCGCATCTTCAACAAGCGGGCCATGCTGACGGTCGTGCCGCAGAGGAAACTCCCGCATTCGATGACGTCGCCCTCAAGATCGAGCGAAGCCTCCAGACGCGCGATCAGAGCTTCCACTTCATCCGGCACCAGGCTTCCCTCGTATTGCACGCGCCTCGTGGCGTAGAGCGAGGGAAACCGCAGGAGAATCCCTCGTCTGAGGCGCCGTCGCCACGAGGGGGGAAGACACCGACCCAAACGCGCCAGGGCGCCGAGCATTCGCACACTCCCTTCAACCAGGTCTGATTCGACACGTCACGTCACCCGATCATTCTAACGGACCGCTTCCATTTTGCCCAGAGCCGGCCTCCGGAGTTCGATTCCGTCGGGGAGGTTGCCCGCAAAACGCGGTCTTCGCCACCGAGAAGGGCAATTTGCTTCACTCTGCGGTTCGTCCGCACCTAGGGGCACAGCAATCTCCCTGAATATCCCTACTGAACGCCTCGGAATAGCAAAATTCGTGCAACATCTCAAAACCTAAAACGCCCCTGTCGCACAATTTTTTTTATTCCTCGCCGGGCCTGGAGTTAAGTGCATTTCCACCTTCCCTAAAACACGAATTTTTCGACAAATTCGTGCAACATCGAGCAAGGGTAGAGGGACGCGTCAGTCCGAGCGACCCGAAAACGAGATGAAAACGACACAGCGGAAAGGGCGACAGGACATGGCATTCGAGCTTGAAGCTTTCGATGGGCGGACGGGGGACCCCAAACGCGGCACATCGCGTCCGGGAACTCTCGACGCGGACTACCTCGACTGGCTGGTGGACGTGCACGCCGCGAGTATCCAGCAGCACTTCTCGCGACTGTGGGACTACTACGCCAACCCGATGTCCGACGCCTGCGGCGCCGCCGCGGCCGATCGCAAAGTCAGCGAGTCGGGACGCTGCTACATCCAGGCGCAGGAGGTCGGTCTGCCCTCGCGGATCACCGGCCTGGCCCGCTCGCCCCACGGCGGCGCATTCGGCGCCCAGCCCGTGCGGGACATCCAGCGCAAGGAAGTCGTGATCGAGAACGACATCGCCTGGCGCGTGAACGCCGCAGCGGACTTTCTGTTCGGTAAACCGGTCACTCTGATCTCCCGGGCCTCCGACGACCGCAAGCGCAAAGACATCGAAGCGATCCTCAAGGCGCTGTTCGCGGCCAATGGCGGTCCCGGCTTCTTCCAGGACATGGCAGTGCTCGGAAGCGTCTACGGGTTCGTCGATTGCCTCATCCGAGCGCCCCAGACGCAAGATGCGTTTGGGAATCCGCGGTCTCGGCAACCCCTCCCCGAGACCTCTTCCCTCGCTTGCCCTCCACCTCCCTCCCAGGGTCCCCGGCCCAGCGACACAACCGGGGACCCACTCTCCCCTGTGCTGCAATGGGCACAAGCGATCGATCTGGAACTGATCGAGGCGCCCCGAGCGCTGCCTGTCCTGGACGAAGACGACTATCGAACCATCCGACTGTACGTGCAGCACTTCCACCAGAAGACCAACACGATCAGCGGCAAGGGCTCGTTCCTCGCGCGCATCCTCGGCGCCGCAGGCTGTCGAAGCGACACCCGACAGGTCGTCGCGGTGACGGAGATCACGTCGCCCGACTACTGGCAGCGGTACGAGGACAAGGAACTCGTCGCGGAAGGCCCGCTGCCCTGGGGTTTCCTGCCGATCGTGCACATCCAGAACGTCGCGCAGCCCTACTACTACGAGGGCGTCAGCGACGTCGAGCCGCTGATCCCGCTGCAGGACGAGCTCAACACGCGTCTGAGCGATCGGGCCAGCCGAATCACGTTCCAGTCGTTCAAGATGTACCTGGGCAAAGGCATCGAGGGCTTCGAGAACAAGCCCGTCGCGCCGGGCCGGATGTGGTGCACCGACAATCCCGACGCCTCCATCCAGGAGTTCGGCGGCGACCTCGCGGCCCCCAGCGAGCACGCGCACATTGCGGAGATCCGTGAAGCGATGGACAAAGCCAGCGGCGTGACGCCTGTCGTCGCAGGCATCCTCCAGGACCGACTGGGCAATCTCACCAGCGCCGTGGCGCTGCGTCTGACGTTCATGGGCATGCTCAGCCGGAACGAACGAAAGCGCCACACCTACGGCGAGGGAATCCGCAAGATCTGCCGGATGGTCCTGAGCATGCTCGACACCGCGGGCGTCTACTCCACCAGCGAATCGGATCGGGACGTCGAGATCGCGTTTGCCAGCCCTCTGCCGGAGAACCTCATGGAGAAGCTCCAGGAAGCGCAGATCAAACGCGACCTGGGCGTCCCCCAGGACCAGATCCTCAAGGAGTTGGGCTACGAAACGAAGTGACGATGGCTGACCGGAGACCCGCGGGGGCCTCTCTTCCATCATCCATCACCAATCATCCATCATCAATGAAATACGGAGTCAGTATGAGCGACAACGACGGGACCAACACGGAGAACCTGGCCGAGCAACTGGCCCAGGCGAACGAGCGGATCGCACAGATGTCCGAGGAACTCAGCGGCCTTGCGATCGAGCAGAAGCTCACGCACAAGCTGGCAGGGGTCGGAGCGATCGACCTCGAAGCGGCGCTCCTGCTGGCGCGAGCGAGGATCGAAGGCCGGACCGAAGCGGATATCGACGAGTGCGTGACCCGCCTAAGAAAGGAGAAGGCATACCTCTTCGGGGGATCGAACCCAGTGGTGATGCCCCGAAAGACCGCAAGCGCCAAGGACCGCGTCACACGCAACCAGGCGGTGCTCGAACAGGCCGCCAGGCGAGCCGCCAGGACCGGCAGCCGCGTGGACCTCCAGCGGTATCTGATGCTGCGAAGAAGCATGATGTGACGGACGTTGGGTCTATCCGACTTCCGGCTTCACACTTCAAACTTCACACTTTTTTCAAGGAGACACAAGCATGGCATTCACCGGAAAAGCGACGTACAGCGCAGGGATCGCTCTGCCCGAGCTGGCTGAGGACGTGGCGGACCTCATCGGTCTCATCACGCCCGCCGAGACGCCTCTGCTCGACGCGCTGGGCGACCCGCTGCGCGAGGCGACCAGCACGCACCACGAGTGGCTGGAGGACGAGCTGCTGCCTAACAAGGACGCGGTCAATGACTCGACGTGGACCAACCCCGCCTCCGACACAACGTTCGACGTGGACCATGGAGGCCGCTTCCGCACAGGCGATCAGATCCAGGTCGAAGGCAGCGAGGAGCTGATGCTCGTCGCATCGGTCGCCGGCAACACGATCACCGTGCAGCGAGGGTACGCGAACACGACGCCCGAAAACCTCGCCAACAACCAGGTCATCAACATCCTGGGCAACGCGGCCCTCGAGGGCGACACCCGGCCCAACGCACGATTCACCAACCGCGTCCGCTGCGGCAACTACACGCAGATCTTCACCTCTGCGGTCGAGGTCAGCGGCAGCGACATGGCCGCCAGCCAGCTCGGCCTGGCCAACGAAATGGACTATGCAAAGCAGGTCCGCCTGCGCGAGATGGTCCGCGATCTGGAGAATACCGTCCTCAACGGCGGCAAACCCGTCGCCGATCCGCAGGGCAGCGGCGCCGTCCGACGAACGATGAAGGGCATCCTGCAGCACCTGGCCACCAACGTCTTCCGCGCCGGCGACAGCGGTTTTCCCTCCGGCGCCGACCTCGACGAAGCCAAGGTCAACTACGTCCTGCGGAAGATCTGGGAGAACAGCAGCGGCAACGTGGACCTGATCGTCGTCGGCGGCTTCCAGAAGCGAAAGATCAACGCCTTCTGCTCCGACAGTCGCAGCTACGGCGCGGACGACACGACGTTCACCGACATGGTGAGCCTGTACGAAAGCGATTTCGGCGTCTGTCGGATCGTGACGACCCGGCACATCCCGCAGGACGCGGTCCTGTTCCTGGACTCGTCCCGCGTCAGCGTGCTGCCGCTGACCGGTCGGAGCTTCCACTTCAAGCCGCTGGCCAGCTCCGGCGACTACGAGTGCGGCGAGCTGATCGGCGAGTACACCCTGGAGTTCAAGAACGAGGCCGCCCACGGCCTGATCCGCGACCTGACCGCGAGTTGACGACGACAACGCCCCGGCGGTCGTCGTCCCCCCGTCGGGGCGTTTCTTGTCATGCTGAACGAAGTGAAGCATCTGGCCTGCGGATAGGAAACTGGCATCGCATTCCCAGCCGCATTCCACTCCCAGGCCAGATCCTTCGCTCTCGCTCAGGATGACGGAATCGAACCATTGGCATGAGGATGAACGAACATGGCACAGTTCTCGAATGATGTGGATGTTTTGAAATACGAGCCCGCGCTGTTTGGCGAGTTGCATCTGCCGTCGCAGGTGCAGACCAGCGGAAACGGCGCGGTTCTGAACGGGACCACTCTGGCCGCGCCCCAGGCGGACTTCATCAAGTCAAGCGTCGAAGCCGGCGGCGTCGTGCACTTGAGATCCGCGGACGGATCGCTCGACGGCGCCTACGAGATCGTCTCGGTCGATTCCGCGACGCAACTGACGGTCTCCGTCGTGAGGGCCGATCCGACGAGCCCGCCGGTCGCTCCTCCCGTCGGAGGCGAAGTCTCCTATCGAATCAGCACGCTGGGTCCCCAGGCTGTCGATGCGGCTCTCCAACTGACGCAGCTTTTCGGCATCCGCCCCGGCGACCCCTCCAGCTCGATCTGGCCCAACGACCTCATTGAGATCGAAGGCCTTCGCAGGGCCTCGACGCTCCTGGTGATCGCCAACATCTACACAACGTGGGCGGGACAAGGCCCAGGCAAGTGCTTCACAGACAAGAGCCGGCACTATCAGCAGCTCTTCGAAAAGGCCCGGCAGCGGTGCCGTGTGAGCGTCGATCTTGGCTCCGATGGCATCGCCGACCGCCATCGCGTCGGCGGCGTGGTCCGGCTCGTACGCGATTGAGGCCCCCTCGCAGAAGAAAGGATCAGTCATGAGCGTGACACTCGACGGACAAGCGATCTTCGATGAGCAAGGACTGACTCTCTCGGTGGATAGCCCGAGCAGATCCTCGATCGAGCGGGCGGTCGCCGGATTGGATGGCCTGCTGAGCATCGACCTGGGGACCCGCGCCCGACAGATCCGACAGACCGGGACTCTCCGCGCCGCCGGTCGGGCGGCGATGCGAAGTCGCATCCAGGCCATCGCGCAGTTCATCGACGGACGCGAACACACCCTCGTCGCGGCCGACGGCCAGGCGTTTGGCAGACTCCGCATGGACAGCTTCAAGAAGCTCACGGAATACCCCGCTGGCCCCGGCGTCGTCGCGGAGTACGAAATCACCTACACACAATTGGGAGGCCACAGCAATGCGGCTTCATCGTGACGGAATCAAAGGCGTCTTCGCGGTTCCTCTGCCTGAGGCGATTGCCGCCGACGGGTGCGGGACCGCTGTGAGCGGCGCGGTGCTGGTGACCTGGCGTTCGTCGCACGAGGGCATGCTCCACCAGGTGTACCTCAACGGCCGCTTCGCGGGAGCGACCCTCGACGTCGACCAGCGGCAACTGGTGGTGCAGCCGCCTTCATCGTTTCTCGCGGCGGTGCGCGTCGAGGTGGCGGCGGTCCGACCGCAGGACGCCCATCTCAATCTCGGCAGCGAACTCGACCCGCCTTCCGCGACCGGTCGCGTCCGACTGGTCCTTCTGCAAAGCCAGACCCTGCCTCCCAGGGCGCGCTTCAACGTATACTCCGACTACGGCGCAGGAACGATCGACTACGCCGCGCCGCTGAACGCGTCCCCGATTCCCGTCTGGCCGTGTCCCCAGGACAAGGCAGGCTTCGGAATGGCCGCCTTCGGCGCGAGCGACTTCGGATACGACTCCCCGGCCTGCGTCGGATTCGGCAGGGGGCGCTTCGCAGAGGGACCGTTCGGCATGGACGCCGGCGCGATCGAGTGGATCAGCCCGCTGTTGCCGCTGGGGCGGTATCGCTTCGGCGTCAAGACGCTCGACGCATCAGGCAACGAAGGCCCCGCCTGCGAGAGCTCGCCTATCGCGGTCGTTCCTTTGCCCAAACCTGCGGCGGCGCTGCACGTCGCATCGTTCGACCCACAGACCCATCAACTCACCCTTCACATTGGCGACTCGTGACAAGGAGACCATCATGGCCGAGGCTTATCCATCGGACAGCGAACTACTGAACCTTCAATCGGACCCCGAGACCGGTGTCGAATACATCCCGACCGGCGCCGCGCCCTATTACCTGCATTTCCGCAAGCTGCTGCACCGGCTCCTGCTGGCCGCGCGCCGCGCGAACGACCTGCGAGTCTACGACGAGGGAGGACTCGATATCGGCGTCAAGCCCGGCAAGTTCTGGCTGAACGCCGACCTCGTGACCTTCGCCGGCTCGACCGGCAACGCCCTGGCCGACGACAAGGACGCGATCTACGTCTATCTCGACAGGCAGGGCAACTTCGTCACGAACGAATACGCCGGATTTCCGAGCATGGCGGCGACGCCTCACGTGCGTCTGGCGGTCGTGAGCACCGCCGATGGGGACATCGTCTCGATCACCGACTGTCGAGACGCACACAACGTCGTCGTTCCCCACGCAGCAGGGGGCGTTCGTAGAACTGTCGAAACCCACACGGCTGGCGACCTCCTGGACGCAGCCGAGTCGGGCAGCGTCCATACGAACCTCGGAGCCGCCGGCGCGGTGACGTTGACGCTTCCCGATGCTCCGCCGGCAGGGACCGAATTCACCTTCGCAGTTCAAGCGGCCTGCGACCTGCGAATCGAGCCAGGCGACGCCGCGATCCGCGACAGCAGCGGACAGGCCGCAGGCAAGTACAAGGCCGCCTCTGCGATCGGAGCCGCTTTGACCGTCGTTGCAGACTCCAACGGCGACTGGGCGGTGACCGCCAGAACAGGCACGTGGACAGAAGAACCGTAAGACATCCCCCTCCGATGAAGAAAGGCACAGAATCATGGCATACGAGATTCAGGCGGACTACGCATCAGGCAGCGTTCTCTACGCGATCATTCGCAATCCCGCCGGGCAGGTGTGGCATCCCGCGGGACGCGCTTTCGAAGAATGGGGCGCGAGCGGCCACGCAATCAGCGACTACGCCATCTCGCTGATCGACCGAAGCGGCAACCGATACGTGGGCGACTTCGACTCGAACATCCCCGGTGGCTCGTACTGCATCCAGGTCCTGCGACAAGTCGGCGCGAGCCCTGCGGATACGGACCTTCTGGTGTGCAGCCGGGACATCCTCTGGACCGGCGCGGGCGAACTGACCGTGATCAAGATGCTGGCCAACCGCGCCGTCCAGGACACGATCACCCGCGACATCGACTACTACGATGACGACGGTCAAACCGTCCTGCTCACCCTGACTCCGCGCGACGACGACGACACCTGCTCGCTGACGCCGCAATCGTGAGCGACTATTCCACCCACCTCAACAGGAGCATAGACATGGGCAGTTTCTCGAACTACTGGGAGAACGAAGTTCTCGACCACCTCTTCAGCAAAGGGACGTACGCGCCCCCGACGATCCACGTGGCCCTCTCGACCGCCGACCCGGGCGAAGACGGCTCGGGCCTCGACGAGCCCGAGGGCGGCGGATACGCCCGCGCTGTGACGCAGGCGAGCGATTGGAGCAGCGCCGACAGCGGCCTCGTCGACAACGCTCAAGCCATCGAGTTCAACGCCGCGACCGGCGCCTGGGGCACGCTGACGCACTTCGCGCTGTTCGACGCCGCGACCGCAGGCAACCTGCTCGCCCACGGCTCGCTCACGCAGCCCAGGACCGTCAACGCGTCGGACGTCCCTGTGTTCCCTCCGAGCGATCTGCAAGTGACGTTGGATTGACGATGAACGATTCATAAAGGAGCCCGATCATGAGCGACATCAAGACCCAGTACGGCAGCGCCAACCAGTCGCTGTCCATCACTCTCAATGGCCTGGCCAACGACGCGAAACGCGAGTCCGCATCCGTCGACAACTCGACGAACGGCTTTCTCGACGCCCTCGTCCAGGTGAAGATCGCGACCAACGCGAGCGCCGACTCCACCGGCGACAAGGCCCTCTACGTCTACGCCTACGGCACCGCTGACGGCGGCGCCACCTGCTCAGGCAACGCCTCCGGCAGCGACGCCGCCTTCGGGACGGACCCGCAACAGCTTGCCAACTGCCGAGTCATCGGAGTGATCTATGCCCCCACGCAGAACAAGGTCTACGAGTCGGACCTGATGAGCGTCGCCTCCGCGTTCGGCGGGCTCCTGCCCCAGCGGTGGGGGATCATCGTCCACAACAAGACCGGCCAGACGCTCAAGACCAGCGACTGCTCGGCCATCTACCAGGGTCTTTGTGCACAGTCGAGCTGAACCATGCTGACCCGAACCCAATCGCAAATCAAGCCGCCGGTCTGGGCGTCGGTCGATCGCGCCCATCCGCTCGCTCGCGGCCTGGCGGCTTGCTGGCTCCTCAACGAAAGCGCAGGAAAAATCGCGAAGGACATCGCGGGCTCTCGACGCGATGGGACCTTCTCGGGCAATCCCTCCTGGTCCGCAGGCCCGTTCGGATCGTCCCTCGACTTCGACGGCGCCGACGACTGGATCAGCATGGGCGACTGCCTGAACCTGGGCGCCGACGACGTCTCGGTGCTGGCGATCCTCAAGTACAGCGCCGCCAACCAGCCCGACAACTGGAGTGGAACGCGGATTGGCGCAGTCCTGGGTAAAGGCTACCTCGACGGCGCGGGCAAAGGCTATGGCCTGCTCGTCGAAACCGACAACCGCCTCTCCTGGCAGGTCCGCAACCAGGCGACCGCGTTCGCAGCCGGCTCCGACAACGCTCTGAACGACAACCGCTGGCATCTGGCGATCGGCGTGTGCGACCGCGACGACCCTTGCGGTCTGCGGCTCTACATCGACGGCCTTCGACAGAGCGTCGCCGCCGACGCGACGAGCCTCAACGGGATCGACCTGAGCGGGTCGAGGGCCTTCGCCATCGGATCGCGACAAGAGACCTCCGGTACGTGGTTCTGGGACTTCGCAGGCAGCGTGGCGCTGGCCTGCGTGTGGAAACGCGTCCTCTCGGAAGCGGAGATCCGTCGGCTCTGTCGGAACCCCTTCGAGATGCTCTCGCCCCGCCGCATCGCGACGAGACTTCAACCCGCCGGGACTGTCGTCCCCTGCGCCGGCGCGATCCACGCATCCTCCTCGGTCCGTGGCAGCCTTCACATCCCCGGCCCAGTCCCGCTGGCCGGGACCGTGCGAGGCTCCTCGCATCTGCACGCGAGCCTCTCGATCCGAGCGCCGCGACGGGCCTTCCAGGGCCGATTGAAGACCGAGCCCGCCTGGCAATTGGAGGCGCTCTTTCGCGGCAAGTCGCGCGACGCCTTCGCACTGGGGACCGCGCTGACGCGAGGCTGGTTCTGGGTCCGTCGGGCAGGATACGCCGCGATCTATCGAGGGACCACCCTTGGCGACGTGGACTGGAGTCGAATCCTGTGCGTCGTCAGGCCGGGGACGCGGGAGGTCACGTTGCCCTCGCATCTGTCCCATCGGCCGGGCTCGACCGAGTGCTACGTCCTGCGCCGCTTCGACGCTCGCGGACGCCAGGAGAAGACGACGATCGCCTCGACGCTCCTTCGCATTGACTCGAACGGGCGACAGGCTCTGCCTCGACCCAACGCGGTGACCACACTGGCCGCGCGGCCGATCGGCGCAGGTCGGGTCCGACTGACGTGGTTCTACTGCCCACTCGATCAGGAAACCGCGCCGAGCCGGTTCAATCTCTACCGCGCCGCAATCCCGATCGGGTCCGTCTCCTGCGAAGGCCAAGGCTTCCATCAATACGACGCCGAAGCCGCGACGGATGGCCCCAGCGCATTTGTCGTGCGAGCCGCAAGCGTCGCAGGCGTCGAAGGCAGTTCCGCCGTCGTATCGGTGCATCCGAGTTCGGATGCGCCACCCGCACCGCCGACGATCCTCGTCGCACGAGCTGTTTGATGATCCGGAGACACGCATATGACCAACACCGCGCAACTATATCAGCCCGAATGCCGCCGACTGGCCCTGCCCGCAGGCACGATGCTCGCCTCTCTCGACGGCGTCCTGTGCGACGACCTCGAACCGATCGAGATCGTCCGCAGCGGCTGGCCCGAGTTCGGTTGGGCGAAGCTGGCCTGGAAACCGTCGGGCCAGGACGCCGCCGCCATGCTGGTCGAGGACATCGAAGACCGCTTCGCGTTCGGCCGCACGATCCGTCTGCACCAGCTCTACAACGCCCGACCGCCTGCGTCGCACACGACGACTCTAACCCTCTTCGTCGGGCAGATCGACGGTCTTTCCACCACGATCCGCTCGGACCGCGAGACGGTCGAGATCCTCGCCAGGGACTTCAGCGAGAGTCTGCGGCGCGTCACCGTCTACGGCCGGCGAGTCCTTCGCAGCGACGGCTCGACGATTCTGCTGCCCGGCCTGGAGACCGCCTTCAATCCGCTCGGGCAAGGCAACGCCGTACAGGTCGAAGGCTTCGCTCACACGCTCTTCTCGCCAGGGGGCCTCCACGACAGGACCTGGACCTGCGCCGATGCGATCCTCTATCTCCTGAAGGAGCACGCTCCTGCAGGGGCGCTCGCCTGGCCCCCCCTGGCGCAACTGCTGGCCCTGACCGACTGCCAGCCCCTGCGGGACCTCGACGTCACCGGCATGAACCTGCTGGACGCCCTGCACGCTTGCTGCGAATCGGCAGGCCTGGAATTCCGCTTCGAGCCGCGACTGATCGAAACGGGACCCGCCCAGGCGATCGTCTTCCGTCGTCGCGATCACGGGCGAACCGTCGAGCTGAACTGCCAGCGACCGGGAGAGCCCCTGAGCGTCTCACGAACAAGCGTCGCAGCGTTCCACAGCGAGCGAGCGTTCTACCCCGTCACGCATCGCACGCTGGGCCTGGGCGACTTCAAGGTCTACGAAGCGACCTTCGAGCTGGTCAAAGCCTGGGACCCTGCGTTGGAGGGCACGAGCCTCAGTCGCTTCTCGATCAGTGGCAACCCCCAGTTCCACCAGGTCAAGGACGTCTACCGCAAGTGGTGCCTCAACGAAGCGGGCGACTACAGCGGTCCGCCCTTCGACCGAGGCGAGCCCTACGACTTCTCGCGTCTCTTCGAGGGCGCCGACTGGATTCCGCGCCGAAGGCGGTTCTGGCCCGCGTTGAGCGCCGACGCCCAGGGCCGCTCGCTGGGCTACTTCCTGCAGGTCTCCTACGACGGCCTGCGCTGGTGGAACTACCGCCACGCGTTCACCAATCTGCTCGACGAGTGCGGCGTGTGGCTGGCGAGCGACGAGCTCGACCTGGACACGTGGGTCGCAGCCCTCAAGGGCCTGCTGCGAATGCGGATCACCGCGTCGGTCGTCAGCGACGAACGGCTCGCTTGCGTCGTCGCGGACGGGCCCGTCGGTTCGACCGCGCCGGTCGTGGACCACGTGCTCACGCTGCCCCGTCGGTTCGCGTACCGCAAAGTCTCCTCGCAGAGCCTCTTTGCGAACAACTCGCAGCCTGGACTGGGCGCGCCCGATGAAGCCGACGATTCCGCGGCGCTGCGACAGTTCGTCCGCCGACAGGCCCAGTCATCGCCTGCGCTCATCGAGACGATCGACATGCGGACGCCCACGCTGCGGCCGCACCTGCAACCGGGCGACCGCGTGACGTCGAGTCCCGAGAGCCGGGACCTGTTCGCCTGCCGGCGCGACCCGCGCAGCGTCGTGCGGATCGAGCGGGTCCGCATCGATTTCCGAAACCAGTGCACGGACCTGCGGCTCGTCCGCCGCAGGGAGTCTCAAGTGTGAAGTCGCAAGCAAGAAGCGTCAAGTCGCAAAGGAGCCCATCATGGACAATCGATACACGACCGATCAACAGCAGGTCCTGGCCGACCTCGCTCGCGGCGGGCCCGCTCACAGGCAGGAGACCTCCGCGCTGGTCGCCCCCGGCGGCGGCGTCTGGGCCTGCGTTGTCACGATCAAGAGCCTGGTCTGTCGAAACGTCTATCTCGTCCGCGCAGTCGTCGTCGGAGAGGCCGGCTCGATCCCCGTCGAGATCGGCGACCCGGTCGAAGCGACCAACCTGGCCGAGTCGCATCAGGAACCAGGCACGCTCCCGCCCGGCGCCTGCGCGATCCTGATCCGCCTGGGCGAAACCAACGTCTTTTACGCCAAACCCTGAGCCAGGGACGCGACGATGTCTTCTATCAACCACCAACAATCAACCTTCGCAAATGCCAAAAGGAGTTCCCATGACCTCAGACCACAACGCCCGCTGGCGCCTGGACCGCAGGGTCAACCTCTCGGTCCTGCTGCAACTGATGGTGCTGGCCTCGCTGATCCTCGGGAGCTGGGTGAACCTCCAGCGCCAGCTCGGCCTGCTCCAGCACGACGTCGCGGCCCTTCTGCAGAGCCACAAGGAGTTCCAGCAGAAGCTCGAAATGCTCGCGGCCCGAAGCCTGGCCGGCGACTACCGCCTCCAGGCGGTCGAGAAGCAGCTTGCCGATTCCACCAACGCGATTCGATAGCCCGCGCCGACGTCGGCGCATCCGAACCTTGGGAGAAAAGCCATGACACAAGAGACCCGATCCATCCGACGCGCAAGCCCTCGAACCCCTCTGTTGCCGGCCGCGGCCCTGCTGCTGCTGACCGCAGGCTGCAATGGTCTGCGCCTTGCGCCGGACGAGACGCAGAAGCAGAACGCCTGGCTGCACAACCGCACTGCGACGGTCGCCGCACAGACCGCGCGGGAGGAGGGCTCCTCGCAGCAGCTCCAGGCGCTCACGAAGCTCTCGGAACTGCAGAGCCGCTCGTTCAACGCCTATTGCGGCCTGCCCAAGGAGTACCCGCAGGCCGAGACCGTGGACGACATCCTGGCCGAGTCGAGCGTGCAGATCGCGACCGCGGCGCTGGCCCGGTCCGCCGAGCGGCCCGATCCGTGGGAGGTCGCCGACTCGGCGCTCGATATCGGGATCGGCGTGTCCGCCCTGTTCGGCGGGGTCCTGGGCGCCCGCGCCGTCCGCCTGCTCCAGGAGGCCCGCGACAAGAGCAAAGCCCTGCGGGAGATCATCCAGGGCAACGAGCGGTTCAAGAGCCAGCACGCCGACCAGGTGGCCGCGTTCAAGGCCGCCCAGGAGAACCAGTCGCCCGAAACCCGCAGGCTCGTGACCACAATGAAAGGATGATCCATCGTACGCCAAGGGAAAGAGCCCCATGAACACCGGCTGGATCATGCTGCACCGCAAACTGCTGGAGAATCCCCTGGCCCGCAGGCCCGCGTACTGCCACCTCTGGGTACACCTGCTCCTGCGGGCCTGTCACAGGGAAGTCTCGTTCATCTGGAACGAACGCGATCCCTTCTGGTTCGCGAATATCCTGACTCCCGCCTCGCTGCGAAAGCACTTCGACCGTCTGGAGCTGGCGATGCGAGGCTCGGCTCCGGCCCACAGGGAGACCGTCCGGGAGATGGTCGCACGCATGGAACGGGAGGGCACACTGTGAATCGCGACGAACGGATGCAGTTCATCGAGTCCGAGATCAAGACCCTTTGGTCCCGGTGGGACCCCACGGAGGCGGAGGTCCGTGTCTGGATGGCCGAGCTGGCGACGCTGGACTACGCCCTCGCCCGACGCGCGGCGCAGGCGTGCTTTGCCGAGCTGACGGTCAACGCGCAC
>CALEZT010000083.1 GCA_937927975.1 uncultured Phycisphaerales bacterium
CTCCAGTACGCACCGCAGAGACATATGTTCCATTATTTCTGGCGGATACCACTAGGACTGTTGATTGGACCGCAGTGACGACACCAACTTGGTGCGGAGCGCCGTGTCTGGCGCTCCGCACTTGAGTGCAGGTCCTTGCGCAGCAGCCACTCTGGGAGGCGGTCCTCACCGACCGAGAAGATGGCTAGGGTGAGAGGAGAAGAAGATGTATATGGCGCCTTCGGCTATTCTGATTGCGGTCGGTCTCGTACAGACATTCGGTATCGCGAGTCTTATAGGTCCCGGCGAGCTGTTGGACTGCTACTCAGCCAACGCGGACGGGGCCATTTCGTGGCGACTCTCCTGCAATAGTACCCAGGACTTCCACATGGGCGACGATCCGAGCAGAATCTACTTGAGCTATCGAGACTCTGATGTCTATTCGGATGGACAACGTGTGGCCTGGTGTTGCCGACGATGGGGAGGTCTTGTGGGGACAGCGAAGTATGTTCCCGAGGAAAGGGCAACCTATCACAGTTTCACTTGGGATGGGCAAACATTCAGTAACTACCGAGCAATTACGAAGAACGGAAAAGGGGTCATCACTCTCGATCCAAACCCAAATCCACGCGAAGTGAACTCCCTGCGGTGTCTGAATGTGATGGCTCCCTTGTTGGGCTGCTATCCGAATGCCTATACACGGGTCGATCACATTCTACGCGATGCGCGGCACATCTCATTGCGTGAGAAGATGGAGCCGATCAATGGCGTGGATTGCTTCGTGGTCAAGGCGAAGACGAAGTACGGCGATTATGCGGTCTGGATCGACCCGCAGCATGGATACAATATTGCCAGGGCGGAGATTCATATCAAGCAGAAGGAGAAGCATTCGTTTCTCGACAACCGCACACCCGGTGATTGGTCCTTTGGGATCGAGATTTCACGTTTCCAGAACTTCGATGGCATCTGGATGGCAGTACAGGGAGCGTTCGACGAGTCCTTTGATCTGCCTCAAGGGGGCACGTCCGCGACGAAGTCTCGTGTCGAAGTAACGGATTTGTTCCTGGCCCCGGATCACGAATCGTTGGGCTCGTCTTCCCGCAACGACGTGGTTGACGGGACATGGGGCTGGGTTACACCATACCACCACATCAAACGTATCTGGCAGCAAGGGGTGTTTGTGCCCATGTTCGATCACGACACCGTCGGACAGATCGACACGGTGATAACAACGATGTTGACAGAACGACAGGGGAAGTCGGTCTTGAATGTCCAAGAGAATACGGAGACGAGGAAACGCAGGGCGTCATATCCTCACTGCGGTCTCTATTGCGTCTATTCGATGATCGGTCTGCTTGGACATCAGGCGGGTTTCCAGGATCTATTGAAACCGGAGTATCTTGGCGATCGCGAAGGCAGTTCCCTTTCGGAACTGCGTAGCGCGGCCCGCGCTTTCGGTCTCAATGCGGAGCCTATCGGAAGATTAAGCACATCGGGGTTGATCCATTGCCCCTATCCAGGGATCCTCCACGTTCGATCACATCCGGAATCACCCAAGTACGACCACTATGAGTTGTTCCTGGGGGTTGAGAACGGCAGGGCTAAGCTGTTCAATCCCCCCCAAGCGCCGCGACTGGTATCGTTCGCAGATCTCGCGACACGGTGGGACGGCAAGGCGCTGTTCATCTCCGATGGGCCGATTGAGGCCGATCTCATCATTGCTCCCGACCGGCAGTTGCTCGTACGTTACAGCATGATCGGCTCGCTGGTGATTCTGGCAGCGTACCTCGTCAGACGGGTCTGGTTATCGCTGGTGCCGGCGATCACCCGCCGCTGGACTTTCGGTCTGACAGTGGGACAGGCAGCGGCAGTGGGATTGGCGGCGCTGCTGTGCGGCGGTGCCTATCACTTCTTTTGCGACGAAGGACTGCTGGCCAACGCTGTGGCAACCCAGGCGCTTCAAAGAGGCTGTGCAGCAAATTTCATCCCCAAGGTGGCGGCGAAGAAAGTCGAGAGTCTTCTCGGCACCGATACCATCTTCATCGATGCCAGGTTGACGCCTGACTATGAGCGTGGCCATTTGAACGGTGCGATCAGTCTGCCCGTGGATGCCAATGAGACGACGTGGAAGAACAGGACAAGGACCATCCCCAAGGGCAAGCCCGTCATGGTCTATTGCCAGAGCGACCGGTGCAAGTTCGCCGAGCGGGTCAGTGTGAGACTCATTGAGGACGGCTTCTCCGGCATCTCGATCTATCGCGGTGGCTGGAGTGATTGGACTACGAAAGAGAAGAACGCGGGAGGTTCACGATGAGGCTGAGACGGTTGCTGAAAAGTGGCACGGGCGACTCGCCCGTGATTCATGGGCAAGATGCCCATGCTGCGATGAGACGACCGTTGCCGAGCAGGGAGTCGATCTTGTCGGCGTTCGTGCTGGTGGTGCGGCTGGGGCTGGGGTTCATGTTCATCGTGAGCAGCATGCCGAAGATCCTCCAGCCGTACGTGTTCCTCGGCAGTGTGTACGGCTATGAGTTGGTCGGGCCGAAGCTCGGTGTGCTCGTGGCGATGGTGCTGCCGTGGGTGGAGCTTCTTGCCGGCGTGTGCCTGGTTGGCGGGGTATTCGTGGGCGGGGCGCTGCTGGCAAGCATAGGCATGGCAGCGATGTTCACGTTCGTGCTGGGCTATGCCCTGTGGAATCATCTGGACATCAGTTGCGGCTGTTTCAGCAGTTCGGCGGCGGGGAAGATCAGCTACATGACCTTGATCCGGGCCATCGTGATCATGGTCGTAAGCGCGATGGCCTACATCGGGGTGATTCTCTTGCAGCCCAGGCAATGGGCACCGAGGGCAAAGCCTGAACTAGGCTCCGAAGACGCGACTGAAGTTGGGCCGACCGGTGGGAGACTGGCGGCAGCGTCAGAGTGACCCTTCAAGGCCAGGCGGACTTGAGGACAACCAAAGGCCTCCGGTCCTTTTTCCGGCGTGTGAGAATTGATTTGTGCCCAGAGCAGCGGTTTCGGTCGGGTGTTCCTGGTGCGGCGGGTCAGGGCCAGGCGGATTTGATGTGGTGGATTTCGAGGGTTTCGAGCTTTGCCGGGCCGCCCTCGACGAGGACTCGCGTCGATTTGTTGTTCGCCGGCGGGATGACGCCCATCGGCATGTAGATCTCGCCTTCGTTGGCGAAGATCTCGATCGACGTGCGGTCCACGAGCAATTCGAGCCTTATCGTCCCGTCGATCGGCGAGAGCGGGGCCGACTTGTCCAGGCAGGTCAGCCTCCGCGCCGTCGGGTCGTACGCCACCTCGATCCCGCGGACCACGAACCCGCACTTCGTCGCACCGGCCGGCCGGAGCGTCGCCTTCACGTGCAGCAGCTCGCCCTCGATCGACCCGACCGGGTCGGTGCCCGGCGAGACCTCGATCTGTCGGTACGTGCGACCCTGGCCCCAGAGCCGCTCGATCTCCCGAACCGGCCTGGCGAACATCCGCACGCCCTGCCCCGCCGGCCGCAGCGTCAACTCCACAGGGAACAGCATCATCTGGTTGAACGGCATCCCCGGCATCTCGACCCGTCCCCAGGCGATCTGGACCCGCCGGCCATCCTCGGGCGGCACGTCGCTGTAGGTCTGCGACGCGTAGAAGCAGTTGCCATAGCTGAACCGCTGCTTGGCAGCCCCGCTCCCCCCTTCCGGCGTGAACACCCGCCCGTCGAACGCCCCCACCAGGTAGTCCCCGTCGGCGCCGTACAGCACCCACCGCCGCTCGCTGGTCCCCTCGACCGGCAACTCGAAGATCTCCGGGCACTCGTAGAACCCCTCGATCTTGCTGGCGAACTCCCACGCCTTGAGATCCCGCGACGTGTAGAACGCGATCGACCGCTTGCCCCCTTCCTCGTCGTACAGCGCCATCACCCAGTGCCGACCGGGACCGTACCAGATCACCTTCGGATCGCGCCCCGCGTGGCGCACCACCGGATTGTCCTCGAACTCCGCGAAGGTCAGGCCGCCATCGTTGCTGTAGACGATGCACTCGCCGCGACCGGTGCTCGTGTACGCGACGACGATCGGGGGCTCGCCCCCCTGCCCGAATCCGCTGGTGTCGTTGACGTCCACCACCGCGCTGCCCGAAAAGACCCAGTCGCCAAACCGCTGGGGATAGATCGCGATCGGCAGCTCCCGCCAATGCACGAGGTCCTCGCTGACCGCGTGGCCCCAGTGCATATTGCCCCACTGCACGCCGTAGGGATTGTGCTGGTAGTACAGGTGCCAGAGCCCCTTGTGGAAAACCAGGCCGTTGGAGTCGTTGTTCCAGCCCCGCCGGGACGAGAAGTGAAATTGCGGCCGCAGCGGCTCGCGATAGAGGCTCTCCGATCCGATGATCCCGTCCGCCTGCTGCACCTGATCGAGTCCGTACGATCCCGGCCCCAGCCCCTCGACCTCGACGACCGCCTTCTTGCCCGCGAACGGCGCCAGGTCCAGGAACACCCAGAAGTCGGGCGTTCGCTCGGCCAGCTCGATCTCGAACTCGCGAACGACCTTGTCATCAACGACCACCCGCATCCGGCGTTTCGGGGCGCCGTTCTTGACCGGCAGATTCAGGTACCGCTTCTCGACCGCGAACTCCTTGCGCTTGGGCCCGCCGGTCTTCTGGTCGCTCATCACGAAGTGATCCGCGGTGATGTGTCCCCAGGGCCCTCTGAGCTGGTCCACGATCTGGATCCTGGCGAACTTGCCGATCATGTCGGACACGTCCCAGGCGTGCCAGACGAGCGTCTCGGACCCGCCGGGCCGGCTGTTCTGCCCTGTGACCGTCCGGACGATCCGCTTGTCCACGATCAGATTGACGCAGGTCCGGCCGGCGAAGGCCCCGCCGCCGACGTAGAACGTGATGAACTTCCGTTCGATCTTGAACTCGGGCGATGTGAGCGTCCCGATGGAGCCGTCCCCTTGGTGATAGCTGTTGGCCAGCCGCCGGCCGAGATAGCCGCTCACGTGCATCTGGTTCGGCAAAGTCCCCTTGGCCGGTCCCGGCCCGAACGCGGTCCCGGTGACCTCCCACTGCCCCCAGTCCTCGGACTCGAAATCGGCGATGACGATGTCCTGCGAGGCGCCCCCTGCCGTCGAGAGCCCCAGAACCATCACGAGAATGAAAGCGACTGTCTTCATAATCGACCCCTTCTGCGCCGGCGCCTCGCCGGAAGATAGAACCACAGGCGGCATTATCCGCTCTCCAGCGATTCCAGGCAAGCGAAGAAACCGCACGGAATGCCCGCCATCGGGACGACGCCTCACTCGGAATATCACGAGGCAAACGCGGAATTCCCCGCCACCGGCTCGAAAATGGCGCATGATTTACCTGGGGGAGAGGACGGAGGTGGAGTGATGAGCCAAGTGACCAGGAGCGATATGGAGCCGTTGTGCGCCGCGGCGTTCGGACTGCCGGTGGCGAAGTCCAACACGCCGGATTCGCGGACGTTGAGGAACCGGTGGCTGGTGGACACCGTGCTGCCGGGCCTGGCCCTGCTGTCGATGTCCGTGCTGACCGTCACGATGATCGTACTGGTCGTGACCACGGTCGCCCAAGGCGGGTGGCTGGCACCGGGGACCTACGTGAACGTCGATCCCTGGGTCAGCGTGGCCCCAGGGCCCGCGAATCTGGGCCGAGACGACATCCTGTATCCGGACATCGTGACGGGCCCGCTGCAGAGCGATCCGTCGTTCGACCCGCTAGTCCGGTCGGCGGAGGCAGGGCACCTCGCGGCGTATCTGTCGGAGTAGAGTCCCGCGGACCGATACGGACACGCGCAGAGCGTCGTTCCACTCGATGAAAGTCTGTGGCAGTCTGCGTCGTCTCGGGTCCGCTACCTCATCACGGCGTCGACGCCCAGTCGTGCGGCCCGGCGGCGCTGTCCTTCCTGGAGCAGACGCTTGCGGAGGCGGATCGAGGTCGGACAGATCTCGACCAGCTCATCGTGCTGCACGTACTCCAGGTGGCCCTCCAGGCTCATGATCCGGGCCGGACGGATGCGGGCTGCGTCGTCCTTCGCCGACGTCCGCATGTTCGTCAGCGCCTTGGCCTTCGTCGCGTTGACCACGATGTCGTTGTCCTTGCAGTGCTCGCCCACGACCTGGCCTTCGTAGACCCGCTCGCCCGGTCGGACGAAGAAGAATCCCCGCTCGTAGAGGGCGTCCAGCGCGTACGCGGTGACGATGCCGGTCTCGCTGGCGATCATGACGCCTGCCCCGCGGTCGGGGATCGAGCCCCGCATCGGCTCGTACTGCTCGAACGTGTGGTGCATGATCGCCCTGCCCTGCGTGGCGGTCAGGACCCGTGCGTTCAGGCCGAAGAGCCCGCGCGACGGGATCATGAACTCCATGTGCACGTAGTCGCTGGCGCCGCTCTTGCTGTCCATCTTGAGCATCTCGCTGCGACGGGTGCCGATCAGGCTCATCACGGCGCTCTGGCAGTCGGCGGGACATTCGATGACCAGCCGCTCGATGGGCTCCTGCTTGACGCCGTCGATCACGCGAACGATGACCTGCGGCTTGCCCACGCAGACCTCGTAGCCTTCGCGACGCATGTTCTCCAGGAGAATGCCCAGGTGCATCAGCCCACGGCCCGAGACGACGAATTCGTCCGCGCTGACGCCGGAATCGACGCGAAGGGCGACATTCGTCTGGAGCTCCTTGTCCAGGCGGTCCCGAATCTGGAGCGATGTGACGTACTTGCCGTCCTGGCCGGCGAACGGACCGTTGTTGACCTGGAACGTCATGCTCATCGTCGGCTCGTCGATCGCCACGATCGGCAGCGCGCTGGGCTGATCGGGGCAGGCGACCGTGTCGCCGATATCCACCGGGTCCAGACCCGCCACGGCGCAGATGTCGCCGGCCTGCACCTCTTCGGCGCGTTTCTTGCCCAGTCGCTCGAACTCGTACAACTGCACCACCTTCTGCTGCGTGTGGTGTCCCTGCTTGTCGATCACCGTCACCGGCTGGCCCTGCAACATCCGCCCGGCGAAGACCTTCCCGATCCCCACCCGTCCGACGTAGTCGGAGTACTCCAGCGAAGTGACCAGCATCTGCAGGGGCTTGTCCGGATCGACCTTCGGGGCCGGGATCGAACGGATGATCGCATCGTACACCGGCCCGAGATCCTTGTTCGGACGGGACAAATCCGTCGTTGCCCACCCTTCCTTGGCGGACGCGAAAATCACGGGAAAATCCAGGGCGTCGTCGCTGGCTTCCAACTCCACGAACAGATCGAACACCTCGTTGACCACGTCGTCGGGCCGACAGTCCGGGCGGTCCACCTTGTTGACGACGAGAATGGGCTTGAGCTTGTGAGCCAAGGCCTTGCCCAGCACGAAACGGGTCTGGGGCATCGGCCCGTCGAAGGCATCGACGACCAGGAGCACGCCGTCGGTCATCTTGAGCACGCGTTCGACCTCGCCGCCGAAGTCCGCGTGGCCCGGCGTATCGACGATGTTGATCTTGTACTCGCGACCGTCCTTGTCGGTGTACTGGATCGCGCAGTTCTTGCTCAAGATCGTAATGCCGCGCTCCCGTTCGAGCGGGTTGGAGTCCATGATCAGGCCGTGCTCGCCGCCGGCCAGCTTGTCCAACTCCTCGTCGCGGAATGTGCCCGACTGGTAGAGAAGCTGGTCCACCAGCGTCGTCTTGCCATGATCGACATGGGCGATGATCGCCACATTACGAATCGACTGTGCGTACATGTTTCTCCTTGAGTCTTGTTCAATGGGTCAGCCCGCGTCGGAAGTCTGAAACCTCAGCGGGTCTAAGGTGTATCAGGGGAGCCGTGATACCTGCAACCACGCATGCGCTATACTGGATGCGGCGTTGCCCTGTTCACGCGCTATGGGGGGCCTTCTTGTCCCCGGCCGATTCTGAACCCAGTTATCGCAGACATTATACACTCCGGCGTCCAGAATGCAAAGCGAATCATTGCGCCAATCCGCGGGAAGGAGCTAGTGGACCTTATTGACCTCATTGACGATGCCGCCGCCTGGTCGCACAGTCAATAAGGTCAATAAGGTCAATAAGGTCAACAAGGTCCCCTCCGATTATTTTTCGCCTTCTCCCCCTTTTCGCCCTTGACTTTTACTACAGTTGTCGTAAAATATACTACAGTCGTAACAAAGGAGGTCCCGCATGCGATTGACCGACACAGAATGGCAACTGATGAACTGCCTGTGGGAGAAGCACCCGGCGACGGCGCGAGGGATCGCCGGGCGGCTGCCCCCGCAGGTCAAATGGGCCTACACCACGATCCGCACGCTTCTGGCCAGGCTTGTGGAGAAAGGCGCGGTCCGGGAGTACAAGGAAGGCAACACGAGCCTGTACGAGCCGATCCTCACGCGCGAGAACGCCCGGCGAAGCGCGCTGGCGACGCTGGTCAATCAGGCGTTCGACGGCGCGTACGGCCCGCTGATGCACTTCCTGGTCAACGATCCGAACCTGACGCACGAGCAGCGTCAGGCTCTGGAAGAGGCGCTCAAAGAACAACCTGAGAATCGAGGAGGGACGGAAAATGACGGAGACAATCAATGAAACCGCGCGGAACGCTCGCTTGAGAGGGTGCCCAGCGCCCTGCCGATGGCTCGTTCTACGGACGCACCAGGCCCGGCAGGAAGAGGGCGACGGACGGGAACAGGATCAGCAGGACCGCCACCGCCAGAAGCGCCAGCAGGAACGGGATGCATCCTCGGAAGATCGTCTCCAGGGGGACGTCCCGCTCGATGCCGCTGACGACGTACGCGCAGACCCCCACCGGCGGCGTGATCGTGCCCATCTGCGTCACCAGCACGATCATCACGCCGAACCAGACCGGATCGTAGCCCAGGTTCATCACAACCGGGTGAAAGATCGGGATCGTCAGAAGAATCAGAGCCAGAGCGTCCACGAAGCAGCCGGCGATCAGGTAGAACCCCGTGATCAGCAGCATGACCAGCCAGCCCGGCAGCGGCAGCCCGCCCAGCCAGTTGGCGGTCGCGACGGGGATCTGCGTCACCGCCAGGAAGCGTCCAAAGACCTGCGCGCCGGCGACGATGATCATCACCATGACCGAGGTCCGCAGCGTCTCCTTGAGCGACTGGACGAACTTCCTGAACCCGAGCTTGCGCTTGATCAGCGTGATGACGATCGTGCCGGCGGCCCCGATGGCGGCGCCCTCGGTGGGGGTGAAGATCCCCAGGAACATGCCGCCCATGACCGCGGCGAACAGCAGGATCGTCTCCCAGGCCCCTCGCAGGGAGAAGACTTTCGCTTTCCAGGAGGAAGAAGGCGCCGCGGGCCCCAGTTCCGGCCGGCGCAGGCACATCGCGTAGATCGTCACGCAGAACAGCACCGCGGTGATGAGTCCGGGCACGATTCCTGCGATGAAGAGGCTGCCGATCGACTGCTCGGTCATGATCGCGTAGACGATGAACACGACGCTGGGCGGGATCATCATGCCGATCGTGCCGCCGGAGGCGACGGACCCGCAGGCCAGTTCCATGCTGTACTTGTACCGCTTCATCTCGGGGATCGCCACCAGCGCCATCGTGGCCGACGTGGCGGGTCCCGATCCGCAGATCGCGCCGAACGCGGTGCAGGCCCCGACGGTCGCCATCGCCAGGCCGCCCCGTAACGGGCCCAGCCAGTGGTACGCCGCGTCGAACAGGCGCCGGCTGATGCCCCCGTGAAAGGCCACCTGGCCCATGAGCACGAACAGCGGGATCACCGTCAGGCTGTACGAAGCGAAAATCTTGTACAGCTCCAGTGTCGTCATGCTCATGGCCGCGTGCCAGTCCCTGACCAGGGCGAAGCCCACGACCCCCACGACCGCCATGGCGAACGCCACCGGCATGCTGCTGCACAGCAGCACCACCAGAGCGATGCAACCGATAATGCCGATCTGCTGCGCGGTCATGGTTTCATCAGCGCCTTTCCAGGGTGCGTCAGGTGGTACAAAATCACCAGGACCATGACCCCGCAACAGAGGGAGAACCACCAGGGCAGCCAGAAGATCGGCCAGCCCATCGTGGAGGTCCCCTGCCCGCTGGCCTTGATCTCGAGGCCGTACTGGGCGAACCGCCACGTGAGAAAGCCGAACATCGCAACGGTGACCGTCCGCCAGAGCGTATCGACGAGAATCTTCCCCCGGCGGGAGAGCCTCTGGAAGAAGAACTCGATGGCGACGTGGCCTTTGCACGCGGTCGTGTAGGGCAGCCCGCCGGCGATCGTAATCGCACCGAGGATCTCGATGATGTCGTAAGTCCCCTTGAGCGGGTGGCCGAACCGCCTGCCCACGACGTCGATGCACGTCACCACGATCATCGCGACGACCGCCACTCCCGCGACGACGCCCAGCATGCCGACGACCCGGCGCAGAGCGAACACACAGCGCCAATAGAACCCGACTCCGGCGACAGTCTGTTGTTGTCCCTGGCTCACCTGCGGACCCGTCACTTGGAGTACTTGGCGATCAGGTCCTGCGCGTCCTTGAGGAATTCCTCGCCCGGCAGCCCCTTGGCCTTGGCTGCGGCCACGTAGGCGTCCAGCACCGGCTTGACCGCGTCCTTCCACCGCTGCTGCTGCTCAGGTGTCAACGAGATGATCTCCCGCTGGAGGCCCTTGACGAACTCGCGGCCTTCCGCGTCGGCCTGGTCCCAGGCCTGCCCGTGCTTGGCCACCCACTCGGCGTTGACTTCGGTGATGGTCTTCTGCACATCGGCCGGCAGCTTGTCCCACTTGCCCTTGCTCATCACGACGAACATCGCGGTGGTGTATCCGACCGCGGTGGCGTCCGTCACCGAGGTGATGACCTCGCCCTGCTTCCAGCCCTTGAGCGTCTCGATCGGGCACAGCGTCGCGTCGACGACGCCCTTGGACAGGGCCTCGTACGTATCGCCCTGGGGCATGGCCACCGGCGTTCCGCCGAGAGCTGTCACGATCTTCTGGGACAGGCCGGTCGAGCGGATCTTGAGACCCTTGACTTCCTCCAGCGTGCGAACGGGCTTCTTCGAAGCCAGCAGGCCGGGGCCGTGCGCGTGGACGTACAGAACGCGGACATCCGCCACCTCTTTGGGCTGAT
Organism: uncultured Phycisphaerales bacterium; assembly: GCA_937927975.1. GTDB lineage: Bacteria > Planctomycetota > Phycisphaerae > Sedimentisphaerales > Anaerobacaceae > PLanc-01. The sequence continues at coordinate 11,070 of CALEZT010000083.1, forward strand.
ACTTTTCGGTCAACTCCGTCGCCACCTGGGTCGCAACATGACCGTTGGGATACCCCAGCGGCAGGTCCAGGCCCTCCAGCAGCGGGAACCGGCCCTGCGTGTAGGCGAAGCAGCTCATGCCGAGATCCGAGATCCCGTTGACCACGCCCTCGTAGCACTGCTGGGGATTGGTCAGCGTGCCGCCGGGGTACATCGTGATCTTGACCTGCCCGTTGGTCCGCTTCTCGACCTCTTTGGCCCAGGCGTCGGCCGTTTGAGCCTGGATGTGCGTGGGCGGGAAGAACACGCTGTAGGTCAGTTCGATCGCCTTGGCGGCCGCAGCCGGAGCGTTCGCGTCTCCGACGGACACAGGCCCTTCGTCCTTACAGCCCACGAGGGTCAAAGACACGACGGCTCCGACGACCAACGCCAGCATCCACAACTTCGCGTTTCTGCTCATCAGCGGTCTCCTATGCATGTGCCCTGGTTCAGGATCTCCCACCCGCGGCCCCGCGTCACCACGCAGGCCCGGACAAAGCGTGTATCTTACCCCCGGTCCCCGCGGGATGCAACCTTCAATATGCGACAATCCACGTCCTCACAAACACGGAACGGCTCGAAACCAGATTCGAGCAGAGAATCCCATGGAGAACAAAAACCGGATGAGCCTCTTTCCTTGTGTCAATTCCTGCGGGACCACAGCGGTCCGGCAGCCCGTCTCGACCGGCCCGCCGGACTCGGTTCACACAGGCTGGCCCCCTACGCGTTGATGATCACGCATCCGGCCCCAAGCACCAGCATCAACAGCAACCCGGCCGCCAACAACCACGTTCTCATAATCCGCCCTTCCCAAAAGAGGATGATCCAATCACACCCAAAGTCCGGCACAGTAGCAGTCCCGCCCGCGGCAGTCAAACCGGATTCCGCTTTTTTGAATTGCACCGCGACCCGGGATCGGTCACCCTAGTAAGGCGGCGTCGCGGTCTGCGGTAACGAACGCGATGTGACGCAATCGGCGCAGACAATCGCAAATAGTGAATCGCAGACAGCAGATCCAAAGGGTCCTTCGAAATGGAACCAAACTGGCTCAAGTGGGCCAAGCAACTGGCGGCCCTGGCCCAAAACGGCCTGACCTATTCCGACAACCCGTACGAGATCGAGCGATACGAGCACATCCGCCGGATCGCCGCCGAGATGATGGCCGAGGGATTCGACTGCGACGTCAAGAGCGTCCTCGATCTGTTCCCGCGAGAAAAGGGCTATGAAACCCCCAAAGTGGACGTCCGCGGCGCGGCGTTTCGCGACGGCAAGATCCTCCTGGTCCGCGAGAAACTGGACAGCGACAGATGGACCCTGCCCGGCGGCTGGGCCGACCCCTGCCAGACCCCGTCCGAAGCGGTCGTCCGCGAGATCAGGGAGGAATCCGGGTTCGAGGCCAAGGTCCTCAAGCTCGCGGCGGTCTGGGACCGCAGCAAGCATCCGCACAGGCCCTTCATGCCCTTCCACATCTACAAGCTCTTCTTCCTCTGCGAGATCACAGGGGGCGCGCCAGCGGAGAGTCACGAGACGACAGGCGTGGGATTCTTCGGTGAGAACGAGATCCCCCCGCAGCTCTCCATCTCGCGTACGCTGCCCTTCCAGCTCGCCAGGATGTTCGAGCACCGGCGCAGCCCTGCCCTGCCCACGGACTTCGACTGACGCTCCGTCTACCGGCGACGCCGGAGCAGCATTCCCAGGCCGACGCTCAGAAGACCGACCGCGCCGGGAGCGGGAATGCCGACGGGGGCAGGAGGAACGCCTGTGATGGCCAGACGATAGACCGCCTGGCCGAGGTCGTTCGTCGCAAACCCCAGGGACCAGTCCGCCCACGCGGACAGGCCCTGGACGTCCGTGCTGTCGAAGTCGCCCAGGAAGCTCGAACCCGCCTCCAGCGTGATGAGGTCCCAATAGGCGGGCTTGTTCGGCCCGAACTCGAACGCGACGGACAAGCCGCCGTCCAGCGAAGCGACGCCCGCTTCGATCCGACCGAACGCTCCATAGCCGTCGATGTGGAACAGAAGCTCGCTGCCGGCGCCGAGCAGCAGAGTGCCTTCTACATCCAGCAAACTCCGCGTCAGCGAAAGCTCGCTCGTCGCCGAGCCGACCCCGCCGGTCAACCGGGCGAATTCGGCGTCCTCGTCCACAGTCAGGATCGTGTCGGCCAGCGTCAGCGAGCCATGCGCGAAGCTGGAGGGGTTCTGATCGCCGACGCCGGTGTAGCGGCCGACTTGCAGCGACCGCACGGAGGCATTCGTCTTGACAAACTTTGCGGAACCCGTCGCCTGAACCGGGTTGGTCACATCCTCCGCCTGGGCCGAGCCAATCACCATCCCGTCGCGGCTGCGGAAGCTCCCGCCGCGATACGTCAGGGAAGCGGTGGCCTGAGCCGAACCGGTGCCTTGGGAATGGGCCTGTCCCACGACCACCGACGTCAGATCGGCATTCGATGAGACGTCGCCAAGAATGCGGACTTCCGCATTGTCCACCACGGCGTCGCTGTGAGAACTCTTGGGCGTGACCGCCTTGCCGATCGTCCAGGCGCCGAGGCCCGAGAACGTCGTTTCGTCGAGCCAAAGCCTGGGCGACGTCGTGCGGCCATCTCCGACGTAACTGCTGCCCGTGGCAAGACCCACCGCCAGCCCGCCGCGCAATGAAGCGGAACCGCCCTCCAGCGTCAGATGGGCGTCGTTGACGCTGGAACTGGTGGTCTGGCCGCCGGAGGTCTGACCGATCGTGAGCAACCCGCCGACGCCGAAATCCACGCCCTCGCCCAACGTCACCGCAGGGCCGGTGATGTTTACGCGCCGGCTTCCTGCGCCGCTGCCCACCGTCAGGGTCCCCCCCACGTTGAAGGCATGTCCCGCGTCCACCGCCAGGCCGACGTTCTGAATCGTGACGGAGCCCGTTTCTCCTCCCGTGGAACCGACACCGATGCTCGCGTTGCCCGTCACAGTGACATCGGCGTCAAAGACCGCCGAGGCCCCGTTCACAGAGCCGTTGCCGTGCTCGCCACTGGCGGCCGTGCCGATGGACAAAGCAGCCGTCGTGACGCGCTGACCGGTGAAGGAAAACTGTGTGTCGTCGATCTGCGCGGTCCCGTAGCTGGCGTTCGCCGTACCGATGCCCAGGCCGCTGAGATTGGCGGTGGAGGCATTGTCGCCCTCGATGGTCAGGACGGCTTGACTGACCGTAGCGGCGCCCACCGGGCCGTCAGAGCCACCCTTGGTCGCACGGCCGATGGCCCATTCTCCCGTGCCGGTAAACGACACGTCTTTGAATCGCGCGCTCGCATCCGCGGTCGCGACGGCTCGCGAACCTGCGGCGGCAGCGCCCACCTGGAGGCCGCCCACGGACGCCGTCCCGCCGGACAACGCCAGGTCTGCGGTGACCGAAACCGTGCCCCGATAGTCGTCGGATCGTGCGTTGCCGACCACCAACGAGGTCAGGCCGACAACGGAAGACGCATCGCCTGTGATCGTCACCTCCCCCTTGCTTGTCACGGTGGCCGTCGGTCCGCTGTACGAGGGTACGCTCGCCTCTCCGATCGTCCACGCTCCGTGGGCCGTGACGGTCGTCCCGTCGAGCGAGAGCCGCCCCGACGCGGAGGCATCGGCGCCATTGCTGATCGTCGCCCGGCCGATCACCAGTCCGCCGTTCAGCGCGGCCGAGCCCCCCGCCTGCGTCAGGTGAGCGTCCTCGACAGAGACCGAACGGTAGCTGCCGCCATGGACTTGACCGATCGTGAGCAGTCCGCCGACGCTCAGGTCCGCTCCGTCGCCCAGGGTCACCGCCGGACTCGCAATGCTCAGGTTCCCGATAGTCCCGCCGACGCTGCCGCTGCCGATCGTGAGTCCTCCACCGACCTCGAACTGACGTCCCGGCGTGATCGTCAAGGCTGCGTTCTCAATGCCGGCGCCATTCTCGGAGTAGCCTGTGCCGACGCTCGCGTTGCCGGTCACGATCAGATCGGCGTCGAAGGCCGCCGAGGCTTCGTGGACCTGGGCGGACCCGCCTTCGCTGCCCGCGCTCACCGTCCCGACGGACAGACTGCCCGTGGTGACGCTCTGCCCGCTGAAGGAGAAGGAGGCACTGGTCGAGGCGGCGCCTCGGTTGGCGGCGGCGCTGCCGATGCTCAGGGAAGTGAGATTAGCCGTGGAGGCATCGTCGCCCTCAATGACAACCGCGGCCCGGTTGATCGTCGCTGACCCTCCCGAATTGAACTTGTCGGCGTTGCCGATGGTCCACGCGCCTGTGCCCGTGAACGTCATGTCTTCGAACAACAGGCTCCCACTGGCGGTGGCATCGCCTCCACTGGTGGTGGCATTGCCCACCTGGAGACTGCCGACCACAGCGGTCCCGCCGGAGAGCGTCACGTCGCCCGTCGAGATCGCGGTCCGGCCGCTGCCGCCGGAGGTCGAACTGACGCCGACTTGCAGCAGGCTGGATGCGGAGAAGACCGTGTTGAGCATATCGAGAGTGCCGGTCCCCGTTGCGGTGACGCCGCTGGTGGTGCTCGTCGCCGTGCCGACGGAGAGGCTGGGCGCCGTCAGGCTGCCGCCCGCTGCGGTCACCGTGCCGCTCGACGTATTCTGCAACGCCGCGCCGATCTCCAACGCCAACGCATAGGCCGAGCCGGCGCCCACCTGGGCGGCGCCTCCGTTGTTGACAGCGGCCGTGATCCCGCCGGTCGGGATGCCGCCGTCCCAGTTCGTTCCCAGGAACCAGTCGCCCATTCCCACCGACTGCCAATTCGTCGCCGCGGCCGAGGCAATCCCGCCAGACACGACGAGCACCGAGAGCAGAGTCAACCACCGAATCAGAATCCGAGCCGCCATCAGCCACCTCCAACCCAAACCGCAAAGTGAAGATTCTCTCCAACGGTCACCCGAAGTGCCTCGACCGAGAGGATACCCCTACATCATAGCGGGAGATGGTCCGCGGTGTCAAGGCCATCGATCCCTATTGACAAACCTCCCTGCCGCGAGTCTGCTGTTGCACTTTGATTTCCGTTGGAGATTGGAGTTCTACAAGTAGGCCCGATGTGCGTTTTGCAGAGCTCCAGTTGGAAAGGCAGGCTCGGTGTTTTCTCGATGATTCCGGCGATCATTACTTCGATCTTGTGGGCGATGTCCGCGGTCAGCGCCGGACGCAGCACCCGTCTGCTCGGGGCCGGCACCGCCAATCTGAGCCGACTGACCGTCGCGGCGGTCTTTCTTGCCTTCTGGGCCCACGTCTGGGGTCAAGGTCTTTCCGGCGCGGGCCTGCCCTGGCTGCTCCTGAGCGGCCTGATCGGCTTCGGCCTGGGCGACATGGCCCTGTACGGCGCCTACCATCGCCTGGGTCCCCGCCTGGCGGTGCTCCTGTGCCTGTGCCTGGCGGCGCCGATCGGAGCGGTCGTGGAGTGGGTCTGGCTGGGCACCCGACTGACCGCCCACCAGATCTTCTGGAGCACGACGATCCTGGCGGGCGTGTTCACAGCCCTGGTCCCGGACACGCGAACGCCGGTGACGCCCCGCGTCTGGCGGGTGGGAATCCTCATGGGCGCGTTCGCGGCCCTGGGCCAGGGTCTCGGAGCGGTCTTCACGCGGAAGGCCTCCGACCTGGCCGCACACGCGGGCCAGCACATCGACGGCGGCACCGCGGCCTACCAGCGAATCGTGGCGGGACTGGCCTTGACCGCGGTGGTCCTGTTCATCCATCGCCTCCGCAAACCGCCGACCCCGCCGGAGCCCGACGCCGCCGCCGGATCGAACCATCCGTGGCGGCGCGCCTGGCCCTGGGTGATCGCCAACGCACTGGCCGGTCCCGCACTGGGCGTCGCCTGCTATCAATGGGCCTTGATCGTCGCTCCGACAGGCGTCGTGCTGTCCATCGTGGCCACCACGCCGCTGGTGGTGATCCCCTTCACCATGATCCTGGACCACGAACGCCCCACCCGCCGCTCCCTCCTCGGCGGCGCAGTCGCCGTACTCGGCGCGGTCGCGTTGGCGTACAAATAGGGTTCATCCGGTTCTCGCGTATTCCTCTCGTTGCACAACGCACCACGACCGGGGGCGCTGCCCCCAGACCCCCGAGATTTTGCGCTTTGCGCCAGCAGCATGATAATGGGGGGCGGCACGGCGGTGGAGCCGGATGGCCTTGCCCGTGACATACGCAGGAAAACGCCCCGCGAACACAGACTCGGGCCGCAGGGCGTTTCAGCGGTCGGTTGCCTCTGGGTTCATGCTATTGGCCCAAGGCGAAAAATGCCGGGGGGCGGGGGGCAGAGCCCCCATGGCACGGGGAAGTGCGCAAGAACCGGAGGAGCCGCAAATAGCCGCTCGCGCAACCCCATGGTCCTCACAGCATGTACCCCTGGCCGATCCAGTAGTGCCAGTCCGCGACCGCTTCCCTCGTATCCTCGTCCGCCTCGCCGGTCGCTTTCACTTGCGACAAAGGAATCGCAAGGCTCCGTTTCCTCTCCCATCGTATCTCCACGAACATCTCGTGTTGACATTCCATCGCCTGCTCTTCAGGACCGTACGCATCCACGAGAATTCCTTCCGTGATGCGACGTTCGCGTTCGCCGTTCTTCTTGGCTTTGGCCATGCACTTCCGGCCTTCTGCGCCGGTCCCAACGCTTCACATCACCGGCAGCAAAAAGGAGAGCGAGGAACGAGCGGCGCTTCTTGCTGTCCGCGTGCATGTGATTCTTAGATGCTTATTCTTCTAATTTCTTTCCTGACCAAGGACAGTATTTCCATGAGATGTGTGCATCTTTTCCGTTTGGGCATTTGCGAGGAACAAATAGAGCGTTTATAGGCATCTCAATGCTGGCATCCATTAAGACTTTATCTCTCCTCGCTAGCTGGATGCCGATTTGCCCATTCCGGTAAGGGTCAAGCAACCTGGGAGCGGACTTCGCTCGGTCATTGAGGACATAGAAATGCATATTGTTGCCAAGGTTACCCATAGCAGCTCCCAAAATGGGCTTGAAGACACCAAGAACTACCTCAAGGTCAGGGTCTATGGTCTGCACTGGCGATAGCCTCTGTTTCTTACCGTCAGAGCCGGAATAGGATAATGTCATGTTCTCTTCGATTTCTTCTTTTGAATAGAACTTGAAGGCGCCAAAAGCAGAGATATCGGCCTGAACGACGGCTAGCAACGAAACCCCGGACAAAGCGTCGAGCATCGCCTTTTTGTCGGATTCGCTTGTGGTCGCATCTCTGGACAAAATAGATTCCCAGAACTCATTGGGTATCCACCACGCAAGGGCTACATGATTATCACCAGCGCCCTTGGGTGTAACTTGGGTATCGCTTGTGAACGCATCAGTATCGATTGCTTTAATAGGTTTCCTCTCAGCGGCCACGGAGTAGGTGGCGACCATTGAGATCATCATGACCGCGATGAACAGTTTCTTCATTTGTTGCTCCTTTTGTTTATTCGCACCTAACAATAATTAGACTGATCCGCACAAAATGCGGAGTCCAGGCGTCCTGTCCATATAAGACGCCGCGAGAACGGCTGCCGGAGTCGCGATAATCCCTTTCTCTTCCGTTGGTTGCGCTCTATTCGGTAGTCTATCGCGGCATTTTATACGGATCGGCATAGTAATCTCCTCGATTCCCTCAAGGTGCATCCATCGGACTGCACACACCAGCCGATCCTGCAAGCCTGGGTGCACCTGCCGGAGAGGGCTCCAGAGCAGTCAGTGGAATGACCGCCTTCGTCACGTGGGTGTTTCTCACGTCGCCCGTCCGAGGCACTCCCAGTATCCGGTTCCCTTTCGCTATCGGGGAACAGGATAACATGCCGCATCAACAAGAGTCAATATTCCCGCTGAAAATTCTCTGCCTCCTTGGATGGAGACATCGTGCTTCGCAGCAGGGACATCGCTACAAGATGAAATCCGTCGACAGGAAGCGCGAGCTTCGGGCTGTGAGGATGGACTTGATCAGTTGCTTGTTCGCGTCGGTTTCTTTGGCGGCTACCAGGGTCCGGATTGTGAAGACTCGCAGGGCGTCGCTCACGGAGAGCGTTCCCTCGGCGGAGTCCTTGCGGCCGGTGAAGGGGAACGTGTCGGGGCCTCGCTGGCACTGGCTGTTGATGTTGACCCGACAGACCTGGTTGACCAGCGGGTCCACCAGCTTGGCGATGACGTCGGGGTCCGTGCCGAAGACGCTCACCTGCTGGCCGTAGTTCGACTCGATCACGTAGGTCATCGGCTCGGCCACGTCCTTGAACGTCGCGACAGGCACCACCGGTCCGAACTGCTCTTCGACGTAGAGCCTCATGCCGGGCCGGACCGGGTAGACCACCGCGGGCGACATGAACGTGCCGCTTACCTGGCCGCCGGCGTTGACGACCTTGGCACCTTGGGCCTGGGCATCCGCGATGAGGTCCCCCAGGTACTTCGTTTTGTTGGGCTCCGGCAGCGGCGTGATCTGCACGCCCGGCTCCCAGGGCATTCCCCCTTTGAGCTTGTCGACCGCCTCCGTGAACTTGGGCAAAAACCGGTCGATGATCTCCTCGTGGACGAAGAGCATCTTGAGAGCGGTGCATCGCTGGCCGTTGTAGGAGAGCGACCCGAGCACGCACTCCTTGACCGCCAGATCGAGATCGGCATCTTTCAGGACGATGCCTGCGTTCTTGGCCTCCAGGCCCAGCACACAGCGGAGCCTGTGCGGCTTGGGGTGCTGCTGCTTCAGAATGTCCGCGACGCGACTGGAGCCGATGAAGGCCAGGACGTCGATTCGCCCCGACTCCATCAGCGGCTGGATGACCCTCTTGCCCTCGCCGTAGACCGTGTTCACCACGCCCGCTGGGAACGAATCGCGGAACGCCTCCAGCAAGGGCCGATGCAGCAGCACGCCCATCTTCGGCGGCTTGAAGATCACGACGTTGCCCATGATCAGGGCCGGGATCAGCGTCGTGAAGGTCTCATTCAGCGGGTAGTTGAACGGGCCCATGCACAGCACGACGCCCAGCGGCGCCCGGCGGATCTGCCCGATCACCCCCTGCTCGATGACGAACCGCGACGAGACGCGGTCCAGGTCCTTCAAGGCCCCGATCGTATCGCGGATGTAGTCCACGGTCCTGTCGAACTCCTTCTGGGCGTCGGGCAGGGTCTTGCCGATCTCCCACATCAGGAGCTTGACGACCTCGTCCCGCCGTTCTTTCATGCGATAGGCGAAGCCCTCGACGTGACGGATGCGTTCTTCGACGGACATCGTCGGCCAGGCGCCCCGCCCATGGTCGTACGCCTTGCAGGCGGCGTCGAGCGCCTCGACGGCCTGTTCGGCGCCCAGCAATGGATAGCTGCCGATCCGTCTGGGGCCAGCCGCGCCGTCGACCGCCTCACAGACCGGCGAAAGTACGTCCTGCTGCGCCCCGGCCCAGGTTCGGATCTGTCCATTGCAGAGGTATTCGCGCTGCTCGACGGGCGGTCCGATGCGGTGTTGCTCGGGAATTCCCTCGGTCGAGGGAAACAGCGAAACTGCGGTCTTGTCCACCATAGCAGCCATCCTTTCTCTTGGATCCTTCCAGAAAGCCGAGTTTTCTCCTCTTGCCAAGGGGAGGATAACGCCCCAGACCCAGGACAGTCAACACGCTCGAACCAGGAGGCCGGTTTTCCCCTTGTCGGGAAGCTGGATGGGTTCATCGTCAGGCGGGACGGACGCGAAGATTCCCCTTAAGTGAGCGGCCCTTTCGGACGAAACAACAATGCGGGCTTTCCATGCGAGGGGTCTGCATTCTCTCGCGGGTGCAGCCGACGCGAGCAGAGTGAGTCCGAGAGCCGTTGTCGCAGCGTTCCGCGTGGCTCCTGTGTCTGGATACCCTTTTCCTCGTGTGGGAGTGCCTGGATTAGCGGACGAAACGGAGCGTAGCCACATGGGTCAACCCAGTCCTCTCTATGGCGACAGATCGCCCAAGGTATCCGTCGTGGTACCCAGCTACAATCACGGAAGATTCCTCCGGCGGCGAGTGGACTCCATCCTGAACCAGACATATGGTGACTTTGAGGTGATTCTCCTGGATGATGCATCAACCGACAGTACAGCAGACGTGTTGAAGGAGTACGGCGGACACCCGCTGATTCAGTTGGCGATTCGTCCGACCAACAGCGGCAGCGTCTTTCTGCAATGGAACGCCGGAATCGGCATGGCCCGCGGCCAGTACATCTGGATTGCAGAATCGGACGACTACGCAGACGTCCGATTCCTTCAGGAACTGGTGCCCGTTCTCGATCGAAATCCGCAGGTCGGTCTTGTGAAATGCAGGTCGACTTTCATCGACGAAAACGACCAACCTGTGCCGGGCTCTGCCGAGTCGCCCTCCTCGCGAGACTGGTCTGGGGATTTCATCATCGATGGGAAGGAAGACTGCCGACTGCAATTGACGCACGGAACCTCGATCGTCAACGCCAGTGCCGCATTGTTCCGCCGACAGTTGTACTTGGACGCCGGATGGGCTGACCCGTCCTACAGAATGTGCGCCGACTGGCTGCAATGGGCCAAGATGATGCTCCGGGCCGATTTCGCTTATGTGGCGCAACCCCTGAACTTCTACCGCTGTCACCAGAACACCGTCCGCCAGAAGTGCCTGAACAATGTCATACACGATCTTGAGGACCTGAGAGTGTGCGCTTACCTGCTCTCGCAGATCTCCGTTCCGGACAAAATCGTTTCCGACTTGTGTGATCGGATGGTGTCGCGCTGGATAAACCACTCATTGTGCCGCTCCCGCATCAAGGGATCGGTCAGTTACGACCTGAGAATTCTCCGTATCCTCCGTGAGATCGACCAGCACTATGCGAGCCGAATTGTGGCACACACCGCGCGTGCCATCTTCCTGAGAATCCGCCGAAAATGCTCCGTCCTCAGAAAACCGTCACCTCACCACGAACTCGGAAGGTAGCCCGGGGGGGCTTGAACTCGGAGAATTGGCTTGGGCGCTACTCGCGCACAACTTCCCCCGCCGCGACCACCCGCCGGACCTCCTCCCGCACGGCGCCGAGATCGAGATTGAAGTCCGCCAAGACTTGAGCCGCGACCGCCATACTGTTGCGCATCAACCCCAGCAGAATGTGCTCGGTGCCCACGCAATTGTGGCGCATCGTCCGCGCTTCCTCGATCGCGTACTGAATCGCTTCCTTCGCATGCACGGATTGCGGCAGTTTCTCCACGCACTCGACGTGGGGCCGAGTCTTGAGCATTTCCTCCATCTCCCGCCGCAAGGGCTTCAGATCCACCTGGAAACGCTCCAGCACCGTCGCCGCGACGCCGTGGACCTCCTTCGCCAGTCCCCACAGCAGGTGCTCGGTGCCGACGTATTCGTTGCCGAACCGCTGCGCCTCGCGTCCGGCCAACTCAATGACGTGTCTCGCGTGCTCGGTGAATCGCTCGAACATAAGAATCCTTCTTCCACCCTTCCAGCCCATCCATACCCCACTGCCGCGCAGCGAGAATCCATCCCCCTTCTATACCCTATCTTCTCTGTGCGATCAACCCCGGACCTGAGCCTTCTTTGTGCCCCCAAAGGGAAAAACTCCGCTCGCCCAATGGAAACGGGCGGCAGCCGCAAGGTCTTGGCCTTGAGACTGCCGCCCGTCTTTGTTTGACGCGTGGGCACATGAGCCCAATCTACGCGATTCGCGTGCCGCGGGTCACGAGGCACGGGCCACGAGTCACCGCTTCACTATTGCGTCACTTTCCCCGTCGCGGCCCACTCGGTACCCCGGGTGATGATCTTCTGCACGTTCGGGGTCATCAGGGCCTTGCGGTCGTGGCCGTAGGCGTTGTGGACGACCCGGCCCTTGCCGTAGTTCTGGACGAAGACCAGCGGCTCGGTCGCCTTGCTCCAGTCGGAGTCCGCGGAGACCAGCACCTGGATCTTCTCATTGCCCTGGAGCTTGGCGTACAGCTCGTCGTCCACCTCGAAGTCGCTCAGACCCGCGGTGATCGGATGCTGCTTGTCGACGATCTTCGACTGGAACACCGACCGCGGGCCGTGGCCGCTTGTGCCCATCACCCACTTGCGGCCGCACAACTTGCCGAAATCCTCCCACTTCGCGAACGACGCGCTGGCCAAGTGCTGGACGAAGAAGCCCTTGCCGTCCTTGACGAAGTTCAGCAGGTTCTCCTGGGCCTGGGCCGGCAGGTCCTTCAGCTTGGTCGAGTAGATCAAGAAGGCGATCACATCGTAGTTCTTCAGGGCCGTCGCCGATTCGAGGATCAGCGGGTCCTCGACGATCTTGACGTCGAACTTGCCGGCGTTGACCAGGATCTCCCGCGTGGTCTCGGACATCTCGCGCCAGGGATGGGCGCCGACATCGTCGCCTGTAATGAGCAGAACCTTGATCGGCGTCGGTTTCGCCCCCGGCTGGGCCCCCATGCAGAACACCAACGCCGCCATCGCCACCAGAGCCACAACCTTCGTTAAACGCATGTCATTTCTCCTTGTCTGAACCCTCGATACCGTCGAAAACAACACCCGCATTCTAAACGGCAACGAGGCCGGACGCAAATACACATTCCGAGCGAACCACGCGTCACGCATCCAAGAAAAAGGGCCGCCGAAATCAGACAGCGGTGTCCGAATCCCTGGGGGCCAGCCCCCAGACCCCCGGCGTTTTTCGCATTGGGCCAGCAGCATGATCGCCTCGGAGGTATGTTGTGCCTACGCTTGCTCTGCTGAGATGTCAGGACATCGTCCCGCCGGAGCGATCATCGCGTCACCACTCTGACTGGCCCGCCTCCTCCATTCCCATGCTGCTGGCGTAAAGCGCAAAATGCCGGGGTTTCAGGGGCAGAGCCCATGAGATGAACGGTCCGCCTGCATCCGAAATCGAATCCGCCGTCACGGGCCGACCGCCCTTGGGCCGGGAATTGCTTGACTTGGGCCGAGGGTCCGGGTACATTGGGTCTACACCCTTGAGGAAACCGCACGAGACAGGAGAGATGACGCAAGTCCCTGATAATTCGAAGGACATCGCTCTGTGGCTCAAGCTGATCCGAGCCGACGAGGTCGGGCCCGTTACGTTCAGCCGATTGCTGGCACGGTTTGGATCGGTTGACCGCGTGCTGGGGGCCTCCGTCCACGAAATGACCAAGGTCGAAGGGGTCGGCTTCAAGACCGCCGAGCGGATCGCCGCAAGTCGCGACAAGTTCGACGCGTGCGAGGAAATCGAGCTGGCGGGCAAGCTGGGCGTCTGGCTGTTGCACCTGGAGGACTCCCGCTACCCCACGATGCTCAAGCAGATCTACGACCCGCCGCCGGTGCTGTACGTCAAGGGCACGCTCGCCCGCGAGGACACGCTGGGCGTCGCGATCGTCGGCTCGCGCCGGTGCAGCCTCTACGGCCAGGAGCAGGCCTCACGGTTCGCCCATCTCCTTGCGACAGCGGGGTTTACGATCGTCTCCGGCATGGCCCGCGGGATCGACACCGCCGCCCACAGCGGGGCCCTGGCCGCCCAGGGCCGGACCATCGCGGTCCAGGGTTGCGGCCTGTCGCGCGTCTTCCCGCCGGAGAACGCCAAGCTCTTTGAGCTCATAAGTGCTTCAGGAGCCTGCATTTGCGAGCTTCCCTTGCGGGCCGAGCCCCTCGCGGAGCACTTCCCGCCCCGCAACCGGATCATTGCAGGCCTGTCCCTGGGGACGATCGTCATCGAAGCGAGTCTCCGCTCGGGGGCCCTGATCACCGCCAAGACCGCCCTGGAGAGCAATCGCGAGGTCATGGCGATCCCGGGCAAGATCGATTCGTCCCTGAGCCATGGGGCGCACAGCCTGATCAAACAAGGCGCAAGGCTGGTCGAGTCGGTCGAGGACGTCATGGAGGCCCTGGGCTACGTGGGCGACCAGTTGAAGGACCACACGACGACCGCAGCGAAGGAGGCGACCGAGAAGGTCGAAGCCCCCCTCTTCGACACCGCCCGCCTGAGCCTCAAGGGCCACGAAAAGACGATCTACGAAGCCCTGGGAAAAGAGCCCGTTCACATCGACGAAATCATCGCAGATGCCGACCTCCCGGCCGGCGCGGTCAACGCCGCGGTGATGTCGCTCCGCCTCAAGGGCCTGATAAAGCAGCTACCCGGCAACCTGTTCGCCAAACGGTGACCAGGCCGTTTCCCTCGTCGCGGCGGCTTGACAACCGCCTTCGGTCGGGCTATCATTGGACTGTGTTGACGAGACGCTCTTTCAAGAGAGAGCAGCAGGTGCAGGCGTATCCATAGTGTGGTCTTCTGTGGAGGGACAGAATCATGCAAACGAGACATGCTGGTCTTCATTGGTTGACTGTCGTAATGACGGCCGCAACGATGGGAGCGTCCGTCTGGGGGACTGGCTTCGGTGCGGTTTCACGAGGGCAATCCGGCGCCGACCGCGAGAGCCATAGCCGAGGCCCGTTCGCAGGGACAGCCATATCCGCTTCGTCCGACCCCACGTCCAACGGAGGCCTTCTCGGCGAGTACTTCGACAGCTACTCTTGTCGCGGCGTACCGGCTCTCACGCGAGTCGATCCCCGGATCGACTTCAATTGGGCGAAGCATCAGCCCGATCCGCCGATAGACAGCGACTACTTCTCCGTTCGCTGGAGCGGATGGCTCATTCCGCTGTACACGGAGAACTACACGTTGAGCGTCGGGGGCGTCTATAGCCCGCGCGTGTCCATTGCAGACAAGCAGATCGAATGGGTTGTCGACGGACTGGAGCTTCGGGGGAAGGTGGATCTGACCGGCGGACAAGTGTATCCCATCGAGGTCATTTATCAGGGCGCGTATCGGGTCGGCAGCATTCAATTGTTCTGGGAGAGTCCCAGCCAGGCGAGGGAAATCATCCCCGCCGGGGCGCTGCGACCTCCGCTGAAGACGAGCCATCCCGTTCCCGCGGATGGCAAGAAGGATGTGCCGCGTGACGTAACGCTCCAGTGGACGATGGGCGCAAGAGCGACGCACCACGACATCTACACAGGTCTCGATCCGAACGACGTCGCCAGCGCCACAACCGCTTCCACAGGCATCTACCGCGGCCGACAGACTCGCGACGCGATCACCTTCACTCCAGGCCTATTGGACTGGAACACCATCTACTATTGGCGGGTCGACGAGGTCAACGAAGCCCATCCGGACAGCCCCTGGAAGGGCGACGTCTGGCAATTCACGACCGCCGATTTTCTCGTGATCGATGACTTCGAGAGCTACACGGACGAGGAAGGCGAGCGGCTCTACGAGTTCTGGATCGACGGCCTGTACGAAGAAAACGGCACCGGTTCAATCGTGGGGTACATGACGACAGTGTGGACATGGCCTCCTGCTCACACCGGACTGCAGGACATGCCCTTCAACTACGACAATTCCGTTCCCCCTTACTACTCCGAAGCCTATCGCACGTGGGAGACGCCGCAGGATTGGACAATCGGGGAAGGAACCGACCTGAGCTTGTGGCTCAAGGGCCGGCCCGCATCGTTCATCGAGGACCCAAACGGCCGGATCATCGTGAACGCCTTCGGCGGAGATATCACGGGCACAGGCGACCCCTCCAGCATCGTCTGCAAGCAGCTCGTCGGCAATGGCGAAATCGTCGCCCGGATCGACAGTCTGAGCAACTCCCAGGGCTGGGCCAGGGCTGGCGTCGTCATCTACGACACGCAGGCCCACATGCGTAAGTACGCGGCGATGACCGTCACGGCCCAATACGGCAGTTCGTTCGTATACCGTTCCGGCGGCGAGACGAGCGCCGCCCGAATCACCACCGCCGGAATTCAGACGCCGCACTGGGTGAAGCTGACCCGCTCCGGCAACGTGTTGACGCCCCAGCATTCCACGGACGGACAGACCTGGCTCGATGTCACGGATGAAAAGGGCAAGCCGGTCGTCGCAACGATTGCGATGCCTGCAAACGTCTCCATCGGCCTGTGCGTGGTCGGCGACAGGTGGGACGAGCTCGTCACGGCGGAACTCTCCGCCATCGCGACGACCGGTGATATCCGTGGACCATGGCAGGCCACGTACGGGGGACTCAACAGCCGGGATGATCTGTACGTTGCACTGGAGGATGTCGCGGGCAGACTGGCGAAATCGGTTCATCCCGATCCCGCGGCGGTGAATCTCACGGAATGGACGCAGTGGCGCATTCCTCTGGCTGACTTCACCACTTCCGGCGTGGACGTCGCCGCCATCCGCAGAATGTACATCGGCGTCGGCGACCGCGACAATCCGCGGCCCAGCGGCGTGGGCGTGATCCATATCGACGACATTCGCGTCGTCAGACCGTGACGCGGAGTGTTATGATTGTCGATTTGTGACTGCCGATTTCGGAAACGCCAATTCGAGGCCCGCGTTCCCCAAGACGCGGGCCTCGCTGTCTTTCCACGTCCCGCCGCACGGCTACTGCGTCGCACGCGAAGCCCGGTCGCATCTCCCCATTTCCATGCTGCCGGTGCAAAGCGCGAAATGCCGGAGGGCGGGAGAGAGAATCAAGAAGAAAGCTCTTGAGCCACAGAGGGCCCAGAGCCCACAGAGAAATCGACAGAGCCCCCGAATCGATTAAAGCGTAAACGAATGCCAGACTCCGAGTCGGCCCCCCGGAAGGCTGAATGCAGGTCCGAAACGGACGTGCCTGGGGAGTTTTTCGCTTTGGGCCTCCAGCATGGTGTGGAAGCGAAACGCTCCCCTCAAGGGTGTGCGTAGCACCCCCAATGCTGGAGGCTCCAACGCGGTAAACTCCCGCCGCATCGCCGCATCGCGGCGCTCGACATCAAGGCGGCGGATTCCGGAACAGTCCGTCCCTTCCTCTGTCCATCCGAAGAGACCCGTCCTGTGCCAAAAGAGCTGGGCGGCGGGACGCCGGGAAGAGGGTTCACCACGGAGACACAGAGATCACTGAGAAGAGAAGG
>CALEZT010000084.1 GCA_937927975.1 uncultured Phycisphaerales bacterium
GACGAGAGTCAGGACGTCGCGTCGCAGGTCCCCGGGCAGGTGCAATCGCAACTGAGACAGTGGCCTGTCCAACTGCACCTGATCAATCCGGTGGCGCCCTACTACCAGGGGGCCGATGTGCTCCTGACGGCCGATTGTGTCGCCTACGCACTGGGGAGCTTTCATACCGATCATCTCAAGGGCAAAGCGATCGCCATTGCCTGTCCCAAGCTCGACGATGGCCAGGAGGGCTATGTCGAGAAGATTATATCCTGGCTTGAGGACGCCAAGATCAACACGCTGACCGTGATGATCATGCAGGTGCCTTGCTGCATGGGATTGCTGATGCTGGCGCGGCAGGCGATGGAGAAGTCGGACAGAAAGGTCCCTCTGAAGTCGGTCATTGTAAGCCTGCAAGGCGAAATCCTCAAGGAAGAGTGGGTATGAAGCTCTCCGGTGTGCGTGAGAAGCGATGGTTGCAAACGATCTGGTGGCACACTTCGCTGCGCGCGGTCGTTCAATGGTCTTTTCTCGCACTGACCCTGCTGATCGGCATCCAGTTCATCCTGTTCGCGCGGCAGTTGGAGCAAGGGGCCGCGATCAGCGTCCGCCGGCCTCCTGGGGTCGAAGCCTTCCTTCCGATCAGTTCGCTCATGAGCCTGCGGCACTGGCTCCTGACCGGGGTGTTCAATCGGATACACCCTGCCGGTTTGGTGTTGCTGTTGATCAGCTGCCTGGTCTCGCTATTGCTCAAGCGGGGCTTCTGCAGTTGGGTGTGTCCGTTCGGCTTGCTGGGCGACTACCTTGAGAAAGCGCATCGCCTCTTATTCGGGCTCAGGCTCTCGCTGCCTCGATTTCTGGACTATCCGCTGCGGAGTCTGAAATACCTGGTCCTGTTGTTTTTCGTCCGGGCCATCTTTGTGCGGATGGACGTATATCAGCTCGAACGATTCATCGAGAGTCCGTACAACCGCGTGGCGGATCTCATGATGCTGCGGTTCTTTGCTCCGCCTTCTTCCACGACCGTTGTCGTTCTTGCGGTGCTGATGGGTTTGACGTTCCTCATCCCATTTTTCTGGTGCCGCTACCTGTGTCCCTATGGCGCTCTGCTGGGCGGACTGAGCGTTCTGAGTCCGTTCAAGATCCGGCGCAACACGGACACGTGCACCGGCTGTGAAGAATGCTCCCGGGCCTGCCCCGCGCGGGTCGCGGTGCATCGGGCACAGACGGTACGGAGCGACGAATGCCATGCGTGCCAGCGATGTGTCGACGCCTGTCCCATCGACGGAACGTTGGCCTTGTCGGCCCTCGACGGACGATTGTCAATGCCCAGCCGGGCTTACGCGGCGGCCGTGGTGCTGGCGTTTCTACTGGGCACCTCGGCGGCGCGTGTGGGGGGCTACTGGCACAGTGCGATCTCAGAACAGGAGTATCGCCTGCACATCGCACAGATGCAGCATCCAGCCTACCGACACAACCGCGGGACCGTGCCCGACTACGATCTCGGGGAATTGGGCATCGAGGATACGAACGGCGCCACAAGCTGCCCACGGCCAAGGCAGGAGCCTCGTCGTGCTGAGGACTGACACATACAGTGTGGAAAGGGACTGTCGTGGAGAACGATTCGCATAAAACATCGCCGGGTTCGGAGGATCACCTCAGTCGACGTGGTCTTCTGAGATGGGGTGCAGGAGGTTTAGCGACCGCCGTGGGCCAGCCGGTGCTTGGCGCACTCAAGTGGATCGAGGATATTGACAATCCACTGGATCATTATCCACCCCGGGACTGGGAAAAGATCTATCGCGATCAGTTCAAGCACGACTTCACCTATCACTTTCTGTGTGCTCCGAATGACACGCATAACTGTCTGTTGAAGGCGTTCGTCAAGAATGGCGTGATCACCCGAATCGGACCCAGCTATGGGTACGGCAAGGCGCAGGATGTCTATGGTAATCAGGCCTCGCACCGTTGGGATCCCCGTTTGTGCCAGAAGGGCTTGGCCATGATTCGGCGTATTTATGGCCCACGCCGGGTCAAGTACCCCATGGTGCGGGAGGGCTTCAAACGCTGGGCGGATGCGGGGTTCCCGCGAGATGCGGACGGCCGAGTCGATCCACAGTATCTCAATCGCGGCAAGGACGCCTTTGTGCGCATCACCTTTGAGCAGGCGTACGACTTAATGGCACGGGCGCTGGTCGATGTCGCTACTGCCTATACCGGCCCCGAAGGCGCGGCCAAGCTCAAGGCGCAGGACTTCGACGAGGACATGATTGCCGCCATGAAGGGCGCAGGCACCCAGGCGATCAAGGTGCGCGGAGGCATGCCGCTGTTGGGGGCCACGCGTATCTTCGGCATGAATCGCTTTTCCAATTCCCTGGCGCTGCTCGACGCGAAATTGCGTGATGTGCCTCCTGAGCAAGCGTTAGGCGGACGCACCTTCGACAGTTATTCCTGGCACACGGACCTGCCGCCCGGCCACACGATGACGTGCGGGCAACAGACGATCGAGTTTGACCTGGCCACCGCCGAAAACGCCGAGATGGTTATCTGTTGGGGGATGAACTGGATCTCCACCAAGATGCCGGATAGCCACTGGCTGACCGAGGCGCGGATTAAGGGCACCAAGATCGTGACCATCGCTTGTGAGTACCAGTCCACGTCCAACAAGGCCGATCACGTGATCGTGATGCGTCCCGGAAGCGATCCGGCCCTGGCGCTGGGCATGGTGCACGTGCTCATTCGAGACAACTTGTATGACGCGGATTACACCAAAGCGTTCACGGATTTGCCTTTGCTGGTCCGCATGGATACGCTGCAATTGCTCAAACCGCAGGACTTTATAAAGGGGTACACTCCGCGCGAACTCAAGAACCTGCAGGTGATCAAGCCCGGCGAAGTGACGCCCTCGTCAATTCGACAAGACCGCCAAGTCACCACAGAGCAACTTCGGCAGGAATGGGGCGACTTCGTTGCTTGGAACGCACAGACGCAACAGCCGGAGGTCGTCACCCGCGATGACGTCGGTGACGTCAAGTCGTTTGCCCTGGAAGGCACATTCACCGTAGAGGCCCTGGATGGGAAGAAGCTGACGGTGCGGCCGGTCTTCGATCTGGTCAAGGAGCAGGTCAGCCATTACACCCCGGACATCGTTGGCCAGATCTGCCACATGGACCCGGCGGCGGTCGAATGGTTGGCCAAAGAGATGGCACAACACAAGTCCAAGACGTTGGTTGCCGTGGGGATGGGCCCAAACCACTTCTTCAACAACGATCAAAAAGACCGGGCCATCTTCCTCGTCTGTGCGCTGACGCGCAACATCGGCTTTTTCGGCGGCAACATCGGCAGCTACGCCGGGAATTACCGCGGCGCATTCTTCAACGGGCTGCCCAATTATCTGATCGAAGACCCGTTTGACATCGAGCTGGACCCCGCCAGGCCGCCGCGATTGCGCTCCTGCGGCAAGTACGAGTCGGCGCACTACTACAACTACGGCGGCCGACCCCTCCGCGTGGGCAACAAGAACTTCACCGGCAAGACGCACATGCCCACGCCGACCAAATTCTTCTGGTTCAGCAATGGCAACTCGATCCTGGGCAATCTGAAATGGCACCACGATTTCGTTATGAACACGTTGCCCCGAATCGATTGCGTGGTGGTCAACGAATGGTGGTGGTCGGCCTCGTGCGAGTACGCCGACATTGTTCTGGCTGTGGACTCGTGGGCGGAGTTCCGGTACCCGGACATGACGGCGGCCGTTACGAATCCGTTCCTGCAGATCTTCCCGGTCTCCCCGCTCAAGCGGCTCCATGACACCCAGGGCGACATTGAAACCCTGGCCGGCATGGGCGAGGCGCTGGCCCGGCGCACGGGTGAGCCGCGCTTCGCCGACTACTGGAGATTTGTCCGGGAGGGCAGGGCGGAAGTCTACCTGCAGCGGATTATCGACACATCGACCGCCCTCAAAGGCTTCCAGATCGAGGAACTGCACGCGAACGCCAGAAACGGCATCCCGGCCCTATTGATGACACGCACCTACCCGAAGATCCTCGGTTGGGAGCAGTCCAACGAGAAGGCGCCGCACTACACCAAATCGGGACGTCTGGAGTTCTATCGGGATGAGCCGGAGTTTCTGGAGCACGGCGAGAATCTGCCTGTGCATCGCGAGCCGGTGGACGGCACGTTCTATGAGCCAAATGTGATCGTGACCGGGGCCGAGGGCCTGATCCGTCCGCGCGGGCCGGAATCCTACGGTCTTTCCTCGGACGATCAGTCGGTGGAGGTCCGCCAGATCCGCAACGTGATCGTCAAGCCGGCGGACCTGACCAAGACGCGACACCCCCGGCGCAAGGATGGATTTTCCTTAATCTACATCACCCCGAAGTACCGCCACGGCGCCCACAGCACGCCGGTGGATACGGATATCATCTCCATGTGGTTTGGGCCGTTCGGAGACGCTCATCGCCGTGACCGGCGCATGCCCTGGGTCGGCGAAGGCTACGTCGATCTCAACCCGATCGATGCCCGGGAACTGGGGCTCGAGGACGGCGACTACGTCTACATCGACGGCGACCCGGAGGACCGCCCCTTCCGAGGATGGCAGCAGAAGCCGGAAGACTACCGGATTCACCGCGCTATGATGCGGGTCCGGTATTACCTCGGTCTGCCGCGCGGCGTGGCGCGGTCTTGGTTCAATATGTACGTGGCGACCTATGGGTCGGTCCAGGGACACGAGGAGAACACCGACAAGCTGGCGCGGAATCCCCGCACGGGATATCAGGCCATGTTCCGCTACGGTTCTCACCAATCGGCCACCCGCGCGTGGCTGCGCCCGACGTTGATGACTGACTCGCTGGTGCGTAAGGAGATGTTCGGCCAGACGATCGGCAAAGGGTTCGCCGCCGACATTCACTGCACGGTCGGGGCGCCCAAGGAGTCCTTCGTCAAGGCGGTGAAGGCCGAGAACGGCGGGGTGGAGCACGTTCTGTGGCGACCGGCCCGGCTGGGTCTGCGGCCTGGATATGAGAACGCCGCAATCCAGGTGTTCTTGAAGGGAGCATTCATCCAATGATGTATGACGTCTACAATTGGCAGTTGAACCGCAAGATGAAGTACCCATACCCCGAGACCCGTCCGGAGAAGCAGGTGGCTTGGGTGTTCGACACGAACAAGTGCATCGCCTGCCAGACGTGCACAATGGCCTGTAAGAACGCCTGGACCTCCGGCAAAGGGCAGGAGTACATGTGGTGGAACAACGTCGAGACCAAGCCCTGGGGCTTCTTCCCGCTGGCTTGGGACGTGCGGCTGCTCGAGAAACTGGGCGGACAGACGTGGGACGGCGACCGGTACGCCGGCAGGACAATTTTCGAAGCCGGGGAATACGGCAATCTGGCCCTGGGCTACCTGCCCCAGGAGGACGATTACCGGTTTCCCAATCTCGGGGAGGATGAGGTCAGCGCCGCCGTTCAGGACGGCCAGTACATCCGAATTCCGCATCAGCCATGGATGTTCTATCTGCCCCGGATCTGCAATCACTGCACGTACCCCGGATGCCTGGGCGCTTGTCCCCGCAAAGCGACGTACAAACGCAATGAAGACGGCGTCGTGTTGGTGGATCAGAAGCGTTGCCAAGGCTATCGCGAATGCCTCCGGACGTGTCCGTACAAGAAGGTGTTCTTCCGCCCCCTCACGGGTCGGTCGGAGAAATGCATCTCCTGCTATCCGGCCGTCGAGCAGGGTGAGCAGACGCAGTGCGTCCAGAATTGCATCGGCAAGATCCGCCTCTTCGGCTTCAAGAGCCGCTGGGATCAGGCCGATGCGGACAACCCGATCGACTATCTTGTGCACGTCAAGAAGATCGCGCTGCCCTTGTACCCACAGTTCGGCACGGAGCCGAATGTGTATTACATCCCGCCAGTGAATGTGCCCGAGGCGTTCAATCGCCAACTCTTCGGCCCTGGCGCTGCGGAGGCTGTGCGCCAGTACCGCAGCGCCGTCGAGGACATGAAACTTACGGGATTGCTCATGCTCTTCGGGTGCACCGGCCGCATCGTTCGATCATTCAAGGTCGAGGGGGACGTCCGCAGCGGCCACTGCATCGGCTACGACGCCGGGGGCCGGGAGATCGTCCGCGTGCCCGTGAAGGAGCCGATCGTCATTCGTCAAGAATACGACGAGCAGAGGAACGTTCACAGGATCAGCATCACATAAGACTGACGGGGCCCGTATGACCTGCAAGACGAATGCGCAGACAGCTGTGGATCGGATGGGATGCTACCAGGCCCTGGCTCTGGCCTTCTCCTACCCCGGCCCGTCGCTTTTTCAGCTCTGGCCTCAGTGGGCGGCAGAGGAGCGCGGCATGGCCGCGGAATACGATCGGTTGTTTCGGACCGGGGAAGTATGGCTGTACGGGGTCGAGCACATGGCTGAAAACGAGTTTCAGCGGGCGCGGATGCTGTCCGACGTCATGGGATTCTATCACGCCTTCGGCACCGAGCCCGACAAAGAGCGGCCCGATGCGCTGGCCTGCGAGTTGGAGTTCATGCATTGTCTGATCCTGAAGCACGCGCGGATCGACAGGGGGGCGGTCTGCGACCCTGACGGCGATAAGGCCGAGGTGTGTCGGCAGGCCCAGCGCCAGTTCTTCGCGGAGTACCTGGCGCCGGCCGCCGTCCACATCGGTTCGCAACTGCAGGTGAAGACGAATCATCCGTTCTATCGACAGGCGGCGGAGGACTTGCAGGCGTTCGTGGAAAGCGAGTGCGAGCAGTTGGGCGTGAGCCCGCCACAACCGCAGGTGATGACGCAGCAGGAATCATCTGATCAGCAGGATTTGTGCGGAGACCATTGCATATGAACAACCGGATGATATTCGCCCTGATCGGCCTGCTCGCGGTGGGCGTGTTTGGATGGCTGGTGCACTACGGCTGGACCCATCGGTACGGCTCACCGGAGACGTTCGAGATCCAGGAGCCCGGGGCGCTGACGGTTCCCTTCCGGCCCACGCCGTTGCAGCTCGATCCCGCTGATGTGGCCAACGAGGTGTGGCGAGACGTGCCGGAACGAGACGTTAAGCTGATGCCGCAGATGAGCCAACAGCCCTGGACCACGGGCCTGGTCCCCGCCGTGCGAGTGCAGGTGTTCCACGATGGCACGGACATCTACTTCCGCTTGGCCTGGCAGGACGACGTGCCCAATCGGACCCTCTCCGTGGATAGCTTCGCCGACGCGTGCGCCGTGGCCGTTCCACTCGACGCCGCCGCCCCGATGCAATCGATCATGATGGGGTTCTCCAGTCCCGTCAACGTCTGGCACTGGCAGGCCCACAAAGGGGCCCAGGCTCGCCAAGAGTCACAGGCCTCCCCAGCTGCACCGGCGGATTATGTCCACCCCTTCGAGGACCAGGAGGTTCTTCCGACCAGCAAGATACCCTCCGACGCGGCCGTGACAGATCTCTTGGCCGGGAGGGCCGGCTCTCTGACCCCCAAGCGCTGCCAGGCGGTGCACGGTCAGGGCCACTGGGATAACGGGACGTGGGCCGTGGTCTTCAAGCGGTCGCTGCGGACTCAGGACACCGAGCAGGATTCCCAGTTCGCCTGGGGCCGCTGCCGGGCGTCGTTTGCCGTCTGGGATGGGGACCAGGGCGATCGCGGTTCGCGTAAGTCGATGAGCGACTGGGTCATTCTAGATATTGAAGCGGCTGCCCAGGTCTCGCCGGCGGAACAGGGACGTTCCGTCGGCCGGGGTGTTCGGGATGTCGCAAGCGTCCGTCCGACACGTCGCGTTGCTATGCCGCTTTTGGCCTCGATCGGCTTGAGCGGAGGGTTCGCGCCGACGCAGCCGGAACCGGAGCCGCGGCTTGTCAATATTATGGCCAGAAGATTCAGCTACACTCCCAGCCGCATCTCTGTCCACAAGGGGCAGCGTGTGACGCTGCGCCTGGAGTCCCTGGACGTGACGCACGGCTTGTACCTGGACGGCTACGGGGTCGATATCAAGGCCCGGCCGGGCATGGTGGGCAAGGCGACGTTCACGGCGGACAAGCCCGGCCGTTTCACCTTTCGATGCTCGGAGACCTGCGGCGAGTTCCATCCCTACATGGTGGGCTTCCTGGAGGTGACTCCAAACAGCCGCTTCGCCCTGTTCGCTGCGGCCACGGGCGTCGGATTCCTCGTGATCCTTGCGATAACTCTGCGGGGCGGCAGACGGGAAAGGAGGCTGTGAACGATGCCGGAATCGAATACGCAACCGCAGAAGCTTCTGGGCCTGCTGCCCGTGGACTGGCGTTTCGAACTGACGGCCATCCCGGGCGTACGGTGGCTCCTCAAGCGACGCTGGTTTCCCATGGTGGCCATCCTCTTCAACATGCTCATGTTCATGGTCATCCTGATGAGCGGCGTGCTGGGGGGCTTCTCCTCCGGCAGCTACAGCTTCGGGGTCATGGTCGTCTGGATCCTGTGGTGGGTGCTGTTGATGATGTTGCTCGTGCCGGTCTTCAGCCGGACGTGGTGCATGGTGTGCCCGCTGCCCTCGTTCGGCGAGTGGATCCAGCGGCTCAGGATCTTCAGCGTCAACAAGAATCTCAACGGCCTGAACCTCAAATGGCCGCGCCGGCTCAAGAACATGTGGCTGATGAACTTCCTGTTCCTCGGCACGACGTTCTTCAGCGGATTCTTCACCGTGCGGCCGCTCGCCACGTTCTTCCTTCTCGGGTCGATCATCGTCCTGGGAATCCTGCTGTCGCTGATTTTCGAGAAGCGGTCCTTCTGTCTATACGTTTGTCCGGTCAGCGGCTTCCAGGGGCTCTACTCCAATATGGCCATGACGGAGGTTCGGGTGAAGGACCCTGCGATCTGCGCCAAGCACAAGACCAAGACCTGCGAAGTAGGCAATAAGAACGGCTATGGCTGCCCCTGGCTGTTGGAGCCGCACAGCCTCAAGAGGAACACGTACTGCGGGATGTGCCTGGAATGCTTCAAGACGTGCCCGTTCGACAACATGGCCTTCAATCTGCGGCCCCCGGGCGCCGATCTGCTTGTCAACGACAAACGCGGCCTCGACGAGGCATGGAAGAGCTTCATCATGCTCGCCATCGCGATCATGTTCTACGTGGCGATGATGGGGCCGTGGGGCCAGTTGAAGGACTGGGTCCGCGGCAGCACCCTGCAGGGATGGGTGACGTTCATCACTCTGCACATGATCTCGGCGCTGCTCGTCATTCCGGGGATCTTCCTGGTTTTTGCGTGGCTGTCAAAGGTGGCCAGCCGGCAGAAGGACGTAAGCCTCAAGGCCGTGTTCGTGAACCTCTCGTACAGCCTGGTGCCGATGGGGCTGGCCGCGTGGATCGCCTTCAGCTTCGGCTTCCTGCTGCCCAACGGCTCGTACATCCTGCACATCCTGTCGGACCCGTTCGGGCTCGGCTGGAACCTGCTGGGCACGGCCAACTTCCCCTGGACGCCTTTCGCCACGGGCTGGCTGGTGCCGCTGCAATTTCTGACCCTGCTCGGCGGCTACGTGATCTCCGCGGACTACGGCTTCAAGCTCGCCCGCCAGACGTACGTCGAACCGGACGCGGTCCGTCGCGGCTATGTCCCGTTGCTGGTCCTGCTGACGGGTGTAACGATTTCCTTCGGATGGCTCTATGGAGGCTGAGGCCTGATGAACCGGCAAACGATCTTCTCCGCGTTTCTCGTCTTGTCTTGCACGGTAGGTCCCATCGCGGCAGCCCTGGCCTACGAGGCCTACCGCACTCGGGACCTGACGGCGGAAATCCTCGCCCGCGCTCCGGAAAAAGGCAATTTCTCCCCGCAGGTCGTGCGCGTGTCCGCCGGCAAGAGAGTCAAATTGCGGGTCCGAAACAACGATACGGTGACCCACGGCTTTGCCATCCCGGCCCTTCGCGTCGATCTCGGCGAGATCAAGGCGGGTCACTCAGAGGTGGTGGAGTTCACGCCTGAGGTTCCGGGCCGGTATGATTACTTCTGCACGGTCTGGTGCAGCGAATTCCATTTGCAGATGCGAGGACTTCTGGAGGTTGCTGCGCCATGAACACATGGGTCATTGGCATCAGGCAGATCCGACGCAATCCGTATCGATCACTCCTCGTGGCGATTGGAGTTGCGACAGCCTCTGCCGTCGCGGTCGCGGTACTGATGATTACGGCCGGCCTCAGGCAGGACCTCCATCGGACCGCCAATCGATTGGGTGCGGATTTGATGGTGATCCCCCGCGGGGAGCAGTATGTGCGTCAGTTCAACACAGCCCTGCTCACGGGAGAGCCGGCGAGTTTCTACATGTCCAGAAATACCCTCGATGCCACCCGCACCATCGACGGTGTGGAGCATGTGGCATCGCAAACGTTTGCACAGACTCTCACGAGTGCACGCTGCTGTGCAGGCCATTTCTTCATTGTCGGATTCAACCCTCAAACCGATTTCACGGTGACGCCGTGGCTCAAGCGTCACGCGCCCGCACCGTCGGAGCTTGGGCCAAATCAGGCTATCGTCGGCGATCGCATCCTGCTGCGGCTCGGACAGACAGTGAGTCTGTATGGAACATCCTTCGCGGTAGCTGGGGTTCTGGAGCCCACAGGCACGGGAATGGACTGGACCATTTTTGTCACGGAAGCGGGCCTGCGCACGATGGCGTTGAATTCACCTGCTCAGGCAGAGCACCCGCTGAGGCTGGCTGAAGACGCCATATCCGTGGTGTTCGTCCGGGCCGGGAATGACGTTGATCTGATCGATCTGGCCGAGCGCATCGAGCATGCCGTCCCCCAGACGCAGGCTGTACTATCCTCGTCGGTCGCCGCCTCCTCGAGGGGCCAGATGGGAGCTGTCTCCACGGTCCTGTTGTGCACGGCCGCGGTCATCTGGCTGACGGCGGCAGTCCTCTGCGGTGTCGTCTTCTCCCTGTCGGTTCGGGAACGGGCGGGCGAGATCGGACTGCTCCTGGCCAAGGGGGCCACCCGCCGGTTCATTCTCAAAATGGTGGCGCAAGAGTTGGTGCTTGTTGTGTCCCTTGCAGGTTTTGTTGGTGGTTTGCTGGGTGGGTTTGTCATTGTCCTGGCCCGCGGATTCCTGGCTGGCGTGCTGGGTGTCATGGACGTGCTGCCCGGCCCTTCGTTGATGTTTCTGCTGATCCTGTGCATTGGCGTGCTCAGCACGTCCGGCAGCATGGGAGCGGCATTGGTTCCGGTCTTCCAACTGCTCAGGCGAGAGCCATATGAGGCAGTCAAGCGAGGTAAGATGTCATGATATCGATGGTCAATGTGACAAAATCCTACCGGCTCGGTGCCCGACGGCTCGATGCGTTGCACGACGTCAACCTGCAAGTGCGCCGAGGCGATTTCATCGTGATTGTTGGCCGCTCGGGCGCCGGCAAGTCCACTCTGCTTGGCGTTCTGGGTGGACTGCTGAGACCCTCCGTCGGCCAGGTCCTGGTGGAGGGTCAATCCATCTGGCATGTCCCCGAATCAGCCCGGGCGCAACTCCGTATTCACAAGATCGGTTTTGTATTTCAGAATGCCTCGGTCATTGAACCGTTGACAGTTCTCGAAAATGTGCTGCTGCCTCGCGTGCTGGCAGCGAGGTCGGACGCGGAGACACGTGTGAGGGCAATGGCGTTGATCGCGGCACTTGGCCTTGGCGACAAAATCCATGTGTTTCCGGAGCAGTTGTCCGGGGGAGAACGAAGGCGAGTTGCCATCGCGAGCGCATTGATGAACGATCCGGCCGTGCTGATCGCCGATGAGCCGACAGGCGACCTCGATCCCGAGACGGAGCGGCTGCTCATGGAGCACCTCATCCGGCAGAACCGGACGGGGACGGCTATTGTCATGGTTACCCACAATCGTGGCTTGGCGCGGTACGCCAATCGGCTCTTTCGCATGGATGCAGGACGGCTTGTCGAAGATCCCTTGAAGGCGGTGATCCCCAGTCTGTTCGCGGTTCAGTCGGCTGAGGCGGAGGGACAGTGGCCGTGAGGTGAGTTGTCTCTTACCTGCCGATGCTGATCGTGTTCGCGAGTGCGGGCTATGACAAGCGATTCGATGAACAAACGACTGCTGATCGCCGCCTTGACGCTGTTTGCCCTGCGAGTCATCGACCGGCTGTATGCTCTTCAGATCCAGGGACCGGCATTTGGAGAAGAACAATGAAAGCACTCGCTTCGCTATTCGCATTCTGCATCGCCCTCAGGCTCCACCCGTGGCGGACATCGTGGCTCATCGTGGCCTGGGCTCTCGTTGGGCTGCGCGCGATCGCACAACCGGCATCCGATCCGTGGGAGCCGCGACTTCTGGAGGGGCGGATTGACGGGTTGATTGAGGCGCAACGCCAGGCGCATCACATCGCAGGTGCCGCGGTGGTGGTGGTCCGCGACGGCCGGGTCCTGCTCGCCAAGGGCTATGGCTACGCCGATTTCGGCGAGCGCAAGCCCGTGGATACCCAGCGCACACTGTTCCGGGTTGGCTCGAACTCCAAGCTGTTCGTCTGGACCGCCGTCATGCAGTTGGTCGAGGAGGGACGATTGGATTTGTGCACGGACATCAATCGCTACCTGCGGAGTTTCCAGATACCGCCGGCCTTCGGCGAACCCATCACGCTGGCGCATCTGATGTCGCACACCGCCGGGTTCGAGGATCAAGCGGTAGGTTTAATGGCGCGGGACGTGAGCCGGATGAAACCCCTGGCCGAGCAGATGAAGCGTGATCTACCGCGGCGCGTGTTTCCACCGGGAAAGGTGACGGCCTACTCGAACTACGGCGCCGCCCTCGCGGGACTCATCGTCGAGGAAGTGTCTGGAATGCCTATCGAGCGCTACCTGGAGGAAAAACTTCTGAAGCCCATCGGCATGACGCACAGCACCTTGGTGCAGCCCGTGCCGTCCGCGTTGGCCGGGAAACTGTCGAAGGGATATCGCTGGCGCGACGGGCGGTTTGAGGAACGGCCGTTCGAACTCGTGTCCTGGCCTCCGTGCGGTGCCATGAGCGCCAGCGCGACCGACATGGGCCGGTTCATGATCGCCCACTTGAACGACGGGAGCCTGGACGGAGCGAGCATTCTGAAACCCGAAACCGCCCGGCTCATGCGCGCGCCGCTGATCCCGTTCTCTCCGAAGGCCAACGGCATCCTTCATGGATTTCTCGACTTGAGCCAGGCGGGCCAGGTCATTTACGGCCACGGCGGATCCACCTTCGCCTTCCACAGTTTGACCGCCTTGTTGCCGGAGCATCGTGCCGGCCTGTTCGTGGCGTATAACACCGACACCGGTCCGGCGGCGGTATTGGAGTTCCTGCCCGCCGTCCTCGAACTTCTTTTTCCGGCGCCGCTGCCAAAGGAGCCGGCACCGCCGCTGATGGCGGATCGGGCAGCACTGGCGCGCTTTGCCGGTGCCTACGCTTCCTCGGTGGTTTCGGAAACGGATTTCACCAAGATCGCCAAATTGATCGAGGTCGTTTCGATCAAGGTGGATGACGACGGATACCTCGTCACGCGGCATCCCATGTTCTTCCCACCCGCCCGGTGGCGG
This sequence comes from uncultured Phycisphaerales bacterium, assembly GCA_937927975.1. GTDB lineage: Bacteria > Planctomycetota > Phycisphaerae > Sedimentisphaerales > Anaerobacaceae > PLanc-01. Next base: position 13,507 of record CALEZT010000084.1, read on the forward strand.
CAGACGGAGCCGCTGGTCTTTCGCGAAGTGGATGGCCATCGGCAACTGGTCTTTCGCGAGGATGAAAAAGGCGCCGTGACCGACGTGAGCTGGTCGCCCTGGGGCTTCATGACGTGGCGCAAGCAGTCGTCCTCGGGAAGCCCACCGGTCCAACTCGGCTTGCTGTTTCTCTTTGCGACGACACTGCTGGTCGGGGCATTGGGGACTCCCATCGTCGCGCTCCTGCAACGGCGGCAAGCCAAGGCGCCGGGCAGCCGGAGTGCACGCGGGTTGGCCTGGGTCGTTTGCGTTTCATTCCTGGTTGGGTTGCTGCTGGTCGCTGCGGCCATGGCGGATCCGTGGGAAACTCACTGTGAACCCGCCGCACCGTTGAAGGTCGGCCTGGGCTTGTGGTTGGGGGCTTCCGTCCTGACGATCCCATTGCTCGGATTTGTCTGGCTGGCTTGGCGGCGCGGGTGGTGGCGGCGAACCGGCCGCATCTGCCTGACCTTGATCACCAGTGCAGCGGTTGGGTGGAGCCTTTGGCTGCATTATTGGAATCTACTCGGGTGGCATTTCTGAAAAACCGATGAAACGCGAAGAGACAATGAAGACAATGGCGTTCCCATTGCTCCTCCCGCTGGCGCTGATGGCGTTCATGGGCTGTTCCACTCCCCGCCTGCAGCCGCACGAGGGCTACGTGACCGTGCCTGGCGGGCGGGTCTGGTACAAGGTCGTCGGCTCCGGCCCGGGCACACCGTTGCTCGTCCTTCACGGTGGCCCCGGCGCCACGAGCCACTACCTTGAACCATTGTCCTCGCTCGGTGCCGAACGGCCGGTCATCTTCTACGATCAACTCGGGTGTGGCCGGTCGGATCGGCCCACGGACACGAACTTGTGGCGGACCGCTCGGTTCATCGAAGAGCTTCGCTGTGTCCGTCAGCATCTCGGGTTGAAACGAGTTCACCTCTTGGGTCATTCGTGGGGCACGATGCTCGCGACCGACTATCTGCTGACACAGCCTCGCGGTATCGAGAGTCTCATTCTAATGAGTCCTTGTCTCAGCGTCCCGCGTTTCCTTCAAGACCTGGCGGGACTCCGCAGACTGCTCCCACCGGAGGTTCAGCAAACGCTGACACGCCACGAAGAGGCCGGCACCATCAATTCGCCGGAGTACCAGCGCGCCGCGCAGGCGTTTCTCACCAAGTTCGTCTGCCGCCTCGATCCGTGGCCACCGGAATTGGAGCGGGCGTTGGCGGGCTTTGGCACGGAGGTTTACCACGTGATGTGGGGGCCGAGTGAGTTGTTTCCGACAGGTTCCCTTAAGGACTATGATCGAACGTCGCGTTTGGGTACTTGGCGTTTGCCGGTCTTGTTCGCAGTCGGCCGCTTTGATGAATGTACACCGGAGGCGACGGCGTGGTATCAGAGCTTGGTGCCCGGCTCGCGGCTGGTCGTATTTGAGCGGAGCAGCCACATGGCCATGCTGGAGGAAACGGATCGCTGCAACACCGTGATTCGCGACTTCCTCCTCGGCGTGGAGAAGAAGGAGTGACCGTGAGGCGAGTTGTCACTTACCTGCCGATGCTGATCGTGCTCGCGAGCGCGGGCTGTGGGAAGCGATCCGATGGTGAACGCCTGCTCTGGTCGTTCAAGACAGGCGACGTGGTGCCTACCTGTCCAGCCGTGGGAGTCGATGGGACGATCTACATTGGCTCTCATGATCATCATCTCTACAGTCTTACCGAGACCGGGAAGCTCCGTTGGAGCTTCCGAACGGGGGACTTTGTCCACGGTAGTCCGACACTGGATGACGAGGGCAATGTGTACTTCGGATCATTTGACGGTTACGTCTACGCGCTGGATGCGAACGGGAAAGAGCGATGGCGATTTGCGGCAGGGGACAAGATCGAGTCCAGTCCCGCTCTTGGGACCAAAGACGCACTGTACGTGTCTTCTGATGACGGACATCTCTATTGCATCGATGCCTGCGAGGGCACGTTGCGTTGGGCCTTCGAGACGGGAGGCAAGGTCGCCTCCTCTCCGGCGGTCGGTCCAGAAGGCACCATCTACGTCGGCTCGGGTGATCACCACTTATATGCGATCGCGCCGGATGGCACGCTGCGTTGGAAGTTCAAGACCGGGGGCAAGGTGTTGTCCTCGCCGGCACTCGGCGAGCAGGGAATCGTGTATGTCGGCTCGAACGATGGTCATCTGTATGCGGTGACTGCCGACGGCGCCGAGCAATGGCGGTACGACACCGGGGCCAGTATCTTCGCGTCTCCAACAGTCGGGCCGGACGGTGCGATCTACATTGGCTCGATGAGCCGCCGGTTCTATGCAATCACCCCCGTCGGACAGGAGCGATGGACGTTCGACACGCGGGATTGGGTGATCTCGTCGGCCGCCGTGGGACAGGATGGCACCGTCTACGTCGGCTCATACAATCATTGGGTTTACGCGTTTGATCGAGAGGGCCGCGTCCTCTGGAAATTCAAAACAGGGAAGTTCGTCTTCTCGTCGCCGACCCTCTGTCCCGATGGGCGACTGCTCGTGGGTTCCGACGACAGCCTGCTCTATGCGCTGCGCACAGACGGCGGAGGTTTGCTTCCTTGTTCTTGGCCCAAATTCCGCGCCGATCTCGCCAACAAGGGTCGTCTCGCCTTGGATATCGGGCATTCTTCCATCGCCGCGGATGGCATAAGTAAGGTTGCCTTTGAAAGGGCAGAATGATGACCAACGATGTGGCCGCTGAAGAAGCCGTGCATTTGGAGCTGAAGGTCAACGGCAGGAACATCCCTTTGAACGACTTCGCTCAACGTTTCATTGCCGGAACGCTCTGCGGCATGCTGCGATGCCTGCGCGGCGTTGATGACATCCGGGCCGTCGATCTGACGCTAACGTCGCAACGGCAGTAGAGGCGACTCCATGATTGTGATGCCCAATGTCTTCATCGTGGGAGGAACGGGTCGGCACGTCGGCAAGACGGCCTTTGTCTGCGCCTTGAGCGAGCAATTCGGTTCACAGCGAGCTCTCGTCGCCGTGAAGATCACGACCATTGATTCTCGCAACAGGGACCATCACCCGCCGGTGACAGATTGGATCATAGAGGAGAGGAATGCACATGGCGGCAAAGACACCTCGCGGATGCTTGCATCCGGTGCGAAGCGGGCGTTATGGCTTCAAGTACCCGAGGCTCGCCTCCAGGAAGGAATTCCCGTTCTGCTCAACATGCTTGGGCCCGAGACCCCCTCGATTTGGGAATCCACCCGGGCCTGTCGATTGGGAGTGCCGGGGGCGTTCGTCATGGTCGAGAGTCCAAACACCACAGGTCGCAAGCCTTGGGCGGCAGAGCTGGAACGCCAGGCGGATCGGATCGTATCTCACGACCACGCTGCATTCGACATTGACTGGAGCGATATTCAGTGTATTGGCGGCCGCTGGTCGATAAGGATGAATGCCGCGGCGGTTCTTCTGGCGGGGGGCGGCAGCAGTCGGATGGGCGTCGACAAGACCATGCTTCCTGTCAATGGGAAGCCGATGATTCAGCACATCCGTGACCAGCTTCGCCCCTGGTTTGCGCGAATCCTCATCAGTTCCAACAACAGGGCTCACGGATTCCTCGGCGAGAAGATCATCCCTGATCAAACCGCTGGTCGAGGGCCCTTGATGGGGATCGTCTCGGCCCTGCGTGCCTCACCTTACGACCTGTGCTTTGTGATGGCTTGTGACATACCGGAGATCGACATCCGTTTGGTCCGGTCGATGGTCCACGCGGCGAGCGATTGCGACGTAGTGGCGCCTTACAGCAGGCATCCAGAGCCGCTGTTTGCCGTCTACAGAAAGAACACGCTGCCGATCCTCGAACAAATGCTGTCGTCAGGCAATCTCCGAGTGACTGATGCCCTGAAACGGTGCAGGGTGAAATATGTGCCCATCGCGCAAGGGCAGATCCGAAATGTCAACACAATGAGTGAATACTGTCGGTACATCGGTGCGACAAATGATACGAACCCTTGAACAGGCGTTGCAGGTTGTCCTGGAATCCGCTCCGGCGATGGAGAGTGAACAGGTCGAGTTGGCAGACACGATCGGCCGGATCTTGGCGCAGGACGTCATATCAGATGTCGATATGCCGCCGTTCGACAAGGCGGCGATGGATGGTTATGCCTGCTGCCGGGCGGATCTGGGCCGGGAGCTGGCAATCGTGGAAACGATCCCTGCCGGATGTACCCCAAAACAGCGGATCGGTACCGGCCAGTGCGCTCGCATCATGACCGGCGCCATGGTGCCCGAGGGGGCGGACTGCGTCATTATGGTCGAGCAGACCGAGCAGCCGGCGGCGGACAGGGTTCGTTTCACCGGCAAACAGACTCGGGACAACATCTGTCCTCGCGGCGAAGACGTGGCGGCCGGCCAGACCCTCCTGCGTAGGGGCATCCGCATCAAGCCGCAGCATATTGCGATTGCGGCGGCCGCCGGCTGCACACGGCCCGAGATCTCCCGCCAGCCGCAGGTGGCAGTGATCTCCACGGGCGATGAGCTTATGCCTCCTGACAGAAGGCCCTGTGGCGCTCAAATCCGCAACAGCAACGGCGATCAATCCTGCGCCCAGATCAGACAGGCAGGAGCGATAGCCCGCAGTTACGGGATCGTGGCCGATTGTCCAGATTCAATCGAGGCGGTCCTTCGCAGGGCCCTGGCTGAAAATGATCTCGTGTTGCTCTCCGGCGGCGTCTCGGCAGGCGACTATGATTATGTGCCGCAGATCATGAGGCGGATCGGCATCGATGTGCTCTTCGACAAGGTAGCCATCAAACCTGGGAAACCGACCGTCTTTGGCCTGTGTGACGCAGCCTGTTGCTTCGGATTGCCTGGTAATCCCGTTTCGTGCTTCGTCGTGTTCGAGCTTCTGGTCAAGCCGTTCCTCTATCGAATGATGGGCCATGAGTACAGTCCGTCATGCGTATTACTGCCGCTGGCTTTCCCTGTAGAGCATGGTCAAATCAATCGACAGAGCTGGATTCCTGTGGCGATCAGAGATGCGTCCCTGGTTGAGCCGATTGAATGCCATGGCGCAGCCCACATTGCCGCTTTGTCGACTGCCGATGGGCTGATCTCTATGGATGCGGGCGTGGCTCGGATTGACCAAGGCGTCCCTGTGGCAGTGCGACTGATATGAGGATGACGACCCATGCGCGTGAATTGCCTTCGTATCTCCGTGACGGACCGCTGCAATCAGCGATGTGTGTATTGCCGGCCTGACGGAGACTGTGATTTCATCGAGCGGGCGGAGATCCTTCGCTACGAGGAGATCCAACGGATCGTCCGCTTGTTCGTCGAGTGCGGCATCGATCGCGTGCGATTGACCGGTGGCGAACCTCTGATTCGTCGGGATGTGGCCTCGCTCGTGGCCGCTCTGGCCGGGATCGAGGGGATCCACGAAGTGGCCATGACAACCAACGGCGTCCTGCTCGAACCCATGGCAGCCGACCTGAAGGCGGCGGGACTGGGTCGGGTGAATATCAGTCTGGATTCGCTTCAGATCCAAAGCTACCGCCGAATAACCGGCTCTGCGGATCTGCCGCAGGTGTTGCGCGGGGTTCACAAGGCACTTGAGGTTGGCTTGCAGCCGGTCAAGATCAACGCGGTGATTCTCAAACACTTCAATGTCTCGCAGATCCTTGCCCTGGCCGCTCTGAGCATCGATCTGCCGGTGATCGTGCGCTTCATCGAGTACTGTCCGACGAGCCGGTACACGAAGCCGGCAGACGACTACGTGCCGTACGCCCGGATTCGCTCGATTATTGAGAAGAAGTTTGGCCGGCTTTTCGAGACCATTATTGTTCCCGGCAATGGTCCGGCCTCCTACTTCAAGATCAGTTATTCTGCTGGGGCCGTTGGTTTCATCGCGGGCCGAAGCACGTTCTTTTGTCCATCGTGCAGTCGGATTCGCCTGACCAGCGACGGCCAGATCAAGCCGTGCCTGTATTCGGCCTGCCAGCACGATCTCAAGACGCTCCTGAGGGCGGGGGCTTCCGATGAGCAGATACGAGAAGTCTTGCTCAGGATCGTCGCGCAGAAAGCCGGCATCAACAGGCTGAACTCGCTACCTGAGGATTTCTATATGCGCAGGATCGGAGGCTGATATGGCACATGAATGCTCTGCAGAACCGCGAGTGGAGAACGCACGGATCGCAGGCACGATCAAAGCGATCTCCATTTCCCAGCGTAAAGGCGTGCCCAAGACAAACGTCAGTCAGGCGGAGTTGCGACGCGACCATGGTCTCGTCGGAGATGCCCACGCAGGTCCCTGGCACAGACAGGTCAGCCTGTTGGCGGTCGAATCGATCGACAGGCTGCGGAACAACGGCACGGAGATCGGTCCGGGCAGTTTTGCCGAGAATATCACGACGCAGGGATTGGACCTGACGGGCTTGCGCGTTGGCAGTAGGTTGCGAATCGGCGGCCGGCTTGAGCTTGAGGTGACGCAAATAGGCAAGCGATGTCACGGACGATGCGCCATCTTTGAACAACTCGGCGACTGCGTGATGCCGCGAGAGGGCGTGTTTGCGCAGGTGCTCAATTCAGGCTGCATCCACGTAGGAGATACGGTAGAGGTGGCCGATGAATGGCGTACAGGGACCGATGAATGAGAAGGCCAGCGATCGAGAGGTGACTCCCACGGCGGGCATTCGCAGCCCACTGAAGAGTCCGGGGGACCGCAGAGAGCGAGTCCGAATCGAGAAGGAACTCGACCTATGAAGGGATTGCGACTACTTCGGATGACGTTTCTCGCGTCCTTGTCGGCGGCGGCTCTCGTGCTGGTTTTTGTGTCCGCCGGCTGCGCGCGAGAATCGCGTGTGGCGCGCGCCGGGGCTGAACCAGGAGCCACGGACCGAGAAAAGTGTTTCTTCACCCACCAGGGGCTGGAGTTGTTTTACGAAACGCAAGGCCAAGGACCGCCTTTGCTCCTGCTGAGCGGCGGTCCGGGTTACCCGCCCAACTGCTTCCAGGTGTTGCGTGCCCTTGCGCCTCACGTCCGGCTCATCTTCTTTCATCAACGTGGGACGGGCAAATCCGCCAGAGCCAGACCGGGCGGCTACACTATTGAGGCCAACATCCAAGACATCCAACAACTCCGCCGGCATCTGGGCCTGGAATCATCCATGGTCTTCGGCCATTCCTGGGGAGGGATGTTGGCTCAGGCCTACGCGGTGAAACATCCTGCGCGCGTCTCCAAGCTCATCCTCGCCAATACCTTTTCCTCGATCACTGACCTTAACGCCGTGCTGGCCCGAATGCGCCAGAGCGTTCCCGAAGCTACGCGGGCCATCTACGAACAATACGAACGCGAGGGCCTCTACCGGGGCCGCGACCGTTATCCAAAGCCCTACGAGGACGCCGTGCAGCAGGCCTACGATCCGGTGTTCTGCAGCATGCCACTGCCGGATTACTTCCTGGCCGAGGACGCCCAACTCTCCTGGGACGTCTATCGCGCCATGTGGGGCGAGGAAACGGAGTTCAGAGTCACCGGCGCGCTGGCGCGATTCGACGTCGAACGGCATCTCGGCAGGATTCGTTCGCCCACCCTAGTTATCGTGGGTGCTCGTGACATGCCGATTATCGAGATGGCACGCCAAACCGCCCGCGCGATTCCCAATGCCCGGCTGGAGGTGTTCGAGCATTCCCGCCATTTCCCGTTCATCGAAGAGCCGGACAAGTTCTTGAACGTGCTGCGCGAGTTCGTGCGCGGCGCCGAGGGAAAGCAGTGATCGGAACCACCCCAAACAGAAAGGTCTGGCCATGAAACGCCTGTTGCTTCTGAGCATTCTCGTAACGGTTCAGTCACTCGTCGCCGCTCCGCCGCAGTGGCCGCAGTTCCGCGGGCCAAACGGCTCCGGTGTTGCTGAAGACGCGCGCCCGCCAATCCACTTCGGGCCGACCACGAACCTGCTTTGGAAAACCGCGCTCCCGTCCGGCCACTCCTCGCCGTGCGTTTGGGGCGACCGCATCTTCCTCACCGCCTTCGACCGCGACGCCAAGAAGTTGGAAACGCTCTGCCTCGACCGCCCCACCGGCAAAGTCCTGTGGCGTCAGGCCGCGCCCGCCGAAAAGATCGAAAAGGTCAACCGGATCAACAACCCCGCCGCCAGCACGCCGGCGACCGACGGCCAAACCGTTTTCGTTTACTTCGGTTCGTTCGGTCTCCTCGCTTACGACGTCGACGGCGGCGTGCGTTGGCAAAAGCCGTTGCCGGTCGCCAAGACCCGCTTTGGTCATGGCACAGGCACTTCGCCCATCCTCGCGGGCGACCGCCTCATCCTCGACGTGCACCTCGACAAGGAGTCGCACCTGCTGGCGGTCAACTGTCGCGACGGCGAGACCCTGTGGAAGGCGGCTGAACCGCTGTTCAACGACGGTTGGTCCACGCCGTTGGCTTGGAGCGAGGCCGACGCCGAGTTGGTCGGCGTCCTGAACGCCGGCAAGTTCACCGCGTACGACCTGTGGACCGGCGTTGAACGCTGGTGGGTCCATCGTCTGCCGAATCAGATTTGCGCCACGCCGGTCGTGAGCGACGGGGTCATCTACCTCACCGGCACCGGCGTCTTCGGCGAGCGGCACGAACTCATTCCCCCGCCGGCCTTCGACGAGGCGATTGCCCGCTATGACATCAACAAGGACGGACGCATCAGCACCGATGAAATCCCGGAGGATCTACTGCTCGTGAATCGCCAAGGCAGCCAGGGCGAGGGCAACATGGGCTTGCGCGAGTCGCTGCTCGCCGGGGCCAAGAGCAAGAGCTACAACCGCCAGGAATGGGAAAAGGATTTGCGGGAATACGATGAGTTTGTCCGCGGCGACCTGATGAAGTCGATTATGTGCGCCGTGCGAACCGGCGGGACAAGAGATGTGACCGAGTCCCACCGCGTGTGGTCCGAACCCAAGGGCGTGCCCGAAGTGCCCTCGCCGCTTCTCTATCGTGGCCGACTCTACGGCGTCAAGAACGGCGGCGTGTTCCTATGCCGTGACGCGGCCAACGGGCAGTTGCTCTTTGAAGGACGACTCGGCGCGTCCGGCGGTTACTTCGCGTCACCCGTGGCCGCCGACGGCCGCATCTATACCGCCTCGGACCGCGGCGTCATCACGGTCGTCGCCGCGACGGACCAACTCCACGTGCTCGCGCAGATGGACCTTGAGGAAGCCATCATGGCCACGCCGGCGCCGGTGGAGGACAGGCTCTACGTTCGCGGTGCCGGTCATCTGTGGGCGTTCGGCGCCAAGCCGGCATCAACAGACTGAACTCGTTCGTCGAGGACTTGTGTATGCGCAGAATCCGAGGCTGAAATGACGCATGACTGCTCTACAGAACGACGAGCGAAGATCGCAAAGATCGCAGGGACGATCAAGGCGATCTCCATTTCCATGCGCAAAGGCGTGCCCAAGACGAATGTCACTCGGGCGGAACTGCGACGCGATCATGGCGTCGTCGGTGATGCCCACGCGGGGCCCTGGCACAGACAGGTTAGGCTATTGGCGGTCGAATCGATGTGGGAGATACTGTAGAGGTGGCCGATGAATGGCGTACAAGGACCGATGAATGAGAGGGCCAGCGATCGAGAGCTGACTCCCACGGCGGAGATTCGCAGCCCACTCAAGAGTCCGGGGGACCGGATTGGGCAGTTCCAGATCGAGCGCGAGCTCGGCCATGGCGGGGCAGGCATTGTGTACTTGGCCCGCGACACCAAGCTGGATCGCCTTGTAGCTATCAAGAGCCTGCCGCCTCAGGCAGCCAACGACATGACGACGCAGTTGCGATTCCAGCGCGAGGCCAAGGCGCTGGCCTCGTTGAACCACCCGAACATCGCCATCATCCACGAAGAACTTGAAGAAGCCGACGGGCTAGCATATCTCGTGTTGGAGTACGTCCCCGGCGACACCCTGGGTCAACGGATCACACAGGGGCCGATGACGACGAAGGATGCGCTGAAGATCGCGTTGGAGATCGGCGAGGTCATGGCGACCGCCCATGCCAAGGGGATAGTCCACCGCGATTTGAAACCCGACAACATCAAGATCACGCCGGAGGGAAGGACCAAGATCCTGGACTTTGGTATCGCCAAGATGGTCCGCGCAGGCGGCTCGGCCGCCGCGACCCTGACGGAGCTAGGCTATATCATAGGCACTCCGGGCTACATGAGTCCCGAGCAGGTCCGAGGTGAACCTGCCGATCCACGCACGGATATCTGGTCTTTCGGTTGCGTCTTGTACGAAATGCTCACCGGCAGATGCGCCTATCCCGGGGAAACCGCCTCTGAGGCGCTGGCCTCCATTCTGAAGACTGAGCCGGATTGGGGGGCGCTCCCGCATGAGGCTGCCTGCGTGCGCGGCGTGCTCACCAAGTGCCTGCAGAAGGACCCGGAACACCGTTATCCCTCCGCCATGGAACTCTGCCGGGATTTGCAGAGGTGTCGGGACGCACTGCCGGGCGCCGCTCCAAAGGCGTTCGACCTCAAAGCGATTCTCCGTCTCCTGAGAAGACCACGCATAGCGGCCGGTATGGCGTTGGTTCTATTGCTGGTAGCGGCAGGGGCGGGACGTGTCGTCACCCGCGGTCTCAAGGCCGATTGGGCCAGACGCGAGGCGCTGCCCCGGATTACGCAACTGATCGAGCAGAAGCAATACCGACAGGCGTTCCTCCTCGCTGGGCAAGCCCATCGCTTCATCCCCCAAGACCCGGTGCTCCAAGCTCTGTGGCCCGACATGTCGCGTGAGATCTCCATTATCACGGAACCGCCTGGGGCGCGTATCTACTACAGGGACTATGCAGACTTCGATGGCCACAACGAATACGTGGGCAAGTCACCTCTCGAAAAGGTCAGGCACCCCCTGGGGATCTTCCGCTGGGAGGCCCGGAAGGGAGGATTCGAGACGCAGGCATGCACGGCTGGCGTGTATCCGAGCTACAATACCGCCCTGACGATTCTGCTGAGCCCGGTGGGGAACAATCCGGGCATGGTGGTGGTGCCGGTTGACGGCAAGGAGCCTTTCTGGGTAGATGCCTACGAGGTCAGCAACGAACAGTTTCAAGCCTTTGTGGATGGCGACGGCTACACACGACGGGAGTTGTGGCAGCATTCGTTCGTGGACGACGTCGGCCGCGAGGTGCCGTGGGAGGACGCGGTGCGTCGTTTCGTGGATAAGACCGGCCGGCCTGGACCCGGGACATGGGAATGGGGGACGTATCCAAACGACCAAGGCAAATATCCCGTTGGCGGCGTGAGCTGGTACGAAGCCGCCGCTTATGCGGAGTTCGTGGGCAAAGACTTGTGTGCGGTCAGCGTCTGGGAAAACGCGGCAGGGGTCGGCCTGGGCACCGTGCTCGCTGATCGCAGCAATTTCGCGGGCGCCCCGGCACCCGTCGGACATTACAAGGTCGTCGGCCCCTTCGGCTTGTACGACGCGGCCGGAAACGCCAAGGAATGGTGCTTCAACGCCATCGACGACCGCGGCAGCCAGCGGTACATCCTCGGCGGCTCCTGGGCGGACCGCCCGTATATGTTTGTGTCGCGCCGAGACGCGCGCCCGCCGATGAATCGCGACCCTACCAACGGCTTTCGTTGCGCCAAGTACGGCGGCGGCATCGAAGTCTTGGCCGAAGCGCGACCTGTCGAACTGCCGACCCTCCAGGAGGCAAAGATCGTCGCGCCGTTGTCGCAGGAGGAGCTCCAGATTTACAGGAGAACGCTTTACGGGTACAATCCCTCCGGCTTGGAGGACTCTTCGTTCGTCGTGGATGACAGCTCTCGGCATTGGCGTAAGGAGAAGATCGAGTTCGATGCCGCCTACGGCGGGGAACGTGTCAGGGCCTATCTGTTTGTCCCCAAGAGCGGCTCCCCGCCCTATCAGCCTGTCGTGTTCGCCCCGGGAACGGGCGCGCAGGACGCAGACACCAGTGAGAAACTGGCAGACATGGAACTGGTCGAGCTTCTGGTCAAGAGCGGCCGCGCCGTTCTGTATCCGGTGTACAAGACAACCTACGAGCGCAAAGCACCGCCTGGGGCAGGCGGTCTCGAACGAATGCAGTGGTTCCTGAAGGATAGCCGCAAGTCCGTCGACTACCTGGAGGACCGGGCCAAGAAACGGGGCGACCTTGTCATGGACAAGCTGACCTACTGCGGCCAGAGCCTCGGTGTCATCTTTGGGCCGCTCACACTCGCGGTGGAAACTCGGTTCAGGTATGCGATCCTGGTAACCGGGGGTTTCTACTATTCCTACGACTGGGACCCCGCCATGGACCCCGCCCGCTTCGCCCCGCTCGTCAGGATCCCGGTGCTCATGCTCAACGGCCGGTGGGATTCCATCTTCCCGATCAAGACCAGTGTGGAGCCAATGTTTGAGCATCTGGGAACACCCGCCGCCGACAAGAGTCTCAGACTCTACGATGGCGGCCACGATGCCTACGGCTTGTTCTTCTGGCAAATCCAGACCGACATGCGCGAGTGGCTCGACAAGTACCTCGGTCCGGTGGAGTGAAAAATGGAAAGGTTGTCCGCCCCGGTCGAATTGTACCAGGCGACAGGATGGAGATGTTGAGACCAAAGGGGGCATCCCAAGACAGACTCCCGCAGGTGTCTCAAACATAAGAAGAAAGGGTCGAATCGAGAAGACGCGATCCATGGCAAGTCACGGTCTGATCAGATCAATCGCCGCCTGCTCGGGGTCGAGCAGGAACGTCTGCGACAGAGCCGTTGACCTGCCCTGTTCATAATGAAAGGACAAAAGCCCATGGCCGAGAATTCCACGGGACAGCAACTCGCGAAGCAGTTGACAGGAGGTTGGGTCACACAGGCTATCTACGTTGCGGCGGAACTCGGGATTGCCGATCTACTCACCGATGGCGCAAAACCCGCAGAAGAGCTGGCGGAGCAAACCGGCGCTCACCCCGACGCGATATACCGCGTGTTGCGTGCGTTGGCCAGCGTCGGCATCTTTGCAGAAGACGTGGATCGACGGTTTTCCATGACTCCGACGGCCGAGTGGTTGTGCAGTGATACGTCCGGCTCTTTGCGGTCGTTTGCCATCATGGCTGGGGCGGAGTTCTATCAATCCTGGGGCAACCTGCTGTATTCGGCTCGTACCGGACGACCGGCGTTCGACGAACAGTTTGGGAAACCGTTCTTCCAGTACATGATGGACCGCCCCGAGCGGCACGTGATCTATGACGCCGCGATGATGATCCATGGTATCGCCGAAACCGAGCCGATGCTCGATGCGTATGACTTCTCGGCATTTCAAACCGTCGCGGATATCGGAGGGGGCCACGGTCGCATGTTGGGAGCTATTCTTGACCGTAATCCCATGGTCGAGGGCATTCTCTTTGACTTGCCTGCGGTGGCGGAGCGATCAGAGATTATCATTTCAGGTATGGGCTTCGCTGACCGCTGCAGGATTGTTGGAGGTGATTTCTTCATTTCTGTCCCATCTGCTGATGCCTATGTTCTCCGGCACGTCCTTCACGACTGGGATGATGCTGAGGCGGTTTCCATCCTACGCAATTGTCGGGACGCCATGAATCCTCACGGCAGAATCCTGGTCGTTGAAACCGTGATCCCACCCTTGAACGAGCCGTGTTTTGGCAAGTGGCTTGATCTGATGATGCTGATCGTCGGCGGCCAGGAACGGACGGAGGAGCAATACCGCCGGCTATCTGCGCGGGCCGGCCTCAAACTGAAACGTATTGTTCCTACTGCCCACGAGGTTAGCATTATCGAGCTGAGCTCCCAATACCAGTAAGGTCAACTGCATGAAATTCCAAAGTGATCACCGCCAGGGGCGTGCGTCCCGTGGATGTCTTCTACGACAAGTTCTGAGCCTGCTGTCGAGAGGTGAGAAGATGCCTTCACTACGCCTCTGGCCTGTGAGTGATGCCATTGCCGGCGCAAGCAAGGTTCGAATTCAGATCGAGCACACGGTCGCGGGGGTCCTGTCGCTGTCGCTGCTGTGTGGCGTTTCGGTGGGAGCGGCTGCGGCGGATCCTCCATCGCCGAAGAGACCGACGCTGACGGTATTCGCGGCGGCCAGTACAACCGATGCGCTGACCGCCCTGTTCTCGCAATATGAAAAACGGACCGGGACTACCATCCATCCTGCGTTCGGGACCAGTTCGACACTGGCCCGACAGATTACGGCGGGGGCCCGGGCGGACATCTTCATCTCCGCCAGTACCGATTGGATGGACTATCTCCAGGAACGCGACCTGTTGTCCCCCGGCAATCGCCGGGACCTGCTCGGCAATCGGCTCGTATTGATCGAACCAGCCTCGGCACATGGAGAGCGGGCCGGGACCGTCGATCTCCTGCACGTCCTGCCGGAGATCGTTGGACGCATTGCGATGGGCGACCCGACACACGTGCCCGCCGGTGTGTACGCGAAGTCCGCGCTGGAACGCCTCGGTGTCTATGATGCCTTGAAGACCCGGCTGGTCGAGTGCGGCACCGTGCGTGAGGCGCTCGGGCTGGTGGAGAGCCGACAGGTTGCCGCCGGGATCGTCTACCGTTCAGATGCGTGGGCCTCGAGGCAAATCCGGGTGCTCGGGGTCTTTCCCGAGTCATTTCACGAGCGGATAGTCTATCCGATTGCCGTTCTTCGGGCGGGCCATCCCGCGGCCGACGACCTGGTCCGCTTCCTCACGAGCGGGGAGGCCGCGGTGATCCTGGCGTCGTATGGCTTTGAAGCCGGCGATGGAACCATTGTGCAGCCGCCTCCGACGAGGCTTGGGGAGGCCCGATTCCTTGTGCCCGGCGGCTTTCGCCGCTGGCTGCCCACGGCCCACGAACGGGCGACAGTCTTCATATCATTGAAGGTGGCGGCCGGTTGTGTCGCGGTGCTGGCCCTCCCAGGGGTGCTCCTGGCCTTTCTCCTTGCGCGAAAGGATTTTCTTGGCAAGACCCTCGTCGAGATGCTGGTCCATGCACCGCTCGTCATCCCGCCAGTTGTGACGGGATATGTGCTGCTGATTCTCCTGGGCAACAACGGGCTCTTGGGTCGATGGCTCTACCACGCCTTCGGGATTGAGTTGGCCTTTACAATCAACGGCGCGGTCCTTGCCGCCGCGGTGATGGCGCTGCCGCTGATGGTTCGCAGCGCGCGTGTGGCGATGGAGTTGGTGGATCGCCGCTTGGAGGAAGCCGCCAGAACGCTCGGAGCCGGGCCGGGACGGACGTTCTTGCTTGTGACGGTGCCGCTGGCGCTGCCGGGTATTGTCAGCGGCCTGATTCTCGCCTTCGCCAGGAGTCTCGGCGAGTTTGGGGCCACCGCGGTATTCGTCGGCGCTATGGAGGGTCATGCCAAGACGTTGCCCTTAGCCATCTACTCACACATGCAAACCGCCTCGGGCGAAGCGTCCGTCATCCGGCTCGTCGCCATTTCGGTCCTGCTCTCGCTGGCGGCAGTGGGGTTCTCAGAGGTCTCGACGCGGCGAGCGAGAAGGGCGGTGCGAGCAAACCATGCGACTTGAGACCGATGTTGAATTGAGCCTGGGGGGCTTTCGCCTGCAGTGTGATTTCCGCGTTGCCGCCGATACGGTGGGTGTGTTTGGAGCCTCCGGCGCCGGCAAGACGACGCTACTGTACGTGCTCGCCGGTCTGCGGAGGCCAAGCAGGGGCAGGATTGTCCTGGACGGCGAGGTCCTGTTCGACGGGGCCGCTCGGAGATTCGTGCCGGCCCATCGTAGGCGAATCGGGCTGGTCTTTCAGGACAGCCGCCTCTTCCCCCACCTGAGCGTTCGCGACAACCTCGAATTCGCGAGGAAACTGGCGTCGGGCGGAACACCTCGAATCACGTCGGATGCTGTCGCGGAAATGCTCGAGCTCCATGGTCTGATGGACAGGAAGACCTCGACACTCTCGGGAGGAGAGTGCCAGCGCGTCTCGCTGGGCAGGGCATTGCTCGCAAACCCCAGGCTCTTGCTGCTCGATGAGCCCGTTTCGGCGTTGGACGCAGGCCGCAAGTCGCACATCCTGCCGGTGTTGAAGCGTGTCGTGCAACGGCTGGCGCTGCCGGTTATCGTCGTCAGCCACGAGTTCCACGAACTCCTCTATATGACGGACCAACTGCTCTTTATGGAAGCCGGCCGATGCGTCGCCCAAGGCCGGTTCCCGTCTCTTCTGCGCGATTCCGACGCCTTGAGGCTGCTCCATCCCGGCGGGATCGTCAACTTGTTGCGTCTGCGGGTTTCGAAACACCAGCCGGCGGAGGGCATAACGCTCTGTACCGTCGCGGACACGCGGGCATGGCCGGGGGATGCTGCGTCCGCGATTCTCATTCGAGGACCGCTGGCAGAATCCCCGGTAGATCGCGAGCTGGCAGCGACACTCCGTCCGGAGGATGTGATCCTGTCGCTTGCTCGGGCTGAGTATATCTCCGCCCAGAACCAGATTGCCGGCCACGTCAAGTCTATTGTCCGGCATCGCGATCGCACCCTGTGCTGTATCGATATCGGGACCGATCTCTTCGTCGACATCACGTACTGTTCGGCCGGTGGCCTGGATCTGGCGCCAGGCAAGAAGATATGGTGCCTGTTCAAGGCTCACGCCGTGAAGTACCTGTTCGACGATTCCCGTCCGAGGCTCCAGGATGCTGGCGTCGCTGAACGGGATCAAAGCGACCGAATCGAGCCCGTTGCGATCATGGATTCCTGGGCGCGACGATCGTTTCTGACGAGGCGGCGGGTAAAGGGTCTTTGATGGGGATCGTCTCGTCGCTGCTGGTCTCGCCCGACGAGTTGTGTTTTGTCGCGGTCTGTGATATACCGGTTGTCGATATTGATCTGGCACGGTCGACGGTCCACCGGGCGGACGACTGGGACGCGGTGGTGTCTCACAGCGGACGGCCGGAGCCGCTGTCGGCCGTCTATTGCAGGGGCGCCCTTGCGGTCTTTGAACGGATGCCGGTGTCGCACCGGCTCCGTATTTCAAAATCGGCGGTTCCGCCGGGGCAATCGGATTCATCGCGGGTTGGAGGCTGACTCTCGTGGCAAACAGCGAAGGCATGGTCGATGTCAGCGGCAAGGACATTACCCGTCGGACCGCCCAAGCCAGCGGCACCATCGTTCTGGGCGAGGAGGCCTTTGGCATCCTGATCGCCGGTACGTGTGCCAAGGGGGACGTGCCCGCGACAGCGCAGATCGCGGCGATTCAGGCGGTCAAAGCGGCGTCGGGCCTGATCCCGATGTGCCACCCGGTCCTGGTCGAAGCGGTGAAGGTGGACTTCCACCGCGCCGAGCGGGAGCGATCCGTGACGGTGATCGTGACGGTGACTTCGTCGGGCAAAACGGGCGTGGAGATGGAAGCTCTGACTGCGGCGGCGGTGGCCTGCCTGACGATCTACGACATGCTCAAGTACGTCGGCAAAGGCATGGTCATCGGCCCGGTCTGTTTGGTGAGCAAGACAGGAGGCAAAAGTGGCGACTACCATCGGCACGATTAACTGGTTATCCGTAGCATGCTGCGCCTGGGCGATGCCGCCGAGTTGGAGATCGCCTAGTTTGGCAAGCAGTGCCACAGCCGATACGCCATCTATCACCAGATCGGCGACTGCGTGATGCCTCGCGAAGGCGTCTTCACACGGGTCGTCAAGCCGGACTGGATTGTACCGGACGACAGGATCGAGGCATATAATGATCACAGTGGCCGTTTTGACAATCAGTGATAGTTGTTCCCAGGGAAACCGCCAGGACGTCAGTGGTCCGACGGTCGGTGAGACGCTCCCGAAAGAGACATTCATCGTAACCGCGAGGGAGATCGTCCCCGATGACCGTGAGGCCATCGCGGCGGCGCTGATGCGATGGTGCCAAGACTCGCGGATTGACCTAGTGCTCACGACGGGGGGCACGGGCCTGGGCCCACGAGATGTCACGCCGGAGGCCACGCAGGCCGTCTGCGAGAGGCTCGTGCCGGGCTTGGGCGAGGTCATACGAGTCGAGGGCTGGAAGAAGACGAAGAAAGCGGCCCTCTCTCGCGGCGTACCAGGGATCTGCCAGGGCACGCTCATCGTGAACCTGCCGGGCAGCCCGAAGGGAGTGAGAGAGTCTTTGGAGACGATTCTGGATATCCTGCCGCATGCCGTCGAAATGATCCGTGGGGGGGGGCATTAGTACGACAGCGCTATGAGGAGTCCCCAGGGTCAGAGTTGCGGCGCTGGGTTCG
>CALEZT010000085.1 GCA_937927975.1 uncultured Phycisphaerales bacterium
ATGATAACAGAACGAGCCGATGTTGTCTCGTGGTTTCGGTTCCATCGCAGGGCGATTCCGCAGGCGAGCGGGCGTCGTTCGTCGGGTCGCCGGAGTATGTGGGCACACCCATACCGTGCCGGTTTGGTGAAGGCAGTTGATGTCGACGGGTCTTGCGGGTAGCTTGAGTCTGTTGCGGTCGCCTGAGTGACGACGCGAATGGGATCGTGGCATGGGGATTTCCTGGCATGCCATTGGCCCAAAGCGAAAAATGCCAGGGGTCCGTGGACAGAGTCCCCGGCAGTCGCGTTGTCTGCGGCATGAGATTCGTGGAGATGAGCTTGTTGTCTTGGAGGTCTGAGATCATGGCAAGATCGAAACATGGGTTCCTGTGTGCCTTGACGGTTCTGGTCGCTTTGTCGTCTTTGGCGCTGGGCCAGGGACTGCCCAAGGCGTCGCCCAAGTCGGTCGGGTTGTCGCAGGACCGCCTGGACCGGATCACCGCCGTGATGCAGAGGCATGTCGATGAGGGTCTGCTGGCGGGGGCGGTCGCGATGGTCGCACGCGAGGGCAAGGTCGCCTACGTCCAGAGCGTGGGCATGCAGGACCGCGAGAAGCAGGTCGCGATGAATCCCGGGACGATCTTTCGCATCGCGTCGATGTCCAAGGCGATCACGAGCGTCGCGGTGATGATGCTCTACGAAGAGGGCAAGTTCCGGCTCAGCGACCCGGTCTCGAAGTTCATTCCCGAGTTCGCGGACGTCAAGGTGCTCGCGCCGGGCGATCCGTCTGCCCAAGACGGCGTCGTCGCCGCCAGACGGCCGATCACGATCCGCCACCTTCTGACGCACACCTCCGGTCTGACGTACCAATGGGACGATCGCGTCGGCAAGCGGTACGCCGAGGCGGGGATCACCCACGGTCTGGTCCAGGACGAGGACTCGCTGGCGGAGGACATGAAGAAGCTCGCACGCATCCCGCTGGTGCACCAGCCGGGCGATGCGTTCACGTACAGCCTCTCGACCGACGTGCTCGGCCGGGTGGTTGAAGTCGCCTCGGGGATGCCCTTCGACGAGTTCCTCCAGAAGCGGATCTTCGCGCCGCTGAAGATGAACGACACGGGCTTTCGTCTGCCCGAGAGCAAGGTGTCGCGTCTTGCTGCGGTCTACGCTCCCGACGCCGACGGCGGTCTCAAACGCCTGCCCGACGGCGTTCTCGGCGAGGGGAATATGAAGGCCTCGGTGAATTATCCTTACGCAGGCACGCACAACTACCGCTCCGGCGGCGGCGGGCTCTGCTCGACGGTCCCCGATTACGTTCGCTTCATCCAGATGATGCTCAACCAGGGCGAGCTGGACGGCGTCCGCCTGCTGAGCCCCAAGACGGTCGAAATGATGAGCATGGACCATGTCGGCGACCTGAACCAGGGCTCCGGCTTCGGCCTGGGTTTCGGCGTCACGCGCACTCTCCGCGGGAGCGAACTGACCAGCGTCGGCGCCTACCGCTGGAGCGGATACTGGTACACGACGTTCTTCATCGACCCTTCGGAGAAGATGATCGGCGTGTGTATGGCCCAGATCAGCCCGAGCGGCAAGGCCACGCTCAACGACCAGTTCGAGGCCCTCGCCCACCAGGCGATCGTTGAATGAAGTTCGAGGCCAGAGGAGGCCTGCGGGTCATCGCGCCGCCGGCTGCTTGCAGGCTTCCCAGAGGTCCTGGACTTTCCGCAGGTGGGTCTGCGTGCTCTGTTGCAGCAGTTGCAGGGTCCGCTGGATCTGCGGATCGCCGCTGGAGAAGACCTCGAAATACCGGTGCTCCAGCAGGGCTCGCTCAAGGTCCAGCGCATTGGACAGGGCGTTGATGCGAGTCGTGCCCGAAGCTTCGGCCCTTTCGATCAGTTTGGCAACGTAGGCCAGGGAATGTTCAATTGCCGCGGCGGGGAACCGATCCACGACGAGGCTGGACGGGTTGTCTTCGATCCTCGATCGGAGCGATTGGACCCAGTTGGCGTGCTGCTGTTCCTCCCGCGACAGGCCCAGCCAGAACTCACGGTCCGACGGGAACCTGAGGGCATACGCCGCATAGAGCCGGCCCAAGGCCTCCTCGTGGTCTTTCAGTAGATCCAATGCGTTGATGGTCGTACCTCCAACACCCATTTCCTTGGTCCTGTGGTTCGATACTGGCCCGGCCAGCGCGGTGCTCGCATCAGAAGCGGTTCGCGTGAGAACGTCGGGCGGCGGCGGCCGCCACGCGGTTTCGCACCCGGCAATCTCTCGGCAAGGCGGTTCCCTCGTTGTGCCAGCACATGAAGCATTCCGTGGGCCGCACCCGCTGGCCGAGCGCGGCGCACGGCAGAGCGTGGGGGCACTTGGCGCAGAGGTAGTCGCACCGCTTGCAGACGCGGACTTTGTTCCGGATCGAATGTGCACTCATCCAACACCTCCTCCCAGAGGCCGGCCGGCGATTCTCCCCTTCGCAGTCGGCAGAGGATTCATCGACCGAAATCGAGATCCGCTTGAGGTCCGAGAACGACGCCCGCCGCAGTCCAAGAGGGCGCGGACCGTCGCAAGAAACCGAGGTCTCTTTGCAGAACGCGATGCTGTGGAAAGAACAACCGGTCTTGTCGGACCTGCGGGCATCGCCAGGCTGGAAATGCCCTGGCGGAAATGGTACAATTGTCTGTGTGCAGGGCCGGCGAAGGTCTGATATCGTTGTCTTGGTCAGCGGCGCGGAGGGCCCGCCAATCGAAGTCCATGTGAGGCCAGACAGGAGTAGGGTGGTGATGAACAACGTGGGTGCTCTTGCCTTGGTGCTGGCCGTCCTGGCGGGCGGTGCGGCGGCCTCGTCCTCATCACAGACGCCTTCCGACCGTATGCATGTGCTGATTCAACTGGAGGGCACTCCGACCGTCGAGTGGCGAGCCGCGATGATCCCGACGGGTCTGAGACTGCTGTCCTATCTGCCCGAGCACACATGGCTGGCCAGCATTCCCGCCGATGCGACGACTCGGATTTCGCAGCTTCCCGGCGTGCGGTCGGTCCGCGCGATCCGACCCCAGGACAAGCTCGCGTCTTGCTTTCGGCAAGGGATTCTCGACGCCTGCTCTCCGAACGCCGCCGGCGACATCCGACTTGCGGTGACTCTCTTCGAGGACGTTTCCCCGTCGGCCGGCCAGGCGAAGGTCGAAGCCCTGGGCGGCGCCGTCCTGGCCCGCGACCCCGACGGCAACAATCTGGATCTGCGTTTGCCCGCGGGTGCCCTGGAAGATCTGGCCGCCTGGGACGGGGTCAAGTGGATCGACCGCTATCACGCGTCGGTGGACTTGAACGATGGCGTCCGGGCCGCGATCCAGGGCGACGCGGTCCAGGCTGCTCCGTACGATCTGACCGGCTCCGGCGTCGTGATCGGCCAATGGGAGTCGATGCGTCCCGATGCCTCGCACGTCGATCTGGTCGGCCGCGTTGTGACCGTGGGTGATGAATGGCCCATCGGCGACCACGCCACGCAGGTGGCGGGCGTGATGATCGGCAACGGTTCGCTGTTGACCGATCGTCGGTACCGGGGCATGGCGCCCGGCGCGTCGGTCGTCTGGTTCCACACGTGGGAGACGGTCGCCGAGCTCAAGCAGCAGTACAAGCAGGCCATCGACGTCTACGGGATCGATATCGCCAACAACTCCTGGGGCAAGGTCGAGTGGCACGTCTACAAGGACTACGCGGCCGCGATGGACGGCATCGTCCGCGGGTCGCTGGGCAAGAGGCTCCCGATCGTCTGGGCCGCGGGCAACGAGGGCAAGTGGGGCACGATCCTGTGCACCGGGGCCGCGAAGAACATCGTGACGGTCGGCGCGACGAACTCCGACGACAACTCGCTGTGGGCCTGGAGCAACAAGGGCCCGACCGCAGACGGCCGGATCAAGCCGGACGTCGTCTCGCCGGGCTGCGAAGCCCGCAATGGCGGCAGCGTCTGGTCCACGCTGCCGGGCGACCGCTACGGCGGCGCATGCGGCACCTCGCTGGCCACGCCTTCGGTCACCGGGACGATGGCGCTGATCCTGGACGACTGGCGCGCGATCCACAAGACGGACCCGCTTCCTTCAACGATCAAGGGCCTGCTGATCCATACCGCGACGGATTTGGGCACGCCCGGTCCGGATTATGCCTATGGCTACGGCCAGATCAACGCCAAAAAGGCCATCGATCTGGTCCGCATCGATACAATTGACGACATCATCAAAGAGGATTCGATTTTCGTGCAGGGCGAGCGGGACGTCCACACGCTGGAGATCGGGGCCGGTGAGACGGAGCTGCGGATCACGCTGGTCTGGGACGATTACCCCGCGCAGCCGATGGCGGCCCGCGCTTTGGTGAACGACCTGGACCTCGTGGTGATCGGTCCCGACGGCAAACGGTACTATCCGTGGACGCTGGACCCGTACCTGCCCCAGCAGCCTGCGGTTCGAACGCAGGCCGACCGCACGAACAACGTCGAACAGGTCTGCGTCGAGAACCCGCCGGCGGGGACCTGGCAGGTCACCGTCTGGGGCACGACGGTGCCATACTACAACCAGTCGTATTCGCTGCTGACGAGTCGGCGAGGGCTGGTTTCGATCGTGTCGGAGGCGTCGCTGTTCTCGGTGACG
Organism: uncultured Phycisphaerales bacterium; assembly: GCA_937927975.1. Taxonomy (GTDB): domain Bacteria; phylum Planctomycetota; class Phycisphaerae; order Sedimentisphaerales; family Anaerobacaceae; genus PLanc-01. The sequence continues at coordinate 4,622 of CALEZT010000085.1, forward strand.
GGCGCTCTGGGCGGGATCGTCGCGGAGTTCGACGAGGCCGGCAACCTCATTCTGCAGGGCCGATTGACCACCGAAGGCGAGTGCACGCCCCATCCAGGCGCATTCGTGGTTCGCGGTCTTGATGAGACTGCCGTCGCCTGCATCGATCTGTCCGGCAACATGTGCATCAAGGGGCTGCTCGCCGAACGGTCCTCCTGCGCTGCGGCCAGGGGCGGTTTCTCTCTCAAGGACTCGCTCGGTGTCACCGTGGCCTGCATCGACGCCGACGGCAATCTCTGCCTGATGGGAACGGTCCATCAGAACCCCTGATTCGGCGTCAGTCCCGCCATCCATCCTCAAGAAAGTGTGGTATTTCGCACGAACCGTCATACAATTTGAATGCCGCGTTCGGATGGTTGCGGCCAGTTGAATCAACGGAATGATTCGTTTTGAAAGGAATGTGTATGGCTCTGAACAAGCGGTTGTTGGCGGAGACGGTCGGCACGTTCTGGCTTGTGTTCGGCGGCTGCGGCAGCGCGGTGCTGGCGGCGGCGTTTCCCGACGTCGGCATCGGTCTGCTCGGAGTGTCCCTGGCGTTCGGGTTGACCGTGCTGACGATGGCCTATGCGATCGGTCACGTCTCCGGATGTCACCTCAATCCGGCGGTGACCGTCGGACTGGCCTCGGGTCGGCGTTTTCCGTGGAGCGAGGTCATTCCCTACATCGTGGCGCAGGTCCTCGGGGCCGTGATCGCGGCGGCCGTGCTCTACGTGATCGCCAGCGGCAAAGAAGGATTCAGCCTCGCCGGCGGATTTGCCTCCAACGGGTACGCGGAGCATTCGCCTGGCGGATACACGATGGTGGCCGCCCTGGTGGCGGAGGCGGTCCTGACGTTCATGTTCCTGATGATCATCCTGGGCGCGACGGATTCGCGGGCCCCCGCGGGTTTTGCGCCGATCGCGATCGGTCTGGCGCTGACGTTGATCCACCTGATCAGCATCCCGGTGACGAACACGTCGGTGAATCCGGCCCGCAGCACGGGACCGGCCTTGTTCGTGGGCGGCTGGGCGCTCTCGCAATTGTGGTTGTTCTGGGTCGCTCCGCTGGTTGGCGGTCTCTTGGCCGGGATCGTCTACCCGATCGTCGCCGGCGAGCCGGCCTCGTCGGGCTCGAAGGCCTAGCGTTTGTTTCGGACGCATGCCGGTGTGCCTGCCGGCTGCGTCGTATGCATCATGGATGGTAGAACAAAGGAGAAGCACATGAGAAAGACACTGAAATGGATGTCTGTCGTGGCGGTGGCTGCAATGCTCTTGCCGGGTTGTAGTGCGGGCAAGAAGGGCATGACCATCGAAGAGAGACGCCAGGTTGTTGCGAACATGGAGGCCGAGACGCTGCAACGGCTCTACAAGGAAGCGCCGGACGCGAAGGCCAAAGTCGAGAATGCGCCAGGCTACGGCGTGTTCAGCAACGCCAACATCAATCTGCTGATCGCCAGCGCCGGCGGTGGTTACGGCGTCGTCGTGGACAACGCGACCAAGCAGCGGACCTACATGAAGATGGCCCTCGGCGGCGTCGGCCTGGGCCTGGGCGCCAAGGACTATCGCGTCGTGATGGTCTTCAAGGACAAGGCGACGATGGACAAGTTCGTCGAGAAGGGCTGGGACGCGGGCGCCCACGCCGACGCGGCCGCCAAGACGGGAGACAAAGGCGCCGAAGCCAGCGTCGAGGGGGACATCCGCTCGGGGATCGAGGTATTCTCGATGACCGAGGCCGGCCTGGCCCTCCAGGCGACGATCGCCGGGACGAAGTACTGGAAGGACAAAGAGCTCAACTGACGTGCAGGCGTCGCAAGATGCATCAAGGCCGCAAGTGTGCATGATCGCCCTTGCGGCCTTTCTTCGTGCTTGAGGTTTCGGTTGGCATCTCGGGGGATTGGGTGTTACACTCAGGGCTCGCGGGACGATGTCCGCGTGGGACCTTCTCGTGGAATGACGACAACGGTGGCCTGGGGCGGTCAACGCGATGCCGACGCATTATGTGATCCTGGGGGTATCTCTGCTGTTGCTGGCCAGCATCCTGGCGAGCAAGGCCTCGGAGCGTCTGGGCGTCCCGGCTTTGCTGATGTTCCTGTTCGTCGGCATGCTCGCGGGGTCCGAAGGCGTCGGCGGGATCCACTTCGACGATCCGAATCTGGTCCGTCTGCTGGGCACCTTCGCGCTGGCCTACATTCTCTTCGCCGGCGGCCTGGACACGGAATGGAAGAGCGTTCGCCCGGTGTTTGGCAGCGGAATGATCCTCGCCACCGTGGGGGTCGTTCTGACCGCGGTTTTCGTAGGGGCCTTCGCCGTTGTGGTTCTGGGTTTCACCTGGCTGGAGGGATTGCTGCTCGGTTCGGTCATGTCCTCGACCGATGCGGCGGCTATCTTTGCGGTGTTGCGGTCGCGCAGCGTCAGTTTGAAAGGGGAGCTGAAGCCGCTCTTGGAGTTGGAATCGGCCAGCAACGACCCCATGGCGGTTTTCCTGACCGTCACGATGTTGAGCTTGTTGAGCGACCCCTCGACGCCGTGGTGGTCGGCCTTTCCCGCGTTGGTCAAGCAGATGCTCGTCGGCGGTCTGGCAGGTCTGCTGCTGGGCAAGGGCATCATCCACACGGTCAACCGCATCCGCTTGGAGTACGAGGGGCTCTATCCCGTGCTGACCATGGCCGCGGTGCTGCTGGTGTTCGGAGCCGTTGAGACGCTGGGCGGCAACGGATTCCTGGCGGTCTATCTGGCCGGGGTGGTCCTGGGCAACTCGGATTTCATCCACAAGCGAAGCTTGGAGCGGTTCCACGATGGACTGTCCTGGCTGATGCAGATCGGGATGTTCTTGATGCTGGGTTTGCAGGTCTACCCGTCGCACCTGACGCCGGTGGTCGGATCGGGGCTCTTGTTGGCTGGGTTCCTGATGGTTGGGGCTCGGCCGCTGGCTGTTCTGACCTCTCTGATCGGAAGCGGATTGGGCATTCGCGAGAAGCTGCTGATCTCGTGGGCGGGATTGCGGGGGGCGGTGCCGATCGTGCTGGCGACGTTTCCGATGACCGCCGGCGTTGCGCAGGCCGAGACGATCTTCAATCTTGTCTTCTTCGTGGTCATCACATCCGTGCTCCTGCAGGGCAGGTCCCTGACTCGCGTGGCTCGCTGGCTGAAACTGGACCGTCCCCTGGGTCCGCGAACTCGCATGCCTCTGGAGTTCGACCGGACGGAGCAGAGCCTTCGCACGTCCATGGTGGAGGCGATCGTCGCGCCGGATTCCGCGGCGGCGGGCAAGACCATTCTTCAGCTCAAACTGCCGTCCGGCCTGCTGGTCGCCATGATCCAAAGGCATGGCGAGTATCTCGTGCCCAACGGAGGGACGGAGTTTCAGCCGGGGGATGTCGTGCTCATGCTGGGAGAGCGGGAAGCGCTGGAGTCCGCCAGGAGGCTGTTGACGGTTCGGCAACCGGCGCCGTGATCGGCGCAACGGAGAGGCCGGGCGAAAGGGCCGGGCCGCGACCACACGAGGCCGCTGCTCCTGAGCCATCGTTCCATGAACGATTTTTCTGCGTTTCTTCCTGAACATCACAACGCCCGTCACGCGGGATAGACCTTGCTTTTATCGGATGCGTCCCATAAAGCCTCGTTTCGTAGGGTCGCCAGATGCGATTTGGGTTGAGTCGGCAGGGCCAAACGGGTATAATGAAGGCTGGGTGCAATTAGGGGCTGATGGACGAGGGTCTGTATGGATAAGCGTATTGTTGTGTTGCTGGCATTTGCTCTGACCGTTCCCTGCGCGGCCAAGGTCTTGACGGTCGATGACGACGGACCTGCCGACTACCGAACGATCCAGGCGGCGATCGACGCTTCCTGGCACGGCGACACCGTCGTCGTCAAGCCGGGGACGTATCGTGAGCGGGTGGCCTTCAACGGCCGGCAGATCACCGTCCAAAGCGAAGATCCCTCCGATCCCGCGGTGGTGGCGGCGACGGTGATTTCCGCGAACGCTGTTGTGGGCGTCGTATTCGACTTCTCCGAGGGCGAGCAGTCCGTGCTGACGGGCTTCACCGTCACCGGCGCAGGCATTCTCTGCGTCGCCAGCTCGCCCACGATCCGAGGCAACGTCATTCGCAACTGCAACGGGGTGGGGATCAAAGGGCAGAACGGCGCCAGGCCCACGATCCTCGGCAACGAGATCCGCGACAACACTCTCGAAGGCATCCACTCCTGCAGCGGTCTGATCCAGGGCAACATCCTCTCCGCCAACCGCGCCGGACTGGCCTACTGCAACGGCTCGATCCTGGGCAACGTGATCGCCGACAACCGGGACGCAGGCGGCCTGTACTCCTGCGAAGGCGAGATCGCCGACAATACGATCACCGGCAACGACTCCGCCTCGCACGGCGGCGGTCTCTACCAGTGCGCCGGGGACATCCATCACAACCTCATCGCAGGCAATCGGGCCCTTCGCCAGGGCGGCGGCCTCCACAGTTGCACGAAGTCCATCTTCAGCAACACGATCGTCGGCAATCGCGCAGGCGAAGCCGGCGGCGGGATCAGCCAGTGCCGGGCTCTGGTATACGACAATATTCTCGCCTTCAACGAAGCGCCCGTCGCAGGCGGTCTGCACGGCGAAGCGACGAACACCTACAACGCCTACTGGCTCAACGCCGGCGGCCATCTCGGAGGCGGCGCCCTTTCCGGACTGGGCGAGATCGTCGCGGATCCGCGGTTCGTCTCCAACGGGTACTGGGACGACCGAGGCACGGCGAGCACTGCCGACGATTTGTGGAGTCTCGGAGACTACCATCTGCGGTCGCAGGCGGGCCGATGGGATGCCGGTGGTCGACGCTGGGTCTGTGACGCCGAAACGAGCTATTGCATCGACGCAGGCAGACCCAACTCGAACTGGACGAGCGAACTTTGGCCCCACGGAAAGCGGATCAATCTCGGCGCCTACGGAGGGACGCCCGAGGCGAGCATGTCCTTGTCCGATCTGGGACGCCCTGCGGACCTGGACCACGACGAGAAGGTCGCGGATCGCGACTTGCTGCGGTTCTCGCAGGACTGGCTGACGCTGCGAAACCCGGTGGCCGCGGACCTGGACCGAGTGGGCGACGTGAACTTCATCGACTTTGCGATCCTGGCGATGGACTGGCGGTCCGGCCCGGCGAGTCAGACATCTCCGATTCCGAGCCCGATGAGCTTCGCGACGCCGCCGTACGCGACGAGTCCCTACTCGATCGCCATGATCGCCACGACGGCCACCTCGACCGATGGGTCGGGTGTCGAGTACTACTTCGAAGATTTCCTCATGCCCACGATCAACAGCGGATGGCTGTCCTTCGGGCCCAACGAAGAGCCTCGCTGGGAGGATATCAACCTGACGCCCCACAAGCAATACTGGTATCGGGTCAAGGCCCGCAACCAGGGCAACCAGTTGGAGACCGAATGGTCGGACCGGCTCAGCGCGATCACGCCTCTGGAGGATCGCACGGCCCCTGCGCCGAGTCCCATGACCTGGCAGACCGAGCCTCACAGAATCGCGGCCGGCACGATCCGGATGGTCGCGACGACCGCGACCGACGACAGCGGCGTCGAGTACCTGTTCGAATGCACCTCGCATCCGGCCTACAGCAGCGACTGGCAGGATTCCGTCGCCTATGACGCGGTCGGCCTTGCCAAGGGATACTACACGTTCCGCGTTCGCGCCAGGGACAAGTCCCGCAGCGGCAACATGACCGACTGGTCTGCCCAGGTGGCGGTGGACCTGCTGCCTCCGACGCCCGATCCGATGACGTGGTCGACCGAGCCCACGGAAGTCCGCATCGGGACCGGCACGTTCGATTACTACGCGAAGATGACCGCCGCGGAGGCGACCGACGACAGCGGAGACGTCGAGTACTTCTTCCAGTGCACGACGGAGTCCGGGTTCAGCAGCGGGTGGCAGAAGTCACGCGACTACAGCGTCAAGGTCGGTCGGAGCGGCCAGCGGCACCGGTTCCGCGTCAAGGCCCGCGATCTGTCCGCCAGCCGCAACGAGACCGCCTGGTCGAGCGAACTGCCGGCCAAGTAGCGGCGCCGACCTCATCCCGATCCGGACGGTTCTCCATCTCCACGGCGCGGAATGGCGGAGAATGCTGATTCCCTTTGGGTGGGCACCCCGGTACCATGTGCGTCATTTGACTGATTCGGAGAATCGTTCACGTGGTCACGACGCATTGGGAACTATTCCCGCACCCGGCGGACATCGGGATTCGCGGCCTGGGGCCGACGAAGGAGGCGGCCTTTGCGCAGGCTGCGATCGCATTGACCGCGGTCATCACCGATCCTGCGAAAGTCGAGCCCCGCGAGGTCGTTGAGATCGTCTGTCGCGAGGACGATGACGAGCTGCTCTTCATGAGTTGGCTCAGTTCCTTGTTGTACGAGATGGACACCCGAGGGATGCTGTTCAGTCGTTTCGAGATTGAGCCGATCGCAGGCGGTCTGCGGGCCCTCGCCTGGGGCGAACGGGTCGATATCGACCGACACGAGCCGGCGGTCGAAGTCAAGGCCGCCACCTACGCCGGTCTGAGGGTTGAAAAGGACGAAGCCGGCGCCTGGCTGGCCCAGTGCATTGTCGATGTGTAGGAAGAAAGCACGAAGTTCGAATTTCGAACTTCGAATTTGGAGTCTATGAATGTTCGCCCAAAAGCCGCAAAAGCAGGCCGAAGCCCAATGGCGGATCGAACCGGTCGATAGGATGAGAGTGCCTGTGGTCGTCTTCGCGGATGACGAATTGATCCGTGAGATGGATGAGCAGGTCTACCAACAGGCGGCCAACGTCGCGGCGCTGCCGGGAATTGTGAAGGCCTCGTATGCCATGGCGGACGCGCACTGGGGTTACGGCTTCCCCATCGGAGGCGTCGCGGCTTTCGATCCCGACGCAGGCGGGATCATCTCGGCCGGCGGCGTCGGCTTCGACATTTCCTGCGGCGTGCGGGCCCTTCGTACAGGCCTGACGTACGACCAGGTCCAGGGCAAAGAAAAGGAACTGGCGGACGTCCTGGCCCGGCGGGTCCCCGCGGGCGTCGGCAGCGAAGGCAAGCTCAGACTCTTCTCGCTCGAAATGGACGAGATGCTCACCGGCGGCGCCCTCTGGGCGGTCGAGCAGGGCTACGGCACCCGCACCGACCTCAAGTACATCGAGGAGAACGGCCGAATGCCCGGCGCCGAGCCGCGATATGTCTCCGACCACGCCAAGCAGCGACAGGAGAAGGAGGTCGGCACGCTCGGCTCGGGCAACCACTATCTGGAGGTGCAGCGCGTCACGGCGGTCTACGACGAGAACATCGGCAAAGCCTTCGGCTTGGCCCTCAACGACATCGTGGTGATGATCCACTGCGGCTCGCGGGGCCTTGGCCACCAGATCGCGACGGACTTCGCGCCCAAGATGATCAAGGCCGCCAAGGAGAACGGTTTGGAACTTGCCGATCGGGAGTTGGCCTGCGCCCCGATCAAGTCCGACGTGGGCCGGCAGTACTACGGCGCGATGTGCGCCGGGATCAACTGCGCCCTGGCCAATCGGCAGGTCCTCACGCACCTGACGCGCGAGGCCTTCGCCCAGCTCTTTCCCCGCGCGGAGGTGACGCTGCTCTACGACGTTTCGCACAACACCTGCAAGGTGGAGGAGCATGAAGTCGACGGCAAGCGAAAGAAGCTCTACGTCCATCGCAAAGGCGCAACGCGGGCTTTCGGACCCGAACATCCGTCGCTCCCGGAGGACTTCAAGCTGGTCGGCCAGCCCGTCCTGATCGGCGGCACGATGGGCACCGCCTCCTACATCCTGGCAGGCACGAGAGAAGGCATGAACCTGGCTTTCGGCTCGTGTTGTCACGGGGCCGGCCGGGCCATGAGCCGCACCGCAGCGACCAAGCGATGGCATGGCAAGGACGTCATGATGCACCTGGCCCAGAAGGGCATCGTCATCCGAGGCTCGTCCATGCGAGGGATCGCCGAGGAGGCTCCCGGCGCGTACAAGGACGTCAGCGTCGTCGTGGAATCCACGGAGAGAGCCGGCCTGGCGAAAAAGGTCGCCCACCTGGAGCCGTTGATCTGCGTGAAGGGCTGACCAGCGGCTGCCCGTGCGTCTGAAACGGGTCGCCAGCCCTCTCCATTCGCCAGAGCCATCGACAAGCTCCGAAGACTGCGCTTGTCGCTGCCACCCGATCTTTGAGGGGGGACTGTCTCCATGTAGTGCCGCAGCCCATCGTGAAGGCAGCCGATGATGCGGCAGCACATGTGACCAGTCCAAGCTCCACGTTCGGGTGGCAGCGACAAACGAAGTTTGTCGATGGTTCCAGGGACGGACAAAGCTTGTCTTTGCAGCAAATCCAGCGATAGAATAGTGCCATGCTCAACGGCGAGAGGTACACAAAGCGATGTCAACGGTGGGATCTGCCCGGCCATGCGCACGCGTTGACCTTCGGCTGTTACCGCGGCCGAGCGTTTCTCTCCAGAGAGCGGACCTGTCGTTACCTGGTCGATGCGATCGTCGCCGCCAGGGCAAAGCATGATTTCGATCTCTGGGGCTATGTCTTCATGCCCAATCATGTGCACCTCGTGACTCATCCTCGTCGCGAGCCGTATTCCATCGGCGAGATCTTGCGCTCGATCAAGCAGCCGGTCTCGCGTCGGGCCATTGACTATCTCTTGCAGAGCAATCCCGCTGGGCTCAGACTCCTGGCAACCGGCGAACGCAGCCGGCTCTACCGCTTCTGGCAAAAGGGCGGCGGGTACGACAGGAATATCACCAAGACCGAAAAGCTCATCGAGGTCGTGCGATACATTCACAACAACCCGGTCCGCAAGGAACTGGTTGCGGCGTCCGAGGAATGGCGGTTCTCCAGTGCGGCCGATTGGCACGCCGGTGGACCAGGTCCGATCCCGATCGATTTCGACAGCGTCCCTTCGTATTGAGTATTCATCCGATGGCAACTCTCCTCACAGACGCTTGTCCGTCCGAGGGAGCCATCGACAAGCTCCGAAGACTCCGCTTGTCGCTGCCACCCGATCTTGGAAGGCGGACTGTTCGTCAGAGTGGTCAGGGGCCAGCCTGGGTTTCGTAACAGGGTCAGAACTCCAGGTTCGGGTGGCATCGATAAACGAAGTTTGTCGATGGTCTTCTTGGACGTATGACCGCCTCCGGTTAGTGACCGCCTGCCGCCGGAGACGCCAACAATGGCCGCACTTCCCTTGCGGGGGCAATAATTGGCGGGTAGAATCCGTCTTTCGGTTACGGGGGATCGGCGCGTAAGGGTGGGGCCCCGGCACGGCGTGTCGGGCCCGGATAGTGGTTCAGAAAGGAGCATCGCGATGCAGTCACGCTTGTCAGCACTCACTGTCGGCATTCTGTCGGCGATTCTTGCCGTCACGGCGTTCGGGGCTGAGCCTCTGGCGACGATTACCGTCGAGGCGGGGCCTCACGCCCGTATGGACACGCCCGTCTCCATCTCGCTGGCGACGGTGCCTCAGGCGGTGCAGGGGCTGTCTTTGTCGTTGCAGGAGGTCCGAGGGGCCGACCGCGTGACGGTCCCGGCCCAGATCGAGCAGGGCTGGACGCCCAAGCTGCACTGGATCGTCGCAGGGACGTTGCCCGCCGGGCAGACGCGGACTTATGAGCTGGTCGCCGGCGAGGCCAGGGCAGAGCGGGTGGTCAGGGCCGCCCAGGACGACAAGTTCCTGGTGGTCAGCGTGGGCGACGCCAAGGTGCTGCAATACCATCACGCGATGTGGCCTGCTCCCAAGGGAGTCGCCAGAATCCCGGATGCCAGGCTGCCTCTATACGATCACAGCGCGTTCATCCATCCCCTGTGGTCGCCCAAGGGCAACGTGCTGACCGATATCAATCCGCCGGACCATCTGCACCACATGGGCATCTGGATGCCCTGGACGCACACGAAATACGAGGGCAGGATGGTCGATTTCTGGAATGTCGGCGACGGGACCGGAACCGTTCGATTTTCGAAGTTCTTGGGCACGACCACCGGACCGGTCTTCGGCGGGTTCCAGGCTGAGCAGGATCACGTGGCCCTCAAGACCTCCAAGGGCGAGCAGACGATCCTCAAGGAAGTCTGGGACGTTCGCGTGTACAACGTGGGCGGGCCCGAGAAGGGCTACTGGCTGGTGGATTTCCAATCGACGCAGCGTTGCGTGGCCGAGCTGCCGCTGATCCAGGACGAGTACCGCTACGGCGGACTGGGCTACCGCGCGACCCGCCAGTGGAAAGGCCCCGAGGCGGACTACCTGACCAGCGAGGGCAAGACCCGCAAGGACGGCAACGGCACGCGGGCTCGCTGGGCCGACAGTTATGGCCAGATCGACGGCCAGTGGGAAGGCGTGACCTTCTTCAGCAATCCCAGGAACTTCCGGCACCCCGAGCCGATGCGTCTGTGGCCCGAGCCAACCAACCACATCTTCTTCAACTTCTGCCCATCGGTGGCGGGCGAATGGGAAATGAAGCCCGGCGAGGACCACGTGTTCCGCTATCGCTGGTACGTCCACGAGGGCAAGCCCGACGTCGAGCAGATCGAGCGGATCTGGCGGGATTACGCCGAGCCGCCGCAGGTGAAGGTCCAGTTCAAGAAGCCCGCCAACGCGATCACGCTCTTCGACGGCAAGGACTTCTCCCAGTTTCAGAGGCAGGGCGGCGGCCAGATCGGCTGGAAGATCGCCGACGGCGAAATGCAGATCGTGCCCAAGTCGGGCAGCATCATGACCCAGCGGGACTTCAAGGATTTCATGCTGCACGCGGAGTTCAAGACGCCTGTGCTTCCCGAAAGCGTCAAGGGCCAGGGCCGGGGCAACAGCGGCATCTACATCCAGCAGCGGTATGAGATCCAGATCCTCGATTCCTTCGGCCTGGAGCCCAAGAACAACGAGTGCGCGAGCATCTACACGTTCAAGGCCCCCGACCAGAACGTCTGCGCCAAACCGGGCGAATGGCAGAGCTACGACATCCTGTTCCGCGCCGCCCGCTACGGCGAGAAGGACGGCAAGCCCGTCAAGGTGCAGAACGCCCGAATCACGTTGTTCCATAATGGCGTGCTGGTTCACAACGACGTCGAGGTCCCGAACAAGACCGGCGCCGGCCAGCCGGAAGGGCCCCAGCCCCGTCCGATCCTGCTCCAGGACCACGACAACGCGGTCAGCTTCCGCAACCTCTGGATCGTGCCGTTGGATTGATGAAGGATGATGGATGATTGATGATTGGAGAGGCATGCCATGCGTAAACGCGGTTGGGTTTCGATTGTTCTCGTGAGTGGTTTGTGCGTATCTGCCTGCCAGGCGCAGAACGCGTCCTGGCGCGCGGAGGTGGATGCTCGGATCAGGGAGATTCGCCAGCGGCCCGTCCAGATTCGGGTGGTGGATGAACAGGGCAAGCCCGCGGCCGGCGTCGCCATCGAGGTCCACCAGACCCGCAAGGCCTTTCCCTTCGGATCTGCCATGAGCGGCGCCCTGCTGAGGAACGAACAGTATCGGGACTTTTTCAAATCGCACTTCAACTGGGCGGTCTTCGAGAACGAATCCAAGTGGTACCGCAACGGCAGAGGACCCGGACAGGAGGACTACGCCACCGCCGACGCGATGGCGCAGTGGTGCCGGGAGAACGGCATTCCGCTTCGGGGCCACTGCATCTTCTGGGAGCCCGAAAAGTGGCAGCCCAAGTGGGTCTTGCAGCTCGACGCCGAGCAGTTGAAGGCCGCGGTCGAGCACCGCATGGACAGCGCGGTCAAGCATTTCCGCGGGATCTTCCTGCATTGGGACGTGAACAACGAGATGCTGCACGGCTCGTTCTTCAAGGACCGGCTCGGCGAAGACATCCACGTGTGGATGTACAAGCGGGCCCGCGAGCTCGATCCGGACGCCAAGCTCTTCACGAACGAATTCAATATCCTCTCGGTGGACAAGGATTTCAAGGAGGTCCAGACCGACGAGTACGTCGCCCACGTCCGCAAGCTGCGGGAGCAGGGGGCTCCGATCGACGGCGTCGGCATCCAGGGCCACATCTGGTCCGAGGACATCCTCGCCCATCCCGAGGTCATCAAGCAGCGTCTGGATAAGGTGGCCGCCCTCGGCCTGCCGATCTGGATCAGCGAGTTCGACGTGGCCGACGCGGACGAGAAGTCCAACGCCGACAAGCTGGAACTGGTCTATCGCACCGCCTACAGCCATCCGTCGGTCGAAGGCATCGTGATGTGGGTCTTCTGGGCGGGCGCCTCCTGGCGGGGCCCCAACTGCGGTCTGGCCAAACGGGATTGGACCCTGAACGAAGCGGGCAAACGTTTTGAGGCCCTCATGGCCGAATGGTCCACGACCGCCTCCGGCGACACCGACCCAGCGGGCGTCCTTGCGCTCCAGGGTTTCCATGGCGACTACGCCGTGACGCTCAAGGGCTCGGATGCGTCCGTTTCTCCCGGCACGTTCACCCTGTCCGCGGGCCAGGGACCCCAGATCGTCACGCTGCAAGTGCAGAAAGGGAAATGACCATGAGTCCGGATCGAGCGATTCAAACGGGCAGGTGGAGTCGTCGCAAGCTCCTTCAATCGGCAGGAGCGGCGGCCGTCGGTCTGTCCTTTCCGTCGGTTGTGCCGTCCTCGGTCTTTGGGGCACAGGCCCCGAGCAATCGGTTGGCCCTGGCCTGCATCGGACTGGGCATCCAGGGCACCGGCAACATGCGGGCCTTCCTGGGAAATCCCGAAGTGCGCGTCGTCGCGGTCTGCGATGTTCACCAGACCCAGCTTGAGAAGGGCAAGCAGATCGTAAACAAGTGGTACGACAACTCGGACTGTGTCGCATCGGGCGATTATCGCGAGGTCGTCGGCCGCAAGGATGTCGATGCCGTGCAGATCACCGCGCCCGATCATTGGCACCCGCTGATCGCAATCGAAGCCGCCCGACAGAAGAAACACATGTATTGCGAGAAGCCGATCGGCTGGAGCTTCCACGCCGCCAAGGCCGTCCAGAAAGCGGTACACGACAGCGGCGTGGTCTTTCAGTTCGGCACCCAGCAGCGTTCCGGCGGCTTCTTCCGCCAGGCGTGCGAGCTGGTCCGCAACGGCAGGATCGGCCAACTGAAGACCATCCTCGTGGGCGTGCCGGGCAGTTGGACCTGCCCGAAGCAGCCCACCGAGCCGGTCCCGCCGGAACTGAATTATGAGATGTGGCTGGGGCCCGCTCCGATGGCGCCGTACTGCTACGAGCGATGCCGGCCGTACACCGATCCGCCGCGAAACCAGAACGCCGGCGGCTGGGGACCCTGGAGCATCTGGTACTGCATCTCCGACTATTGCATAGGCATGATCGGCAACTGGGGCGTACACCATCTCGACATCGCCCAGTGGGGCAACGGCACCGACCTGTCCGGCCCGACCGAGATCGAAGGCTCAGGGACGTTCCCGCAGGACATGCTCACCGACTGCGCCACGAACTGGCAGGTCCGGAATCGCTACGCCAACGGCGTGACGCTCATCCACATGGACGACGCCACTGCGAAAACACACCCCCAGCAGGTCGCCGGCTACGGTCACGGCGTCCTGTTCCTCGGCAGCGAAGGCTGGGTCCACGTCGATCGCGAGCGGATCGACGCCAATCCCAAGTCGCTGCTGAAAGTGAGATTCGGCTCGAACGACATCCGGCTCTTGAAGAGCGACAACCACCACGTGAACTTCGTCGACGCGGTGAAAGGCCGCACCCAGCCTGCTTCGCCGATCGATATCGCCGTACGTTCCGACACGCTCTGCTGGCTGGAGCAGATCGCGATCAAGCTCCGCCGCCCATTGAAGTGGGACCCAACGAAAGAGGAATTCACCAACGACGCCGAGGCCAACAATCTTCTGGACCGCCCGATGCGAAGCCCGTGGCAGATGTGATCCGCCACTCCCTGCTTGATTGACCCTGGGTACAAGGGTACAATCAGCCGTGGTTGCCGGACGTTGTATTGGAGACGTGGAATGAAGCCCGAATCGCAAGATCTGCTCAAGGAAGCCTTGGCTCTGCCGCCTATTGAGAGAGCCGCCCTTGTTGACCAACTCCTCACCAGCCTCGACAAGCCGGATGAAGCTGTCGATCAGGTGTGGCGCAATGAAATCGCCGCCAGACTCCGCGCCTTTCGAGCAGGTGAAGTGGCCACGGTATCGGCGGAGGACGTTCTAGCGGAATACAGAGCCAGATGAGGGTCCGATTCCTCCATGTCGCGAAGACAGAGCTTGACGACGCGATCGATTACTACAACCGTGAAAGGGCCGGCCTTGGATACGAATTCCTCTGGGAGGTTTTCTTCGCGATAGATCGCATCAAGCAGTTTCCGCATGCATGGCAGATGTTTCATGAGGATGCGAGAAGATGTCCCGTTCGCCGTTTCCCTTACGGGATCATCTACCTCCAAGAGAGTGATCTTATCCTAATCCTCGCCATTGCCCACCTCCACAGAGAACCGGACTATTGGATCGACCGACTGTCCGACAAAGATCGTAATCAGTAGTCTTCCACGATCAGGTTGGGGATGTGCCTGAAGTGCTTGGGATTGCGGGTGATCAATGAGTGGCCGTAGACCATGGCCGTGGCCGCGATCAGGACGTCCATATCGCCGGCGGGTTTGCCGATCTGGTGGAGAAAGCCGGTGATGGAGCCGAAGAGCCGGGCCGCCGCATCGTCGAAGTCCAGAATCGCGAATTCACTCACACAGGCGCGCACCAAATGTTCTTCCTCCTCGGGATCTGTAGAGCGCGCGATGCCGACGTATAGTTCGGCGAGATTGAACCGAGTGATCGCCAGCTCTTCTCCTCTCTCGGCCAACTCCTTGATCTTTCCGACAGCTCTCGCTCTTCGCTCCGAGAACTTGCTGAGCAGGTCGATCAGAAGGGTGGTATCGAGACACGCCATCACCGCCTCCTGCCCGAGGGACGGTGCCGCCTGCGAATATGCGATTCGACCGCGGCCGCGGCCTTCTCGCTGATCGCATGGTCATTGATCTTATTCAGGAACGCCGTCAAGTCGAAGGGTTTTCGCACGACGCGTTTGATGACCTGGCTGAAGGACTCGTTCTCCTTCTGCACGGCCCTCAGCCGGTCATACGCTTCCACATCGATACTGATCGTCTTGGTCGCCATGAAGAACCATCCTTCCGATCCTGGATGCACATACATACATGTACATGATACGGGAGTCCCCGTTTTCTGTCAAGGGCAATCATTTCGTTTCGAGCCTCCGGACGCATAGGATGGGCTACTGGAGTTCGTTCAGTGTCTGTTCAATGAGTTCTGCGCACGCTTGGCGTGTTTCCCGGGATTTCCTCGGGCGTGCCTTGAGATGACGAAAGGCTGGGTTGAGCGATTTATATATGGGGTTGCGGGCGGTGATCCTGACGAGATAGGGCTTGGGTACGCCGGAAACGCGCGAACGAGCAAGATAGGCGAAGATCCTGGGATATTCGTCGTTGCGTCTGGCTTCCTGCCACACGACCCGGACGTTGCCGGACACAACCGGAATGACGTTGTTCTTGAGGAAGTCGTGCCACCCGCGTTTGGACGTGCAAATGAGGTAGACATGCCCCTGTTCGCGTCGGCGAAACACACGCATCGAGATGGCGGCCTTTGTTTCACTGAAGAGAACGAGCGGAATTCGCAAGAGGATAATGAGCGGCAGGACCAGGATAAGGATCGCCGCCCGGAGAAGGGCGCCCACGATCCGCCTGATTGCTGCCATCTCGTTCTCCAAGAAGAAGTTGGGTGTATCATTGCAGCATATCGTCGAGACCGCGCGAATGCAATTCTCGTCAGTCGCCTCATTGCCTATTGGTGCTACTGTTGTGAGGGCATGGAGAGGGACGGTCCCTCTTGGAGCCCTGCATGTCCCGCGACAACCTCCGCTGACCCTTTGGTCTTGTATCGGCAGCGTCCCCGGAATCGCTATGCCCTGCACAATACTGCGTCTTCAATACACCGGCACGATGGGTCCCTAGTAGTCCTTGAACGCCCGCATCCACTGGGGCCAGTCCTCCGGCTTGACGCCGCCGGCCCGAGTCCACTTGTTCGCCACGTCGAATTTAAGGCTCCACTTCAGGGTCCACAGTTCCTTGAGGCCCGCGGGCCGCACGGACCAGTCAAGGAACAGGCCGTTGATGGTTCCGTAGTGGCGATTGATGCAGAAGTTTCCGTTCACCTCCTCGGGCTCCGTTTCGTGGGGCGTATATGAATCGAGTATCCGATAACTGGGGATCGTAGCGTCCAGAAGAAACGGGATGCTCTGGCACTGACGAAGGGAGTGCGTGTTCACCCCGCGACGGCGATTCGGGGCTCCTCCCATGCTCGGGAGCATTATTCTGGGATCGTCCGCGATCCCGAAATTCATCGGATTGAAAATGTTGGCGTTCAGACCGTAGCTGCCGCGAAAAGCGGGCTCGGGGATCACGATGTTCCATGCGACGAATGTTCCCCCGCCCTTGACTCTCAAGTAGTACTCGCCTTTGTTCAGCCATGCGTAGCCATAGGTTGTGTCGTCCAGGGTCCGCGTCGCCATGGGACAACAGGAAATCCCTTCCGTCAACACCGGGTGGGACCGCCGGGCGGGATTGGGATCGGGTCCTTCCTGACTGAGATAGAGCCCTCTGAGAAGCGACAGGCCGGGCTGCGCGACAAGGTCCGCAGGAATGCAGCCTTCGTGGTCTTCCGTGTAAAGCGCCATCGCTGTTCCCCATTGCTTCAGATGACTGCGACAAACCACAGCCCTCGCCTGCTTGCGGGCCCGGCTCAAGGCCGGCATCAGAACCGCCATCAGCAGCGCGATCGCCGCGATCACGACCAACAGCTCGATCAGCGTGAAGGCCTTGGCATCGACAATCGACGATTGGCAAACGATCTCTCGCCTGTTTCCGGGCGCCAAATGGCTGTCGAAGTCCGTCATATCCGTCCCTCCGGATATCCGATCGCACGAGCGTTTCGCCGGCTCTCTCGCAACTCACGATAGACCGATTCCGCACGAAGGTGGACTGCTGCAACCCGCTGTAGAATCGATGAGGACGGACAAGGAAGACGTCGCTTCTGCCGGTCCACCTTCGCTTGGACCCATTATACCACAGAAATCCCGGCCGCAATCCGCATTTTCGAGAAAAGGGGGCCGGCCATCGGACCACAACCGGTCCGCGGTTCGGGGCTCGATTCGGTCACAATTTGGTTGACCGGCCGGGGGCGGGTCGGTAGGCTATCTCGGTTTTGCAGTTTCCTTGGGTGATTGGCAGGTTTGGGGAATACGAGTCCAATGAATACGTGTGTCGTCGGATTGCAGTGGGGTGACGAAGGCAAGGGCAAGGTGGTCGATATCCTGGCCGAGCGGAGCGAGGTCGTGGTGCGCTATGGGGGCGGGGCCAACGCCGGACACACCGTCGTCATCGGAGACAGCCGGTTCGCTTTGCACCTTCTGCCCAGCGGCGCGATCCGCCAGGGCGTTCTGTGTGTGATCGCCAACGCGGTGGTGGTGGACCCCTCGGTGCTCATCAACGAAATCGACGGCCTGGCCCAGCGGGGGATCTCCCTGGCGGGCCGGCTGTTCATCAGTGAAAACGCCCACGTTGTGCTCGATTACCACAAACGCGAGGACCAGCTCCGCGAGGAATCGCTGGGCAAGGCCAAGATCGGCACCACCATCCGCGGCATCGGGCCGTGCTACGCGGACAAGGTGGGGCGCAGCTACGCCGTGAGGATGAGCGACTTCCGCGACCTCAACGCGTTGGCCGAGAAGCTGCGGATGATCCTGGCCTATAAGAACAAGCTGTTCGGGGCCCTCTACGGCGCCGAGCCGATGGATGTCGAGGCGGTTGTCGAGAACTGCAGGAAATACGCGGATCGGCTCGTGCCCTGCACGAAGGACACGACCGAACTTTTGCACACCGTCATCGGCGAGGGCAAGTCGGTCCTCTTCGAAGGTGCCCAGGGTTCGCTGCTGGACCTGGACCACGGGACGTTCCCCTACGTCACCAGTTCGAACTCCAGCTCGCTGGGTCTGCCCTCGGGCTGCGGCGTGCCGGCCAAGATGGTCAACAAATACATCGGCGTCGTCAAGGCCTACACGACCCGCGTCGGCGCGGGGCCCTTCCCGACCGAGCAGGACAACGACACCGGCGAGTACATCCGCGTCAAGGGCCACGAGTACGGCACGACGACCGGGCGACCGCGACGGTGCGGCTGGTTCGACGGGGTGGCCGCGGCGTACAGCATCCGGATCGGCTCGGTGGACGCCGTGGCGATGATGCATCTGGACACCCTCACCGGCATCAAGGAGCTTCAGTTGTGCCGGGCCTACAGCATCGACGGGAAAGAGACGACGTTTTTCCCCGCCAACATCGACCGGCTGGCGCGGGCCAAGCCCATCTACGAGACCCTGCCCGGCTGGGACGAAGATCTCAGCGACGCCACGAGCTTCGCTTCGCTGCCGGTCGCGGCGCAGACATATGTCCGTCGGATCGAGCAGATCGTCGGCAAGCCCGTCGAGATGATCGGCGTCGGGCCCAAACGAAGCCAAACCATCTTGAAGTAAGAAGACTCGAAATCCGAAGTTCGAAATCCGAAACAAGCACGAATGACCAAGATCCAAATGTGCCAAACGAACTTGTCTAGTCGCGTCAGCGTTTCCGTCATTTGAGTTTGTATCACTTGGGTTTGTTTCGGATTTCGAGCTTCCGATTTCGGATTTACCGCTCATTGGCGGTTCACACTTATGGCCACAAACGACATGCACGAGAAACTGGCTAAGACCGCGGCTCGGCTAGGGATTCAGCCGGAACAGATTCCTCGCAACATCGCCATCATCATGGACGGCAACGGCCGTTGGGCCCAGGCGAGGAACCGCCCTCGGTACGAAGGGCACGGCCAGGGCGCCAAGACCGCCGAGGAGGTGGCTCTGTCCTGCGTCGATTACGGCTTGGAATCGGTGACGCTGTACTCCTTCAGCATGGAGAACTGGAAGCGGCCCAAGACCGAGGTCAACGCCCTGATGCACCTGTACGCGGACTACCTCGTGGGGATTCGACCCAGCCTGATGCGGAACAACGTGAAGCTGCTGCACCTGGGCAGGATGGAAGGGCTTCCCCAGTCGGTCGTGGACGCCCTGACCGGCACGATGACTCTGACCCAGGCCAACACCGGCATGGTGCTGGCGATGGCCCTCAACTATAGCGGCAGGGTGGAGATCGCCGATGCCGCCCAGGCGATTGCGAAAGACTGCGTCGAGGGTCGCCTGCGGGTGGAGGACATCGACGAGAAGTGCGTCAGCTCGCACCTGTACACGGCCCAGATGCCTGATCCGGATCTGTTGATCCGCACCGCCAGCGAGCTTCGCGTCAGCAACTTCCTGCTCTGGCAGATCTGCTACAGTGAGTTTTATGTGACCGACACGCTCTGGCCCGACTTCAACGAGCAGTCGCTCGATGAGGCGATTCTGGCCTACGCCGGGAGGGACCGTCGTTTCGGCGGCCTGGTGCCGAAGAAGACCGAAGGAGGAAACGTGGGAGCGTGAGAAGGGAGGACGAGGCTGTGGGCCGGCCCTCCGTCTTTCTTTCTGTGTTTCCATGACGAGAGCATGCTGAAGCACCGACTCATATTCGGTTCCCTGATGACCGCGCTGTTCTCCGGCCTGGTCCTGCTCGACGGCTGGTTCGACGGCTCGTTGACTGCGTCGCCAACCGACGACAAACAGGTCCAGGCGACGCTCATTGCTCTGCTGGTGGGTGGCGCCGCCGGCTTGGGCGGGTTGGAGCTGGCCCGGCTCGCGGCCTCGAAGGGTCTGGTCGTTCTCAATCCTCTCTGCGCCGTCGGCCTGGTCCTGGTCTCGACGAGCTGGTGGGGATCGCGGCTCATCGACGTTCCGCTGGTGATGTATCTTTCGATCGCCACAATACTTACGCTCGCTGGGATGATGGTGTGGCAGCAGGTCCGGTTCGGCGTCGAGGGCGTGCTGGTCAACTGCGGCGTCAGCAGTTTTGCCTTGTTGTACCTGGGTTTGCTCGGAGCCTTCATCCTGGGGATTCGCGTCGACGGCGGTCCTCTGGCCTTTCTGACCTTCGTATTTGTCGTAAAGTCTTCAGATATAGGGGCTTACACGTTTGGCAGGCTCTTCGGTCGCCACAAACTGGCCCCGCGGGTCAGTCCAGGCAAGACGTGGGAAGGTCTGGCAGGCGCCGTGGTCGTCGCCGGCGGGGTGAGCTTGGCATTTGCCTTGGTTTCTGGTATAATGGGGGTTTGGATTGCCCTGGTGTTCGGGGCGACCATGGCTGTCGTCGGCCAGTTGAGTGATCTGTCGGAGTCCATGCTCAAACGCGACGCGCAGCAAAAGGATTCCTCGAACCGTGTGCCCGGTTTTGGCGGTATACTGGATGTGATTGATTCGCCGCTTTTTGCGGCGCCGTGTGCGTACCTGTTCTTGACCATGGCGGCCTGAGGAAAGGGTCAGCCGGAGCAGGTCGGGCATCACTGGAGCGAGAACGAGTTTTGGAAGTAACCGTACAATTGGATCCCAGCAAGCAGCTTGAGCTTTTCGGCCTGGCCGACAGCCATCTGCGTCTGTTGCGCCGCGCCCTGGGAGTACAGATCACCGCCCGCCAGTCGGACCTGCACATCAGCGGCTCCGAGCCCAACGTCAACCGCGCGACGGAGGTCATCGACCGGATGCAGAAGCATCTGCTCAAGCACAAGCGGCTGACGCCCGAGGACGTGACCGGGTTCGTGGAGCAGGGGCCGCCCGCCGACCGGGTCGAGAACAACCAGGCCATCACGGTCTATTCGAACAAAATCGTCGAGCCGTCCACGGAAGGGCAGTTGAAGTACATCGAGACGATGCTCAACAACGACGTCACGTTCTGTACCGGTCCGGCCGGGACGGGCAAGACGTACCTTGCGGTGGCGGTCGCGGTGTCCATGCTCAAGAAAC
This sequence comes from uncultured Phycisphaerales bacterium, assembly GCA_937927975.1. Lineage (GTDB taxonomy): Bacteria > Planctomycetota > Phycisphaerae > Sedimentisphaerales > Anaerobacaceae > PLanc-01. The sequence goes on from CALEZT010000085.1 coordinate 25,573, forward strand.
GGCAGATCCGGCGGATCGTGCTGGCCCGACCCGCGGTCGAGGCGGGAGAGAAACTGGGCTTTTTGCCCGGTGATATCGCGGCCAAGGTCAATCCCTATCTCCGTCCGCTGTTCGACGCCATCGAGGATATGATGGACTTCGCCCAGATGCGGAAGTTCATGGAACTGGACATCATCGAGATCATCCCTCTGGCGTTCATGCGAGGCCGGACGCTGAACGAGTCCGCCATCATCTGCGACGAGGCCCAGAACACCTCGGGTCTCCAGATGTTGATGGTCTTGACGCGCCTGGGGCACGGCTCGAAAATGATCATCACCGGCGACATCACGCAGGTGGATCTGGCCGCCAACCAGCGAAGCGGCATGGTCGAAGCCATGGACATCCTCCGTCGGGTCGACGGGATCGGGCTGGTGGAGCTGAGCCAAAGGGACATCGTGCGGCATCGTCTGGTCCAGAACATCGTCGAGGCCTATCGCCTGAGGCAGGAAGCCGCTGCCGGGGCCAAGAAACGGGAGGTCTCGTGACGCGGTATAGACAGGGGCCTGTCTTCGATTTCAGCGTGTTTGTTTATTGGACCTGTCCAAGAGGCGCGTGGAATGGCGTTTCTTAACAAGAGAACGAATCCCCGGCGAAGTCAGGTCCGCCGAACCATCGGTGTCGAGCGGCCCCTGAAGGCCTTTCTGCACGCGGACGCCGACATGGCCATTTCGCTGCTGCTGTGGCTGGTCTTTCTTGGATTGTGCATCGCCGTGCTGTCGTTCGGCGTGGTTCAGCAGGGGCGGTATCGCGTCCTGGCGGCCTTGGTCGTGCTGAACTTCTTCATAGCGGTAGGTGCGGCCTTCTACGTCTGTCACTATCAGCCCCGTCTGCTTCGCAATCACAGCCGGGCGCTGGGTCTGGTCCTGTTGTTTCCCATCCTTCTGGCGATTGCCAAGCTCAGTTCGCTGTCCAGCAATGAGCCTCTCTGGGAGCCCAGTTGGGGCACGGGAACCGCGGTCCTGGCCGCGATCGTTCTGGTGATCGCGTACGACCAGCGGTTCGCGATAGGGATGAGCGCCCTGTACTGTGTGCTGGCCACGCTGGCTGTGGGGCCCCGGGTCGACCAGGGCTTTCAGTTGCAAGGGATCGGGCTGTTCCTGACGATGTTCACCGGCGCTGCGACCTGCTGTTTCACGCTGAAAGAGATCCGCACGAGGATGAAACTGCTGGAGGTCAGCGCGCTGGCGACGGTCGTGGTGTTTGTCACCGCGTCGTCGGTGGTGTACCTGAACTTCATGGGCGAGCCGCCGCGGACGGCCATGGTCCTGCAGGCGGCCGGATACCACGCATGCACCACGTTCGTGGCGGGCATGCTGGTTCAGGCCCTGCTGCCGCTGATCGAGCGGGTGTTCCGCATCGCCACGAGCATGACCCTGCTGGACTACTCCGACGCCAACCAGCCGTTGCTGCGGAAGCTGGCGATGGAAGCGCCGGGCACGTTCAGTCACAGTCTGCTGATCGGATCGATCGCCGAGTCGGCCGCAGAGGCGATCGGCTGCAACGGTCTGTTGTGCCGGGTCGGGGCCTATTACCACGACATCGGCAAGATCAACAAACCCAAGTACTTCACCGAGAACGAGATGGGCTCGGTCAGCAAGCACAAGGAGCTTTCGCCGGCGATGAGTCAGTTGATCATCGTGGGCCATGTCAAGGACGGCGTGGAGATGGCCAAGGAGTTCGGCCTGCCCAACGTTCTGCGGCAATTCATCGAGAGCCATCACGGCACGACCCTGGTCGAGCCGTTCTATCACGAGGCCAAGCGCAAGTACGAGGAAGGATCAGGCAAGTCCATCGAGACCCCGCCCAGCGAGAGCGAGTTCCGATACGCCGGCCCGAAACCCAAGAACAAGGAAGGGGCGATTCTCATGCTGGCCGACGCGGTGGAGGGGGCCGTTCGGTCGCTGTCCGACGTGACGCTGGCCAAGGTCGAGGCGGTCGTCCACAACATCGCCATGCGGCGGCTCCAGGACGGCCAGTTCGACGATTGCGACCTGACGTTGCGGGAGCTCAGCCAGATCGAAGCGAGCCTCGCGAAGTCGCTGGCCGCTCACTACCACGGGCGGATCGCCTATCCCACCGCGCCGGACGCCCCGGTCGCGCGTCCCGAACGTCCGTCCAGGCCGGGCGTCCCCAAGATGGTTGAGACATGATCACGGTTCGCATCACGAAGCACTACCGCGCTGTCCCTCTCGACACGGCCCGGCTCAGGACCCTTGTCAAAGCGGTCTGCGAGCGGTTCGAAGTCCGCGAGGCGGTCGTCAGCATCGGCATCGTCAACGACGCGGAGATGGCCGAGTTCAACATGCGGTTCCTCCGGCACGAAGGGACCACGGATTGCCTGAGCTTCGACCTGTCCGACCGTCTGGAGGACGCGAGGCTTTTCGACCTGATCGTCAACGCGGAGCTGGCTGCACGCGAGGCGGCCCGTCGGGGTCATTGCGTCGATGCGGAACTGGCCCTCTACGTGACTCATGGATTGCTCCACAATCTGGGATTCGACGACGCCACGGCGGCCCAGGCCGGGAAGATGCACCGGATGGAAGATGAGATTCTCCACCATCTGGGCTATGGATGGGTGTATAATACCGACGCTCGGTCGCGGTGAGTCCGCGTCCGGTCATTGGAGAGCTTTTTGAAAGGGTGTGCGCAGGTGAGCTTCATCGGTTGGGCTGTGTTGCTGATATGCCTTTTCGTTGGAGCGACGTCGTTCTTCTCGGTCAACGCCAACGCGCTGCGCGTCTTCTCGCGTCTGAAGCTGCAAGAGGCGTTCAGGACCGCCGATGGAGAGGAACGACCCCAGATGGTCGACCGGGTGACGGAGAACGCGGATCGACTGATTCTGGCCTGCGCGTTCTACCGGCTGCTCTTCAACATCGGGGCGCTGTTCCTGATGGTGGCGTTGATGGGGGAATTGCACACGGAGTTGACCCTGGCCGCCTACGCGATCGCGTTCGTCGTTTCGCTGGCCATCTTCTCGGTCTTCAGTCTGGCCATTCCCTATGCGTGGGCCAAGTACGCCGGGGAGAAGCTCATCAGCCGGACTTACTGGATCCTCGTCGTCTTCGCGGCGATCGCCTCTCCGATCCTCCACGTGCTGCAGCTCTACGACGGGTTCGTCCGGCGCCTGGCCGGCGTACCCGCGGCGACGCCTGAAACCGAGCAGGAGGAACTGCATGAGGAGTTTCTCGAGGAACTGGAGCAGCATCGGATGGAGGGGGCCGTCGACGAGGAGGAGCAGGAGATGATCGAGAACGTCCTGGAGCTCAGCGAGCGGACCGCTGCGGAAATCATGACGCCTCGGACCGACCTGATCGCGGTCGATGTCCACGCCGATCTGCCGGCCGTGCTCCATGCGATTCAGAAGATGGGGCACTCCCGCATCCCGGTCTACGAGGGGACGATCGACAACATCGTCGGGTTGATCTACGCCAAGGACCTGCTCGAGGAGATCGGGAAGAACCCCGAGCAGTTCAACGTGCGCGAGCGGATCCGGGAGGCGTACTTCGTTCCGGAGACCAAGCCCTTGCGGGCCCTTCTGCACGAGTTCCAGAACCAGAAGCTGCACATCGCGGTCGTGCTCGACGAGTACGGCGGCACCGCCGGCATCGTCACGCTCGAGGACATCATCGAGGAGCTGGTGGGCGAGATCGCCGACGAGTATGAGGAGCTTCCGCCGGAGTCGATCAAGAAGATCGACGAGCAGACGATCGAGGTGGACGCCAGAACCTACGTCGAGGACCTCAACGACGAGTACGAGCTGGACCTGCCTGAGGATGAGGACTACGACACGGTGGGGGGCTTCGTCTTCTCGCGACTGGGCTACGTTCCGAAGGCAGGCGAGGACTTCGACTACGAGGACCTCAAGTTCACCATCGCCTCAGCCGAACCCCGGCGCGTCAAGCGGGTCAGGATCCAGAAGGTCGCAAGGTAGCCATGTCAACCAAGGATCGGGCAGTTTGCATCCGCACGGTGGACTACTCCGAAACCTCCCAGATCCTGACCCTGTTCGGGCGACTCTCGGGCAAGATCCGCGCCATCGCCAAAGGCTCGAAGCGCGCCAAGTCGGCCTTCGAGGGCCCGATCGAGGTCCTGTCCCTCGGACAGATCATGTACGTGCCCGCCTATGAGGGCAAACTGGCCACCCTGACGGAGTTCCAGCCGGATCCGATGCGAGGGGAAATCCGTCGTCGCCTGTTTGCCCTGAACTGCGGCCTGTTCGCGGCCGAATTGGTGGACCTGCTCACCGACGAATACGATCCGCACCCCGACCTTTTCGACCATTTCGCAGGGTTTCTCCAGGATATCGACGAAGGCCGGTTGGAGGCCGTGCGTCGGGACGTTCTGATCCGCCTGATCCTGTTCCAGTTGGTCCTGCTCTACGAAGCGGGACTCCGGCCCATTCTGGGCTCCTGCGTCAACTGCAAGAGGCCCTTCGGACCCGACTGTAGCGAGACCTATTTCAGCCATCCCGCCAACGGGATGATCTGCCGGGATTGCGAGATGAGTTTCGCGGACAAGATTCTTCTGAGCCCCCAAGCGGCAAGACACTTGACGGACGTCAAGCAAATTGCTTATGCTGAGGAGCAGACACTCGATGAGATCGAGAGGGTCCTGATTCGTCACCTCACGGGGATTCTAGGGCACAGACTGAAGATGGCCGAGTACATACAGGGACCCGGAGCGCCTCGCGCCGGGGGGCCCGGAAGGGGCTGATATGACATTGGCGGGAAGGACCACCGTGGCGCCGATCCCAACGCCGCGACTGAGGCCGGTTCCTGGGGAGCAGGCCGGTGCGCGGACGCTGCGCGATCGAGCCTGGACCGCCATTGGAGACTGGGCCCACGACGTCTGGGCCTGCAAACGCATGCTCGCCATCGCGGCGGTCTTCACCTTCATCGGCCTGGCGGTGGACTACTATTGCGGTTCCTACGTTACCGCCACGCCGGGGGCCAAGGTGCCCGATCTGATCCTCGACAAGATCCCGGCCATCGACCTGAGTTTCCTGTTCGTCTACGGGTACATGGTCCTGCTGATGGTCCTGTTCCTGTACCCGGCGTTCTTCCGCGTGCGGATGTTCCACGTGGTGGCGATTCAGTTCAGCCTGCTTCTGGTGCTGCGGTCGGTGTTCATGATCTTCACACACCTGGAGACGCCGGCCGGCTCGGTGGCCGTGAGCTTCCCTTGGTTCTTCGGGAACCTGTACTTCGAGAACGACATGTTTTTCTCTGGCCATACCGCCATGCCGTTCATCGGGTTCTACGTGTTCCGTCGCAGCCGTCTGCGGTACTTCTTCCTCGTGGGATCTGTCGTGATGGGCATCGTCGTGCTGGCGATGCACCTGCACTACAGCATCGACGTATTCGCCGCGTTCTTCATGACCTACTGCTCGTACAAGATGGGCCAGCGGCTCCTGCGCACGCTCGACCCGACGTATCTCGTCTGAATTTATGTTGACGCCCACGGTGGGCAGGAGGAAGGACGGGACATTGGGTGGAGAGGCCATTGCATGGAAAGGAATACCATATGAAACGACGTGAGTTTCTGATCAATTCCCTGGCGTTCTGGGCCACGGTACGAA
>CALEZT010000086.1 GCA_937927975.1 uncultured Phycisphaerales bacterium
AAAGAGGTCACGGTCTATGTCGGCACCCACGAAGCTCTCAAAGCCCTGCAAAAGGCCAGAGAAGCCGCACACTAACGCTGACAACGCCAATTTCGAAGCCATACCCGTGGCGGACGAACCGGCAAGCACAGAAAGAGACACGCTACCCGACACCTTGAGTTCACCCCGTACAGGCCCGTCTCAACGCCGACTCCGGTCCCCCCGACACGAAATGTGTGCGATTGCGTCTTGAGGCCTCTGGTTGGATTCGCGAACGAGGCGTTCGTTTGCGCGGCTGGACGTGGCACTGGGGCGTGCAACGCCCCTCTCATGCTGGTGGCCCCTATGCGAAAGACTCCCGACGCGAGGCGTCGGAATGCGTGTCTGTCCCCCTTACAATCCCGCAAAGAACCACCCGAAGGCGCGCTCACACAAAGCCGGCAGGCCCGGCTAGACCCGCCGCATCCCTGGCTTAGGGACCGGCCGGATCGAGCCGTCCCAGGCCGCGATGTCCGGAGGCGTCAGCCGAAGCGTGGAGTTCAGGATCTCGTCCCAGGCGACGTACTTGCCCGTGTAGGCGGACTCGCGTCCCATGATGGCCGTCAGGGTGGACTCGCAGAGGAACCTCGTATCGTTCGGCGTCTCGCCGCGCCGCAGGGCCGCGACGAAATCGATGTGCTCCTGGTGATGGGTCTCGTGCTGATCCGGGCGCTCGCGGAAGACCCTGGCGTTGGGGCCGGTGATCTCGGTCTTGCGGCCGACCAGGGAGCCGGTTCCTTTGGTTCCGACGATTTCCTCTCCGATTTTCGCATCGGTGCCTCGGATCTGCCGGCACATGCTCGTCAGGCGGGCGCCGTTTTCGTAGTCAAACAGGACCGTGAAGTGATCGTAGATGTTGCCGCCGCGGTCCGTGTGATACTGGCGTCCGCCCATCCCGTACGCTCCCACCGGGTGAGCCTGCATGATCCAGTTGCACGCGTCGAGGTTGTGGACGTGCTGTTCGACGATGTGGTCGCCGCAGAGCCAATCCACGTGGAACCAGTTGTGGAAATGGTATTCGGGCAGGGTCATCCCGTCTTCCCGCTCGCGATACCAGATGTCGCCCGTGTTGAAGTAGGCGTAGAGGGACATGATCTCGCCGAGTTGGCCGTCATGAACGGCCTTGACGAGGTCCGCCTGATGGAACGCGTGCCGGCCGTTGAAGCCGGACAGCAGGGCGATGCCTTTGCGCTTCATCTCGTCCTCGAGCGCCAGGATCCGACGGACGCCCGGCGCATCGGTCGCGCAGGGTTTCTCGGCGAAGATGTGAACGCCTCTCTTGACGGCGTACTCGATATGCTCCGGCCGAAAGCCGGGAGGCGTGCAGAGCAGGACGTAGTCGATCTCGGAGTCGATCACCTTGCGATACGCGTCCAGGCCGGAAAAGCAACGGTCGGGGGTCACTTTGATGCTGCCTTGCAGGGCTTTGTTGTCCTGGGCGACCTTGGAGAGCTGGGCCAGACTGGCCTCGACCCTGGACTTGAAGATGTCGCCCATCGCGACGAGTTCGATGTTCGGGCCGGCCAGCAGCGCGTCCTGGGCGGCCCCGGTGCCGCGGCCTCCGCAACCCACGAGCCCGACGCGGATCCGGTCACTGCCTGCGCCGTACGCCCGTGTGGTAACGGCCAGTCCCGTCAGGACCGTGGCTTGCGTGCTGGTCCTGAGAAAATGGCGACGCGTCAGGCTGTTCTGTTGCGGTTTCATAAGCGAGCGCCTTTCATTGGAGTGGAGCCTTGCCTTTCCCGAGAACGATTTGTCAACGCCGCGATCAGGGCGGTTCCCGCCTGTGCGGCCAGACCGCCGAAAGTCCCTACAGGCGGGATTATAGCCGGTCGGAAAGACGATGGCCAGAGCGATGATCTTCCGGCTGGTGTGAACTGGAGTCCCTGACCCCTTCGTTGTCTGACACCTTCAGTCGGCCCGCCTGCGGCGGTGACGGCACTTCTTTCTCAATCGCTCGATTCGCCGGCGCCACAGCCGACGTCCGGAGAGCAATTCCTCGACAGAGGCAAGGAGCGTTTCCGCCTCCGTGTACCGTCCAGCTTCAATCAAGGCCTCCACTTTGTCCATCTGCCAGCGCACTACTTCACGCGGTTCGTTGCCGATGATGCCCAGGAGCTTATCGATGCCTTGGATGCCTCTGTGATATTCTCCGAGCCCCATCCAGGCGTCCACCTGCGTTTCGAGGGCATCCGCCCACTGCGGTTCCCTCCGGAGCACTTGCTTGGAGATGCCCAAGGCCTCTTCGTACCGGCCCATGTGATTGAAGATGTCCGCCCGAAGGACCAGGGCATCGACGTTGTCTCTGTCGGCACGCAGGAGCAGGTCGATGATGCGCAAGGCGGGTTCATACTGCTCTGCATAATGCAGATCCCGCGCAAAGTCCAAACGAGCTTCTTGCTGGTCTCTTCCCTGCTGCACCGCTGTCACGAATTCCTGAAAGGCATGTCCGGTATCGAACAAGGCCTGCAGTATGATGCCGTTACCTTTTGCCGTAGTCCTCGGATCGCCCAGAAGGAGTTCGACCGGTAGTTCGAGACCGACGTGTTCTCGCACCCACCGGTTGAATGCCTGCCATTGGTCGGGGTAGTCTCTCCTCAGGCATGGCGCCACGTACTCGCTGAACCAATCGTGTTGGACTCGCTCCGCATAGATCTCCACCTTATCCTGGGCGTCTGCCAGCCAACGTCCTCGCGCGATTCGAGAAGAGAAATCGTAGTGGTGAGCGACCTCATGCACGAGCGTCATCAACATGCACATTCGCAGATAGAAACCGACAGGGATTGGGGCCATCGCTTCTTGTCGACACACATAGGCGTTGATCCGCAACTTGGCCTGACCTGGATAGTAGACTCCCAATACGTTGCCGACGAATACTCCGGGCAACATCTCGTAGCCTTCGCGGCCGACGTAAGGATCCGATTCTGGTGGAGCCGCCCATTCCTCTTGTCCATCTCGTGACTGGCTTTTCTCGCCCAGGCACAACTCGATCATCGTAGATCGGAAGAGCACACGGCTGAACTCCAGTCACCGAATACGATCTCGTAT